>JBMNOE010000001.1:0-258161 GCA_050942895.1 Christensenellales bacterium
ACAGTGTACAAAGACGCATGAACAACGCGAAACGTGCCGCCAATCACGCCATCAAGGCCAGCGTGAAATCAATGTCTTTTCGGGCATCATCCGATGCGCCGACTGCGGGGCGGCGATGGCCTTCAACCGCAAGGTGAGCAAAAACGGCGTGGAGCATCGGTTTTACCATTGCAGCCGGTATGCCGACAGCGGCAGCAAGTTTTGCTCCATGCACACTATCGACGCGGGCACGCTGGAAAGCATCATCCTCTCGGACATTCAGTATCACGCGCAAGTAGCCATCGAAGATGAAAAAAAGCTGACGGACAGACTGCTTTCCTTTTCAGGACAGGGGCGGCAAAGCGAAAAAGCCGCGCAGGAAAAATCTCTGCGCGACGCGAAAAGCCGAATAGCATTTATTGAGGACGCAAGCAAAAGACTGTTCGAGGAGAAAATCAGCGGCAACGTGCCGGAAAGCCTGTTCAGAAAAATGCTTGCAGACTATGAGCACGAACTTGCCGGGCTTGAAGAAAAGGCCGTCGATCTGCGGAGAACGATAAAGGATGAGGCGAACGGCAAGGCCGACTTGATGAAATGGATATCATTGGTTAAAGAGTGCATTTCCATTGACAAACTTGACCGGGCCACAGCCTTTCAGCTCATTGATCATGTAGCGGTGCATGAGCAAGCGGACAAAACGGGCATACGACCCAAACCGTTCAAATCAAATACAATTTCGTGGGGTATTTAAGCTGACTTCGAGGCCAGAAAAAAAGCATTAGTGACCGCTATAAAAACGGTCACTAATGCAATGGCGGAGAAGGAGGGATTTGAACCCTCGCGGCAGTTGCCCACCCTACGCCCTTAGCAGGGGCGCCTCTTCGGCCACTTGAGTACTTCTCCATGCCCTATGTTTTCATGAAATGGCGAATTTAAAATCACCAGACACGCTGAAAGATATTATATCAGAACCGCTGTGATTTAGCAACACTTTTTTAAGCCCAATATTATTTATTGCTAATCGCTTTAGGAAGCGCCATTTTGACGCTGCTTCACGCTTTTTCACCGCACAATCTACCTTCTTCACTATTTAAAAATATTATTCTAATGCTTTTATGTGAGCATTATTAGTGATTATTCCTTGAAAAAGGTCGTCTATGATTGTATACTTGTACATGGCAGCGCGCGCAAACCTGTGCACTAAAACCCTTGAAAGAATCAAATATATAAGGAGTCGAGATGGACAAATTTGATATGTTTCGCAAGCGGCTTGGGTTCTTCGTTCATTGGGGAATCTACGCAGTTGGCGGCTGTCAGGAACAGGAGCAAGGGCGCCTGGGCGTTGACGCTTCTTCATATGAAAAGTATGCGCAGCTGTTCAACCCCTCGCATTTCGATCCTGACGCATGGATTGACATGGCGCTTAACGCAGGTATGAGCTATATGGTGTTTACAGCAAAGCATCATGATGGATTTTGCATGTGGGATACGAAGGCCACGGATTATAACATCATGAATACGCCCTACGGCAGGGATATACTGAAGATGCTCGCCGATGCATGCGCAAAGCGTAATTTCCCGCTGGGCATCTATTACTCCAATCCCGACTGGCATCATCCGCACGCCTATAATCCTAAGAGCACCCATCAAATGCCTCCCCTATGCGGCGAATCTGACTTCAATCTGTACATTCAGTTCGTAAAAGAGCAGATAACGGAGCTGATGACAAACTACGGAAGAATTGTTTGCCTGTTTTGGGATATTCCGCCCAAGACCGTCGATACAGGGCTTCAGCAGTTGGTAAGAGACCTTCAGCCTGGAATCCTTATCAACGATCGCGGCTGGGACAAAGGCGATTACGCGACTCCGGAGCGGGCTTTGCCGGATGCTGCACCGTACGAGGGCTATGTCGAGGCATGCCAGTCCATCGGCAGGCAAAGCTGGGGATACCGAAAAAACGAGGACTACTTCAGCGCTTCTTTTCTTCAAAAAAGCATAGGAGAATACTTGCTGCGCGGCGCTAATTTTCTTTTAAATATTGGGCCAATGGAAAGCGGCGCCTTCCCGGATGAGGGCATACATCTGCTGAATCGCATCGGAAGCTGGTATAAAAACATGCGCGAGGCCTACGAAGCCCAGTGGCTGCCACAACTGACACAGGAAAACGCCTACTATGTTTCAGGCAAGGGCGACGAAATATATCTGCACATAATGCCTCCGGTTGAGCGCACAGGCTATGAGGTGCCTTTTGTTGCTGCGATGCCAAAAAGCGTCACCCTTTTGAATACAAAAAAAGCGCTCGCTTTTGAACTGGAGCGCTTCCCTGTCCGCTATAGCCTTCATGCGGGAAACATGAAGCCGGACTGCCTCCATATACACGGCTTGCCGGCAGACGAACTAAACGAGCCGATGATTGTGAAAATAAGCGGCGTTTTGGCAAGGTGACCGGCTGATCCTCCCGCCGCAAAAGAATCAGCTTCAGCTTCCGGCGCTTCTTTTTACCGCGACAGAACGATGGCTTCATGCTGTTCTACGCTGTCTATCGTGACTGTTGTCCGCTCCCCGCGGGCCTCTATTTTAATCGGCCTTCCCGACACACTATGGGCGCTATTAAAGCAACCTTCCACATCAATTGTGACCGGGGCTGTGGGGGAAAAATCCTCCGGATAAAGCCCTGCGCCGCTGTTATGGTTTATGATCAGCAACTGACCGGGAACGTTCAGCAGGTGAAAAACGGTCTTGTCATTTTTGTTCCACTGCGTTACCACCATGTTGGCAGGGGCGTCCGTTGTAAATGCCGGCACGATATAAGGATTCAGAAGCGCCCGGACAAAATCCCTTGTCTGCCTGGAGGGCGCCTGCGCATATCCCCCGCCTATGTTCTGTGAAATGTAAATGATTTGCCCCTTGCCAATACTGCGCATCAAAACAGCGTCGCCAACCGTGTCGCTTTCCTCATCCACACTGCCGCTCTGCGCTGCCCATGATTTCATCACTGCGCTTTTGCATGTCCGCCCCTTTGCAAGGACGGGGCAGTCCCTTGAAACAACCAGCGGCCCGTCGCCGGAGATCATAAACGGCTGCGGAAACTGCTTGGCAGCTTTAAAGCGCTCCGTAATTTCAAGAATGGGGCGCGAATCAATCTCAATTCGGCCTTCTATGCCGATTAAGCTGTCCAGCACGCCTGCCATGCGCGGTTCTCCAAGCATGGTGCGTGTTCCTGTGCCTCCGGTTGCAAGCACCGTTCCGCCCTCTTTAATATAATCGAAAAAAGCTGCGGCTGCGCCTTCGTCCATGCACTGGATATCCGACAGCACCACTAACTGGTACTGCTTTAAATTATCATAAGTCAGCATGTTTTCCAGCAGTACCTGCGAGCCTAAATGCAGTGCGTTTAAAAGGTTGTGCATGCCGTGAACGCTTTGCCACGCAGGCCAGGGATCGCTTTGCTTCCCGTCAGAGCTGATGGAGGCATAATCTTTTGTGGCGCCCGAAAGCACAAGCCCCGCGCATTTTTGCTGCTTCCCGCCGATGTATGGCGCCAGCTCGGAAAGCTCCCGTGATAATGCGGCAAGAACCGACGAAAAACGCTCCGGGTTCTCACCGATGCCAAAGCTTGCAAAGCCCCCTGCTGTCGCAGATAATTTGGCGTGATATATGATTGATGATGGCTCCGGCTCTCCTATGGAGCTTGAAGTCTGGGCGGCATCGCGCAGGTAGTCCCACACTTCCGTTGGATAGTTTTCATTAAGCGCGCGCAGGGTTTTGTGCTGCAAAAGCACCTGCTGCGGGCGAGAGCAGGACTCAGAGGCGATCATGGCCTCCATGGGCATGTGCAAAAGCGGTGTTCCGCTTGCATAATCTGCTCCAAACCGATTGAAATAGTTATAAACGATCATTGAGTTCGGCTTGCGTTTTCGCACATAAGCGCTAAGAAGGCTGAGGTATTCTGTGAAGTCATTATAGCGCCACTGCATATACCGGCGAAACTCAACAGAATTCCAGTTGATAGTTTCCGGCATCTGCATTCCGGTTTCTTCCCGATACTTTGCCCTGCAAAAATCGCACCGGCAACTCAGCTTACGGTTGCTGTCGCTAAAAAGATAGCAGCCGTCAAACCAAATTCCGTCAAAGCCGATTTCATCGAGCACCTCTATGCAATATAGCTTCAGCAGCTCCCCATAAGGCGAATTGTGGCACACATAGTGATCGTCTCTGGGGCTGTTAGGCGCTTCCTGGTCGAAGTATTTATAGCGCCATTGCGGGTGCTGGGCCGTTAGCAGCGGCGCTGTGTTTAAATATTCCCAGCTCATCAGCGCGATTCCTCTGCTGTGCGCCTCTTTGACCAGCCACAAGTACAGCTCTGTGTCGGCATCCTGTCTGTAGGGAAGCACCTTGCTTTTAAACAGAGGGTACGAACCCCTCGCGGACACGCTGTACCACCAGGCTTTCACTTCGCATTCCGCAAGCATATCAAGCACGCGCAAAAGCTCTTCTTTTGTGTGCTGTCTTTGCATGGGGCGCCACTCAAACCGGAATGGAGTGTCGGCATAGCCAAATGCATCAGTCTTAATATTCATAAATAATTTTCCGCTCCTTAAATGGTTTTGATAAAAATCGAAAGCCTGAATCCATAAGCTACGGCATCTGTCGGATGCAGCTTGCAGGCGTTCATTTTGCGAGCCGTTTTGCTGCATAAAGAAAGCTCCCTGCTTCGCAAGGCCCCATAGCTTTAAGGCCGATGACACAAATATCCATCGTTTCCAAGCAATCCCATATCCTCTGAGGACCTTGCAGGGCAAGCGTCTTATGGCATGGGCTCTTTCTTGTATTTTGCCGGCGTGGTTCCTACTACCGCTTTGAAAGTTTTTATGAAGTGGGAGATGTTTGCATACCCGACCCTGCGGCAGACCTCTGCAACGGAGGCATTTTCATCTACCAGCATTCTTTTGGCATGATCGATTCTAAGCCCAATCAAATAATCCTTGTAAGAGCGGCCGGTTACCTGCTTTGTTACGCGGCTTACAGCAATGGGCGACAAACCCAGAACATGTGCAATGCTGTCGAGGCTTAGATCGTATTCCAGGCAATGCTCTTTAATATAGTTGATGATTTTATACCCGGTTTTTTCATCGTCTGCCCTTAGCCGTTGCTGCATCTGTTCATGCCAAGATACCAGCACCGCATTGACGGCATGGCCGAAGGCAGGAGGGTCGCTCGCTGTTAAAAGCATGCTGACCTGCTGCTTTGTCGCCACGCAGTCGATTGAGCGCCCGCTCTTTACCAGGTAAGTCAAAATATCACAGAAGATATAGCGCTGCATGAGCAAAGAGACCGGCAATGCGCTCATCGCCTCGATAAAACTGTTCAGACAGCTTTGCGCCGCGCTAATATCCCCTTCCTGAAGCCGCATCATCGCCTGCTTTATAAGCGCTGAATTGTACAAAAACGGATCGCTGAGTGAGGGCTCAATCAGCGCGCCAACGGGCTCGGCCGCCTCATCCGATTCCTTTCGGCTTGTGGCTTGTGCCTGCTTTGAACTGCTGCTTGAAACCGCAGCAAGATATGCTGCTGGAAGCTGCAGCAAATCATCGCAGATCAAAGCGTCACTTATGAAAAAGTCCATATTTTCAGCATCCAGCAAGGAGGTAATCAGATCAAGCGCTTCTTCCGCCAAGTATTGCTCGACAAGCTCACAAACGATCGTAAGAGTCAGCTCGCTTTCCTTCAAGGGGTAAAAATGGATATCCTCATCCGACAAATCCTCTATGAGATGGAGAATTTTTCCCTCGTGCAGCTCGAAAGAGATATTAAGAAGCTTTATTGAATAAACGCAATAATATGGCCCTTCCAGCAACAGCCCGAATAGCTTCAAGCGCTCTCTCATGACATGGGAGTAGTTTCCGTTCAGCAACAGCCGAATCATCTGCTCCTTAATTAAGCTTATCTGCTCAATCTGATGCTGCTGGGCAAGCTCATTTTTTTGGATAAACTCGCTTAGAAGATTGTCTATATTTGCAAGTTCATCTCCGCTAATATCCGGTCGGCTGCTGCCAGCATATTTGGATGCAATCTTCTTGATTGGCGTGTATTGATGAAATGCAGCGAAGCAGGCAAGGCAGATGAGCAGAACAATGAACAACGAAAACAGCGTAATATTAATGGGGCTTAAAAAACTGCTCAGAGGCTGAAAATCCGGGTTATCCAAAACAAGCGTAAATAGGCCGTCTGCCGTGGCTTTTGTAAAGGCCGCGTTTTCAGAGGCGACGGTATCATCTGACATGAGGATGCCGTCATAGCGCAATTCGAATTTGCCGTGCACGCCGCCTGCCGCATAATCAAGCCTGTCGCTTATGGACCGCTTGTCCACAATAAAGCAAACTACTGCGTCGCCCTCCCTGCGGGTTTTGCCCATCGTATGGATTTTATATGTAACTATCACATAATTTTTATCCTCAAGGGCAATCACTTTGTTTTCTCCATCGTCAAAAAGCATATCCCACAATGCGCTTGGATCTTCAATCAGCAGCGTATATTTGCAAAAGAGCTCAAAGTAGTGAAGGGATGCGGACGACATGAAAACACTTTCGCTGTTATTGTACACTACAAAGTAATTATCCGTGAGTACGGAACGGTTTTTATATTGTTCAAGCCGCTGCAAAAGCTCAGTTTCATAGAACTTGTTTCGCTCGAATGAAACCGGCTGAAACTGTTTTGTTGTAGCTATTGAAAGGGAAATATCATAGAAGATATCAAACTGAGCTTCAATATCCTTAAGCGCAATCTCCATTTTGTTTTCGGTTGAACGCTGCAACGAGGAACGCAGGTCTTGAGCCGTTATGGACAGAAGAAAGGCCCCTATAAGCATGCAGCTTAATAGCACAATGCTTGAATACGATATAACAGATGTCGCTGTTTCGAAACACGTTTTTATATGCCTCAAGCGTAAAGCCGTGGGGAAGGAACACAACTTGCCCCTTTGCAACCAGGTAAGGGTCTGAAAAAGACGCCACAATTATAAACCACAGGGGATACAGCATAATCAGCGTAATTAAAAATGTGATAAAAGCATTCACTGCATCAAAAATGAGGTCAGAGCGTGATCTTTTCATAGAAGCCTCCTTACCACAGGCTGACCTGCGTCAGTCTTTTTGAGAGAACATTGACTAATGTAATGCAGATGATGTTTATAGCATTATTGAACAGCCCTATTGCCGAGGAATAGCTAAATTGTCCGCCCTGAATGCCTATTTCATAAACATAGGTTGAAATGACCCTTGATCTTTCCAGATTCAGCGCATTTTGAAGAAGAAATATCTTTTCAAAGCCGACGGATAATATGGAGCCTGTATTCAGTATGAAAACGGTGATTATAGTGGGAAGAATGCTTGGCAGGTTTACGCGCATCACTATCTGCATCCGTGAAGCGCCGTCAATTTTCGCCGCCTCAATAAGCTCGGGCGACACGCTGGATAAAGCCGCAAGATATATGATTGTGCCCCATCCAAGGCTCTTCCAAACGCCGCTCCAGACATATATGGAATAAAACGAATCGGGCTGCGTCATAAAGTCTCTGCGTGCAAACCCGAGCATTTCAAGCAGAGTGTTTATTATGCCGTTGCTTCTATCCAAAAACAGCAACACCATTGAACAAACCACCACAGTGGAAACAAAGTGCGGCGCATAGGAGAGCATCTGCACCGTGCGCTTATAGGCCTTATTGTCAATTTCATTGATCATCAGCGCAAAAATTACCGAGCAGGGAAATGTAGCCAACGAATAAAGACTTATGGCCACTGTGTTGCCCATAATCTGCCAAAAATCACGATATGACAGGAATCGGATAAAATGCTTTAGTCCGACCCATTCGCTGCCGATTATTCCAAGGCTTGTTCGAAAGTTTTTAAAGGCGATCTGTACGCCATATATTGGTATATAATGAAAGATAAATACCGTTACAATGGAGGGCAATATTAAAAGATAGAGTTGCCATGATCTCTGTATCTCCAGGTGCAATTTGCTTTTTTGGCTTTTGGGGCTTTTTCGTTTGAACGGCTGCACAGCTTGGCGCTGGGGCAAATACCTCATCTATTAGGCACTCCATTTCTATATAATCTCTTGCTTGGATTCAATTTAACGATAGCAAAGGCTCAATTCAAAGTAAATAACGCAAACATGAATTGCGATGACGGAAATCGTCCTTAGTGCGCAAGCACAAAACGCAGAAGCTTCATTGCCGCGCTTTCCTCCGTGCCCCAACTCCTTTCCCTCTGCCTTATCCGCTTTTTTACGGTGTTTAAAACGGTATATTAATATTAAAACGTTATTTGCACTAAAATTTCTAACGGAAAAGGAGAAATCGATTCAGGCGAGAGGGTTTCAGGGCATGGCCGCCATTTTTAGGCAAACGAGCACAAGAGCGAACACGATTATCATATTGTGTTATCCAATTAAAATAATGCATCATTACTATTGTTTTTCTTATCCGAACCAAGCCATAGCAAAAAGCAACCGCATATTTTTTACTTTAGACTGTTCAATAGAAATAAAAACATCTGCGATGCGCGACTTGCCCACCGCAGATGTGTAGTCCCCTGGCTGCTGTTTTCTTCTCCGGGCCTAAGTGTCGTCGTATCGGCTGTCTCTATCATCCATTTCTACATCGCTTCAGAGCCAAAGCCGATGACCCTGTTTATGCGCGAACCCGAAAAATCAACCACCGGCCTACTACATTTGCGCAATATCATCCCGTAATCGGGGCAAAAAGCCATGCATTGGTTTTCCTTCATCTAGTCCAGTTTTACGTCCGCATCACCTTTTTGGGCATTTTTTCACCAATGCTGACAGCATATTTCTAATTTAGTTTCGTACCACAGGCTCCACAAAAGTGCGCGCCAAAAACAACACCAGCGCCGTATTTCGCGCAGAACTTTACCTATGTTGCGGTTTGTTACCCACGCTCTGAAATGGTCTGCCATTGAAGATGATATTTTGCATGTTCGACGCAGCATTGCTCAAAACTCAGAGGAGAAGGCCGCGAAACGCCGCTCAAAAATAAAAGCTCCTGCCGCTCATTGCAGCTTCCGCTTCCTCTTAAATTAATATTGGAGGAACACAAGGCCCGCTATTCAGCCATTGAAGAATTTTCAGATGTTTGGCGCGTTTGCGGTGGCACAAACTGCCTCAGGGACACCACAATCAAAAAGCGCAACGCTGAATATTCCTCGGCTGCCGGCTTGAAAAAGATTCGCATCCACGATTTTAGGCGTCCTCATGCTTCCCTGCTTGCCAGCGAAGGCATCAATATCCAAGAAGTGGCGCTAAGGCCCGGGCATTCTAATATTAAAATTGCTTAGCGCACCTACGCCCACCTCTACCCCTGCGCAGAAGAGCAAGCGGTAACGACTTCAAACAAAATCGTGTAAAAATCGTGCATGGCAAATTTAAGCATAAGAAAAACCGCCATTTACGGCGGTTTTCTTTTCACATGGTGGAGATGAGGGGAGTCGAACCCCTGTCCGAAAACAAATCGAAAGGATTTTCTCCGAGCGCAGCCTGTGATTTTACATTCCCTCCGGCGAGCACCCTTACAGGCAGGTTCTCGCTTTCAGTAGCTTCATAATTCCGGCCCGCCTCAAAGCTTTGGCGGGGTCGTTCCCCGTATCGCAGCGCCGATTGCTTAAGCTACGGGTGGCTTAAGGTCGACGTCACGGCACTAAGCCGCGAGAGCTAAATTATTGTTGTCGTTTAATTTAATTTTCCCGATTTTAGCGCAGCTCGGGACTGCGGCTCGCTTATCCAATCTCCTTCGTCCCCGTCGAATCCGGAAACATCCCCGGATAATTTTTAAATCTTTTTAGCTCCCTTTGAACTTGCCGGCGGCCCATTGCCCGCCAGCCCGCAATTGCTTCGCAACTTGCTAAACTTATTATATCATATTATAAATAATTGTAAAATGATAATTTTTTCTTTTGTATTTTTTACATGATATTCATTGCGCCGATGATATGAACCGTTGATTACTCTTTCGGCCAAAGCTATAATGATAGCGTAGGGTGATTTTGCCCGCAGCAGCAATTACAGGAGGCGATCAAAAATGCAGTTATTTGCAAGTGAATTGATAAGCAGCGCCGTTCAAATACTCCTGTTTTCAGCCATTCCATTTATTTGGTGGCTTATATCGGCGCGCAGAAAAGAGGGCTTCTTAAGCTGGATAGGCCTTAAAAGGCCGGTTCCCCTAAAGGGCTTTACTCTCGTCTTTGTTTTGACCATACTGGCGTTTTCAGGCCTTTCCGCAATGGTTTTGCTGATGATGCACGGCATCGAAACGGCAGCCTCGCAGTTCGCCGGCATGGGCCTTTCCGTCCTGCCTACCGCTTTGATCTACGCGTTTTTGACCACCGCCCTTTCGGAGGAAATACTGTTCAGGGGCTTTTTATTAAAGCGCCTTTCAGGCCGCTTCGGTTTTACTGCCGGAAATATCGCCCAGTCAGCCCTTTTCGGGCTATTGCACGGGGTCATGTTCTGCGGCGTGGCGGGCCCGTTAAAAGCTGCGATCATAACTGTTTTTACCGGCTCCATCGGCTGGTGCCTGGGGCATATAAACGAAAGAAAGGCCGGCGGCTCCATTATACCCGGCTGGGCCATCCACGGCGCTGCCAACCTGATTTCGTCCCTGGCGGCGATGTTCTCAATCTTCCAATAATTTGCGCCTTTTCCGAAAGCTATAGTGCATTGCAACAAACCATGCAAAATTTTCTTCCCTTTTTACCCTTATATATATTGACAGGAAAAGTAAAGAGTGATACATTATTCTTATATTAGCACTCATCATGACTGAGTGCTAACAGCGAAAGCTGAGCATACTTATTTAGAAAAGGAAACCATAGAGGCGAAAAGCCGAAAGCTGCGAAAGGGGGGAGCTTAATGCCTCTTGATGAGAGAAAATACAAAATACTCAAAGCGATTATTGACGACTATATACTGACCGCCATGCCCGTCGGCTCCCGCACCCTTGCAAAACAGCTTGATATCGGCCTTTCCTCTGCCACCATCCGCAACGAAATGAGCGATTTGGAGGATATGGGCTTTCTGGATCAGCCACATACCTCGGCAGGAAGGGTTCCTTCATTGCAAGCTTTTCGGCTCTATGTGGACAGACTGATGCGCATTGCCGCTGTGGGCAAGGAGGAGCGGGAATACATCCGCCAAAGAGTGAACAAGAGCAGCATGACCATGGACGACATCCTTTCAAATACCGCCCAGGTTTTAAGCGAGCTTACTGACTACGCTTCGGCGGTGATGCTGCCCAAGGCAAAGCAGCTTGTGTTCCAGCACCTGCAACTGGTGCCGGTCACCCCCACATCAGCTCTGGCGGTAATCGTGACCAGTGCGGGGGTGTTTAAGGATACCCTGATCAGGGTGCCCGAAGGCACCTCTCCCGATATGCTCCACAGGATATCCAACGCGCTGACTCATCTGCTCAGGGGCAAGACACCAAGTCACATTCCCAATGCTATAAAGAGCCTGCGCGAGGAACTGGCGGAGCACGCGCGCCTGGCGGAGGAAATCGTGGCGGGCATCGCTGAACAGGCCCAAAGGAGCCAACAGCAGGAAATATATCTCGGCGGCAGGACAAACCTCCTTAAGTATCCCGAGTATAGCAATGCGGAAAAGATATTGCCCGTGCTTTCAGCCCTGGAGCCAAGAGGTTCTTTGGCCAATATATTATCAGCCAAGCAGAGCCTTCTGTTCCAGATATCAATCGGCCCGGAGATCGGCGCCAGCGAGATGAACGATTGCAGCCTTGTCACCGTCTCCTACCAGGTTGGCGATGACTTTGTCGGCTCGATGGGCATCGTCGGCCCCGTCAGGATGGACTATGCAAGGGTGACGTCGGTTCTTATGCATATGCAAAAAACGCTGAATGAAATGCTGAAAAACGAGGATCTGTGATTTTACTGCATTTATTAATGTGGAAAAGTCATATGGAAAGATCAAAAGAAGATGAAGAAAATGTCAAAGGAGATTTCTAATGGCAAAGAAGAAAAAGGAAGATATTAAGGACGAGATTAAAAAGGATAATAATGCGGAGCCGGAGCTTAAAGCTGAGCCCGAAACGGAAATCAACCCGGACGCGCAGGCTCAGGACCCGAATGACGATGCCTCAACCCGCCTTGAAGAAGCCCAAAAAAAATGCGATGAATATCTGCTGATGGCCCAGCGCGCTCAGGCAGACTTTGATAACTACAAAAGGCGCAACGAAACAGCCAAGTCCCAGGCATATTTAGACGGGGTATCCGATGCCCTTTCAGCTATACTGCCGGCTCTGGATAATTTTGACAGAGCGGTGGAGGCGATCGTCTCGGATGAAGCCAGCAACACTATGTTCGAGGGTGTGCTGATGGTAAAAAAGCAGCTTGACGGCATACTTGCCGCAAAGGGAGTGAGCATCATTCCCTCCGCAAAGGGCGATGCCTTTGACCCGGAACTCCACAATGCCGTGATGACCGCATCCCTTGAGGAGGGCTTTGAGGCGGGGCAAATTGCGGCGACATTGCAGAAGGGCTATAAGCTAAACGACAAAGTCATAAGATATGCCATGGTGAGCGTATTTAGTGAATAATAAGAAATAATAAGAATAAAAGGATAACAACACAAACTACTTAAAACTACTTGAATGTAAATATCATTTTTTGGAGGTAAAATATGGGAAAGATAATCGGCATTGACCTTGGAACAACAAACTCCTGCGTGGCTGTTATGGAAGGCGGCGAGCCCGTCGTCATAACCAACAGCGAGGGCGCAAGAACCACCCCTTCTGTCGTTGCGTTCACAAACAGCGGCGAAAGGCTGGTGGGGCAGGTGGCAAAACGCCAGGCCATCACCAACCCTGACAAGACCATCATGTCAATCAAGCGCGAGATGGGCACATCCCACTCCGTCAAAATCGAGGGCAAGAACTACACCCCTCAGGAGATTTCCGCCATGGTGCTTCAAAAGCTGAAGGCAGACGCGGAAAGCTACCTGGGCGAAAAGGTGACCCAGGCGGTCATCACCGTGCCGGCATACTTCTCCGACAGCCAGCGCCAGGCCACTAAGGATGCGGGCAAGATCGCCGGGCTGGATGTTCTTCGGATAATCAACGAGCCCACAGCGGCTTCTTTGGCCTACGGCCTTGACAAGGGCGATTCCCAAAAGATTCTGGTCTACGATCTGGGCGGCGGCACTTTCGACGTTTCAGTGCTTGAAATTGGCGACGGCGTGTTCGAGGTTCTGGCAACCCACGGCAACAACCGCCTGGGCGGGGACGATTTCGACAAAAAGATAATGGACTGGATAGTCGCCGAGTATAAAAAGAGCGACGGCGTTGACCTTTCAAACGACAAGATGGCCATGCAGAGGGTCAAAGAAGCGGCTGAAAAGAGCAAGATTGAGCTTTCCAGCACTATGACGTCAAACATCAACCTGCCCTTCATCACTATGGATCAAAGCGGCCCCAAGCATCTTGACATGTCGATTACAAGGGCTAAGTTCGATGAGCTTACAGGCGATCTGGTTCAGGCCAGCATAGATCCCCTCAGCAGGGCTCTTAAGGATGCGGGCCTCAGCGCCTCGCAGATAGATAAGGTCATTTTGGTGGGCGGCTCCACCCGCGTTCCCGCAGTGCAGGAAGCCGTTAAAAAGGTCACCGGCAAGGATCCTTTCAGGGGCATCAACCCCGACGAATGCGTTGCCCTGGGCGCGGCGATACAGGCGGGCGTTTTGGGCGGCGAAGTCAAGGACGTGCTGCTGCTGGATGTCACTCCCCTTTCACTGGGTATTGAGACCCTGGGCGGCGTTTTCAACAGGCTCATCGAGCGCAACACCACCATCCCCACCAAAAAGAGCCAGATCTACTCCACCGCCGCAGACGGCCAGACTCAGGTGGAAATCCACGTGCTTCAGGGCGAGCGGGAAATGGCAGCCCACAACAAGACCCTGGGCCGCTTCAACCTGACGGGCATCGCTCCCGCGCCAAGGGGAGTTCCCCAGATCGAGGTCACATTCGACATCGACGCCAACGGCATAGTCCATGTTTCGGCGAAGGATCTGGGCACCGGCCACGAGCAGAAGGTGACCATCACCGCCACCACCAACTTAAACGATTCGGAGATCCAAAAGGCCATAAAGGATGCGGAGCAGTTCGCCGATGAGGACAAGAAGCGCAAAGAGCTGGTTGAAGCCAAAAACCACGCGGAGAACATGGTCTACACCACTGAAAAGTCACTGGACGACATGAAAGAAAAGATTTCCCAGGAGGATAATGCCACCGTCCGCGCAGAGATCGACGAGCTTAAAAAGTTCCTTGAAACCAGCGAGGATGCTCAGGCCATAAAGGATGCCACCGAAAAGCTTGCCAAGGCCAGCTATGATGTGTTCGGCAAGGTCTACCAGCAGGAGGCGGCAAACCAGCAGGCCGAGGGCGGCGGGCAGCCTCCCCATGACGACGGCACCGTTGAGCCGGACTTTGAGGTGAAGGACGAATAGTTTTAAAGGCATTTAGCGCGGGCCAAACCAAAACATGGGAATTAAGAGGCGAACTAAGCGGAGGTATCAGATTGAACTTTGAAAGTATATTCGCTAAATCCCATAGCATTGTGGTAAGGCCCGCTCTTGCTGATGATTATGAGGCCTTTGTTGCGGGCTTTAGGTGCTGCGGCCCTTCAAAAAACAGATTTGACGACGGCGGCTTCGACGCTTCATTCATGAGGGAGGACTGGTATTTAAAGCTGCTGAAGCGCCGCAGGAAAGAAGCCGACCGCGACTACTCATACATGCTGAACATATTTCGAAAGCAGGATGGCGTTTCTTTAGGTTACTGCGACATAACCACCCTTTTCAGGGAGGACTTTCAATTCGCTAAAATCGGCTACACCATACACAATCCCTACTGGGGCAACGGGTATGCAACCGAGTGCGCTTTGGCGCTAATGAAAATTGGCTTTGACGATCTGCACTTTCACAGGCTTGAAGCCCATGTGAGCGCTGACAATCCCGCCTCAAAGCGAGTGCTTTTGAAGGCCGGCTTTCAATTTGAATGCACCAGAAAGAACTTTATATTGGAGGACGGCGTCTGGACGGATCAGGAGATCTATTTCGCCAATAACCAAATCTGGAAGCCAAATTAAAAGCAATGAAACAAGAGCAGGAGTCAAACTTCCTGTTCTTTTTTTGTTTAAGTTGATTTTGATTGATTTTGGTTGATAAAAACATCGCAGAATGGTTTAATGGTTGTACACACAAAAAATGTTAAGCTCAAAGGAGTATAAGCATGAATAAAAACAATCTGAAGCTTTGGTATGAAAAGCCGGCATACGACTGGAACGAAGCCCTGCCCCTGGGCAACGGCAAGCTTGGGGCGATGGTCTTTGGCGGGGTGGGCAAGGAGCGAATTCAGATAAACGAGGACAGCCTATGGAGCGGCGGACATATCGACAGGCATAATCCAGATTGCTTTGCTTCCTTGGGCGAAATTCGCGAGTTGCTGAAAAACGGCAATATTGAAAAGGCGGAAAGATTAGCGCTTTATTCTATGACGGGCAACCCTGACAGCCAGCGCTGCTATCAGTCTTTGGGCGATATTCACCTGACATTGCATCTGCCGGAAGGCCAGCCGGAATGCTACAGCAGGCAGCTTGATCTTTCCGATGCAATCTGCCTGACCCGCTACCGCGTGGGCGGCGTCTCCTACAGCGTTCAGGTCTTTGCATCACAGCCGGACAATGTGATCGCCATTAAAATAGCCGCAGACAGCCCCGGCAGCCTTGGCTTTCATGTGAGGCTGGAGCGTCGGCGTCATGCGGACAGAAGCTGGAACGAAAGCGGAAACCGCATCGCCTGCGACGGCGGCGCCCCTGAACTTCGCTTTTGCTGCATGATGGATGGCTCTTGCAATGGGGGCAAGCTCAGCGCCAAAGGCGATTATATCGTGGTTGAAAATGCGGACGAAGCGGTCTTGCTGCTGACGGCAGGCACCACATTCCGCCATGAAAACCCCCATGAATATTGCCGGAAAACCCTCTCCCGCGCGGCGGAAAAAGGATATGAAAGAATTCTTGAAAGCCATTTGCAGGAATACCGCCCTTATTTCGAGCGCTCTTTCCTTGATATCGAAGGCGACGAGAGCGCTGAGGGCCTTCCCACAGACAAAAGGCTGGCCCTTTACAGCCAAAGCCCCTCAGACAGCGGCCTGATCGCCCTATATTATCACTTCGGCAGATATCTGCTTATATCATCCAGCAGGCCCGGCTCGCTGCCCGCAAACCTTCAGGGCATATGGTGCAAGGACTTCACGCCCCCATGGGACAGCAAATACACGATAAACATAAACACCGAGATGAACTACTGGCCGGCGGAGATTTGCAATCTTCCCCAGATGCACGCGCCTCTTTTTGATCATCTCAAGAGAATGTACCCGAACGGGCGCGTCACCGCCCAAAGGATGTATGGCTGCGGCGGCTGGTTATGCCACCATAACACCGATATCTGGGGCGACACCGCCCCCCAGGACAGCTATATTGCCGCCACATACTGGGTTTTGGGCGCGGCATGGCTCTGCACGCATATATGGGAGCATTATCAGTATAGCCCCGATCTTGAGTTTCTCGATGAGCATTATTATTTGATCCGCGAAGCCTGCGTTTTCCTGCTTGATTATATGATAGAGGACGAAAAGGGGCGTCTTATGATCTCCCCAAGCCTTTCGCCTGAAAACACATATGAGCTGCCAAACGGAAGCAGCGGCCGCCTTTGCCGGGGCTGCGCCATGGACAGCCAGATAATCCGCCACATCTTCTGCGCCTGCAAAGATGCTGCGGGTATATTGGGCAAGGATTATGAGCTTGCCGGAAAAATTGACGAAGCCCTGGCAAAAATCCCGCCGGTGCAGATAGGCTCAGACGGCCGAATAATGGAGTGGCTTGACGAGCATATCGAAAAAGAACCCGGGCATAGGCATATCAGCCATCTTTACGCTCTTTTCCCCGGCGGCGACGGCGTCTTTGACGATCCTCGCTCGCCCCATGCCCTTGCCGCAAGAAAAACCCTTGAGCAGCGCCTTATGCACGGCGGCGGACACACAGGCTGGAGCAGGGCCTGGATAATCAACTTCTGGGTGCGGCTTCATGATGCCGGGAAAGTGCAGGAAAATATCGACCAGCTCCTGATAAAGTCCACTTTGCCGAACCTCTTTGATAATCATCCCCCCTTTCAGATAGACGGCAACTTTGGCGGCATAGCCGGAATCGCCCATTGCATAATGAGCAGCAGCGAAAACGCGGTCACACTTCTGTCCGCCTTGCCGCCACGCTGGAAAAGAGGCAGCGCCACAGGGCTTAGGGCCAAGGGCGGTCTTCAGGCTGATATAAGCTGGGATGAAGGCAGCATTGACGTTTCTCTGACAGCTTTTCAGCCCTATGAAGGCGCTCTCATTTACGGCGGCGATGAAACCCGGCTGAAACTAAAGGCGGGGCAATCGCTGAAGTTTTCCTTCGCAATTAAATAAGGCGGGAAGCAATCGAATAAAATACGGGAAAGAGTACGGGAAAGAATCGGAGAAACGGGCGATGAAGTGCCGCGCCTTTTCCAAGCAAGATTCATTGCGAAGAATGCGTATATTATGCTATAATATGTTTAGCAAATTGCAAGGCAACTGCCGGGCGGCAGGCTCGAAAGAAAGGCCTTTGACAAACATGTTATGATCTGCTTAGCAAATTGCAAGTAAATTGCGGGCCGGCGGGTGATATCTGTCATTTGTACGCCGACAAACATGCTATAATAAGTTTAGCAAGCCGCATGTCGGATTGCGGGTCGGCGGACAATATCCGTCATTTGCACGCCGACAAACATGGTATACTGTTGTAAGCCGCATGGCTATACGCCAGCGCGGCTATATTGTCTGCCAGTCATTTTTAATGAACGCCTTGATACGATGGCGTTCTTTCAGGAGAGATTATAGATGGCCAAAACCACAGCAACAAAAACACCAAAAAATATGAAAAGAACATCCTTGGGGAGCAGGCCCGTGCGCTCAGCTTCGCCAAGAAAGCCCACTAAAAAAGAGCTGGCGCAGTTGGAGGCAAAAAAACAAAGGCAGCAGGTACTTCGCCGCGAAGTGGTTGGCATATTGTTGGCTGCAGCGGGAATATTTTGTCTGCTCAGCATACTCTCATTGGACATGGGCCTTTTGGGGGCCGGCTTTCAAAGCTTTTTGTTCGGGATGTTCGGCGCGGGTGCCTTCATTGTTCCCATTGCCATAATTGCCTGCGGAATTGTGATCATAATCGCCCGAAAGCAGAGAATAAGCGGCGGCAAAATAATCGCGGCTCTCTTGCTGGCGGTATCATTGTTGATATTCGGCCACCTTCTTGTCCATGACAAGTTCCAGTCAACATCTCTGGGGGCTTATTCCAACCAGGGCTATCAGTTGGGGCGCGATTATGGCTTCGGCACGGGGGCGCTTGGGGCCTCACTGGCCTATATCTTTGTGAAATACGCGGGGATCACCGGCTCGTATGTCATTTCGATCACCGCCATGCTCTGCTGTCTTCTGGCACTCACCCGGATATCGATCGCCAAGGTCAGCGAGCAGGTGGGAAGCGCAGCTAAGTCCACCGCAGGCTACATAAGCTCGAAGCACAAGGAGCATGTAGAGCAAAGGGAGCAGCGCGAGGCCGAAAGAGCCCGCCTTCAGCCCATACCCCTCTCAGCCGAAAAGGTGGAGCTTTATTCTGAAGTCATCGCCGATTCGTTGCCCGGTGAAGGCGGCATTCCCCTGCCCGGCATAGACGAAATGGATATGATGGATGTGGGCGAGCTCACCTTCGAGCTTGACCGCCGCGAAAAAGCGGCTGAAATCATCCCTGATGAAGGGGAGAATTCTCAGCCGGCACAGGCTGATCCCGATAAAGAAAAGACGATGATCGCCCCTCTTCAGGTTCATATGGATATAAAGCCGGTGTTCGAGGTGGCCAAAGAAACAGCTCCTGCCAGCGGAAAAACTTTGCTGGAGGTGGCCGGCGAGGGCGAAGTCCCCCCATACCGCTACCCCTCGGTCGATCTTTTAAACGAGCCCAGCAGCAAGGCTCTTTCCGGCGATCCTCAGGCTGAAATGGAGCGGGGCGCAAGAACTCTGGAGGAAACCCTCGCCTCCTTCGGCATATCCGCCAAGGTGGTGCATGTTTCAAGAGGCCCGGCCATTACCCGCTTCGAGCTGACCCCCGCCCCAGGCGTGAAGGTGTCGAGAATCACAAGCCTTTCGGACGACATCGCCCTCAATCTTGCGGCATATGGCGTTCGCATCGAGGCGCCCATCCCCGGAAAGCAGGCGATCGGCATAGAGATCCCCAACAGCGAAACCAGCATGGTCACCCTGCGTGAAACCCTCACAAACGAGTTTTTCCATCACAAGTCAAACATCGTGGCGGCCATCGGCAAGGATATCACCGGAAGCGTCATGCTCTGCGACCTGGCGCGGATGCCCCATCTGCTCATTGCAGGTGCTACAGGCAGCGGTAAATCAGTCTGCATAAACACGATAATCGCATCGATATTGTTTAAATCATCGCCGGAGGATGTGCGGTTTATAATGATCGACCCAAAGGTGGTTGAGCTGAATGTATATAACGGCATACCCCATCTGCTCATCCCCGTTGTGACCGACCCAAAGAAGGCCTCAGGGGCTTTGGGCTGGGCAGTGCAGGAGATGACCGATCGCTACAAGAAATTTGCCGCCGCCCACACGAGGGATATCACCGGCTACAACGAATACGCCGAGCGCGAGGGCCTTGAAAAAATGCCCAAGATAGTCATCATAATCGACGAGCTGGCCGACCTAATGGCCGTGGCCCCCGGCGAAGTGGAGGAGCGCATCCAGCGCCTTGCGCAGCTTGCAAGGGCAGCGGGCATGCACCTGGTCATCGCCACGCAAAGGCCCAGCGTCAATGTCATCACAGGCGTTATAAAGGCGAACATCCCTTCAAGGATTGCTTTTTCGGTGGCCTCCCAGGTGGACAGCCGCACCATTTTGGACATGGCCGGCGCCGAGAAGCTCCTGGGCAAGGGCGATATGCTCTATAATCCCGCGGGCGTCAACAAGCCCATACGGGTGCAGGGGGCCTTCATATCCGAGGACGAAGTGGAGAGGCTGACGGACTACATCAAAAACGGCGAGGAAGCCCGCTACAGCGCGGAGATTGAGGACGCGATCGAAAGCGGCGGCGAAAAGAAAGCCCAGGAAACCGCCGAGGACGAGGTGGACGAAAAGCTTGTGGAGGCCATCGAGATCGCCGTGGATTCAGGCCAGGTTTCAATATCGATGCTGCAGCGCAAGCTGGAGATCGGCTATCCACGGGCGGGAAAACTGATCGACGCCATGGAAAGGCGGGGGCTTATATCCGGCCACGAGGGCTCCAAGCCCCGGCAGACTCTCCTGACCCGCCATGAGTTTGAAAGACAATACGGCAGCCTAAAAGGAATAGACGAGGGCGATGACCCGGCCATGAAAGCCGTCACAAGGGAAATCGGCCATGCCAGCGAAAGCGAGGATCTCCCATTTTGATTAACAAAGAAAACCCTCAGCGCACATTTGCCATGGTCTCCCTTGGCTGTGCGAAAAACCAGGTGGACGCCGAGAGCATGTCCGGCCTTTTGTTGGAGGCAGGCTTTGTTTCCGTTGGCGATCCCGCCCAGGCGGAGACGATAATCGTCAACACATGCGGCTTCATCCAAAGCGCCAAAGAGGAAGCTATCGACACAATCTTCGACATGGTGGCCCATAAAAAGAGCGGGCGCTGCCTATCGCTTATTGTGACGGGCTGCCTTTCCCAGCGCTACGGCGATGAAATGCTCAAGGATATGCCGGAGGCCGACGCCTTCGTGGGCATAGGCCATATAAGCGATATCGTGGGCATAGTCAACAGAGCCCTTTCAGGCGAACGCTTCGTGACTGAAGAAAAGGCCTACAGCTTTCCAAAGGCAGGCCGGGCCGTTTCCACATCGCCGCGCTATGCGTATCTTAAAGTGGCCGACGGCTGCGACAACCGCTGCGCCTATTGCGCCATTCCCGGAATAAGGGGCGGTTTCATCAGCCGGCCCATGGACGACATTTTGCGGGAAGCAAAGGAACTGGCGCAGATGGGTTTTGACGAGATAATCCCCATCGCCCAGGACACCACCCGCTACGGCCTTGACATATACGGCAGGCCCAGGCTGATCGATCTTTTAGAGGGCTTGAGCGGTATAAGCGAAGTGCGCTGGGTTCGCCCCATGTATTTTTACCCGGATATGGTAAGCAGGGAACTGATCGACGCCATGGCCGCCACTCAAAAGGTTTGCAATTATATGGATCTTCCCCTGCAGCACATAGACGATGTCATACTTAAAAACATGCGCAGGCGCGGAAGCAGCCATTCCATAAAAGAAATCATCAGCTATGCAAGGAGCAGGGGGGAATTCGCCCTTCGCACCACATTCATCACCGGTTTTCCCGGGGAAAGCAAGGAGCAGTTTGAATCCCTTTTGGCGTTCATAAAGGAATACCCCTTTGACAGGCTGGGAGCCTTCGCCTATTCCCAGGAGGAGGGCACTTTAGCCGCCGAGAGCGCCGGGCAGGTCAGCGCGTCCTTAAGAAAGAGCAGGCAAAACAAGATAATGGCGGCCCAAAGAGCCATATCCGCCAGCCTTCTGAGGGAGCGCGTGGGCAGGGAATACGAAGTGGTGCTTGAATCCCTTTCGCCGGAGGGTAAATTCGTCGGCAGGAGCATGCTGGAGGCCCCCGAGGTGGACGGCAGCATATTCGTCAGCCCCAAGGATGGCTCCGCCCTTGATATCGGGCAATATGTGCGGGTGAAGATTACCGGCGCCCAGGACTACGACTTGACGGGGGTGGCTTTATGACTGTTGCAAACAGGCTTACTCTGACCCGGATACTGATGGTACCCATCATATTCGTGGCGTATTATCTGCCGTTTTCATTCGCTCACCTGCTTGCGGCAGTGCTTTTCGTGCTGGCTGCCCTCACTGACCTTCTTGACGGTGCCCTTGCAAGGAAAAGAAACGAAATCACCTCCTTCGGCAAGTTTGCAGACCCGATTGCCGACAAGCTTCTTGTGGCGGCGATGCTGCTGGCCCTTTGCGGTGACGGCAGAATCCATGCGGCGATAGTCTTTACGATAATCGCAAGGGAGTTCATAGTCAGCGGTATTAGGCTGGTGGCGGTTTCCTCCTCCCCGGACAATGTGATCGCCGCGTCCTGGCTTGGTAAGCTGAAAACAGTAATCCAGATAGTCACCATAATTGTTTTACTCCTTGATAACTGGCCTTTCAGCTATATAAACCTGCCGATGGATCAGATCCTTATCTGGCTGATGCTGGTGTTCACCCTCTGGTCGGGCATCGATTATCTGGTGAAGTACTGGGGAACCATAGGAGAAACGAAATGAAGGCAGAGCTTATTTCTGTTGGAACGGAGCTGCTCCTTGGGCAGACGCTCAACACAAATGTCCAGTATCTTTCAAGGCAGCTATCCTACATGGGAATTGATGTCTTCTTCCATGTGACTGTGGGCGATAATATTAAAAGACTGCTTCACTCCATCAGCGAGGCTCTTTCAAGGAGCGATATCGTCATTTTAACGGGCGGTCTCGGCCCCACTGCGGACGATATCACAAAGGAAGCCGTGGCTGAACATTTCGGCCTGCCCATGAAAGAGGACCCCGGAAGCCTGGAGCATCTGACGGCTTATTTCAAAAGAAGCGGCAGGGAGATGACCCCCAACAACTTAAAGCAAGCCTTTTTCCCCGAAGGCTCCATTATCATGCCCAACAGAAAGGGCACAGCCCCCGGCTGCATAGTGGAAAGGGGCGGCAAATGCGCGATAATCCTCCCCGGCCCTCCCTTTGAGATGGAGGACATGTTCCAAAGCTGCGTTGTTCCATACCTTAAGGCAAACTCCGCCGAGGGCATCCACTCACGGGTGCTGCGGCTTTTCGGCATAGGCGAGAGCACATGCGAATACCGCCTTAGGGATCTGATGGAATCCTCAAACCCGACGGTCGCCCCCTACGCAGGCTTTGGAGAGGTTACTTTGCGCCTGACTGTAAAATGCGAAAACGGAGAAAACCCGGCAAAGTGGCTTGATCCCCTTGAGGCCGAGATAAGAAACCGCCTGGGCGAGTATATCTACGCCCTGGGTGAGGAAAAAATGGCCGAGGTTGTCGCGCGGATGATAGTGGAATCGGGCAGGACGATTGCCGTGGCGGAGTCACTGACGGGCGGCGAGCTTTGCTCAAGGCTTGTAGATTTCCCCGGCATATCCGCCGCTTTTTTGGAGGGCTGCGTGGCTTATTCAAACGAAGCCAAGGTGAGAAACCTGAACGTCAAAAAAGAAACCCTTTCAAGGCATGGCGCTGTCAGCGGCGAGACCGCCATTGAGATGGCCCAGGGCATAAGAGCCTCAAGCGGGGCTGATATCGCTGTTTCGACGACGGGCATTGCCGGGCCTTCGGGAGCCACCCAGACCAAGCCGGTGGGCCTGGTCTACATCGGCTACTGCGATGAAAACGGCAGCGACTTTATCGAGCTGCGGCTTTCCGGCGACCGGGAGCGGGTGCGCAATATGACGGTTTTAAATGCTCTGAATCTGATAAGGCGCAAGCTTTTAAACGAAAAATGAACAATAACGAATAATAATTGGAGATATTTTCAAATAAATGGAAAAAACCAATCTTGACAGCAATTATAACAAAATTGAAAATCTGCTTTTGAAGGTGCAAAAGCCCGCCAGATATTCCGGCGGCGAGCTTAACAGCATAATAAAGCCCCGGGAGGGTTTGAGCGCCCGCTTTGCCTTCAGCTTTCCGGACTCCTACGAAGTGGGAATGAGCCATCTGGGCATTAAGATACTGTATGAGGCCGTAAACCGGCGGCAAGAATACGCCTGCGAGCGGGTTTTTGCCCCCTGGGTGGACATGGAGGAGCTGATGCGCAGCGAAAACATCCCCCTGTTCACAATCGAGACCCGGAGCCCCGTGGCTGATTTCGACATCGTCGGCTTCACGCTTCAATATGAGCTGAGCTACACCAACATTTTGAACATGCTGAACCTGGCCGGCATTCCTCTGCTTTCAAGCGAGAGGGATTTAAGCATGCCCTTTGTGATCGCCGGAGGGCCCTGCGCCTGCAACCCGGAGCCCCTGGCTGATTTTATCGACATATTCTTGCTGGGGGATGGCGAGGAATCCATCACCCAGATTATGGATATGTACTGCGCCTGGCGGGAAAGGGGCGAAAGCAGGGAAAGTTTCCTGCTGGAATGCGCTAAAACCCCCGGCATGTATGTGCCTTCATTCTATGAACCATCAAAGGGCTTTGGGGCAGTCACCCCGAGGAGGGATGATGTGCCTGAAAAGATCACAAAGACAATGATCGAGGACTTTGACGGCGCTCTTTTCCCGAAAAGCATTTTGGTGCCCTTCACCGAGACGGTTTTCGACAGGGTTATGCTGGAGATCGCCCGGGGCTGCACAAAGGGCTGCCGCTTCTGTCAGGCGGGCTATATATACCGCCCCGTGCGGGAAAGAACCGTGCAGACCCTTATCGCCCAGGCGGACAGCCTTATCGCCTCCACCGGCTATGAGGAAATCTCCCTTTCATCCCTTTCATCAGGCGATTACTCCTGTCTGAGCGATTTGACAAAGGAACTGGTCAAGCGCTTCAGGGAAAGGCATGTGGGCATTGCCCTGCCCTCCCTTCGTATAGACAGCGTGGTGAAGGATTCGCTTATCGACATCAGTTCGGTTAAGAAATCCGGCCTTACTTTCGCCCCGGAGGCCGGCACCCAAAGGCTGCGTGACGTTATAAACAAGGGCGTTACCGAGGACGATCTTCTTCGCAGCGTGGGCGACGCCTTTGAAGCGGGCTATTCAAATATAAAGCTCTATTTCATGATGGGCCTTCCCACCGAAACCTTTGAGGATCTGGACGGTATTGCCGACTTGGCGCAAAAAGTACGCCGGCGTTATTATGACCTTCCCAAGGAAAGGCGACCCCGCGGCGTTAAAATTGGGGTGAGCGTCTCCACATTTGTGCCAAAGCCCCACACGGCCTTCCAGTGGCACGGGCAGGATAGCCTTGAGCTGATCCAGGAGAAGCAGAGCTATCTTCGCAGCAAAATGCGCGCTGTAAAGGGCGTGGACTTCAACTGGCACGAGCCTTACACCAGCGTCCTTGAGGCGGCCGTCTCCCGGGGCGACAGGAGGCTTTGCGCCGTGCAGAAGCGCGCCTTCGAGCTGGGCTGCAAGTTTGACGGGTGGAATGAGCATTTCAGGTACGATCTTTGGATTAAAGCCTACAGCGATTGCGGCCTTGACCCGGGCGAGTTTGCCCAAAGGGAAATCGCGCCCTCCGCTCCCCTGCCCTGGGATCATATTTCGTTCGGAGTCACAAAAGAATTTTTGAACTCCGAGCGGGAAAAAGCCCTGCAGGGCATCACCACCGATGACTGCCGCGGCGGCTGTCTTGCCTGCGGCCTCCAGGATCTTTGTGAGGGAGAGTGCCCGACATGCGCGCTTTAGTGAGGCTTGAAAAGACCGGCGCAGCCCGTTATATATCCCATCTGGACCTGCAAAGAAGCTTTCACAGAGCCATCCGCCGGGCGGGGCTGCCCATCGCTTACTCCCAGGGCTTCAACCCCCGGATGCTTGTGTCATATGCCACCGCGCTGAGCCTGGGCCTTGAAAGCCGTTGCGAAATTATGGAGCTAAAGCTCACGAAGGATGTTTCTCCGGCTTTTATAATGGAAAGCCTAAACTTGGCGCTGCCTGAAGGCATAAGGATATCAGGCTGCAGAAAAGCGCTGGAAAAGTCTCAGTCTCTTTCGTCAATAATAATGCGGGCCGGCTACGAAGCCGCCGTTTTTAAGGATTGTTCGTCCAAAGTCAAAGCCTTCCTGGGCCTTGAAAGCTGCCCCGTGGAAAAACGCAGCAAAAGGGGCATTCAGGAAGTGGATATCCGCCCGATGGTCTTTGAGCTGAGCTTTGAAAATGACCCGGGGGAAGGCGGAATAATTAAAATGCTGCTGGAGCACACGCCCACATCATCGCTGAACCCGCAGCTTTTGCTTGAAGCCATGGAAGCACCTCCGCCGTGGCGCATAACAAGGACGGGGCTTTATACTTTAGTAAACCAACAAACTGTGGACATCTGGAAAGGTGAAGGCATCATATGAAACGTGAGATTATAATAGATGTGAGCGGCACGCTGACAAGGGTTGCACTGAGAGAGGATGGCGACATCCAGGAGCTGTATGTCGAGGGCGAAAACGACAGCCAGCTTGTGGGCAGCGTCTTTAAGGGCAAGGTGCAAAACATTCTTCCTGGTATGCAGGCCGCCTTCATCGATATCGGCCTTAGCAAAAACGCCTTCCTGTACGCAGGCGATCTCCTGGCCGACAAGGCGGACTTTCTGGGCGTTGATGAGCAGAACGTGGAAAAAACCATGCGCGACCAGCCCTCCATACGCAAGCTTCTGCGGGTGGGGCAGGAGCTTCTGGTGCAGGTCATAAAAGAGCCGGGCGGGACAAAGGGCCCACGGGTCACCACCCATCTGACGATCCCGGGAAGATCATGCGTGCTGGTGCCCAGCCTTGATTATGTGGGGGTTTCAAGGCGGATAGAAAGTGAAAGCGAGCGCAACTTCCTGAAGGAGGAGATTGAAAAAAGCAAGCCTGAAGGGATGGGCGTCATCGTGCGCACGGCTGCCCGGGGCATGAATCAGTCCGACTTCAAGCAGGAGTTGGACGCTTTGGTCTCCCTTTACAACAGCATTTTGGCGCGGGCCAGGTCTGTGAAGGCGCCTTCAAAGGTATACAGCGATAAATCCCTGGCCTACAGGGTTGTCAGAGACATGCTCACCGGCGATATTTCCCGCCTTATCATAAACGACCGCTCCACCTACGAAAGCGCAAAGGGCATTGCGGCGGCCTTCTCGCCTGAGCTGGCCTTCAAGGTGGAACATTACAGCGGAGAGATGCCCATTTTTGACGCCTTCGATATAGAAAAAAAGGTCAAGAGCGCCATCGAGCGCAAGGTCTGGCTGAAAAACGGCGGCTATCTGGTGATCGACCAGACGGAGGCGCTGACGGTCATCGATGTGAACACCGGCCGCTTTGTGGGCAGCACCAACCTTCAGGACACGGTTTACACAATGAACATGGACGCCGCAAAGGAGATCGCAAGGCAGATCCGCCTGCGGGATATCTCCGGCATTATAATAATCGACTTCATAGACATGCTCCAGGAAAGCGACAAGAAATCCGTAGTGGATGAGCTGCGCAAGGCCTTTGCCGGCGACCGCACAAAGACGAATATCGTGGGGCTTACGGGCCTCGGCCTGGTTGAGATGACCCGAAAAAAACTGCGCCAGAGCCTTTCCGGCGTGACGCAGAGAGTCTGCCCCCTCTGCCACGGTGAAGGCCGTATACTCAAATCCGAGCAGGTGGTGAACTCCGCCCTGCGGGATGTGCAGCGGATGCGCGCCGGCGGCTATATATGCGATCTTATTATCGAGGTGAACGAGCATGATCTGCCCACATGCAAGGCCATCTCCGGATCGCCGGGGGTTTTCTGTCGGGCCAGCGACAGCGTTGTGGCGGAGCAATACCGTGTGATCTCCGTCCACGACCCCGAGCAGACCAAGGATGCCTTCCCGATGTTCAGGCGGGATTGACTATGGCGAACCTACAGCTTCATTAGAATAACAAAAGAAGAAAAAAGAACGGCGTGGATTCTTTCCCCCGTTCTTTTGCATTTTTCATTTCTTATAAAGGCTATGCTCTAGGCGCGGCGTTTCGCATGCGGCACAGGGACCAGTTCAATGTGGACTTTTGCACAGCATCCCCCAAAGCCCATAGATTGCTTAAAAGCCTTACTTCAACATCCCTTTTGGACAGCTCCGAAAATAAATCGTCAATCCTTATCACCGAAAGGGGTTTTTCAGTCTTTTCGCTCACATAATAGCCGGCTGACTGATCTTGCAGATAAAAGTTCGCAGCATCAAACTCATATATAAACAAGCTGGTATTAAGCATCCTGTCAAGCCAGGCGTGCTCAATCGCCACACAATGGCGGGATGAGGACGAAAAAAAGCGCGCCATGTCATGCTGGTTCGTTGCATCGCAGGCATGAAACGCTACGCGCGGGCAATTACGGGGCGTTAAAAAATTCGGCAGGCACTGTTCGTTAATGGCCCAAACCAGCCCCTTAGATTTGTCCAAATCGTCCCTTGCCGGCACACGGGGCTTAAACTCAGATATATCCGCTTCCTCACTGACATGGAAAAGTCTTATCAAGGCTTATAATCCCTTCTCCTCTGCATTCATCTACACCGAGCCTTCAGGCTCGCTGATTTCAGGCTCAGGCGATGGCGAGGGCGACGGCGACGGCTCAGGCCTTCTGCTGAGGAAGATATCGCCATATGAATTGACGCTGGCATCAACCTTCTCGATGAACTCAAAGAAATACACAGGAGCATAGACAGTGCTGCCTTTCCTCTGCAAGCGCAGATGTCCATCAAAGACATTTTCCTCATCAGACATTACCAGATCATATTCAATGTCGGACATTGGTATGATGCTTGCAAGGCTGCTGCCCTCCTTGGTCAGCTCTATTGAACTGTCCGCAGCTTTTAGGCTGTAAGCAATCCCAAGGGCCTGCAGCGCCTCCTGCATGGGCAGCATGGTTTCGCCTGTTATCCCATCGACATAGGCAGGCTTTGATATATATATTCCCAAAACATAAAGATTTGCCTCCTGATCAGGGCTTACGGTGGGCACAGGCGCCTTCGGGCTGGCATTTGGCGAACCAAATGGCCCCGATGTTATTGATGGCGAAGCCTCGGGAACAAGGGGCTGAGTGTCCTGGGTGGGCGACGGGTCTGCTGATGTTTGCAGGGGTGGCGAACAGGCCGTCACCAATATGGCCAGTATAGCCATTACAATCAGCGCCATACCTTTGCCGGCCGCTTTTTTATTCCGCAAAATCATAAGCATCACCATATACCCTTTATATATTAGTATATCATGGCGGATTATTCATGTCCATCCACATTATTGAAACGACGGCGCAAGCCCGTTTGTTCCGTATCTCCCCGGCAGCAATCGGCAAACCAGCTCATAAGCGGCATCATGCCCTCGTCCAGCATTCTTTCGGGGTGGAACTGCACACCCAAAATGTTGCTGCGGGCTTTGACCGCCTCCACTATGCCGTCAGGGCCCACTGCCTCAATGGAAAGCTCCTCCCCCAGCCTGCCAAGTGCCTGGTGGTGGGTGGAATTCACAATCAGCGTCTTTTGTCCGGGGAAAATTTCCCTTAGAAGCCCTCCTTTTTCAAGATATATCTGATGGCGCAGATCTTTGCCGGAATGCTCTATGCAGCCCTCCAGATCGCCGATATGCTGTATCAAAGTGCCGCCCAGAGCAACGTTTAAAAGCTGCATTCCCCGGCAGATGGCAAGTATCGGCTTCTTTGCCGCCATGAAGCTTTCCGCCAATCGAAGCTCCGTCATATCCCGCTCTTTGGGCACCGGCTCCGCTCTGGGATGGTTATCCTCCCCGAAGAAAGCAGCGTCCGTGTCGCCGCCCCCGGCCAGCAAAAGCCCGTCGAAATCGCTCGCGGCCCGCCTTGAGGCAGCGCTGTCCATTGCCCCGCAAAAAAATGCACTGCCGCGCAATCTTTCCATGGCATTTGAATAGTTCGCACCGGGTGCAGTTGGGTCTCCTTTGATTATAGAGGCAATTAAAATGCGCATAACATCACCTTGTTTTTACCTTGTTTTCAGTTTATAAATATGTAGAAAGTGAAGGGCGAAAGCCATGCCTTCGCCCGGTTAAGTCTATTCGTTATTCCGCTGTCCTATGCACTCTTTTTCAGAAGGAGAAAACGCCTTCCTATACTGGCACGCCTATAGATTTAAGATATACAAGGCTGTCATTCAGGCACTCAAAGGGGTCTTTCCGGCAGATGTCCTGTTCAACAAAGCCGTACTGGACGCCCGTTTCATTCAATGCCGCCACTATGCCCGGCCAGTTCATATTACCGCCGCCAATCGGCGCAATTATGCCCTTTCTTTCGTCTACGCTTATGTCCACATCCATATCCTTAAAGTGCATTATGTCCATTCGGCCGGCAACTTTCTTTGTCCATGCGATAGGATCAGCACCGGCATTTTGCACCCAGTACATGTCCAGCTCGAACTGGAATGTATCGGGGGTATTGTCAAAGAGTATATCCATGCCTCTCTTATCGCCGTATTTGGCGAACTCAAAGCTGTGGTTATGGTAGACAAACTTCTTTCCGGCCTTTGCCAGCCTTTCGGAAATCTTGCCCGCCTCCTCGGCGAAACGATACATGCCCTCCTCGTTGCGATAGCTCACAGGCATGGAACCTACTCCTACATATTCGCACTCCCAGGCGTCATGCTTTCTGATAACTGCATCGAAATCGTTTAGCAGATCATCATAACTTATATGCGTGACCGTGCATAAAAGCCCCGATTCCTTTAGCGCCTTGGCGATATATTCCACCGGGATGTCCCTTCCTGCGCCCGAAATCTGCACCAGCTTGTAGCCCATGTCCTTGATCTTCCCAAGGGATTCAGTGAACCCCTCAGGGGTCTGTATGTGTTCCCTAACGGTGAACATCTGTGCTCCTACTCTCAACATTTCGTCTACCTCTTTTCTCTATATTCCCCGGCCCTAAGGCCAAAGTTTCCCTGATTTGGTTTGCTAAACATGGTGCCCTTCAGCAAACTTTCCATTGGCTTTATCTTTACTTGAAATAAAGAACTCCGCTCTCAAATATCTTCTGGTCTCTTTCCCCGCATATATTTATGCCAACCCTTTCGCCGATCCTCTCCGAATGCGCCATTTTCCCCAGCACTCTGCCGTCCGGCGAGGTTATGCCCTCTATGGCATACATGGAGCCATTGGGATTGTAGGGCATGTGCGACACGGCATTTCCGTCCATATCCACATATTGCGATGCTACCTGCCCGTTTTCAAAGAGGGCCTTGACCTGTTGCTCAGTGCAGATGAACCTGCCCTCCCCGTGGGAAATGGGAAGAGCATGAACATCGCCCGCGCCTACCAGCGACATCCAGGGGGATTTTACCGAAACTATCTTCGTCCTTATGACAGTGGCCATGTGCCTGCCAATGGCGTTAAAGGCCAGAGTTGGGCTGTCCGTCTTTGTCTGGCGAATCTCTCCGTATGGCACAAGACCGGTTTTTATCAGCGCCTGGAAGCCGTTGCAGATGCCCAGCATAAGCCCGTCCCTCTTGCGCAAAAGCGCCATCACGGCATCAGCCACAGCGGGGTTGCGCAGCGTGGCGGCGATGAACTTGCCCGAGCCGTCCGGCTCGTCACCCAGTGAGAAACCTCCGGGCAGCATCATTATCTGGCATTTTTCTATGCGCCTTGCCATCTCCTCAAGGCTCTGCTGAGTCTCATGGGCGCTGCGGTTGCGGATGACGAACACATCCGACTGTGCGCCCGCCCTTTCAAAGGCTCTGGCGCTGTCGTACTCGCAGTTGGTGCCGGGGTAGACCGGTATAAACACCCTGGGCCTTAGGCTCTTTATCGCGGGCTTTGAAATATTCCTCTTTGTGAACAGGGGCGAAGGATACATTTCCCTTTCAACATCGGTTTTATATGCGAATATCTCCGATATCGGCTTTTCCCATGCGCAAACAAGCTCTGCAAGCGGCCATTTTTCACCCTGGGCGGATATATAATCGCTCTCGGTGGTGACGGCGATAACCGGCCATCCCTCGGGGGCCTTTTCGCATTCCACCAAAATATCGCCGATGAGGGGCGCAAAGAGATTTTCTTCCGCGACAAAGTCAGCACCAATTCTATTTCCGAAGGCCATCTTGCACAGTGCGGCTGCATAGCCGCCCTCGCCCACAACATATGCGGACTTCGCGTTGCCCTTTGCAATCTGATCCTTTAGCTTGGCAAAGCCAGCCATCGCCTTTTCAAGGTTGGGCAGGCCGTTTTCGTCCCTTTCCACCTTCAATGCGCATATCTTATTTCCTGGGGATTTAAGCTCCGGCGATATTATGTCTTTCGTATCCTGAGCGGTCACGGCAAAGGAGACAAGGGTGGGCGGAACGTCCAGATCGCCAAAGGAGCCGCTCATCGAGTCCTTACCGCCGATTGCCGGCAGCTTCATCCTCATCTGGGCATGGAATGCCCCCAGCAGCGCCGAAAGAGGCTTGCCCCAGCGCGTTGCGTCATCGCCCAGCCTTTCAAAGAACTCCTGAAGGGTGAGCCTCGCCTTGCTTGCGTCACCGCCTGAAGCGGCGATCTTCGCCACCGATTCCAAGACCGCATAGCAGGCACCATGGAATGGCGATAGCTTTGACAGCTCGGGGTTAAAGCCGTGGGCCATCAATGTGCAGGTTACGGTTTCGCCGTCGACAGGCAGCTTTGCGCACATAGCCTGGCTCTCGGTGCCGGCATATTTCCCGCCGTAGGGCAGTAGCACGGTGGCCGCGCCGACGGTGGAATCAAAGCGCTCCACCAGCCCTCTTTGCGAGCAATTGTTGAGCAGGGCAAGGTTTTCAGCGAAAGAAATTTCTCTTTCAGCAAAGAATCCGCCGGCATCCACCGCAGCCGCATGAGCTTTTGACTGCTGGGCAGCGCCGTTTGTGTCCAAAAAATCCCTCTTTAGGTCGACGATGGTTCTGCCGCGCCAGCTCATCCTAAGCCTCGGCACTGAGCTGACCACTGCCACTTTCGTCGCCTCCAGATTCTCTTGCGCGGCAAGCTCGATAAACGTTTCCGCGTCCTTTTCAGCGATGACCACGGCCATTCTCTCCTGGCTCTCTGATATGGCCAGCTCCGTGCCGTCAAGGCCGCCGTATTTCTTAGGCACTCTGTCCAGGTCGATATCAAGGCCGGGGGCCAGCTCGCCGATGGCCACGCACACACCCCCTGCGCCGAAATCGTTGCATCTTTTAATGAGGGTGGAAGCCTCCTTGCGCCTGAAAAGCCTTTGCAAAGCCCTTTCAGTGGGGGGATTGCCCTTTTGCACCTCTGCGCCGCAGCTTTCAAGGGATGATATATCATGGGCCTTGCTGGAACCCGTGGCGCCGCCGCAGCCGTCGCGGCCTGTTCTTCCGCCCACCAGCAATATCACATCGCCGGGGGAGGGCCTTTCCCGCACCACGTTCGCCTTTGGAGCCGCACCGATCACAGCGCCCAGTTCCATGCGCTTAGCCACATAGCCGGGGTGGTATATCTCCTTCACCATGCCGGTGGCAAGGCCTATCTGGTTGCCGTAGCTGGAGTAGCCCGCCGCCGCGCCGGTGGATATTTTGCGCTGGCTGAGCTTTCCCGGGAGGGTCTCGTCATGCGGGGCTCGGATGTCCGCAGCGCCGGTTATCCGCATCGCCTGGTAGACATAGCTCCTGCCGGAAAGAGGGTCTCTTATGGCGCCGCCCAGGCAGGTGGCCGCGCCGCCGAAGGGCTCGATCTCCGTGGGGTGGTTGTGGGTCTCGTTCTTGAACATGACCAGCCATTCCTCGTTTTTGCCATCAACATTGGCCGTCACTTTTATCGAGCAGGCGTTTATCTCCTCGGACTCGTCCAAATCGTCCGCAAGACCTTCCGCCTTCATTATCTTTGGGGAAATGGTGGCGATATCCATCAGTGAAACAGGTCGGTTATCCCTGCCGACAGCCTTCCTTGCGGCCAGATATTCATCGAATGCGGCCTTTATGAAGCCGGCTTCATCTCCGAAGGTGACATCGGTCAGCTCAGTTAAAAATGTGGTGTGGCGGCAGTGATCCGACCAATATGTGTCGATAACCCTTATCTCCGTCTCTGAAGGATCCCTGCCCTCGGCTTTGAAATGATCCCTGACACAGATCAGATCCGCCGCGGTCATGGCCATGCCCCTTTCGGCGATCATGCCCGCTATCTGGCCGTCATCCATGGCGGTGAAGCCCTCTATTATCGGCACATCATCAGGAACAGGCATATTTTCATCCAGGGTTTCCGGCTTTTCAAGGGAAACCTCGCAGCTTTCAATCGGATTTATCAGGTACACCTTTATCCTTTCGACATCTTCATTTGAAATGCCTCCCTCAAGCACATACACATTCGCGCAGCGGATTATCGGACGCTCGCCCAGGGTAATCATCTGCACGCATTGGGCGGCGCTGTCCGCCCGCTGGTCATACTGGCCGGGAAGATACGCGCAGGCAAAAACATGCCCCTTCACCTTCGGCATTTCCTCGAAGCAGACCTCGTCAACATTGGGCTCGGAAAACACGGTGCTCACGGTCTTTTCAAGCTCGACATCCGTCAGGCCGGAGATATCATAGCGCTTTAATATGCGCAGGTTTTCAAGCCCTCTTACTCCCAGGTTCCCCAAAAGGTCGTTCTTGAGATGGCCCGCCTCAACGTCGAACCCCTTCTTCTTCTCCACAAACAAGCGATGTACCATTGCTTTCCCCTCATCTTCCGTATGTATGTATATGTGTATATGTGCATTTGCGTTTATGCGCGGTCAGTTTTTGCCTGTCAGTCTATCAGATCATACTGCGTGGAGATATTCTCCAGCGCGGGAGTCATGCTGCCGCCGGTCGCATCGTTATATCTCAGGCGAAGCTGCGGGCTTTGAACATCGTGAGTGTAGTCATCCACGATGGCGACCTCGCCTATGCCCGCCGCGTAAACCGCGTACAGACTATCTATCTTTATCACAAGGCAGTTTTCATAGACCGTGCCCCTGATGCTGACATCATATGAAACCTCGGCTATCTCCTTGTTGCCCTCGCTGTCGCTCCAGGTCATACCTGCCTTGGCCCCTGCGGGAACCACCAGCGCCGTGGAGCCGGATGTCTCCGTGTAGGAATAAAGGGCGCCGTCCCGGCCGAAGAAATGCTCTATCTTGCCCCTATCCAGCGAGGCTCCGTCAGTGATGAACCTGCTGACAATCGCGCTTCCCGAGGAGGGCTTCGCCGTGTAGTAGATCAGGTTGCCCACCGGATATGCAACGCCGTAGGTCATGTCGCGGTTGGCCTGGGGAACATATGCCAGCGCATTTGAAACCGCCTCACCCCTGGCCATGATATCGCTGACTGCTATGGCCGAAACATCCGGAAAGCGCTCAGGCTCCTGGCTTAAAGTGGGCTCAGGGCTTTCCTCGGGCGTTTCCTCCGGGCCCAAACTCACGGCCGGGTCAGGAGTAGGTGTAAGGAGCGGGTCTAAGCTGGGGGATGGGCTTCCATAAGCCTGGGCCGTCGTGGCCGCGGGCTTTAATATGTCCGGTATGCCGTCTGAAATCTGGTTGAGTATCAGCCTTATCAGCACTATGGCCACCGCCACCACCGCCAGTATAACGGCGATTGCTATCAGTATTTTTATTATGCTGTATGTGGCTCTGACAGCCCCTGAGCGGCCTTTGTTTTCCTCGCTGTCCGGCTCCCTTTCCTGCCAGGGCTTGGCTGCCTGGGTTTGCGGCCTTGGCAAAGGCTGACGGCGGGAGTTCGATATATTCCCCATGTTCCCTGCCTGAGGTTTTTCATCGCCTATGGGGGTGTTTCTGGAGGTGCTCTGGAAGCTGTGGGTGCCTCTGTAGGCCACCGTCATATTGTCATCGTCGGCATCCTGGGCGATCAACACGGCGTTGTAGAACTCCAGCATGGTCTGATATCGGTTCTCCGCCTTCACGCTCATGGCCTTTAAAAGCACCTGCTCCTGCGCGGGGGGTATGGCGCAATATTTGCTTGGCGGTTCCAGGTTATCCGTCTCCAGCCTGTCCAGCGACTCCGGCGGAACCTTGCCGGTAATCGCCCTGTAGACAGTGGCCGCCACTGCATAGACATCTGTCCAGGGGCCCTGCTTGCCATGGGAGCGGTACTGCTCCTCTGGGGCATAGCCGGGCTTTAGTATTATCGACATCGACTTTGCCCCGCCAATTATCTGCCTGGCGGCGCCGAAGTCGATTATCCGCACATTGCCCTGGCTTGTCAGAAAAATATTGTCCGGGCTTATATCCCTGTGGAGCATGCCCACGCTGTGAACCGCCGTTAAAGCGCCGGTTATTACGGGCAGAAGCTCCTGGCGGACTCGCTCATAGGGCATGGGGCCCTTTTCAGCCAGGTATTGGCGCAGGTTCATGCCCTCCAGATATATCATAACCAGATACGCGGTGCCGTTCGCCCTGAAAAAGTCTCTCACTGAAACGATGCCGGGGTTGCCCTCAAACCTTGCCAGGTTTCTGGCCTCCTCCAAAAAGCGCCTGATGCCCTCCTCGAAGCGCTCCTTGGCCTCGCCTGCGTGGGCCACCACCCTTCCCCCGGGCTCCCTGCTGGCATAATCCTGCACAAGATATTCCTTGACAGCAAGCTTGATTCCCAAAACCGTGTCATAGGCAAGGTAGGTGATGCCAAAGCCCCCGTGGCCTATCACTTTCCCGATCAGATATTTCTTGGCCAGCATGGCTCCGGGCTTAAGGTAAACGGGGGATACTTCCTGATTTCTGTCATAGCCGCAAAGGGGACAAATTTCCCGGCTTTGCATCGTCATGCAGCCGTAGCATATCCTCGCCCCGTTTTTTTCATTCTTTTCATCTTTTTTGTTTTTTTCGTTTTTATCGCTATTTGTATCTGGGCTATTCTCGCCGGGGAAATCCTGCCTCCCGCTTTTCCTGTCAGACATCAGCACACCTCCCTTCCCTTAATTTCATTGTCCTTTATAACGAGCTTCCCCAAAATATTTTCAAAAGCAACCGCTTCGGCAGGCGCTTTTATGAAAGCAAGGGACATTATATTTCCTCCAGATCCAGCCTGAACATCTCTTCTTTATCGCTCAGATAGAACTCCGCGCCGGCCTCCATGATAATCGGACTGCCCTTTTCAAGGCGCTTTCCGCCTTCTCTGAATGTTCCGTTGGTGGATAAATCCGTGATCTCAAACCTTCCGGAGCGCATGTCGTATGCAATCCTTACATGACGCCTGCTGATGCTGGTCATATCCATGGGATAAACAAGCTGGCATGTGGACGCATCCCTGCCTATCAGCACCTGCGAGCCCACCGGCACCACGCCGCCGGCGAAAAAGCCGCTCATTGCCCTGACAACGGGCCTCTTTGCCGGGCCTCTTTCTTCAACCCGCTTTGTCACCGCACTTTTTTCCTGCAATGGAGCGACCGTCGCTCCGCCCTTGCCAAAAGCGGCGGAGGGCATTGGCATTGGCCTTGGAGAAATTTCAGCCCGGTAGCCCGCGTTGCTTCGCTCCGCCACAGGCGCGGAAGGCCGGGCCTCGTCCCTTTCGGCTTCCTCGGTCTTTTTGTCCTTCATCCGCAGGAAAAGCGCCACTATCAAAAGCGCTATGGCCAGCGCTGCCAGCGCGATGCCTATCTTCAAAAGCATATCGTAAGTATCTCCCCTCTGTTGTTCATCAGGCGAAAGCGGAGCCAGCAGGCTTTCGCTTTCTTGAGACTGCTCCGGCGAAGCTGTGATTTCGCCCTGCTGAACGGAGCCTTGCGTGAAGTCGCCAATCATGGTATATGGTATGGACTCAAGATCCAGCGCTTCTATCAGCCTTTCTATGTAAACCGCGCCGTTTATATCATCGCTCACGGTGCTCTTTATGGTGATTATGCCTATCACGCTGCCGCTTTCCTTGTGAAAGAGCGGGCCGCCGGAGTTGCCGGGGTTGACGGTTGCATCCACCTGATAATATTCGATGTCATTGAGCTTCGTCTTTTTCGATATTGTGCCGGTGGTTATAGTCACATCCCCCGGGTATGCCGTGTTGCGATCGGTGATATCATAGTCCGGGAAGCCGAATGTGTATATCTGATCCCCCTGCGCCGCTATTTCGCTGCTCCCAATGGGCAGGGGCGGCTTGTTGATGGGCTTTTCCAGCTTAAGCACCGCCACGTCCACCTGGGAAAGGGATATCGCCACCGAGCAACTGACAAAATGGTCGCGGTTCATCCAGACCATTATATTATCCTTGTATTCTTCAATAACATGGTTGCTTGTAGCCACATAAGAAACCGGCGCGCTGTCGCCCAGGGCAAAGCCTGTACCCAAGGTGATGACCGTGCCGTTTTCATCGATGGTGGCTATTCTGAATATGGAAGCGCTCACATCCTTCACGGTGACGGGCGATTGCTGCAAGGGGCCCGCGCCGCCGGAACCGACGGAAGCCAAAGCAAGGGCCGGAACGAGCGCGCAGGCAAAGACCGCGGCCATCATCGCCCGCAGCATCCGCTTTGCGTATCTCATCCCCATCCCACCTTTTTGTTTTTTACTTCTATGCTTCTATGCTTCTTTTCATGAAGACAATTTTCGTACCGCTGTTTATTCCAGCACTGTAAGCGAAATCGCCGTAAGATTATCCTGCGTGGGGCTTTGCAAAACCAGCGCAGCCTTGGCCACCTCTTTCGCCCCGCCCCTGCGCAGGGCTTTGATCATGCCTTCGCTGTCGATGCTCCTGTATACGCCATCAGTTACGAGAAGAATCATATCGCCCTTGCTAAGCGCAATCGGACCTTCGCCGATGTTAACCCTGGTGAGCTGCTCCCGGCCTATAAAGCTGGTCAGATGCTCGCTCTCGGGGTGCTCAGCCGCCTCCTCGGGGGTGATGCCCGTCTTTAAAAGATCATAATAGAAGATATGATCCTGGCCCAGCTGATTCAAAACACCCGACCTTAGCATGTAAAGCCTCGAGTCTCCCACGGAGCCGTAGCTCAGGCCTCTTTCATCCAAAACGGCGACAACAGCTGTGGTGCCGCCCCGGCCCCTGCAAAGGCTGTAAACCTCCTGGCTGGCCTTCTCCAGGGCGCTTTTTATGTTTTGGGAAATATCGCTTCCAATGCTCTGGGCCGACATCGCTTCCATTATTACCCGCACCGCCAGCTTGGAGGATTCTTCGCCCTTTGCCATGCCGCCCATGCCGTCGCAGACGACGCACAGAAGTCTGCCGTCCTCAAAGCTTATGCCGTATGAATCCTGCTGAGTCTCCCTACTGCCCGCATCCTGGGCCTTTCCCAGGGCAATCTTCCTGCCGCCTATCTGCACCAGCTCGCCCCCGGAGCCATACCCTTCCCGAAACTGAATCGGAACCAGATCCACCACAGGTGAATGGTCAGCTCTGTTCTTTCGCCGGCGCAGCAAAATGAGCCAGACCGCTATGGCGCCCGCCGCCACCGCAACGGTGATTATGGCCGCGGCTATGGTAATAATGCTATGAGAGTCGGTCATCATTTTTACCTTTCATGCTCTCTTTTTCGCACTTCCTTTTCGCGTATTCCTCTGCCGTCATGCTGTAGCAGTGCTTGTCGACGATGGTTCCGTCATACAGGTTTGTGGCTTTGCGCATGATGCCCTCCGGAGTAAAGCCGGTTTTTTCTATCACCCTTTTGGATCTTTCGTTGAAATCAAAATGATATACCGCCAGTATCTCCAGGCCCATTTCCTCAAAGGCAAAGCTGATGACCGCCTCGCAGGCCTCCGGGATATAGCCCTTCCCCCAATAGGAGGGGTTCAGCACATAGCCCAGCATCCTGGCGCCTTCATAGGGCCTTGAGCTGTCCTTGTGAATGCCAACGCTGCCGATAACCTTGCCGCCTTCTTTAAGCGCCACCGCCCAAGTGTCATCATCCTCGATGAAACGCTTAAGTATCTGGCGGGTCAGCTCCAGACAGCCATGGGGCGCCCAGCCGGCGTTCGGCCCCACCAGCGGGTCTTTTGCGTATTCGTACATATCCTCAGCGTCCCCCTCCCGCCATGGGCGAAGGATCAGCCTTTTTGTGTAAAGCTCCTTCATCGATATTCCCCTGCTGCTTTTTTGCTGCTTTTTGCTGCTTGTATTTCTTCTCCATCGCGCGCTTTGCGCCTAGTCAAAAAGAAAACGATCCAAATCATCCTTTATTATATCAAATATATCCCTGCTTGGGCAAGTTGCGTCCAGCACAAGCACCCTTTGGGGACAGTCCTCCTTTATCTTGAGGAAGCCCTGCTCCACCCTCTCCTTGAAGTCGTAGCCCTCACCCTCGATTCTGTCGGAATTTTTCTTCCTCCGCCCTTCAAGGCGCCTTGGGTCGGCGTGGAATAAATATGTTCTGTGAGGCATAACGCCGTCCACGGCTCTTTTGTTCACTTCCAGCACAAATTCCCTGCCGAGGCCCCTGCCGTGGCCCTGATAGGCCAGGGAGCTGTCCACATATCTGTCGCATATGACCACCTTCCCCTGCTCAAGGGCGGGCCTTATCACCTGACGCACATGCTGGGCTCTTGCAGCGGCGTAGAGCAATGCCTCGGCCACCGGTTCCATGTCGCTGTTGGAATTGTCCAAAAGAATTTCTCTTATCTTGTCGGAGATGGGGCAGCCCCCCGGCTCGAATGTCTTGATGACGCTTTCGCCCCTTTGGCTCAAATATTTTTCAAGCATGTTAATCTGGGTGGTTTTTCCCGCGCCGTCCCCGCCCTCATATGTGATGAAAAGCCCCAAGACCCCCAGCGCCGCCGCCGCTTCCCGCACTGTCTGCGCAAAATATTCGCTGCCGGCAGCCTCGGATTCCTCTTTGCTTCCAAAGCCCCAGCCCGCATAAACGCAGGGTATCCCCGCTTCATGGGCGGCTTCAACATCGCCCTTTCTGTCGCCCACCATGATGGCGTTCTGCGCCCCCGCTATCTGCAGTATTTTCAGTATATTCTCCGTCTTGATCGACCTTCTGTCGTTCATTCCCGCGCCGTAAACGCCTTCAAAAAACCGGATAAGGCCGGATGACTCCAGCATTTTCTGCGCTGTTTCCCGGGGCTTGTTGGTGGCCACATACAGCCTTGCCCCGCCGGCCCTCAGCCGCTCAAGAAGCTGAGTTATTCCAGTATATATGCTATAGCCCGAAAGCCCAAACTCAGTGTAATGCCTCCTGTAGCTGGAAACCATCTCCATGGTTTTTTCATCGTCAAAGCCGCAGAAGCTTCCAATGCTCTCAAAAAGGGGCGGCCCGATGAAAGTTTTCATGGCTTCCTCGCTGCAATCAACCTGATACTCGTCAAAGACGATTCGCAGTGTATCAAAAACGCCCTGGCCTGTGTCCATCAAAGTGCCATCGAAGTCGAATATAACGGTTCTTTTCGTCCCTTGAAGATTGTGCATGAATATCCTCCGCGTTTAAGCGATCTGCTTCTTCAGCCATATGATTATAGCACAGATGGCACCTTAATATAAAGAGAAAGAACTGATAAAGAGCTGATATTGATTATTTTGCCCATTGACCCCGGGCCGGCAGGGAATTAAGATATATCTGTAACGGTTTATTAATGAAAATATAAGAAATCGTGAGGGAACGTGAGGAAAAATGAGCGAAAGATTATCTAAGATTCAAAATTCCGTTCATGATATGATAGCCGCCATGCCTGACAGCCAAGCTCGCACTAAGTTTTGTGTTCATTCCGGCGGCGTTTCTTTGGTCTGCGCACTGCTGGCAGCAAAAAGAGGGCTTGACGCGGAACTGGCTTCGGCCATCGGCCTTTTGCACGACATATACGCCATCGCAAAAGGCACATATGAAGCACATGATGTTTTGGGCGCTGAAATGGCGGCGGAAATTTTGGCAAGGCAAGGGGGCTTTTCCCGGGAGGAAATACGCGCCGTCCACAGCGCGATTTTGCGTCACGACGCCCTTGACGACTTCAGCCACGGCCACTATGACGAACTTTTGAAGGATGCCGACGTGCTCCAGCCCTTTTACCAGAACATGCAAAGCCTTGAAGCCGTCTCCCCCCAACGCAGGGCAAGAATGGAAAGACTTTTAAAAGAGCTTGGTGTTTGAGCATATTGTCTAATCCCGGCGCCGCATTCTGCCGCTGCATCGACGAAGGGGGTGAGAGCCTGTGAAAATAAGAGTCGCTTCTGATCATGAGGACTCACAGTCTGCCAGCGCCATATACGCTGAAAGCTGGAAAGCGGCATACAAGGATATTTTCAGCTGGCAGGTTCTTGGCATTATCACACCGGATTATTGGGTGAAATCCTTTGATGGCAATTATACCTCCAATCGCTTTGAGATTGCCATTATCCATAGGGATGGCAAGGATATTGGCGCGGGCGGCTTTGGCCTGTCACGAGACTATAGTAATTGGGGAGAGATCACTTCAATATATCTGCTGCCCAGCGCCTGGGGAAGCGGCGCCGGTAAAGCGCTTCTTGATTTCATGGTTTTGCAGCTTAAAAAACAGGGCTTTAAAAACATCCATCTTTGGATGCTATCAGATAACAAAAGAGCCGCACGCTTCTATGAAAAATGCGGCTCCTCCCCAACCGGAGGCCGCAGGGACATTTCTTTTGGAGGCGAAATCAAAGCAGAACATGAGCTTTCTTTTTCTATCGAAGCATAAACGGCGCAAAATAAAGAGCCCCCCAAGGCAGTCCGTCATAAGACAGTATGAAAACAAAAACTGTTAATGGGCACCTGCCAAGTGAAATGTCAAAAACAAGCGTATCGTTCTGCATGCAAACGGGAAGTTGAGTGAGATTCGCTTTGAGGAATTGTCCTCCGATTATGAAACTGAACAGGCCGACTTTGAAAACAAGCCGGAACAGTGGCAGACAGAACTTACGGAGCAGAAGCAGCATACCGAAGATGTAGAACGGTTTATCCGCAAATGCAAGCAGTACACAGACTTAACGGAATTGACACCGACTACTTTGAATGATTTGGTTAGCAAGGTATTTGTGGAATCCCCGGAATATAAAGAAATGGCGTAGCTCTTACGCTACGCCATGCTTCATCAAATACTGTCTTATTAAGGACTGGCTCAAAGACACTCTTTTTATTTTGATTCTATTATTCTCTCTATTATGCTTTCTATGTTTTCTTTAATCCCTGAACTGGTACTGGTAAAGCTCGGCGTATATTCCGTTCTCTTTAAGGAGCTCCTCGTGGGTGCCCCTTTCCTTCACGCCCTCGTCGTTTATGACGATGATTTCGTCGGCGTTCTTTATTGTGGAAAGCCTGTGGGCGACGATTATCGTCGTGCGCCCCGCAGCCAGCCTCTCAAGCGCGCCCTGGATCAGCATCTCTGTGGCATTGTCCAGAGCCGAGGTGGCCTCGTCCAGTATCAGTATAGCCGGGTTTTTAAGGAACACCCGGGCAATTGAAACACGCTGCTTCTGGCCGCCGGAAAGCTTCACTCCCCTTTCGCCGATGTATGTGTCGTAGCCCTCCTCAAGGGTCATTATATGGTCGTGGATGTTGGCCTTCTTCGCCGCGTCGATTATCTCGTCCTCGGTTGCATCCAGCCTTCCATAGGCGATATTCTCCCTTATGGTGCCGGTAAAAAGGAACACATCCTGCGCGACTATGCCGATATTCTTTCTAAGGGACTGGCGCGTCAGCCTTGCGATATCATAGCCGTCGATGTGGATACTGCCGCTTTGCACCTCGTAAAACCTTGGGATAAGGTGACAAAGGGTGGTCTTGCCGCCGCCTGAAGGGCCGACGAGCGCAACCGTCTTGCCCGCATCCAGCTTCAGCGAAAGACCGTCTATTCTGAAGTTGGCAAAGCTGTCATCGGGCTTTGTTTCATATTGGAAGGAAACGTCTCTAAACTCGATGCTGCCCTCCACGTCCTCCAGCTCGATGGCGTCCGGATCCTCCGGCTCTTCGTTTTCAGCCATAAGCTGCTCGAAGCGCTTGAAGCCGGTCATGCCGTTCTGGTACTGCTCGAAAAAGCCCACCAGCCTTCTGACAGGGGTCAGGAATGTGGAGATATACAGCAGGAACATGGCAAAATCGCCCACGTCTATTGTGCCATTAAAGAAGAATATGCCCCCGGCCACCAGCACCACCAGATATAATGCATCCATGAAGAATGTCATACCGGAGTGGAACTGGCCCATGGCCTTGTAGGCGCCGCTTCTTGCCTTTATGAAGCGTTTGTTGAACATTTCAAACTTGCTTTCCTCGTGAACAGCGCTTGTGTAGGCCTTTGAAACGCGGATGCCGGCGATGGAGTTTTCCAGGTTTGCGTTCACCTCGGCGATCTCCTCCCTGGTCTTAAGGAAGGCGTCCATCAGCTGTTTGCGCATCTTCACCGCAAACAAAATTATGAGCGGTATGGATGAGAATATTATCAGCGTAAGGGGTATGCTGACGGTGCAAAGTATCGCGAAGGATCCCACCAGCATCACCGCGGAGAGAAAAAGATCCTCCGGGCCGTGGTGAGCCAGCTCGGTGATGTCCATCAGGTCGTTTACTATCCGGCTCATTATGCTGCCGGTCTTGTTCTCATCGAAGAAGGAAAAGGGGAACTTCTGCATCCTGCGGAAGGCATCGCGCCTCATGTCGCCCTGCATCCTCACGCCCATCACATGGCCGTAATAGAGTATGTAATAGTTAAGACCGGCTTTTAATATGTATATCAAAAGAAGGCCTCCGGCGGCATAGGCAAAGAGGTTCATCGTGCGGTTGGGAACATAGTCGTTGATTATATTCCTTGCGATCAGCGGATATATAAGATCGCAGCACGCAACAAGGAAGGCACAGAGCATGTCCGTATAGAACACTTTTCTGTGAGGCTTATAATAGGATATGAATTTTCGGATCATACTTACAGCTTTCTCCTATGACAAAATTATTCTACATTTCCTATAATTCGCCCATGCCATTCATTATTCCTTCTTTGCACCTGCCATCATCCAAAAGATATTAGGCGTCTTTAACTTTCACGATAAGCTCCACCTCCACAGGCATACCCATGGGAAGCGAATTCGTGCCCACGGCGGAGCGGGCATGGCGGCCCTTTTCGCCAAAAACCTCCACAAGCAGGTCGGATGCGCCGTTTATTACCGCCGGCTGGCTCACAAAATCTTCCGTGCAGCGGACAAAGCCCAGCAGCTTTACCACCTGCTCCACATTGTCCGAATCGCCCAAAACTTTTTTCAGCACAGCGATCAGGTTTATCGCGCCTTCTCTGGCGGCGGAGTAACCCTGCTGTATGCTGATGTCCTCGCCAAGCCTGCCCACCATCGTGGGCGCTCCCCCGGCAATCGGCCCGGAGCCGGAAAGGAAAAGCAGGTCACCCGCGCGCTGAACGCTGACATAGTTGGCCAAGGGGGCCGCGGCCTCAGGCAGAACGATGCCCAGTTCCTCAAGTCGCTTTTCTATCTGCATGGCAATAATCTCCTTTGCTCTTTTTGCCATTATAGCCTTTGCCGGAAAACTTATCAACGGCCGCCGGCCCAAAGCTGCAAAGCTTTCCCCAAATTTCCGCTCACAAAAAAAGCGCGAATTTCTCCGCGCTTTTCTTGGTCTTTTCCACAATTTATCCCTCTTTTGCCGTCAATATTGCGCCTTCCTGCACAGGGGCGGGGGCTATGACGGCGCTCTCGCTTTCGCGCACACGGGCCAGATCTATGGCCTCCCACAAATCCCGGCAAGGGCATATCTCTATGCTCTCATCGGAAGCATAAGCTGCGTTGGAAGCCGGCATGATCACCCTTTTCGCCCCGGCAAGCCTTGCCGCTTCCACTTTTTCAGCGATACCGCCCACGGGCATTGCCTCGCCGCTGAGGGAAATTTCCCCCGTGACGGCCGCCGTCCTGTCGAACTTAACGCCGGTTATTGCGCTGTAGCAGCAAAGGGCCATGGCTATCCCCGCTGAGGGTCCGTCTATTGGAACGCCGCCGGGGAAGTCGATGTGGATATCGTAGGAAGCAAGGTCAACGCCTATCTTTTTAAGGGCCGTCTGCACATTTTTAACGGAGCAGCTTGCCTGGGAGCGCCTGCGGGAACTCCTCCCCTGACCTCCCATCTCCTCCTCGTCGATTATGCCAGTCACATCAAAGCGCCCTGAGCCCTTTGCAGCCACGGCCTGAATCCAAAGCAGTGAGCCCAACCCCGGCCCCGCCACGGCAAGACCGTTTATGTAGCCCCTCTCCTCATGCTCCTTTATCCGCCGTTCCAGCCTGGGGGTGTAATTGCCGGATTTAATCACGCACTGCAAATCATTCGCGCATATGCAGTCGCGGTCCTCACTCAGCGCAAAGCCCGCCGCCACCTGCACCAGGTTCGCCGCGTCACGCCCTCCGCCGGCATATTGTGCCAAAAGATTAAGAGCCTCGTTTGTAAGCTCTAACCCCGCGCTGGCAGCCGCATTTTTGGCGATGAGCCTTATATGCCCGCAGTTCAGAGGCTTAAAGTAAAGCTCTATCGCCCTGGAGCGTATGGCCGGGGAAATGCTGTCGGGGGATCTGGTCGTCGCGCCGATGAGCCTGAAATCCGCCGGCAGCCCGTTTTTGAAGACATCGTGGATATATGCAGGCGTTTCAGAGTCTTCGCTGTTATAGTAGGCGCTTTCCAGCATCACCTTACGGTCTTCCATCACCTTTAAAAGCTTGTTCATCTGTATCGGGTGCAGCTCGCCTATTTCGTCTATAAACAAAATGCCGCCATGGGCCTTTGTGACCGCGCCGGGCTTGGGCTGCGGCACCCCCGCAATGCCCAGGCTGCCCGCGCCCTGATATATGGGGTCGTGGACGGAGCCGATCAACGGGTCTGCGATGGCGCGCTCGTCAAAGCGGACGATGGTGGCGTCCACCTCCACGAAGGGCGCGTTCTTGCGAAAAGGCGACCGCCCGCAAGCTTTAGCTTCCTCCAATGCCACTCTGGCCGCGCAGGTTTTCCCAACGCCGGGCGGGCCGTATATTATAATATGCTGCGGGTTTGGGCTGCAAAGAATGGCCGAAAGTGCCTTCAGCCCCTCCTCCTGGCCGATTATATCGCTGAATTTTTTCGGCCTTATGGCCTCGTTCAGCGGTGTGTTCAGCCTTATCTGGCGCATGGACTTAAGGCTGTCCAGCTCCTTGGTGTATCTTCTGGGCTTGCTGGCGCTCTTTGCGCCGCTGGCCTTCATCTGTGCATAAAAACAATAGGCGATAACGCCTGAAAACATCAGCTGCAATACAACTAAAAGCGTGCTGAGCAAAACATCCCCCCCTTTATGGGCTTATTCTGCTCGTTATCACGCAAAAAATTACTGTAGAATTATTGGAAGTTGTTTTGCTAAAGAGGCCTTGCGCCATTCTTTCCGGTAATTTTTTCAAGCAAAGCCCGCGCCTTTTCCCGCCGCAAAAGGGTTTCCTGTGCGTCGATGGTAAATACATCGGCCTGCTTAAAAAGGACATCGCCCTCACAGGCATTTTCAGGCAGAGCCTCGATGGGCAGCCGCGTGATTTCGCCGTCATCGCTTTCCAGAAAAGCAATTTTAACGCCATCTTCCAGCTCAAATCTGTCAATCACATATTTTTTCATTTTCATTCACCTTTTCCCACGCGCAAAAAGTTTTCAAATTGTTTATAAAAAAGACCAAGCTTTCCACGGCAGCTTTAGAAACAAAAGAAACAATAATCTTGCCGACTTCGTTTGATATTTGCAGTAAACGCCCGGCTTACAAGGGCAATTATAGCATATTTTCCGGTAAGCCGCGGGAAAAAGCGCAATAATCTTCGCCTGCGGTGTTTATATTTTCTCACAATTATATTATAATATAGTTAGCAAGATATTACATGGGACAATTATGTTGAGCAGAGGTAAAAATGAAAGAGCTCTGGTTAGCGATAAGTAACTTTTTTACATCGACAATAAATCAGCTTGACCTGCTGAACTATATAGACATCGCCATCGTCTCGGTGATAATCTACCAGGTGCTTAAGCTGACCAGGCGCACCCGCGCAAACCAGGTCATAAAGGGCCTGATTTTGGTACTGGTCGCCCTTTGGCTTGCCAATCTTTTCAAGCTTCAGGCCATCAGATGGCTTTTGGGCTATGTTGTCGGGGCAGGCGCGGTTGTTCTGGTCATACTCTTCCAGCCGGAGCTGAGAAGCGCCCTTGAGCACATGGGCCGCGGCGCCAACATAGAATCAATACGCCATCTTTCCGAAAATTACGACGGCAAGGAGATCACCGAGGAAATAATTCGCGCACTTTCAAATCTTTCAAGGCGCAAGGTGGGCGCATTGATAGTTATCGAGCAAAAGACCGGCCTTAGAGACGTGGCAGCCACCGGCACCACCATAGACTCCGTCATATCCTCTGCCCTTTTGGAGAACATATTCGAGCCCAACACCCCGCTGCATGACGGCGCGGTGCTGATAAGCTTTGGGCGCATCGCCGCTGCCGGCTGCTATCTGAACCTCACCGAGGACAGCGGTCTTTCAAGGGAGCTTGGCACCAGGCATAGGGCGGCCATCGGCGTCACCGAGGGCAGGGACTGCCTTTCTTTGATCGTCAGCGAGGAAACGGGCATCATCTCCTACGCCCAAAACGGCAGGCTCACCCGCTATCTGGATGCCGATAGGCTAAAGGAACTCTTAACGCCCATCTTCGCGCCAAAGCCAAAGGAGTCGCTCCTCGCACAGCTCCTGAAGAAGGAGGGCAATTCCAATGAAAAATAAGCTTCTTGCAGTGTGGGAGCGCCTAAAGGGAATAGTGCTCCACTTTTTTGATGACTCCTTCCACCTTAGGCTCCTTTCAATATTCTTTGCAGTAATCATCTGGGCCTCTGTAATATCGGGCGACGATGCCACCTGGCAGATCAACGAGACGAACATCCCCGTGTATGTAATCGGCGCGGAGGATCTTGAAGCCAGGGGTCTGGCCCTAAAGCAGGACGTGGACGATCTTGTCGCCGACACCCTAAAGTCCGTCAGCGTGCAGCTTGAGGGTACGAAATCGGCCATAACGGGGCTTAACAGCTCCAATTTGCGCGCCGTTTTGGATCTGAGCCAGATCCTGCGGGAGGGCAAGGGGCAGCAGGTTCATCTTGTCATACAGGGCGCGGGCAATCTTGGCATAAAGCGCATCAGCCCTGCCGATTATATCACGCTGGACGTGGAATCCCTTTACACTGATGATAACCTGCCGGTAACCGTGGTGTTCACAGGCAGCCTTCCCGAGGGCTATATCCGCCCCAGCGATGAACGGTCCGTTTTGCCGTCGAAGATATCCATTTCCGGCACCGCCTCCGATGTTCAGGCCATAAAGCACGCCTATGTGGAGGTGGATTTGACAAACGCAACCAGCAGCATAAACCAGCAGTATAATTTTGTTCTTACGGACGAAAACTTCAACCCGATCGACGCACCCACTGTCAAGGTTTCAACCCCGACGGTCATCGTCCGTTCAAATATATACAAGACAAAGACAGTGCCTATACAGTGGCTCGGCAGCTTCGTGGGCGAAGTTTTCCCCGGTTATGTTCTTGGGGACATCACCATGATACCCGATGAGGTTACCATTGCAGGAAGCCCGGAGGACATCGAGAATATATACTATGTGTATGTGAACTCCATCGACCTTTCCGGGGCGTTCGAGTCCTTCTCCCAGCAGGTGGAGCTGGTGGTGCAAAACGGCGTCAAATGGATGAGCTTTTCCAGCGCGGAAATCCTTGTGGATATAACAGAGGAGCTTAGCACCACCGTCATAGCAAATGTGCCTATCGAATACAAAAACCAGCCCGAGGGCGTAATCGTCGAGCTTGAAACGGATGTTGTGACGGTGGCGGCGGAAGGCCCGGCCTCCTTCATAAGCAGGCTGAACCGCGGCGATGTGAAGGCCTATGTGAACCTTATCTCAATGACAGAAGGCGAATATTTCGCTGATATTGAGTTCGAGCTTATAGGCGAGGACGTTCCCGAAAACGTCAGCTTCTCCCGCGCATCAGTTGGGCTGATTATCACTCCAACTGAGGAGACGGAGGAATAGGCGGGAAAAGGCGAAAAACAGACGGCAGTAACGAAGCGAAAGAAAAAGTTGCAGGAGGTGTGAGGACTTGGCTGATCAGGCTTATCAATTTTCCAGATGGATTTACAATATCATGGAGAGCTTTTTCAATTGGGTCTGGTCTTTAATCACCTCCGGCCGCCTCGATTTCTTCTTTGAGCACTGGTTTATTATCGCTCTTTTGGTTTCTGCCGCCGCTTTCACGATAGACATGCTGCTTTACTATCTTCGCGAAGGCAGGGAGACCCTTGCAATCAAGTTCATTCTATTCGTCTATGGCCTTTTCAGAAAATTATATTATAAAATCGCAGGAAAAGAAATGCCCACGGAAGGCGACTTTGCCGATGGCGGCTATGACAGCGGCGAGCCGGACACTTATCAGCGCGGCTTTTACATGGACACCCCGGCCTTCGAGCCCTCCACCTTCGAATATGAGCGCTACGCTCCCCCAGCCGGCGGCGAAAGCGTTCCTACAAGGGAGGATGCCCCCGCACCGGAGGAGCAACCGGACCGGCATGTTGATATCTCATATATTTTTCCTGAAATCATGCATGATGAGGAGGAACTCACCACGGACAAGCGCCCCAGCGAGGAGCCGCTTTCAAATGTCATAGAGTTTCCCGCAGGCTCAAATCACGAAGAAACGGAGACCCCAACAGATGAACAATGAGAACTCTAACACAAATAATAATATAAATAATAATATAAATATAAATATAATAGAAAAAAGCAAGAGGGCTTCAGATCTGTTTCCAAGGCGAATAACGGTTTTTTGCGGGCATTACGGCAGCGGCAAGACGGAGATCTCGGTGCACACCGCCCTTGAGCTTAAAAAGAGTCATGAGAAGGTCGCCCTGGTGGATTTGGACATCGTCAACCCCTACTTTAGAAGCGCTGAGCAAAGGGAGCTGGTGGAGGGCGCAGGCGTGCGGCTTCTTGCGCCAACATTCGCGCTGACTACCATCGACATCCCCGGCCTTCCCGCCGAGATACAGTCGGTTTTTGACGCCCCAAACGAGAAGGTGATCTTTGATGTGGGCGGCGATGACACGGGCGCCGTGGCCCTGGGCCGGTACAAGCCCTACTTTGACAAGAGCGATTTTGAAATGCTGTTCGTCATAAACACCCTTCGTCCATTTTCCAGCTCCGTTGAAAGCATAGTTGATCTTTACGGCAGAATCGTCTCCCGGGCCAGGATGAAAGCCTCCGCCCTCATCAACAACACAAACTTCGGCGCTCAAACCACCCCTCAGGACGTTATCAACGGCCAGAAAATTGTGGAGGAAGCCTCAGCGGCTCTGGGAATTCCCCTTAGGGCAGTCACCGCCCAGCCGGAGATAATGGACCGGCTCCCCCGCGAAATGCAGGAAATCGGCTACCCCATAACCACCAGAATGCGCCCCGAATGGATGTAAACGCTCTTTTCGGGAAGTATACAACTTTTAAGGAGCCTTAGATGAGCAGGACGGACGAGTTTCTTGATCTTTATAAGCAGCTTGAGCAGGAGGCAATCGAGACTTACGGCTTTCCCTCCGATGGCAGAGCCGTGAGCGAATTGGAGCGCCTTAGGCAATACGATGACGTCAAGAGGGAGATCAAGTATTGCCGCGAGGTGCGCAATCTTTTAAGCCACAACGAAAAGATCGACAGCCAGTATTCCGTGGAGCCCAGTCAGGCCATGATAGAGCTTCTGCGGGACACCATCGTCCGCGTTCAAAACCCCAGCAGATGCTATGAGTTTGCCACAAAGCCCCCCAACATCATGACTGCGCACATTGGCGACCTCGCTCTTCCCCTTATGCGCAAGATGAAGGAGAGGGGCTTTTCCCATGTGCCCGTGGTGGAAGGCGGCGTTTTAAGGTCGGTTTTCAGCGCCAGCACTCCCTTTTCATACATGCTGACCCATGGCTTCATAGAAATCTCCGAAGAAACGACCCTGCGCTATTTTAAGGATTTTTTGCCGCCTAAGATGCATGCCACCGAGTCCTTCCATTTTCTTGGAAGGCACACTCTGATCTCCGACGCCGAGACTTTGTTCATGGACTCTTTAAAACAGTCCCGTCGCATAGGCATGATCTTCATCACCGAGCATGGGCGTCCCCATGAAAAGCTGCTGGGCGTCATCACTCCCCATGACATCGTGGGCAGATAAAGTTTTCCCGTGACAGCCGCTCTTTCGACGGCTTTTTTGCTCTCTGCGGTGTGACATGCCGGCCTATTGCTTACGGCCTGATAGATAAAGCCGCATTCTGACAGGACAATTTAATTAATATGGGTTATCATGGGCTCACCTGGGAGGTGTGCGCAGTGCATTGGATTGATGACGTTCAAAAAGCCATCAACTTCATTGAAGAAAATCTGCTGGAAGATATCAGCCCAAATGATGTTTCGGGCAATATTTACGCCTCAAAGGATCACTTCCAAAGGATCTTCAATGTGGTCACCGGCTTTTCCGTCAGCGAGTACATCCGCAACCGGAGGCTCTCCCTTGCCGGCCGGGAGCTGGTAGGCGGAAGGGCAAGGATCATTGACGTTGCGCTAAAATACCGCTATGAAACGCCGGAGAGCTTTACGAAGGCGTTTTCGCGCTTTCACGGCGTTGCCCCTTCGTCCATCCGCACGAGGGAGCGGCTGAAAACCTTCGATCAAATTACCATTCAGATCACTATTCAAGGAGGGTTCGGCATGTCTGTAAAACTCGACGTCAGAAGCGTTGGCTTCCTCAATAACCTGAAAAATGATATGCGCTCGCCGGAAAGCTTTGCGCTTCCCGCCTGCATGACATCGCTGATGGAATACATCGGTGAAGACGCAAGATGGCAAACCATCCACGCCCACAACCGGGTATATACCAAGCGCAAGCTGTACGACGCGATTTTGGCGGCCAGCGGAATGGCCTTCGGTTTGCTGTGGCATCCCGAGGTTTGCCCCAGCAGCTTTGATTTGACGCAGGTAAACGACCATAACGCAACGATCACCCACGCCTTTGATTATGTGGGCTACGGCTGCGAAATTGTTGAAAAAACGGAGGGCAACTTTGACGAAATGAAGAGCCTCGTCACTCAGAGCATCGACGCCGGCAAGCCGGTGCTTGCTTTCGGCATCGTGGGGCCTCCCGAGTGCGCGATCGTATGCGGCTATGACAGCGGCGGGGATACGCTCTTTGGCTGGAGCCATTTTCAGTCCTATGAGCCTGCCGACTGCGAGCATAACGGAATGTTCCGCAAAGCGGATTGGCACGGGGATGTATGGAAAATCGTGCTGTGCAAGGACAAAAAAGAGCCGGATACTGATTTGAAGGCGATCATCCGGCGCGGCATTGCCATCACGTCTGCAAACGAGCTGGACGGCTTGTATTCCGGCGCTGCGGCGTATGATGCCTGGGCCGGCTATGTCGCCAATCCGGCCTATGATTCCATGAGCGATGACGAGCTGCGCGGCAAGTTCTGGTTTCACCACATGCTTGTGGGAAATCACGCTGAAGCCAGGTGCTACCTGGGAGGCTTTTTGCATGAATCAGCCGGCGATGACGAAGCCCTGCACAAAATTGCGAATTTATACAACGAAATACACGACACCTGCTGGCAGGTCTGGGCCGCGACGGACGGCTTTAAGAACCCTGACAACTATAAAGCCTTCCGTGAAAAGTCAAAACGGGACAAGGTCGTGAAGCTCATAAGAAAGATTGAAGAGCTTGACTTTCTGGCGATCGAAAAGCTGCGGGCATGGCTTGACAATTAATGCTACCTCACGCTGGGATATTCAATCATGGCGAGGGCTTGCCTCCCGTGGTTTTTCACCTTCAAAAAAATGCCCTTTTAAAACAAGCAGCGTCCGTATATGCTAACAAAGGGCGTTCAACTTTCCCCGTTGCATGCTTTCTTGCTTTCCAGGCGCTGCTTGGGGAGCAAAAACAACCTGCGAAGCCGCAGGTTGTTTTTGCGTGGGTGGGCGGGCCCGCCGCCGATGTTTAAGACCGCTCCCCTTTCTACAAGGCGAGAGAAAGCCTCGTCGGCCTTTGCCCGGTAAGCTCTGCGCTCCTTTCGTCCGGCTGGGAAAAGCCCACATATACGCTGAACGTCTTCCCGTCCACAAAGCGGTTGCCAGCCTCGTCAACCACAGTCAAAGCGTTCTGAGGAATGTCGATTTCGATTTCCTTGCTCTCCCCTGGTTTGAGAGAAACCCGCAAAAACCCGCAAAGGCTCGGGCTTAGGGCAGCGTGCATGGATTCATCATCCCTTATATATACCTGCGCAACCTGCGCCGCCTTCATTTCGCCCCTGTTTGTGACCTTCGCTCTCACCGTCATGCCGTCAATGCGCGCATCCTCCAACTCAAAATCACAGTAGGAAAGGCCATAGCCGAAGGGATAAAGGGGCCTGCCTTCATAATAGCGATATGTGCGGTTTTTCATCGAATAGTCGCAGAAATCGGGCAGATCATCCACGCTTTGATAAAATGTCACTGGCAGCTTGCCCGAGGGCGAAACCTCCCCGAAGATAATCTGCGCCGCTGCCGTTCCTCCGGCCTGCCCGGGATACCAGGCGGCCAAAACCGCATTTGCTTCTTCAACCCGCAGCGCACTTCCCGCCGCCAGTATTATCACCATGGGCTTGCCTGCCTTTGCGACCTCCTCAACAAGCTTTCTTTGAACTGCCGGCAGCTCAAGGTCCGCCTTATCGCCGGATTTATAAAGGGCGTTGTGGTCGTTTTCCTCTCCCTCAATCCTCACATCAAGGCCCAGGCACAGCACCGCCACGTCCGAAGCCTTCGCCGCCGCAACGGCCTCTGCCAGTCGATCCCCGCTCTTGCACATCCTTTCGACGACGTCCTCATACAGATGGCATCCCTCGCTGTAGTTTATCCGGACTTTGCCTTGGCACTTGGCCCTTAACCCCTCCAGGAAGGTCACATTTCTTGATGATGTGCCGTTGTAGTTGCCCTCCAGGGCGCGAATATTATCCGCATTAGGGCCTATGACGGCTATCGATTTAATCTCCTCCATCTTAAGCGGCAAAATTCCATCGTTTTTAAGCAAAACCATGCTGCGCCTCGCCGCTTCAAGGGCCAGATCTGCATGTTCGTCGCAGTCGTTCATGTCATAGGGTATCGCGTCATGCTCGCTGCCCTCATCGCCCAAAATGCCCAGCTTTATGCGGGTTGCCATCAGCCTCGCCGCGGACTCCGCTATCTCCTCCTTGGTGACCATTCCTTCCTCATAGGCCTGCATCATGTTAAGATATGTTATGCCGCAGTTCAGGTCGCAGCCTGCTTTCAGCGCCATGGCTGCGCTTTCTACGGCGCTTGCGGTCACCTTGTGGTGGGTGTGAAAGTCGCGTATGGCCCAGCAATCGGAGACCACATGACCTTCAAACTTCCACTGGCCGCGAAGTATCTGTGCCAGCAGGCGATTGCTGCCGCAGGCGGGCTCTCCGTTCACACGGTTATACGCCCCCATAACGGACTCGACCCCTGCCTCATTCACCAGCGCCTCGAAGGCCGGCAGGTATGTCTCCCAAAGATCCTTTTCGCAGACCAATGCATCGAATTCATGTCGCAGATCCTCTGGACCGGAGTGAACCGCAAAATGCTTCGCGCAGGCGGCTGCCTTCATGTGCTCGCCATCCCCCTGCAATTTCTTCACAAACTCCACGCCAAGCCGCGCCGTCAGGAATGGATCCTCGCCATAAGTCTCATGGCCTCTGCCCCATCTGGGGTCGCGAAATATGTTTATATTGGGCGACCAGAATGTCAGGCCTTTGTATATATCCCTGTCGCCATATGCCGACTGTGCGTTGTACTTCGCCCTGGCCTCGCAGGCTATCGCCTGCGCAATCTGTCCCAAAAGCTTTTCGTCGAACATGGCGGCAAGGCCTATCGCCTGCGGAAACATGGTGGCCACTCCCGCCCTTGCCACGCCGTGCAGGGCTTCGTTCCACCAGTTATATTCCGGTATTCCCAGCCTTTCTATGGCCGGCGCCTGATAGCTAAGCTGCGATGCCATTTCATCCAGCGTCATCCGGCTTACCAGCTCCCGCGCCCTTTCCATCACAGTTTTGTTATCCATCCTTATTCTCCCCTCTCATCTTAATATCCCGGTATTCTGCGGTCAGCCGCGCAAGATATTCCTCGTCCGGCTTTCCGTCCTGATCCATTGAAATACTATACCCGCCCACATATTTATGATCAGTCAGCACATCGTTTGGCAATGTGTAGTATTTGCTTTGATGGCCCGCGGTTTTTCCCCTGTACAGAGCGCCGTCGTCATTTGGCTCATAGCCGATCACCGCGTTATCCGATGTATCGAAATATATGCCTTCGTTGTTCGACATTCCGAACATATGCAGATATTTGCAGCTTTCATCATATTCCACTGCCTTCAGGAAAAGCTGGGCGCAGTCTCCGCTTGAAAGCCAGACATATGTGGCCCTGTCATCCTTGGGAATGTTAGGCTCATCGCCAAAGGCGCCTATGCGTATGTTCATGCAGGAAATGCCGTAGCGGTCGGAATAATAGCGGCCGATCAGCTCCACCATGCACTTTGAAAGGCCGTAATTGTTGTCCGGGCGGTAAAGGCTGTCGGATGTGATGTGCTCCCCTTTTTCATAATAGCCGAAAACATGGTTGGACGAGCCGAATATCACTCTTTTTACGCCGTTAATCTTCGCCGCCTCGTAAAGATAATATGCCGCTTTCACATTTCCATCCAGATGCTCCTCGATAAACTTGCCACCTCGCATGTAATAGGCCATATGTATGACCGTATGTACGCCTTTCAAAGCCTCCGTCAGTGATTCCTGGCTGGAATAATCCACGTGAACAATGTCGCTTCCATTGCCCTCGCCCCTTGTGCCCACCGCCACATCATACCTGCCGTCCTGTCTAAGCGCCCAGGCGATGCAACTGCCTATGCGGCCTGTCCCTCCGGTTATAAAGATCCTCTTTTTCATAGCGAGCCCCTTCTTTTTTGATACTTATACTTTGTATATTAATTTACCGACGCTTCAATGTCAATCTTGCCGCCGGCGCTCGTTAATTATGACTTCGTCTGCGCCACAAAACACGGCAAACATTGCAGCGGCCTTTTCCGCATGATATAATTACTCTATAAATCAGTTTTTATCTGGAGGGTAAAGCAATGAAAATCACAGACATAACAGTCTATGTGGTCAATCCTTCCCGCCGCAACTACGTCTATGTGCGCGTCGATACCGATTCGGGCGTCCATGGTATCGGCGAGGCCTACTCCTGCGGGCCTGATCTCGCCACCGCCGCCTGCATCGAATATTTCAGGGAATGGCTCATCGGTCAGGATCCGACGCGCCCGGAGTACATCTGGCAGTTCCTCTACAACTATTCCCGCTTTCCCGGCGGGTCCATCTTAAACTCGGCCATATCCGGCATCGACCTAGCCCTTTGGGATATCATGGGCAAGCTGGCCGACATGCCCGTTTACAAGCTTTTCGGCGGCCCCACCCGCGATAAAATCTGGTGCTACAGCGGCAGCGCCAGGGGAGCAACCGCGGATGAAGCCGTGGACAAGACCCGCGCCCTTGTGGAAAAACACGGCTACACGGCCCTTAAGCTGTTTCAGCCCTTCGCAGGCGACATGCCCGTGGGCGAAAGCCGCAGGAATATGGCTGAGACTTTTGCGGCCTTCAGGGATGCCTTCGGCGATAATATGGAGATGGGCATTGACTTTCACGCCCGCAACTACGAGCCCCACAGGGCAGTCTGGTTTGCCGAAGCCATAAAGGAATACAGGCCCTTTTTCATTGAGGAGCCCATCCGCATGGAGAACATAAAGCAGATGGCCGCTTTGAAGGACAAGCTGGGCGCGCCCCTTGCCACAGGCGAATGTCTTTACACAAAGTATGAGTTTAATGATCTTCTGGAGGCGGACGCCGTGGACATCCTCCAGCCGGATATACTCCTTTGCGGCGGCTTTACAGAAACGAAGAAGATTGCCGCTATGGCGGAGTGCAGCTATAAGGTGGTGGCTCCCCACAGCCCCTTAAGCCCCCTTTCCACCGTCATCGGTATGCACTTTGCCGCCTGCATTCCAAACTTTCTGGCACTGGAAACCCACGACCACAACATCGGCGGCGACCCTGCCTGCAACGATCTTATAACCAAAGTCTATTCCCCCATGAACGGCTACCTGCCCCTTCCCGACGGCCCCGGCTGGGGGGTTGATCTCAACTATGACTACATCAAAACCCTTTCATACAAGCCCTGGGCCCGCCCCTTTGCAAAGCGGGATGACGGCGGCATAGACGTGGTTTAGCCGCAGCGATATCATTTTTTGGAGGTAACAAAATGAAAACATCAGTTAAAAGACGTCCCTTCGGCAATACGGGCCTTATGGTGTCCGAGGTGAGCTTCGGGGCGATGAACATAAGGAATCTTAAAACATCCGGCCAGGCGATGGAAATTCTGGACTTCGTCCTGGACCAGGGCATAAATCTGATCGACACCGCAAGGGCTTATGTGGGTGTGAACGGCTCAGGCGAGACCATAGTCAGCGAGGAATTCGTCGGCAGGGCCATCGCCGCCAGGGATGATATCGACGAGCCCATCGTCATAGTCACAAAGGGCCATGCCTATAACCCCGCCTCATTCGACGCGGATTTTAACGCTTCAATAAAAGCCCTCGGCGTAAAAAAGACCGATCAGGGGCTTTTCATCGGCAATACGGAGATAAAGCTGGTCTATTTCTTCCACGGCATAAAGGAGGACCGCTGGGCGGAGGTCAAAAGCAGCGGCGCAATAGACCATGCCCTTAAGCGCCAGGCCGCAGGGGACTTCACCTATCTGGGCTTTTCCAGCCATTACGGCGACGGCAAGGAGATCAAAGAAGCGCTGGACACCGGCGTTTTCCAGGTGATTGAACTGCCCTATAATGTCTTTAACCGCTCCCTCAGCGAGGATGGCGCCTTCGATTTCATCAAATATGCTCACGATATGGGCATCGCCATAGTGAACATGAAGGCATTCAACGGCAACGGCATGGTGCCCACCGCGAAGATTATCGGCGATGTCTGCTCCATCACATACCCTCAGATGCTGCGCTTCTGCCTTTCAAACCCATATATATCCACAGTGGATGCCGGCGCGAAATATCCCGCAGAATTTCAGACGGATATTAACGCATCACTGTCCTCCCCCATGGGCGATGACGAAAGGACGGCCTTAAAAGCGGAAGCTGACAAGGTTTCTGCCATGCTCAATGACATCTGCCGCGAATGCATGCACTGCCTGGAAAAATTTAAGTGCCCTCAGGGGATTAACTTTCCGGATATACTGGGCATCCATGCCAGATACTCCATCTCCCGTGAGCTGGGCAAGGCCACTGATGACTTTTCCAGCCAGTATCAAGCGATTTGCGGCCCACTTGCTGACGCCTGCATAAGCTGCGGCGAGTGCAGCACCTGGTGCGAGTACCATCTGGACATCCCGCCGATGATGGAATCCGCCCACAGGGATTTGTCAGCATAGGGGATTAATATTTGCAGACGCGCAAGCAGCTTTTGCACTTTGCAGGGCCGTGGGAAAAGTTTTGCCCGCGGCCTTTTGCGGGCGAAAGAAGCTTATTCACATGAATCAGGAGTTTGAAGGTGCCTAAAAGAAAGTATTTTACAAAACAACTCTTCTATATGGCGGTGATGATCATTATCCCCGTCTGCATAGTTTTGCTGCTATATTTTCAAACGGCAAGAATAGTCGAGCGGCTTTGCATGGACAACTATATATCCTCCCTTGAGGAATCGCGCAACAAAATGGACGAGCAGCTCCGCTCTTTGGACAGCCGCGGCGTGGACATGATGCTCAACCGCAACATAGACACGCTTCTTTCCAGCGCATCGCCCAAGGAGGCAGGCGAAGGCGTGTACCCTCTTTACACATATGGGCAGCTGCTCAAGAGCAATGTTTATCCGGGCGATGATTTCTGCCTGGAATATCAGATAATCAGCCGGCGAAACGAGCTTATCTACCGCAATAATTCCTTTGTAAGCGGCCTTGAGTTCTTCTTTAACAAGTCCTGCAACTATCCGGAAATGAGCTATTCCCAATGGCAAGAGGAGGTATTCGCAAATTCCGGACGCTTTTTCCTGCCTGCGCAGCGGGTCCTACTGGACGGAGGCCCCTCCGACGCCCTCACATATGTTTTTCCGCTGAGAGCGGGCATATTGAGTCAGCCATCGGAGGCGGTGCTTGTTTTCTTAGTGGAAGAAGGCCGCATCGCTGAAATACTCAGCGCAGCCAGCCAGGACGCCGCAGCCCAGGTCTACATGATCAGCACCGAAGGCGAAGTCCTTTACGGCACCGGAGGCATCCCCCAGGAAAATCCTTTTGGCCCTGAAAGCTTTGCCGGGGGAAGCGGTTTTTTTGAAACTGCCGGCGGAGAAAAGCTTACCGCATACACCGTAAGCCCATATAACGGCATCATATACGCCGCTCTTGTCCCCAAGCATGTGGTTCTTTCACAGATGTACACCGTTTCCTCCACCACCCGCATAGTTCTGCTTATCTATCTGGCGGTGAGCATGGTCCTTGCGCTGATATTCGCCTACCGCATCAGCAAGCCCCTTAGGGATCTGGCAAAAAGCATGGCCCTTTCCCTGCCCGAGGAGGAACCGGAGATGAAGCGCCTGGGCGAGTTGGACTTCATCGCTGAAAACACGCTGAGACTCCTCAAGCGCAATCAGAGCCTTGAGCTGAGCTACAATGACAAATCCGCCGCCCTGGCCGACATCGCCCTTGACAGGCTTTTAAGCAGCTACGCCAAAAGCGGCGGCCTGAGCCCTGACATAATCGAAAGCCTGCAAATTCCGTCCGGCTTTGATCGCTGCTGCGTCGCCGCCCTGAGAATACCCTTTGTCCTCGGCGCACCTTCCGGCAGCGAATTCCCGATATTTGATCTTGAGAAATCCCTTTCCGCCTTGCCTTTGAACACGTCTTGCATACGGCGATATCTGCACGCAGCAAGCGCCAATGTGATCGCCGCGGTGTATGTCTTTGGCGAAAAGCGGCCCAAAGAATTGCGCTCCCTTTTGATGGAAGATCTTAACCGGATGGATTTATGCATCTTTGAGAATACCGGGGCCCACCCATACATGGGCGTTGGCCGTTTTTATAAGGATATATATGACATATACTTCTCCTTCGATCAGGCCCTTTACTGCGCAGGTCTTGCCAAGGATATGGAGACCACCGGAAAAGCAAGCACCCCCTACATAAAGATATACAGCGAGGAAACGCCGGCATCGGGCATATACTTTTACCCGATTGATCTTGAATACCGCTTGGTGAACTGCGTCAAATCCGGCGATGTCGAGGAAGCCCTTGCGGTTTTCCAGAAGATAATCGATGAAAACTTTGAGATTCGCAGTCTTACTCAAAGGATGCAGGTCCAGCTTTGCTATGACCTGCGCGCCACGCTGATGAAGGTCTGCGATGAACTGCGTCTCGCAGGCTCATATTACAACAATATATCAGAGAACATCGACAAGCGGGAAAGGCCACAGTCCGTCGTTCTCGCCATAAAGGATGAGTTTAGTTCTATCGCTTCGCAGATGTTCGAAAAAAAGCGCAGCCATAATCTGGGCCTTAGGGACAGAGTTTTGGATTTCGTGTCTGAAAACTATTGCGACCCACAGATGTGCGTGGCCATGGCCGCCGACAAGTTCAACCTCTCCGACTCATATTTTTCACAGTTCTTCAAAATGCAAACCGGCGAATCCTTCAGCACATACTTGGAAAGCCTGCGCATAAACAAGGCCAAGGATATAATGGACGCCGATGACGCCATCGAAATTGAAGCCCTTTGCCAGATGGTGGGCTACAACAGCTCCAACACCTTCCGTCGCGCATTCAAGCGGGTGATGGGCGTTTCCCCAAGCGCATACAGGCAGGCATAAAGAAAAATGAGGGCTTGCCCCCAGGCCTTCCCATGAGCTTTCTCTTTTTAAAAATACCCATGCAGAGCCATTTTCAATGTAAAATATAAGAAAAATCCCGCTGGTATACGATATTGCTCGTTGTTAAAGCGCTGCAAATAACGGTATACTTTCCTTACCAGACAGAAAAAGCAATATCTTACATTGGGCTTTTCACTGCCCATAAGAGGCATATTCTGCCTGCCGCAAAAAACACAAGGAGAAAGAAGGAGAAACAGTATGAAGCAAAAGACTCTGGCGGTTGCACTAAGCCTGCTGATAGTCATCGCGATGCTGGCCGGCTGCACTAGCGGTCAGCCCACTCCCACCGCAGCGCCCGGCTTAAGCACCACAGCCCCCGCCGCCGGAACGCAGGCTCCCCAACAAACCTCAGGCGCAGACCAGGGCGACGCCACCGGCGACAGCCTCTACAATGCGCCCGGCGAACTGCCGATAGTATTTGAAAAGATTGATCTTTCAGTGTTCGCGCCCGCGTCCACTGATATCCCCAGGGCCGAGTCCGACATGACGAAGTGGATGGAGGAGATCACCAACATTCATATCAACTGGGAGACAGCCGCAGGCGACGCCTATAGGGAAAAAATGCAGCTAACCCTGGCTTCCGGCATTTATCCGGACATGATCGTCCCCGGCGTCAGCTACCGAATAGACAAGGTGACAGAGCAGCAGCTGGGTATTCAGGGAATAATCGTCCCCTTGAATGAATATTTTGACAATGTTTCCGTTGGCTATGCCAATGCCTTTGCAGAAATGCCCGGCATGAGAGACTACATGACCGCTCTGGACGGCAATATCTACAGCCTGCCCAACGTGGACGGCGCTTTGCACATCCAGTATCAGAACAAAATGTGGCTGAACATGAAGTGGATGGAGAACCTGAACCTTGAAGTCCCCACCACTGTGGACGAGTTTTACGATGTTTTAAAGGCCTTCAAGGATAACGATGCCAACGGCAACGGCGATCCCAACGACGAAATCCCCTTCTCCGCGGCGGGAAGCAGCGCTTTGGACGTGTTCCTGATGAACCCCTTCATCCTCACCCCGGCCACAAGCCGCATGTGGGTTAATGACGGCGCCATCGTTTTCAGTGTCATGGAGCCGGGCTACCGGGAGGGCGTCAAATATCTGGCCAGGCTTTATGCCGACGGCCTGATGAACCCTGAGCTTTTCACATGGAATGCCACCACTCAGATTAACGCCAACGAAAACGGCGAGGAGCCCATTTTGGGCGCTGTTCTGGGAATGCGTCCGGGCAACTTCACATCCCTTTCCGGTTTCCCCGACCACAGCAGAAAGTGGGAACAGTATTATCCCATCGCGCCCCTGGCCGGTGTTAACGGCAATGAAACAATCACCAACTATAACGCCTATGCCTCCACATTCCAGACAGGCGTTGCCATGATCACCAGCTCGTGCGAATATCCCGAGGCAGCCTTCCGCATGGTTGACCTGCTGGCCACACCAGAGATGTCGATCATCACCACAAACGGCCCTGAAAACCAGGGCTGGAGATATGCCGAAGCCGGCGAGATCGGCCTGGACGGCAACCCCGCAAAGGTTCGCATACTCACCGGAGACAGGCCCGAAAACTGGGGCGGCTGGGATCAGCTCATGGGCCGAGTCCAAACCCCTGCATACCTTGCAAGCCTTTACTATGACCAGGATCCCTACGGAGACGGCGTAGACCCCATGCAGGGCAGACAGGTAATCCTCTATCAGGCATCGCTGCCCCATCAGGCTGTTTCTCAGTCTCTGGCAAGCGTGCTGCCGGATCTTTACTATGAGGATAGCGTCATCGATGAGCTGAGCCTTCTGCAGACCACCATCACTGATTATGTCAACGAGATGCTGGTGGCATTTGTCACCGGCGCCAGAAATGTCGACAGCGACTGGGACGGCTACATGAGCCAGCTTAAGACCCTGGGCGCTGAAAGATACATCCAGATCGTTCAGGAGACCTACGACGCCAGCGCGTTTGCAAAATAGGCAAAGCAATAAGCGGCCATATTATCCGGCTTCGCCCGTCGAGGCCGGATAATATGCAGCAAGCAGAACAAAAGAGCAAAATAAGCAGCGCATCAACAGGAGGTAATAAAATACAATGAGCGTCATAAACGAAGGCCGGCAGATGCCAAGCTACCCCAGGCCCGCCAAAAGCCGTTACGCTGTGCTTAGAAAGGGAATATTACGCCATTGGCAGCTTTACCTGCTGGTGCTGCTTCCGCTTGTCTATGTGGTGCTTTTCAGCTATGTGCCAATGTACGGCATTGTAATCGCCTTTAAGGACTACAAGATATCCCAGTCCATAATGGAAAGCCCCTGGGTGGGCATGAAGCACTTCAAGTCCTTCTTCACATCATACCAGCTCACAAGGCTTTTGGGGAACACCATCGGCCTTTCCCTCTACTCGATTATCGTGGGAATTTTCCCGCCGATAATACTTGCAGTTTCCCTGAACTATTGCTCAAACAAGTTTGTGGGCAAAACCGTGCAGATGATCACCTACATGCCCTATTTCATATCAACTGTTTTGGTGGTGGGCATGATCAACCAGATACTCTCCCTTAACGGCCCTGTGAACACAGTGCTCAAGATGATGGGCAAAAAGGCGCTCCTTTTCCTGGGAGAGCCCAAATATTTCAAAACCATATATGTGTTTTCCGGCATATGGGCCAGCAACGGTTACAACGCCGTGATCTATCTGGCGGCGCTTTCATCCATCAACCCGGAGCTTTATGAGGCCGCGATTGTGGACGGCGCTTCCGTCGTTCGCAGGATATGGCATATCGATATTCCCAGCATAATGCCAACCGCCATTATTTTGCTGATAATGGCCTGCGGCAGGCTGCTTTCTGTGGGCCATGAAAAGGTCCTGCTTCTTCAGAATGATCTTAACATCTCCACGTCGGATGTTATTTCCACATATGTTTACCGAATCGGTCTGGTTTCAATGCAGTACAGCTTTTCAACGGCGGTGGGCCTGTTCCAGTCGTTCGTATCGCTGATAATGCTCACCTTCGTCAACTCTTTGGCACGCCGCTTCAGCGAGACCAGTCTGTTTTAGGAGGCCGAAATGCAGGAAATTCAAGACAACGCAATCAAGAAAAACATCATCAGAAATTCAAGGTCTGACCTGGTTTTCTATTTCTTCAACTATATCTTCCTGTTCCTTTGCTTCATGGTGGTCTTTTACCCCATCTGGAACGTCATAGTCAGCTCTGTAAGCTCTCCCCAGGAAGTCATCGCGGGCAGGGTCACCCTTTGGCCCAGAAAGTTTAACACCAACGCCTATCAGCAGGTTTTCGCCAATAAAATGCTTATGGGCGGCTACAAAAACTCAATCACCTACACATTTGCGGGAACTTTGGTGAACATCGTCATGACAATCGCTCTGGCATACCCCCTCTCCCGCAAGGATTTTGTGGGCAGGGGCGCCATAACCGCTATTTTCGTGTTCACGATGATATTCTCCGCGCCCCTCATACCCAGTTATCTGAATATACGCCGCCTCGGCCTCATCGATACATTCTGGGTGATGGTGCTGCCCACGGCCATATCCACATATAATATGATAATCGCCAGAACATTTTTTCAGTCCAGCATCGCCGATGAAATGCTGGAGGCCGCCGAACTGGACGGAGCCAGCGACATGAGAATACTCATCAACCTGGTGCTGCCTCTTTCAAAGGCCATAATCGCCGTTTTGGTGCTTTATTACGCTGTGAGCCATTGGAACACATATTTTAATGCCCTCATATACCTGAACACCGAAACAAAGTTCCCTCTCCAATTGGTGCTGAGAACTATCCTTACAAACGCACAGCAGCTCCAGGAGATGGCCGAAAACATCTCCGACGCCGACAGCGCAAAGCTCGCTTTAGTGGAAGTTATGAAATATGCCATAATTGTTTTCGGAAGCCTGCCCGTTTTGATGCTCTACCCCTTTGTGCAGAAATATTTTGTAAAGGGCGTCATGATAGGCTCGCTAAAAGGTTAGACCACACCCGGACTTTTATCACACATCCTCCTCAATATATTGGCAAGGAACCGCACGGAACAGCCTGCGGTTCTTTGTTTTCCCTCGAGGGCTCCCGCCAAATGAATGCTCCCTTTGGAAACCCTTTTCAATGTCACCAAGGGGATAAGTCCTCTTGCGGTGAGCGGGCAAGGCGCAGCATCGCTCTTTCCTTTCCTCGCAAAGCTTCGCCCTGAAAACTTTTAAAATATATCAATAAAATTTTAATAGGTATATTGCAAAGCAAGGAAGGATATGTTAGAATAATGTTGTAGCATTGATATCGCGTTTTGAGCAGATTTTTGAAAAGGGGTGTATAAATGAGCAGCAACAAGGACTTCCGCTTTAACGATATACCTATGGTCGCCATAGTACTGGGGTTCATATTTTTCTGGCCTGCGGGGCTGGTTATGCTTATGCTGAAAATATTTGGCGACTCCGGATCCGCCTCCCAGAACAAACAGAAGGGCTCCGGTTCTCCACGCGCCCAGGCCCCCTCAGTCGGCACGGGGGCAACTCCTCCTCCGCCTCCACAGAGGCCTGCCCCCGCCCGCCAGAGTGCGCAAAGCGCTACACCCCTGTCATCTGTTGCGCCGCCACCGCCTCCGCCCGTGAGCGATAAGGTGCAGCCCCAGCAGGTGCAAGGCTCCACTCCGCCGCGCCCCGTCACCCACGGCCCCGTTCAGCCCAAGCCTGCTGTTCCCAGCGCCAAAAAAGAGGAAGCGGCAAAGCCCACCGCAGCTCAGCAGGCGATATCCTCATCCGGCTATACCGCCATGCTTGTGATCGGCTCCCTGATGGCCGCCGCCGGCTTCCTTTCGATTACCTTTGTGATAGTTGGCACATTGGCCTCAACCGGTATGCTTTCCTCTTTGGCTAATATCAATATGCTGATATTCGTTGCTTTAATGTTCGTACTCCTTTGCATTCCCGGCATCATTCTGATGGTCTGGGGCGGAAAGCTGAGGGCTTCCTCCCTTCGCTATAAGCGCTATTTGTCAATCATGGGCGCAAACAAGGTGGTTTCAATCGACCATCTGGCATACCTGCTTTCCACCAATTACAAAACTGCCTGCAATGATCTGCAAGCCATGATGGACAAGGGCTACATCAAGGGCGCGTTCATCGATTGGGACGAGCGGGAGCTGATCTTTGGCAACCCCTTTGAACTGAAGCGCAAGCCCAAGACGGTGATCAAGGCCGATGGCGACATCTCCCCCGCAGACGAGATAAAGCGCATCAACAGCCAGATATCCGACAAGGATATCTCCGCCAAGCTGGACAGGATGGAGGAGATCACCCGGCGAATATTCGAATATATCGACGCCAGGCCCGACCAGATCGGCCGCATAAAGAACTTCACCGGCTATTATCTGCCCATGACAATGAAAATATTAAACGCCTATGTGCGCTTTGAAAAGCAGAACGTGGCCGGCGCCAACATCCAAAACACAATGCGCGACATCGAAGAAATTTTAGACACCCTTGTGAAGGGCTTTGAAAACCAGCTTGACAGCCTTTTCATGGACGAGGCCCTGGATGTTTCATCGGATATATCGGTGCTGGAGAGCATGCTGACAAAGGAAGGACTCACCGGCAGCGGCTTTGACCTACGCAATCTCTACAACTAACACGGCGCAAAAAGAAAGCGTAAGAAAGGCGAGAATTTTCTCTCGCCTTTCTTTTATTGCGAAGTTGAATGAAAAAAGTGCTTATCTATAAGTGCTATCTATAATATTTTTTCCAAATCATGGCCAACTTTCTCGAATTTCCTGTACTCATGCGGGATATTTAGCGAATCTAAATATAAATGTAAAATTTCATTATCACAAAACAACATATCCGTTGTGCCGATATGAATATCAATTTTTAGTTTGCCTCTAATTTTCTCCGCATTCTGCCGCACCAAGCATAAAATGTTATTTTCCTCCAAATACCGTTTTTCTCTCATCATATCATTGTATAGCTCGGCGGCTTTTTCCGGCGCTGCCCCCACGGTATTGCAACCTTCATGATAGAGGTGGTGATAGGTTCCTGCGTAAGGAGTTACTGAACTGAACAGGTCTGGGTACTTAACTGCATAATAAAACGCCATGTTGCCGCCCATCGAAAACCCTGACAGCATTCTGTTCTCACGGGCTGTATCTGCTTTGTAATGGCCGTCAATATGGGGAATCAGTTCTTTAATTATTATGGATTCAATTTGCAGCAGGGCATCGAGATAATTGTCTTCCGATGAAATGGCGTTTGCAAAAACAGTGATGGCCCGTCTATTTTTATAGACATTTTCCAGCGGCCATATCTCGGAGGATTCGTTGCCCCTCCATCCGTGAATGTGGTACGCAACCGGATATTTTTCGACGCAGTCTTCATACCCGGGCGGAAGATAGATATTATAGCCTATTTCGTGATTTAATATTTGACTGTAAAATGTTCTATGAGAAACAAATTGGGGTGATTTTGCTGGTGGGTTTACAAAGTTCATTATAACACTCCTTCGATGCCGGCTAATATTGTTTCCGCGTTCGCCTTTTGCCCCAATGTGAATTTGATATTATTATAGCATTGCTTTATCGGTTGAGTCTACGCTGAAAATGATTGGATGTGCGGCCACCGCTCCTTAAAAGAGAGGGGCTTTTGTTTTGACTTTGCGGCTTTTCGCTGTTAAAGAAAAGCCAATGCGCTGTTGCGTCAAAGCCGTAAAAAGTGGTATACTATGGATATGGAAATTCTGCGCGCAAATGCCTTAAAAAGCGGAGCGCGCAAATAAAATTTATATATGAGGTGCCTGATGAACAAAAAAACTGTGAAGGATATCGACGTTTCCGGCAAGAAGGTTTTAGTCCGCTGCGACTTTAACGTGCCCCTTGCAGACGGTAAAATCACCGATGAAAACCGCATAACCGGCGCAATGCCCACCATTGAATACCTGGTAAAGCAGGGCGCTAAGGTCATCCTCTGCTCCCATATGGGCAGGCCCAAGGGCGAATTCAACATGAAATACTCTCTGGCCCCCGTGGCAAAGCGCTTAAGCGAGCTTCTGGGCAAAGAAGTTAAGCTGGCCAAGGATGTCATCGGCGACGATGCTAAGGCTCTTGCCGCCGCCATGGAAAACGGCGACGTCATTTTGCTTGAAAATGTCCGCTTCCACAAGGAGGAGGAAAAAAACGACCCCGAATTCGCCAAGGCTCTGGCAAGTTTCGCTGATGTTTATGTGAACGATGCCTTTGGCACAGCCCACAGGGCTCACGCTTCCACCGCAGGCGTGGCTGATTACCTTCCCTCCGCCGCCGGATTTTTAATCGGCAAGGAGCTGGATATAATGGGCAGAGCACTGAGCGATCCCGCCCGTCCCTTCGTGGCCATCCTCGGCGGCGCAAAGGTTTCAGACAAAATTGGCGTTATAAAAAATCTGCTTGAAAAGGTGGATGCTCTGATAATCGGCGGGGCCATGGCCTACACATTCATGGCCGCAAACGGAATCGACACCGGCAAATCCCTGGTGGAGGAGGACAAGATTGAGCTGGCAAAAGAATTGCTTGAAAAGGCCGACAAAAAGGGCGTCAATCTGATGATACCCATCGACAATGTGGTGGCCGACTCCTTCTCAAACGACGCAAACTTCAAGACCGTCGGCTATGATTTTCCCGAAGGCTGGATGGGTCTTGACATCGGCCCCAAATCCATTGAGCTTTTCAGCAATGTCATAAAGGATGCCAAAACAATCATCTGGAACGGGCCAATGGGCGTTTCAGAGATGTCTAATTTCGCCGTGGGAACAGAAGCCGTCGCCAAGGCCCTGGCGGAGAGCGGCGCGGTCACAATCATCGGCGGCGGCGACAGCGCTGCGGCTGTCGAGCAGCTGGGCTATGCCGCAAAGATGACCCATATCTCCACAGGCGGCGGCGCTTCGCTGGAGTTCCTGGAGGGCCTTGTGCTGCCGGGAATCGATTGTCTGGACGATAAATAAACTGACTATCCCTCATCGCCCCTTCGTTTAAGTGCGAAGGGGCTTCAAAAAAGCTTATATAGCTTATATAAAAAGAATAAGAAAAGAACAAGGAGACAAATAATGCGCAGACCAATTATTGCCGGAAACTGGAAGATGAACATGACGCCCTCCCAGGGCGCCGCTTTGATAGAGGAACTCAGGCCCCTTGTGAAGGACGCAAAATGCGACGTGGTCGTCTGCGTGCCTTATGTGGACATCACCGCCGCGGCAAAAGCCCTTGAAGGCAGCAACATCGGCCTTGGCGCCCAGAACATGCACTTCGAAGAAAAAGGCGCATATACAGGCGAAGTAAGCGCCGACATGTTAAAAGAGCTGGGCGTTGAATATGTGATAATCGGCCACAGCGAAAGACGGGCCTATTTTGCCGAGACGGATGAAACCGTGAATAGGAAGGTCAAGGCCGCCCTTAATGCGGGCTTCACCCCCATAGTCTGCATAGGCGAAAGCCTTGAGCAGCGGGAAGCCGGGCAGATGGAAGAAGTGGTCTCCACCCAGGCGAAGGCTGCCTTTGACGGCCTGTCCGCTGCAGACGCTGAAAAAGTGGTGGTGGCCTACGAGCCCATCTGGGCGATCGGCACAGGCAAGACCGCTTCCGACGAGCAGGCAAACGATGCCATCGGAATCATCCGCGGCGTTTTGGCGGGGGTCTTCGGCGAAACCGCCCAAAAAATCCGCATTCAGTATGGCGGCAGCATGAACGCAGCCAATGCGGCGGGTCTCATGGCTCAGCCCCAGATCGACGGCGGCCTCATCGGCGGTGCGGCCCTTAAAGCGCAGGATTTCTCAGTCATAGTCGCTGCGGCCTCCACCACCGTTTAATTAAGGAGCTTTATAAATGAAAGATATGAAAAAGCTGACGGCACTGATTATAATGGACGGCTTTGGTCTTAACCCCTCGGACGAAGGCAACGCCGTGCGCATCAGCGGCACTCCCAATATAAAAAAGTTGATGGAAAAATACCCCACGACTCAGCTTGGTGCCTCCGGAATGGACGTGGGCCTTCCCGACGGCCAGATGGGCAACTCCGAGGTGGGCCACACCAATATCGGCGCAGGCCGGGTGGTCTATCAGGAGCTGACGAGGATAACAAAGTCCATAATGGACGGCGACTTTTTTGAAAAAGAAGAATTCCTCGCTGCGGCTGAGCATTGCAAGAAGAACGATAGCGCCCTGCACCTGATCGGCCTGGTTTCCGATGGCGGCGTTCACAGCCACAACACCCATCTTTACGCCTTCTTGGAGCTGGCGAAAAGGCAGGGCCTTAAGAAGGTCTACATACACTGCCTGATGGACGGCAGGGACGTGCCTCCGGACTCCGGCAAGGGTTTCATCGCAGAGCTTTGCGAAAAGATAAATGAAATCGGCGCGGGCGAGATCGCCACCATCATGGGCCGCTATTACGGCATGGACAGAGAGCGCCGCTGGGAGCGGGTGGAAAAGGCATATGCCGCCCTTGCTTACGGCGAAGGCATAAAGAACCCCAACCCCGTTTCCGTCATGGAAAACTCGTATGCAAGCGGTGTGACGGATGAATTTGTGCTGCCGGCTGTAGTGAATGAAAATGGCGCAATAAAGACCGGCGACAGCGTTATATTCTTTAACTTCCGCCCTGACAGAGCCAGGCAGATCACCCGCGCCTTCGTGGACGATGATTTTGACGGCTTCACCCGTAAAACCCGCCCTGAGAATCTTTACTATGTCTGCATGACCCAGTACGATGCCCAGATGCCCAATGTGAAGGTGGCCTACAAGCTCAAGCCCAATTCACTTGATAAGGTCTTCGGCCAGATCGTTTCCGAAAAGGGCATGAAGCAGCTTCGAATCGCCGAGTATACCAAGTACGCCCATGTGACATTCTTCTTCAATGGCGGCGTGGAGACCGTCTACCCCGGCGAGGACAGGGTGCTTATCGATTCCCCAGACGTGGCCACATACGATCTCAAGCCAGAGATGAGCGCCTACGAAGTCACCGATGAAGTCATAAAGCGCATAGACAGCGGGAAATATGATGTGATAATCTTAAACTTCGCCAACTGCGATATGGTGGGCCACTCCGGCGTGCTGGATGCCGCTGTTGCAGCAGTCAACACCGTGGACGAATGCGTGGGCAAGGTAGTGAGCGCGATTTTGAAAAACGGAGGCCGCGCGCTGATCACAGCCGATCACGGCAACGCCGACCAGATGATTGACCCGGTCAGCAAGGAGCCTTTCACCGCCCACACCACATTCCCCGTTCCGCTCATATTAGCAGACGATGAAAATGTGGATGTGAAGCTAAAATCTGGTGGCAGGCTGGCGGATCTCTGCCCCACAATGCTTGACCTGATGGGCATCGAAAAGCCGGCTGAGATGGACGGCGCTTCCCTGATAGAAAAGTAGTTGCTTCATAAAACAGCCCCGGAACGCTCCGGGGTTGTTCTTTGTTCAGGGGGGACGATGCAGGGCGCTGCCCTGCACCCGCCAAAGGGTGCCCCTTTGGAATCCCATTTATATGGCGTCAAGGGGATATGCTCCCTTGCGGGGCCTTAAGCGGAGCTCCAGCACGTTCCCTTACCCGAGGGCGCTACCCTCCGGCTTCCGCTAAAGGATAACCACTTTTGCAATCCTTGATGATAAGGGGTCAAGGGGCTTGTCCCTTGCGGGGCCTTAAGCGGAGCCCCAGCACGTTCCCTTACCCGGGGGCGCTACCCTCCGATTTCCGCTAAAGGATAACCACTTTTGCAATCCTTGATGATAAGGGGTCAAGGGGCTTGTCCCTTGCGGGGTATGGGGCGGATCCCCAGCGCATTCCCCTTCCCCCGTCCCCGGAGGAAAGCGCCCTCAGTTCAATTCGTCCAGGGGCAGGCTGTAGCTGGGCGCGAACTCTCGCATGAAATCATCTACGGCCTTGATATCGATGGCCTGAATGCTCTTAAGGGTGCTCTCAGCGGCTTTTTTAAACTCCTCATTGCCGCTTTTTAGTTCTTCAATGCATTTTATATAGGCGCAAATCCTGTCGGCCGCCTTTACGAACTTCCATTCAGGCTCGTTTTTGCTGAATAATATCAGCGACTGATATTCCGGCTTTATGTCATCAGGCAGCATATCGCAGATCTTCCTCTCGGCTATCTGCTCGATGTTTGAAAAAGCTTCTTTGATCTCCGGGTTAAAATACTTTATGGGCGTGGCCAGATCGCCGGTGATGACCTCCCCCGCTTCATGGAAGATGGCCAGAGCAACAGCCCTTTCGGCGCTGAGGCTGCCCCCGTGGCGTATGTTTTGAAGCGTCACGAGACTGTGGGCTATCATCGCGCACTCGCAGGTGTGCTCCATCACGTTCTCATTTCGCACATTGCGCATCAGGTTCCAGCGTGAAATGTGCTTCAGCCTTGAAAGATAGGCAAAAAAATGTCGCATATTGCTCTCCTCTTTTTTCTAAGTGTTGACAAAAAAAATGTAAATGCTATAATGTACTTGACCGTTAGGGGAGCATGGGTTTTTGTATATTCTGCGCATCTGCGTAGACTGTGAAAACCGCCCATGCTGAGACCGGCAGACGCCATACCCTTAGAACCTGTGTAGGTAATCCTACCGAAGGGAAACGGATTATGCTCTTAGCATACTGTTTCCCGCGTCCCTTAAAAGGCGCGGGTTTTTGCTTTTGTTTTTCACCGAACAAGGGCAAAGCGTCGGTCTTCTCTCCTTCCCACGGAAGAGAAAGGAGCGATACCATGCAACCAAAGAAAAGAACCCTTACCACCCGGACCCTTGTCGTAGGCGCGCTGTGCATAGCCATGGCCTTCGTGCTGTCCTATGTGCGGCTATGGAAAATGCCCCAGGGCGGCTCAGTCACACTGATGAGCATGCTGCCCATATTCCTTTACGCATATCTGTACGGCTTGGGCCCGGGCCTGATGGCAGGTCTTATCTATAGTTTCCTGCAGTTCATACAGGAGCCCTATTTCCTCACCCCGCTGCAGTTTTTGCTGGACTACACCATCGGCTTCACAGCCCTCGGCCTTGCAGGCATATTCTCAAAGAGCAGTATGAAGGAAATCGTGAAATTTCCCCTTGGCTGCGCTATAGCCGGCCTTGTCAGAACCCTTTCCAGCTTCCTTAGCGGCGTTATATTCTACGGCGAATACGCGGCCCCCGGGCAGCCGGTCTGGCTTTATTCGTTTTTATATAACTTCCCGTCCCTCGGCACAGACACGCTGGTCGCCGTGGTGGGAGCAGTGCTTATAACCGCCGCCGGCCTTGTAAGCCGCCTGAAAAGTGCTTCCAACCGGACTTAAGCGCCTCTCCTTCCGGGGGTCCTGGGGACGATGCCGGGCTCTGCCCTGCACCCGCAAGGGGATTTGTACTTGCCCCCTTGACCCCCCTATTAAGGGATTCTAAAGGGAACATCCCTTTAGCGCGAGTCCGAGGGCGACGACCCCGGGCAAGGAATCCATCCCGCAAAAACTAAAGCACAAACTCGTCCATAGGCTCAGGGAAGGCGCTTATCTCCACTTCCTTGTAGGCGTAGCCGTCCCTGCCCAGCATGGCGTAGGCGGCGTTCTTGCCCTCCTCAACGCCCGGCTGGTTGAAGGCGTCAATATTCAAAAGCTCGCCGCAGTAGGCAGTCATCATCTCAAGCAGATACATCAACTGCCCCAGGGTGAACTCGTTCACTTCCTTGAGATATATGGTGTAGCTGGGCTTGCCCGCCTTGAGCAGCGCATATCGGGTCGCCCGCAGCTCGGCATCGATCAGCTCGTTAAGGCTATGCCCTGAAAGGAAGCTCACATCCGGGAATCTTTCGCAGCCTCCGGGGATCTTCGTCTCAGCCCTGAACTTTTCAACCGCCAGGAATGTCACCAGCTTGTCGTTTGGGCCCTCGGTGTAAAGCTGCACCTGGCTGTGCTGATCGGTCACCCCTAGCGCCTTGACGGGCGTCTGGCCCACCGCGCAGCTTTTGCCGTTTCTCAGCACATTTTTCCCCAAAGACTCCGCCCAAAGCTGGGCATACCAGTCCGCCATGTATTTAAGGCTGTCGGCATAAGGCATCATCACCGATATATTCATGCCCTTTTTCATCGAAAGGAACATCATCAAAGCCGCAAAGAGCGCCGGGTTTTCGCTCAAGCTATCAGACATGCAAAGGCCGTCCATATACGCAGCCCCTGCCAGCATTTCCTCGATGTCGATGCCGCAAACCGCCGCCGCCAGAAGCCCCACCGGGCTTAGCTGAGAAAACCTCCCGCCAACGCCGTCCGGCACCACAAGCCTGTCTATCCCCTCTGTTTTGGCTATTGATAACAGGTTGCCCTTGTTTGCATCGGTGGTTATCACCATGTTTTTAACGTAATCTTTGCCCATCTTCTTCTGGAGCAGATCTGAAATGATCAGGTACTGGCTCATTGTCTCCGATGTGTTTCCCGATTTTGAGACCACATTGAAGCAGGTTTTTGTGATGTCGATAACCTCCAGCAGCGATGCCATGCGCTCCGGGTCCACATTATCCTCCACGTAGAGCCTTGGGCCGCCGCGGGTTTCCTTGGGCAGCTCGTTGTAGCGCAGATGGTTAATCGCCTGCTGAACCGCTATTGGCCCCAGGGCCGAGCCGCCTATGCCCAGCACCACGAAATTATCGAAATCCTTACGGATTCTTTCCGCCATAGATAATATTTCCGAGACTTCCTTGCTCTGGTTAAAGGGCAGCAGCGTCCAGGCCATCATCTTATCCGGGTCGCCCTTCATGGCAGAAACGGAGCTGTGGGCTTTGCGGGCTATGGCCTCACACTCCTTAAGCTCATCTTTCGTTATAAAGTTCTCTTTCAGGGTCTCGTCATCGGGTGAGCGCAGCTTTTTTACGCTTTCCTCCATCACCCTCTGCTGCTCCTCAGGAAAATCCGCAGTCTTAGCCTCCACCCGGCCGGCGATTTCCGCTCTGGCCGCCGCCGCATAATCCCATGCCATGCAGCTAAAGTCTATCTTAAGCCTCATTTTCTCCTGCCAAAAGGGGTCGCTCGATCTCTTTCCTATATTTTTCTGCATATCTTTCACCTTTCCACGCTGAAGTTATCCATTATTAAGCATATCTTTACATCATGTCTAATTATACAAAAGAATTGCCGCCTTTGCCATAGATTATAAGCAATATTCCATATCTTTCAAGCTCTCCCGCCATTGCCCCCGGCGGGCTAAAGCTATATAATTATAATATAAACCTCAAATGAGGGGGAAATATGAATATCAGATCAAATGCGAAGCTTAAAAGCTATCGATGGCCATTGTGCCTTGCCGCCCTTGCGCCAGCCGGATTCATATTGCAAAGGCTGTTTTTTAGCAATCCTGCATGGGTGGAAAGTGTCTATACCGGCAAAATATACGCCTTTCTTTCGGGAATCCTGGTGGCCCTCACAGGCTGGATTCCGTTTTCCCTTGCAGAAATTCTGGTGGTCGGCGCCGCAGTCTGGGTTCCTGTAATGATCTGGCGTTTTTTTACCGGCGCAAAAAAGAAGGGGCTTCCGCCTTTGGACAGATTCCTTTTGACCTTCGCCAAAACAACCGCCGTGGCCTGCTGCGGTTATTTTCTCTATCTCCTTCTCTGCGGGTTTAACTACGCCCGCCTGCCATATGACCAGATTGCCGGATATGACATATCCCCCGCCGCGCCGAAAACCCTGCAAACCGTCTGCTTTAAACTGGCCGAAGAAGCAAACGGCCTTTGCGCTCAGCTTTATGGGGAAGTTGGCGAAATTCCCGAAAGCCACAGGCTGATATCGACGCGCACCCAGCCCAACTTCGAAAAAGCCGCCCTTTCAGCTCCCTGGCTCTCAGGCGATTACGGAAGGCCAAAGCCGGTGCTTTTAAGCAAATACTGGGCCTACACACAGACCACGGGCATGTTTTTCCCCTTTACCTTGGAGGCAAATTACAACAAGGTCAATTCCCAATTCATGTATGCCGCCACAATGGCCCACGAAGCCGCCCACCAGCGGGGCTTCATGCGTGAGGACGAGGCAAATTTCATCGCCTTTTATGTCTGCGCCCATTCAGACAACGCCGCCGACCGCTATTCCGGCATCATGCTGGCGCTGATCCACGCCGGAAACGCCCTTCACTCGGCCAATCCCCAGTTTTACAGCGAAGTCTTTGCCAGTTATTCCGACGGTGTGGTGAAGGATCTGCGGGCCCATAATCAGCTCTGGGCGCAATATGAGGGCAAGGCCGCCGAAATACAGGAGAAGGTAAACGACGCCTATCTTCAGTCAAACAATCAGGAGGACGGCGTGCTCTCCTATGGCCGCATGGTCAATCTTCTGATAGGCTTTTATCGCCAGCAGGGCTTTATCGATTAAGCTTTTCCTCCATAAATTCCTTTTCGCTGATGATTTCAATCCCGTTTTCATGTAGCAAGGCCGCGGCTATCCCCCGGCCTTCTATTTTTTTGCCTGAAAAGCTGCCGTCATATATGAAGTTCACGCCGCAGGAGGGGCTGCTTTCTTTAAGTACTGCCTTTTTGGCGCCATGCTCCTCGGCCAGCTTAAGCATCATGCGCCCGCCCTTTTCAAAGGCAGAGGTTTTGTCCTCACCATTTTTGTCAATGACATTGCCGCCAATAATTTCACATGGGGGTCTGGGCGTCGGCAGCCCGCCTCCCTCCTCCGGACAGAAGGCGATGGCCCTTCCCTCTTTCCAGAGCCTTACAAGCCCTGGCACGGCGTTGTCAGAGCCGTCATAGCGGCATTTGACCCCGCAAAGGCACGCCGAAACAATCAGCTTATCCATTTTGTTGCCTCCCTTACCGATATCTAAGAATATATCCTGTTCGATATAGCAAAATATATACCTTCGCATATATTGTTATTGAGACTGTAGCCATTGAGCAGGTCGCAGGCTCAAAACCACCTTAAGGGGGATAATGATGAGTTACCACAAGTGCGATAAATTTGATGACTTACTCGAATGCCTTTTCTACAGGCTTGCCCATTTCGAGACCGACTGCGCCATGATACAGCGCTCACTCAACGGCAGGATCATCACCGGCCCTATCACCTTTTACGGCTATCTGGACTTTTTGACAATAAAAGCCTTCCCCAAGCGCGAGGACATTCTGTTCACAAACGCTTCGGGAACTCCCCTTTCGTCCATCAACCCCGGAGACACTTTTTATATCTCCGTTCCCGAAACAGATGAAACATATATGGTTGATCTCGTAGTTTATATTGATCTTTGCTGTTTTGGAGACAACATCGCCTCCAACAGCAATCTGATGAGCATACTCAGCGGCATTTCCTGCCCCAAGCCCAGACCCGAGCTGCCTGACTGCTTTTTCGTGTTTGATTCCCTGCGCTTCTACATCAATCCCCAGCCCTGCGGTTGTGGCTGCGGCAACAGATGCGGGAACAGATGCGGCTGTGGCTGTGGCTGTGGCTGCGCCGGCGGCGATTATGTGATTATAAACGGAATGAAGTTTGGCCGCAACTGCATCAGGCCAAGAGGAATTGTTGCCCCTGACACCAGCGACGGCTCCTTCACTGTTCCCTGCTGCCAAGATTGGGATTGGCATAAATGCTAGTGACATCATGCCTGAAAAGGCTGCAAAATAAGTGCTGCCAATGATAATGCATTGCCCGCCGGAAGCCAGCAAGGCCTTCAGCGGGCATTTTTATTTTACCAGTTTTCTATATGCCGGGCAAGTTTCCGATTTTTTGTCAGACAGTTTTATGTGAACTTTGGCAGATAATCTCCGTGGGCAGCGATCATCTCGTCCACCATGGAGACGATATCGTCGATTGAAAGCTCCGCCGCTGTGTGGGGATCAAGCATCGCTGCCTGGTAGACATGCTCCAGCTTTTTGGTGACCGCCGCCTCTATTGCCAGCAGATGCACATTTACATGGGTCATGTTCATGGCCGCCAGTTGCACCGGAAGCCTTCCCACATAGCAGGGCGTCACTCCCCTTGCATCCACCATGCAGGGCACCTCCACACAGGCCTCCGCCGGCAGGTTTTCTATCATACCTCTGTTTATGACATTTCCGCCGATCTTTATGGGCTTGTTGTTTATCACAGCCTCCATGATCCATGAGGCATATTCATTGCTGCGGCTGTGGTCCAGCTTCGGGTTTTCGATAAGCTCCAGCCTTTGCGTTTTCCACTTTTCAATCTGGCGCAGGCAACGCCTGGGATATTCATCCAGGGGGATGTTAAACCTCTCGATCAGCTCGGGATATCTGCTTTTTATGAAGAAAGGATTATATTCGGCGTTGTGCTCGCTGGACTCAGTGCAGTAATAGCCAAAATGCTTTATATATTCATAGCGCACCATGTCCTTGTGGATTTCGCCTGCGTTCTTATTTGCCGCCCGCTTCTTGATCTCGGGGTATAGGTCGTTGCCCGCCCTGTCCTTTATTTCCAGCAGCCAGCCCATGTGGTTTATGCCGGCGATCAACTCCGTGCGGCCCTGTGATCTGTCCGCCATGTCAAGATCTCTCAAAAGATGCTCTGAGCAGATTTGCACGCTGTGGCAAAGGCCCACCGTCTTGACGCCCGTGTACCGCTGCATGAAACCCGTTAAAATGCTCATTGGGTTTGTGTAATTCAGGAACAGAACATCCGGGCAGACCTCCTCCATGTCCCTGGCAAAACCCTCCATCACCGGTATGGTTCTAAGGCCACGCATTATGCCGCCTATGCCCAGAGTATCCGCTATGGTCTGCCTCAGCCCGTATTTTTTGGGTATCTCAAAATCGATTACGGTTGAAGGCTCGTAGCCGCCCACCTGTATCGCGTTGACAGCAAAGTCCGCCTCGCGCAGTGCCTCCTTGCGGTTTTCCACACCCAGATATGTCTTGATCTGCGCCCGGCCGCCGTTCACATTGCCATTGATTGCCTCCAGCATCACCCGAGATTCTTCAAGTCTCTGCGCGTCAATATCATAAAGGCAGATCTCTGCATCGGAGAATGTCTCGGTGCTCATGCAGTCTCCCAGGACGTTTTTAGCAAACACGCTGCTGCCCGCCCCCAGAAATGTTATTTTCGTCATAAGGCTTCCTCCCGAGTTTTTTTGTTCAATAATAGCATACCAGCAAACCGCCGGGCTTAGAATTGCATTATGTCATTATTCCATGTTATTATGTAACTATTATACGGTCACAACTTACAGGGGAGGAAAAAGCATGAACAGCCTTTCAATATTAAACAAAAACTTTTCCGACCTGAACCCGCTGCTTTGCGGCTGGGAGCAGTGCGCGCCCTCCCACAGCTATGGCCCGGCCATGAGGGAATACTATCTTTTCCATTTCATAGCTTCGGGCAAGGGCTCTTTTTCCCGAAACGGCATTGAAATTCCGCTTTCCCGCGGGCAGATGTTCCTTATACGCCCCGGCGAGGTGACCTTCTACAAGGCGGATGGTGAAAACCCCTGGAGCTATGTTTGGATTGGCTTTGACGGACTGCGCTGCCAGGGGCTTTTAGAAACGTCGCCCTTCAAGGATGACTGCGCCGCAGCCGATGTTCCCTATTTGAGCAATATATTCTCACAGCTTAAAAATAATGGCAATATGTCTCCTGGGGTTGAGCTGTATGTTCTGGGCAAGCTCTATGAAATATTTGCTCTGATGGAGGACAGCGGCTCATTCGGCGCAAGAAGCTATGTGCAAAGGGCCGAAGATTTCATGCGCGCCAACTATTCAATGCCCATAAGCATCGGCGATATCGCCGCCATGATCGGCATCGACAGGCGCTATCTTTGCCGCATATTCTCCGCGCAAAAGGGCCTTTCCCCCAAGGATTTTCTAACCTCTCTCAGGCTTGAAAAGGCCGCAGAGCTTCTTTTGCGGGGCGTTTCAGTGGCCTCTGCAGCCAGAAGCGTGGGCTATGACGACGCCTTTAACTTTTCAAAGATCTTCAAGAAGAAATATGGCGCTGCACCCTCCTTGCACCGGGTCACGACGCAGGGCGCTACCCTGCACCCGCAAAGGGAGAATTCCGGGGCTCTGCCCCAAACCCCGCAAGCTTTTAGAGAAGCTTGACCAAAACTTTATATAGCGCCAAATAAAATATATTAGAGGTCAAGGGGCTCGTCCCTTGCGGGGTCTGGGGCGGAGCCCAAGCGTTCCCCCCAAAGGATGCCGCTCTATCACTCCCCAGCGCATTTCCTCACCCGCTTTTTCCCTTTGATTGGGGGTCAAGTGGCTAGTCCGTTGCGTGGTTTGGGGCGGAGCCCCAGCATTCTCCCCGAAGGATGCCGCTCTATCACTCCCCAGCGCGTTTCTTTACCTGCTTTTCTTTCCCTTGATATGTGATATGGGGTCAAGGGGCTCGTCCCTTGCGGGGTCTGGGGCGGAGCCCCAGCATTCTCCCCGAAGGATGCCGCTCCATCACTCCCCAGCGCGTTTCTTTACCTGCTTTTCTTTCCCTTGATTGTGATATGGGGTCAAGTGGCTAGTCCGTTGCGGGGTTTGGGGCGGAGCCCAAGCGTTCTCCCCGAAGGATGCAGCTCTACCGTTCCCCCAGCGCGGTTTCTCACCCGCTTTTTTCCCTTGATTGGGGGTCAAGTGGCTCGTCCCTTGCGGGGTTTGGGGCGGAGCCCCAGCGTTCTCCCCCAAAACACCCAAAACAAAAGCGGCGTTTCCGCCGCTTCTAAAATACTGTTTTAACTGCCGCCGCATCTCCATCAGGATTCCATCTGCCTGCTGACGAAACCCGCTGCCGTTTCGCAGACCTTAAGCTCCGTATCGCCCATTACAGCGTCTTCCTCTTTTGAAAGAAGCATCACCGCACCCACGGGGTCGCCGTCGACGATTATGGGCGTTATCACCTGAGCGGTGTAGACCATGCTTTCATCGGCATCGGCTGTGATGGGCACGAAGCCGCCGTCCTTCCTGCTGGCAATATGGGTGCGCCTGTTTTTCATTATGTTCTCCAGCTCAGGGGAAACGGCTTTGTCGAACAGCTCCTTCTTTGGCGCCCCTGACGCGGAGATTATCAGATCCTTATCGCTGATGCAGGCCACATGCCCAAGCGCCCTGTAAAGCGACTCGGTGTATTCCTTCGCGAAATTTGAAAGCTCCCCTACCGGCGAATATTTTTTGAGTATGACCTCGCCGTCTCTGTCAGTGAAAATTTCCAAGGGATCCCCTTCCCGGATTCTGAGCGTCCGCCTGATCTCTTTGGGAATTACCACGCGGCCAAGCTCGTCAATACGCCTTACTATTCCTGTTGCTTTCATAAAAAAGCCTCCTAAACGCTTGTTGTTTTCAATGGTAGTATCAGCTTGCGCGGAGGCTTTTATACATTTATTGAGATTTTTCTTTTTGCGGAAAATGGCCGTATTAGTTCAAAACATCCTCGAATATTGTTATTTCTTTGCCGGAAGTTATTGCCATCATGTAAAATTCATATATGGTTTCCCTGTTTTTTTCCAGAGCGGAGCTTTCAAGGATTTTAAGCGCCTCCTCCTCGGGTATTATATCTTCAGCCTCAATGCTCCTGATGCGCTTTAAAATATAATAGCCGTCGTTTGCGCCCACCAGCTCCGTTGCTATCTGACCATCCCCGGTGAGACTAAGAGCGGCTTCCTTCAGTTGAGGGTAGATTTCCTCGCTATATTCGCTGATGCAATAGCCCAAGCCCTGGGGCGGATTTTCCACATCGTAATACCCGCCGTTTCCAATCTCCTTTTGCACGGCCTTAAAATCCTCACCGTCAAGCACTCTTTCAAGAACCGCCTGAGCCCCTTGCTCTATCTGCAAAAGATATTCGCCGCGCTTTTGCTCGTATGCCTGGTCCTGCTCATATTGAAGCTGGTTAAGCTCCGCCTCGATTTCACTGTCCAGCGGAACGAGTATCCACTCGTATATTGAAAGATCCTGCGCAATTGCCATAATCAGCAGATCATTGTTCCACGCATTGGGGAAAAAGGACGGCATGCTATCCATGTCTTCCTTAAAACTACTTTCATAGTCCTCATATTCCCATCTCACGTCTTGCTCTGTAACCTGGACATTCTCGGTTATCTTGTCCCTGTGCCTTGCTTCCATAACATTCAGCTTGAACCTGTTGACGATGCCGTCTATAGTCACGCCGTTTTCAGCCATGAGCTGTGGCAAGGCCGCCTCGATCTCCTGCTCGCTCATGCCTGTCATATATTCTATGAAGATCGCCTTCTGGCCTTCATATTCCTGCTGGGCCGCCAAGAGTATATTTTCCTCCTCCTGGGGGGTGAATTGGTCAAGGCCCATCTCCTCGATCTCCTGGCGCAGCACTGTCTTTTCTATTATTGAATTGAGGAACCGCATTCTCAGCTCCGCATTCATGCCGGCGTTTTCCTCGGCGTCCAGGTCCGTTCCATCGTTATAAAGGTAAAATTCTTTGACATTATTATACTGGGCCTCAAATTCACCCAATGTAAGCTCGGTGCCGTTGATTACGGCCACCACAGAATCGGGCTTTTTGTTCGTCCCCGAGCAGGCCGAAAGCATAAGCGTGCCCAGCAAAATGCATAATATTTTAGTGAATTTATTCATTTTGTCGAAATTCCTCCGTAGTTTGGCTAATATAGCTAGTAACATTATACTCCAAGAAAAAAACTCTTGCAATCAAACCCAAGGCGCAGCATCGCTTTCTTTGTAAATAAATTATTAAAATCTCCTCGCTTTTGTCGAACATCAGTTTGACAGTCGATAATGCGCTATGGTAAAATGAATTTCTATCCGGAGGTGTGTTATGTCGAAATTCGTCCTCAAATCCGATTACAAGCCTTGCGGGGATCAACCCCAGGCCATAGACGCCCTCACAGAAGGTGTTTTAAACGGCGAGGCCGCCCAGATACTGCTGGGTGTCACCGGCTCCGGCAAGACATTCACAATGGCGAATATAATCGAAAGGGTGCAGCGCCCCACGCTGGTGCTGGCCCATAACAAAACCCTGGCGGCCCAGCTTTGCGGCGAGTTCCGTGAATTTTTCCCGGACAGCATGGTGGGCTATTTTGTCAGCTATTACGATTATTATCAGCCCGAGGCCTATATCTCCTCAACGGACACATACATCGAAAAGGATGCCGCCATAAACGACGAGATCGACCGCCTGCGCCACAGCGCCACCGCCGCCCTGACAGAGCGCAGGGATGTCATTATCGTGGCCTCGGTTTCCTGCATATATTCAATGGGCGATCCCGCAGAGTACGCAAAGAGCGCCATCTCCATTCGCGAGGGCATGCGCCTTGACAGGGAAGATTTCCTTATCCGCCTGGTGGAGCAGCAGTATGAACGCAACGACTTCGACCTAAAACGCGGCACCTTCCGCGTGCGCGGGGATGCGGTGGATGTCTTTCCCTCCTCCAGCGAAAAAACCATCTTCCGGGTGGAGTTTTTTGGCGATGAGATCGAGCGCATAGCCCATGTGGACGCTCTCACCGGCAATGTGAAGCAGTACCTCGCCCATGAGATAATCTTCCCAGCCACCCACTATGCCACCAACAGGGACAAGCTGGAGGACGCCATCGCCCAGATAAACCGCGACCTGGACATCCGCGTCAAGGAACTGGAGGAGGACGGCCGGGCCCTTGAAGCCTACCGCCTGAAGCAGCGAACCAATTATGACGTCGAAATGCTGATGGAACTGGGCATGTGCCCCGGCATAGAGAACTACTCCCGCTATTTTGACGGCCGAAAGCCCGGCGAGGCCCCATACACCTTGATGGACTATTTCCCCGATGACTTTTTGATGTTCATAGACGAATCCCACCAGACCATTCCCCAGGTCAGGGCCATGTTCAACGGCGATTATGCCCGAAAGAAGAACCTGATCGACTACGGCTTTCGCCTCCCCTCCGCCTTTGACAACAGGCCCCTTCGCTTTGACGAGTTCAGCGCAAAGCAGGGCCAGACCGTCTATGTCAGCGCAACGCCTGCGAAATATGAAAGGGAGCTGGCGGGGGATAATGTGGTGGAGCAGATCATCCGCCCAACGGGCCTTCTCGATCCGCAGATAATCGTAAAACCGGCCACCGGCCAGGTTGACGATCTTCTAGGCGAGATAAACGATGTGGTTGCAAAGGGCCACAAGGTTCTGGTCACCACTTTAACAAAGCGCATGGCTGAAAACTTAAGCGAATACTTCGAGGAGATCGGAATTAGGGTTCGCTATCTCCACAGCGATGTGGACACTTTGGAGAGGATGGAGATAATCCGCGATCTTCGTCTGGGCGAGTTCGACGTGCTGGTGGGCATAAACCTCCTGCGCGAGGGCCTGGACATCCCCGAGGTGGCCCTTGTGGCTATTTTGGACGCCGACAAGGAGGGCTTCCTGCGCTCGGAGACTTCGCTGATACAGACCGTCGGTCGGGCATCCAGAAACGTGGATGGCCGAGTCATAATGTACGCTGACAATTTGACCGACTCCATGCAAAGGGCCATCGGCGAGACCAACCGCAGGCGAGCCGTGCAGATGGAATATAATCAAATAAACGGCATCACCCCCGAATCCGTCCACAAGGCTGTGCGCGACCTGCTTGAGATCACCCGCAAAGCGACCGACGATGAGTCTGTTTCCGGCATGAGCCCCGAGGAACTGCAGATGGCGCTCATGCACCTGGAGGACGAAATGCTCAGCGCCGCCGCCAATCTGGACTTTGAAAAAGCGGCAAAGTTCAGGGACAAAATGCTGGCTCTTAAGGAAGGCAAGAACCCCGACGGGGAAAAGAAATCGAGATCACGCCCCGGGCAAAAGCGGCAAAGAGGGCAGCGCACAGGCAGAAAATAGCTTTACCCTGCGCCTTAGACGGCCTCAGGTCATAATTTTATTATAAAAAAGTATAAAAAAGCGCAAAATCAAAGAAAACTTGAAAGTTTCCTGGGTTTAGTAGTATAATTTATTGATATTACTTAGAAAGCAGGGCTTGCATTTGGTTGACATAAACGATTTCAAGGGGAAAACACTGCACTTTATCGGCATAGGAGGCTCCAGCATGAGCGGCCTGGCCAGGCTGATGATCAGCAGGGGCTATTTGGTGCGCGGCTCAGATCAATCCGACTCATACACAACCCGCGCCCTGCAAAACGAAGGCGTTAAAGTCGCCATCGGCCATGATGCGCAAAACGTCCATGGCGCGGATTTGATCATATATACCGCTGCCGCCGCTCAAGACAATGTGGAAAGGCTCGAAGGCGCGCGTCAGGACATCCCCAGCCTTGAGCGCAAGGAGCTTTTAGGGCAGATCAGCAACGCCTATTCCCGCTCGGTGGCCATAAGCGGCACCCACGGCAAGACCACCGCCACATCCATGCTGGCACAGGTGCTTGTTGACGCCGGCATGGACCCAAACATCCACATCGGCGGCGTACTGGACGCAATCGGCGGCAGCGTGCGCACCGGAAAGAGCAATATATTCGTGACCGAGGCGGACGAATTCGCTCGCAGCTTTCTGGAGCTAAACCCTACCATATCCATCATTTTAAACATAGACGCGGATCATCTTGACTGCTATAAGGATATTGACGATATCCAGCAGACCTTCCTCCAGTTCGCAAAAAGACTGCCGAAGGACGGGCTTTTGATCGTCTACGGAGATGACCCCCGCTGCATCCAGGTCGCAAAGGATTCCGGGAGGAGCTATATCACCTTCGGCGCCAGCCCCTCGTTCGATTATTCCTTCGCAAATGAAGTGATGGATGAAAACGCCTGCTACAGCTTCGATCTCCTTCACGCCGGCAAAAAGATAAGCAGGGTGAGCCTTATAGTGCCGGGTATGCACAGCGTTATAGACGCTCTGGCCGTCTTTGCCTGCGCCGACAGGCTTGGTGTTAAGCTACCAAAGGCTGCGGAAATTATGTCCGCCTTCAAGGGCGCTCACCGGCGCTTTGAGCTGACTGGCGTTGTGGACGGCGTCCGCCTTTACCATGACTACAGCCACAATCCCAGCGAATATAAGACCGTGGTGCCCATCGCCGCGCATCTTCCCCATAACAGGCTGTATGTCGTGTTTCAGCCCCACACCTACTCCCGCTCGAAGGCGCTGATCGACGATTTCGGCCCATCATTCGTCGGCGCAGACGAGGTTCTTATAACCGATATATACGCCGCAAGGGAAAAGGATCCCGGCGACATCCACTCACGTATGCTGATAGAAAAAATGCAGGGAAACGGCTATAAAATCGTCTACTGCCCGGGCTTTAAAGAGTGCGATGAATATCTTAAGGCCAACTGGCGGGAGGGCGATATCGTGCTGACTGTGGGCTGCGGAAATGTGAACATTCTAAACGACATACTGGCAGAGGAAAAATAGGATTCTTAAAAACAAAAAACAAAGGAAATCAAGATGTATATCGTTTTAGGTCTTGGAAATTATGGGACGAAATATGAGCACACATGGCACAATGCCGGCTGCGACAGCCTGAATATTCTGGCCCAGCGAAACGGCATCAGCCTGACTAAACGCCGCTTCAAAGCTTTGTACGGCGAGGGCAGGATCGGCGGGCAGAAGGTGTTGCTGGCATTTCCCCAGACATATATGAACCTTTCCGGCGACTGCGCAGCGAAGCTTGCCGGATATTTTGGCGTGCCTTCACAGAAAATAATCGTGATATATGACGATGTGGACCTGCCCAAGGGCTCGCTGCGTCTGCGCCCCCACGGAAGTGCCGGCAGCCACAATGGTATGCGCTCCCTTGTTGAAAGGCTGAAAACCCAGGATTTCCCCAGAATCCGCGTGGGGATAGGCGCTCCCCCTCAGCATATGGACATAAGCGATTTCGTCACCTCCAAGGTTCCAAGGGATGAATGGCAGCTTATGTTTGATGCATATATGGCGGCGGCCAAGGCGGCGGAGGAGATAATCGAAAGCGGCATCGAAAGAGCCATGCTTCTCTACAACGGCTTTGGCAAAGCAGAAAACAGCGAAAAAAAGAGCGAAAAAGAGAGCGAAAAGGAGTCTGTTTAGAAAATATATCGAGGTAAAGATATGCAGTTTGAAACCAAGCCGCAGAAGATAATACTGGATGCGGTGAAAAACGCCGATTCTTTCCGGGAGCTGGCGGAAAAAATAGAGCGCGGCATATGGCCGATCGCTCTTTTTGGACTTCCCCCTGGCAGCAGAGCAGCGGTTACCTGCGCAATGCAGGGCTATGCAGGCGTCCCGGAAAATGGCAAGATCGTCTTCGCCGCCCATGATAGCGCCAGCGCACTGGAAGTGTACGACGACATTTCAAAGCTCTGCGAAAGGGCGGTATTCCTGCCCGCAAAGGAGAAAATCATCTTTGGCGCAAGGGCCCAGAGCAAGGATGTGATGTTTTCCCGCCTGAGCGCTTTGCATAAGATCGCCTCCGGCAAGGCGGATATCGTCGTCTGCCCGACCCAGGCCCTTTTAACGCCGGCGATCCCCCCGGAAATCTTGCTGGCCAATTCACGAACGCTCCGTTCCGGCGATATATTTGAAATTGACGCCCTGTGCGAATATCTGGCCGGAGCAGGCTATGAGCCCTGCGACATGGTGGAGGGCCGCGGCCAGTTCGCCCGGCGCGGCGGCATAGTGGACATATACCCAGTGGGGCAGCTTGATGCGGTGCGCGTCGAGTTTTTTGACGATGAAATCGACACCATCCGAAGGCTTGATGCCTCCTCCCAGCGCTCCAGCGAAAATACCGGCGAGGTAACCATCATCCCCGCCACGGAGACGATAATAACCGGCATTAATTCCTCCGGCGCGCTTCTTGCCATCAGAAACGAGATCGACAAGGCTGCGCAGAAATCGGCCCAGGAACCGGGCCTGGCCGCAGCTTCCTTTGATACTGATGATATCGATGAAGCATCAGATGATCCCGGCGATCTGGGCGATGAGCTGCCCTCCCTTTGGGAGATGAAGCCCTTGACAGTGCCGAAAAAGCGCCTGCCCACCTTGGAGCGCCACTACGAAAGCCTGGAAAGCGGCCAGCGCTTCAGCGAAATAGAGCTGTATTTGGCGTCGGTCTATGGAAAAACCGCCACCCTTTTCGATTATTTGGATGCAATTTTCATTCTGGATGAACCCGCCCGCGCCAAGGAGCGCTGCGAAAAGGCATATGACGAATTCGCCGCCGAGCATGAAGCGGCGCAAAAATCCGGCGACGCGCTGCCCTCCTTCGGGGCGCTAATGCGAAGCTGGCAGTTCGTTGCCGGAGAAAGCGAAAAAAGCGAAAAAAGACGGTTTATCACAATGAACGAGCTGATGGCACAAAGCCCCGGCATCAGCCCAAAGGCGCTTATCAAGCTGGACGGTGCCTCCGCGCCGGTGTACCACGGCCGGTTTGACCTGCTCTGCGAAGATATTTTGCATTACAAAAAAAGCGGATATAAAATCGCCCTGCTGACGGGCGGCTCCACCCGCTCCCAAAGGCTTGCGGAGAGCTTGAAAAAAAACGGCGTGGAGGCCTTCCCAATACAAACCCAGACAGAGCTTTACCCTGGCCAGGTGGCCCTTTTGCCGCTAAACCTTTCTGCGGGTTTCACCCTATCCGAACAAAAACTGCTGGCCCTCAGCGAAAACGATATTTTCGGCAGCTCAAAAAGGCGCTCGTCCACAGGAAAGAGTCACCCCGGACAGAGGATAAAGGCCTTCACAGACCTGCATGTGGGCGACTTCGTTGTCCACGATTCCCACGGCGTAGGTGTCTATGAGGGCATGGCCAAGCTGGAGGTGGAGGGCAAGCTGCGGGATTATCTGCACATCAGGTACAATGGCACCGACATGCTCTACATCCCCACCGACCAGATGGACAGGGTGCAAAAATATATCGGTAGCCAGGAAAGAGCGCCCGCGCTGAGCAAGCTTGGCAGCGGCGACTGGGAGCGCCAGAAAAACCGCGTCCGCAAGAGCGTGCGCAAGATGGCCTTCGACCTGGTGGCCTTGTACGCCCAGCGGCAGCAAAACCCCGGCTTTGCCTTTTCAAAGGACACCCCCTGGCAGAAGGAGTTTGAGGACGGCTTCCCTTACGAGGAAACGCCGGACCAGCTTCGCAGCATCGCCGAGATAAAGGCTGACATGGAAAGCCCCGTCTGCATGGACCGCCTCCTCTGCGGAGATGTTGGCTACGGCAAGACGGAGGTGGCGCTTCGGGCGGCCTTCAAAGCGGTGATGGACGGCAAGCAGGTGGCATTCCTGGCCCCCACAACGCTTCTGGCCCAGCAGCATTACCAAACGATACTGGAAAGGTTCAAGGGCTTTCCGGTCACCGTTAAGGCCCTTTCCCGCTTCAGGACTCCGGCGGAGCAAAGGGCCATCGTGAAGGAAGTCAACAAGGGCGGCGTTGATATTTTAGTGGGCACCCACAGGCTTTTGAACAAGGATCTGGAATATAAAAACCTGGGGCTTTTGATAATCGACGAGGAGCAGCGCTTCGGCGTTAGCCACAAGGAGCAGATAAAGAACCTGAAAAAGAGCGTCGATGTGCTGACCCTTTCAGCAACGCCCATACCAAGGACTTTGCACATGTCAATGGTGGGCATAAGGGATATGTCCACCATCGAAACCCCGCCGGAGGAGCGGCTGCCGGTGATGACATATGTGAGCGAATACAATTCGATTACCGTCTCTGACGCCATAATGAGGGAGATCGGCCGGGGCGGGCAGGTGTATTTCGTTTATAACAGGGTCGCTTCAATAGACCGCTTTGCCCAGCACCTGCGCCAGATAGTCCCCGAGGCTAAGATCGCCATAGCCCATGGCCAGATGAACGAGCGGCTGCTGGAGGATGTGATGGCGGATTTCATGGAAAAAAAGTTCGATGTGCTTCTCTGCTCGGCGATAATCGAATCCGGCCTGGACATACCCTCCGTCAACACCATGATAATCTTCGACTCCGACCGCTTCGGCCTTTCGCAGCTATATCAGCTTCGCGGAAGGGTGGGCCGCTCAAGCAGGCTGGCCTACTGCCATCTTACGGTGCGGGAAAACAAGATAATCACCGAAACGGCCCAGAAAAGGCTGGCGGCCATAAAGGAGTTCACCCAGTTCGGCGCAGGCTTCAAGGTGGCCATGAGGGACCTTGAAATCCGCGGCGCGGGGGATATTATCGGCGCGCGGCAATCCGGCCATATGGCGGCGGTGGGCTATGATATGTATGTGAAGCTGATCGGGGAGGCTGTCTCCAGCATAAAGGGCGAGGACATCTCCCCGCAGATAGAAACCTCTGTGAACCTGCCTGTTGACGCCTACCTGCCTGATGATTATGTCCACGGGCACACGGTGCGCATGGACATATACAAGCAGATCGCCCAGGTTTCCTCCGGCAGTGAGCGGCTTGAGATGATGGATGAGCTGATCGACCGCTTCGGCGATGTGCCGCGCCCCTGCGAAAACCTGATCTATGTGGCGCTGGTTAAAAATCTTTGCGAAAAAATGGGCCTGGAGCAGGTGTTCAGGCGCAGGGAGCACATCGTCATGCGCTACGGAAAGGCCGCAAAGGTGGATCCGGCGAAGCTGGTCATGGCCTTGAACGCTTCAAAAAAGCCCTTGAATCTTGCGAACTCAAAGCCCCCCAGCCTGCTGTTTAAATGCAGCCAGGACAGCGAGGCCGCGATAAAAGAACTGGCCTCCGTGCTGGAGGCGCTTTCCGCCTTCCTGTAGGGGGAACGAGGAGCGTACTGGGGCCAGCCCCTTGATCCCTTATAATGGTATCCAAGTCTTGGGCAAGCACTTTTCTAAAAAATTTGGCAATTTACGCGGCGAATCGCAGAACTGTCAGAACTCAACTGAAATAACCCGGCATTCATTTTCAATTAATAATACAAAATGAGTTTTTCCAAATATGCCCTGCTTTATATGGCACAAAGCAGGGCATATTATTATTGCATTTTACTTTTTGCTTCTTAACTTTTTTACTATTTTACTATTTTACTTAAAGGTGGGGTTTTCACATGTCCATAGGCATGATATTACTGATAGTCGTCGCGGTGCTGATACTTTTCGGCATCGCCCAAAGGGTGCTGGACGGGATGCGCCTCAACGACAAAGCGGCGCTGGCGGTGGTGGCGGCCATGTTCATCGGCGGGCTGATCCCAAGCATACGCTTCTCGGAAAACGTGGCGATAAATATCGGCGGGGCCATAATTCCCTTTGCCCTTTGCGTCTATCTTTTTGTGAGGGCGGAGACGGCCTGGGAAAAATGGCGCACGATAATCGGCATGATAGTGACAGGGGCGGCTGTCTACGGCCTGGGGAGATTGCTTCCCAACGAGCCTGAGATGATGGCCTTTGACCCAAACTATGTCTATGGCATAGTCGGCGGCACAGTCGCCTATATTTTGGGAAGATCAAGGCGCGGGGCCTTCATATGCGGCGTAATGGGCGTTTTGCTGGCGGACATAACCAACGCCATAGTTCAGGCGGCGCTGGGCACTTCCTATTCGCTTAACCTGGGCGGCGCCGGCTTCTTTGACGTCATAGTCCTCTCAGGGATAATCGCGGTTTTGCTGGCGGAGATATTTGGAGAGCTGATGGAAAAGATAGTCCGCTCAAGAAGGGAAAAGGAGGCGGAATGATGAGCAAAACGATGAACAAAGCATGGAAAAAAATAATTACGGCCGTTTTGGCCGCGGCTTTGCTGATGACATGGCCCACGGCCCAGGCTGGACTGACCGAAAGCCCCGACGACGGCTACTACACCATATACACCCGCGAGGGAAATATGCTGACGATGATCGCCGGCCGGGTGAGCGTGGATGACGAATACATCAGCCATGATAACAGGCATTACCGCATCTTCAGCGTCAACCAAAGCGATCTTTTGGCCTGGGCCCAGGAAATAACCCAGGAGGCCTTCATCCCCTATGCCAATGCCGAGGCAAGCCCTTCCGCCACAAGCAACGCCGCCAACGGCAACGGGCAGGGCCAGAATTCGGACAGAAAGATAGCGATATACTGCACCCATTCGGACGAATCGTATGTGCCGTCCGACGGCAAGCACAGCGATGAAAACTACGGCGGTATATATGATGTGGCTGACGAATTCGCCGCATCTCTTGAAAGCATCGGCATAGAGGTGATACAGGACTACACCTCCCACCTACCCCATGATTCCGGCGCATACAGGCGCTCGCGGGCCACTGCCGTTGAGCTGCTGAAGATGGGGCCTGACGCCCTTATCGATATCCACCGGGACGGCGTTCCCGCCCACCAGTACGAGACCGATTTCAGCGACGACGATATCACAATGGTGCGGCTTTTGGTGGGCAAGAACAACCAAAACTTCGCCGCCAACAAAAATTTCGCCAAGGAGCTGAAGGCCAACGGCGATGAGATGCACCCCGGGCTTATAAAGGATATCTATATCGGCAAGGGCAACTATAACCAGGAATTGGCGCCCAACTCCATTCTCCTTGAATTTGGCACCCACGAAACCACCAAGGAGCAGGCGCAGGCTTCCACCAAATATATGGCGGAGGTGGTCTCCCAGACACTTTACGGCTATGTGGAACAGCCCGGCAGCGGCAGTTCGGGCGGCGGCGCAGCAGGTCAGGGCGAAAACGCCGATAGTTCCGGCGGCGAGGGCATGGACCGCGTGGATGAAACCGGCCGTGAACCCGTCAAAGGCAGCAGCAGGGGCTGGAGCGGCATCTGGTGGGTTTTGGGCATAGCCGTGGGCGGCGGCCTCATATTCCTGCTCTATTCAAAGGGCGGCAAGCGCTTTGGGCATAATGTGGGCAGGAGCGCATCCGAGCTGACAGGCGGCCTCATCGGCAAAAAGCCCGACGACGAGGATAAGGACGAATTCGACCGGGAATAATTTATTCAGCATTTTTCAATGTTTTCTCAGTGTTTTTTATAAAAGCGAACTCCCCCTGAGGCTGACTTCGGGGGGTTTTCTTGTCTTGAAAATGGCTTTTAAAAAGAGTATAATGGAAAAAGTTTAAAAAACGGAAGTAAAAAATTGAGAATTGCAGGAATAGGGAATGATCAAGGCATTTAATATAAGCAAAACGTTTCAAACAAAAATAAAGAAAGGCTTTCTTAAAAGCGAAAAAAAGCCTAAGCTGGCGGTGGACGACATCAGCCTGCACATCGCCGAGGGTGAGATGGTGGGCTATATCGGCCCAAACGGCGCGGGAAAATCCACAACCATAAAAATGCTCACAGGAATACTCCTGCCCGACAGCGGCCAGATCACCGTGAACGGAATTGACCCCTTTCACCGCAGGAAGGAAAACGGACGCAATATAGGAGTCATTTTCGGCCAGCGCTCCCAGCTTTGGTGGCATCTGCGCCTGGATGACACCTTCCGTCTGTTCAAGCATATGTATGAAATCCCAGATGCACAGTATAGCGAAAACCTAAAAATGCTAAAGCGCACCTTGGAGCTGGATGAGTTCTGGCACCAGCCGGTGCGCCAGCTTTCTTTGGGCCAAAGGATGCGCGGCGAGCTGGCGGCGGCCATGCTACACAGCCCGAAGATACTTTATTTGGATGAGCCAACCGTGGGCATGGACGTGGTTGTAAAGGAACGCATCCGCGAGCTTTTAAAGGAGTTTAACAGCCGGGGCGTCACAATCCTTTTGACCACCCACGATCTGGACGACGTGGAGCGACTGTGCAAGCGGGTGATGGTCATCAATCACGGCAAGCTGCTCTTTGACGGCACAATGGCCTCCCTTCGCTCCCAGAGCACCGCCGACACGAAGGTGACGGTGGAGTTTGACTGCGATAGCCCCGTGCTCCCTCCCCTTCTTAGAAACGTCCAGCAAAATGGGCGCAGGCTTACATTCAGTATCAGCCGGCAGAACGGCGAAACGGAGCTCTTAGCCCAGGTGATAAGGGAAAACAAAGTCATGGATGTGGCCATGGCTGAGCCGCCAATCGAGGAAGTGGTGCGCAGCTTCTACACCGGGGGTGATGAGCTGAAATGAAGGGTCTTTTTGAAAGGCTGAAAGCATATGGCCTTATCGCCATCAACACCCTGAAGGAGGAAATGACCTATTCCCAAAACGCTGTGATGGACATCATTTTCAGCTTCTTCGGTATAATGTTTCAGATAATAATCTGGAGCGCCCTATACGCCTCCAACGGCAATCAGCCGGTAATGGGCCGCGCCCTTAGCGATATGCTGACCTACACGATAATCGCCTCCATAGTGCGGGCGATCACCTCTGGCGGCAGTCTCTCCGACAGCGCTCAGGAGAAGATGAAAAGCGGCGAAATAGCGCTGGACTATCTTCGCCCTGTTTCTCCGCGCGGGATGCTCATCGCCGCCACCTGGGGAAGCAAGCTGCAATATGTCATATCCCAGTCGCTGCCCGTCGCAGCGGCGGTTTTAATGGTGGGTGGGATCGGCTTTCCGGGGAGCATCGGCCAGCTTGCATTGTTTCTTCTTTCGATGCTTCTGGGATATATGATAAGCCTTATGCTGGAGCTTTTGATGGCCACATTTGCCTTCTGGTTCGTTTCCACCAGAACCTTAGGCTGGTTCATCTCATTCTTTGAGCTTGCCATGTCCGGCTCCATCGTGCCCCTTTGGCTGCTGCCGGGCTGGCTGAAGGGAATCGCCCAGGCGCTGCCCTTCCAAGCCGTCAACTACATCCCCGTGACCATCTACATGGGCGGCATGAGTGCGGCGGAGTTTTATGGCGCCATAGCCTTGCAGATTGCCTGGATAGGCGGTCTTTGGGCTGTGCAGGAGATCATGTGGCGCAGAGGAATAAGACGCATTGTCGTCCATGGAGGCTGAAAATGAAACTGCTTAAAAAAATCGGCTGGTTTTTCAAGCTCTGCGGCATATGCATCTCGATGTGCTGGCGTGGCTATATAAGCTACATGGGCTGGTCGGCTTTGGTGCATGGTATCGGCCTTATAATCGGCTATCTGGGGGAATACCTGGTGCTGTTCACCATGATCCACAATTTCCCCGGCGTGGGCGGCTTTGGCGCGCTGGAAGTCTGCTTCCTTTACGCCATCGGCCTTGTGACATACGCCCTTGGAAACTTCCACACACGCATGTTCTGGCAGATAGACAGGATAGTCCAAAGAGGCGAGCTGGATCAATATCTCATAAGGCCCGTTTCGCCGCTGATGCAGCTTTTAGTGTGGGATCTTCAGGTGGGATACATCTCCCATGCTATTTTAGGCATTGGCTCCATGCTGCTGGTGTACGGCCTTCTGGGCCTTTCCTGGGCCTTTGATAAATGGCTGCTGCTGGCGCTTACCATCCTCTCCGGCAGCCTTATAATGGGCGGCATATCCCTGGTGGGAACGCCTGTGGTCTTTTGGTGGGGAAAATCCAGCGCGGTGGCGATCTTTTTGCGCGGCGTGCTCAGAAGCACTTTGCGCTACCCTATGTCCGCTTATCCTATGGAGATGCGCCGAGCTCTGTATATCATTCCCTATGCCTTCGTTGCCTACATCCCCTGCCTTTACCTTTTTGACAAGCCTGGCGCACATGGCCCGCTGATGACGGTTTTCATCTGCTTCGCGGCGGGCATATTGGTGAATCTCGTGTTCTGGGTCTTCTGGCGGGCGGGCTTAAGGCGCTACAACAGCGCCGGCGGCTGATTCACCGAGGGGATGCTCCCTTTGGAAACCCATTTAACAAGAGATCCGGAACGTGAGAAGCGGAATGCGAAAACCTCCCTTCCAACATAACCTTTCAACCCGGTCTATAGGGTCAAGGGATGTATCCCTTGCGGGTGCAGGGCAGAGCCCTGCAAGGCTCCCATTCCGAGGGCAAAGCCCTGCGGCAACCGCTATAAAATAAAGACCAGCAGAGTTATCAGCGAGTTGTGCAAACCATGGGCAAATATCAGCGAAAGTGTTGTGCAACCCTTTATTTTTTCCCTGCAAAGGCAGAACACCAGCCCTATGAAAGACGTGCCTATAACCTGAAATATACCGCCGCTAAAGATATGTGACATGCCGAATATGAGCGAAGATAATATAATGGCGAACCATCTGGTGTTTTTGATGTCAAGCAGCCTTTTAAACAGAAAGCCCCTGTAGAAAAACTCCTCCGCCAGGGCCACCCCCGCCGTCATATACACAAACTGATAGGCAAACTGCCAGGGCCTTGTGTAGTTTGTGGAGCCCACCATATGCCCAAGACCCAGGAGTATCGGCAGGGCTGTCAGCACCAGCGACATTGCGCAGGCGATTTTTACCCCGACGGCAATCTGCTTTAAAACAGACTTGCTTGAAAAGCCGTAGTCTGCAAGGCTCTCCTTTTTTGCTCCCATGAAAACTACAGGCACGATCAAAAGACACCATTGCACGGCTATCATCAGCACAGCCCTTGCCAACAGAGGCAAAGGCATCATCGCATCATTTTGGAATGCGACAATGCCCATCATCACCAAAAATTGCAGCGCCAACGCCGCCAGCAGAGTCAATATCTCTTTAGTTTTTTTCATAAGCTCGCTTTCCTGCGCACAATATCAAAGCAACGGGGAAGAAAACCGAATTCGCCCTTAGAAATGATATGTATTCCGGATGGTTCCGAAATCTTTCATATTCGCCGAAGATAGCGTTTCTTATCAAGCTCAGCTTCTTTTCGCCCATTTCCTCATATCCATTGATCATTATCTTTCCATCATCAGCCGCCTGAAGGAGAGCCTCATATGGATGCCCTAACATTTTACAGGCATCCATTGTCACCCCTGATAATACTCCTACAGCCGCAAAATGCCGTCGCTCCCAAAGCCGTAGCCGGCCCATTTTCTATATGCGCCCTTATGCTCAAACCCGGTTTCAACGCAATGCCTTTTTCACCGGGTTGCCAAGATACACAAGAACGTTTTCCCTCTTTGAGGACAGATATACAAGGGGCTTTCAATGGTTTGAAACCCGCGGCTCAAGCACTTTTATTCCTGCGGTTTCAAAGGCGTGGAAATACACTCCCCTGCTCCTTTTCGGCGCGGGCTAATAATACTTGATCGCGTAGTAAATCACATACAGCCAGCCTAAAATACCGTGGAAAATCGCCACGGGGATCGACCCCCACGCCGTGTAGGATATAATCATCGCCAGACATGTCCCGAAGGATATGCCCGCCTTAGCCGTGCTTTTAACCACCTTTACCGAGTTTGACTGCTCGCTTGACATCACTTAATCCTCTCTTGATTTCCGCAAAATCAGATGGCTTCCTTGACCTTCTCAAGGAATTTTTCCCTGGCCTCCTGGGTTATATTGGTGATCTGCCCGCAGTTCATCCATTTGCGCTTTGCAACTCCAAGCTGCTTCATGGATGTGTTAAGGAAAACATTTTTTATAGCGTTTCCTGCGAACAGGCGCAGATACCATGTGGGTGAAGAAGCTGTGGTTATGGCCAGCACGGACTTGATGTGGGTGAGGGAGCCTTTGATGCCCACCGGCGTTGATTCGTAGGCGAAGCCGGGCTTCATCACCTTGTCCAGAAAACCCTTCAGCACCGCAGGCACATCGCACCACCATACAGGGGCTATAACCACCATTGCATCGGCGTTTTTAATCTTCTCCTGGTATGCTGTGACCAGCGGGTCCAGCGTCCCGCCCTTGTTGAACAGGGCCAGCTCCTCCACGCTGTAGCGCGGGTCGAAACCGTCGGCACACAGGTCAATCACCTCATAGGGCTTGCCTTTTGCCTCCAGGGCTTCCTTTACTTTTTCGAGAATAGCGTGGTTAAAGCTTCCGGGGTATGGGTGGGAGTATATTATCAATGTGTTCATACTGTCTCCTCCTTAGAACTTCTAATGGCCTTATTTTACCAAACAAATGAAAAGAAGTCGATACCTTTGCTGCATCGACTTCTTTTTAAAATGCCTGTTTTTTCTAACTGATAGCCTTCAGCCATCCTTCCAGTGTGTAAGCGTCATCTCCCAGTTCATCCGGCCTTAAGCATTTTAGGTCCTCCGGGGGTATGGGGCGTATGTTTGCGTCGGCAAATTTCGCTCCCTGATGATTCACCTGCACCCAATATAGCTTTGCGCTCTGGGCTTCCCAGCTAAAACCGTGCTTTAAGCACCATGCCTCCATTGTAATTTCAGGCATCTCCTCAATCTGCCGGCGGCTTGCTGCAGGAAGCATACCCTCACCATGCAGCCACAGCAATGCTTCTTTATGGTTGTGATATGCCCTGTGGCCGCCCTCCGGATCAAAGTATATGCCGGTCCTTTGGGGCAGGCCTGCCAGCTTTTCAAGGCGAATGTTCTCTCCCGCCAGCTTGCGTATGGTGCGGCAGTAAAGGCCGTCGCCATCGGGGTCCATCACCGCATCCTTTTCACCATTCATGTAAAGCACCGCGCAATGGGGCATGTGAAGACGTATAAAATCCTCATCGGAGCATATGGGCTCCAGCTTGAGGCTGGGAATACGGGTGCAGGCCTTGCCGTACTTCCGGCTGTACTCGCCCAAAATGAAGCCGGAAACAATTGCCGAGTGCAGGCGGCCTTCCAGGGCAGTCATCCAGGCGGATACGGCCCCTCCCAGCGAGTTTCCCACCACGCCCAGGCGTGTCTTGTCGATATCTTCCCGCGCCTCCAAAAAATCCAGAGCGCGCATGGTGTCAAATATCATCTTCCCCAGCATTATTCTTCCGCTGTCTGAAGCGGCCTTGTCTGCGCAGGAATCGTCATGGGCGCGGGTGCCTTTTTCGCCGTTTAAATGCCGCTCTTCTTCGCCGATGGTATCATACACAAGACATGCCAGCCCCATTTTAGCATATAGCTGGGCCGTGTACAGTATATAAAGAGAGTTCTTCGAACCGCCGTGTCCATTTGTGATGACCACTGCCGGCATGGGCTTTTGCGCGCCTTCAGGGCGATATAAAATGCATGGCACCTTGGAGCCTTCCTCCGCGGTGAACACCCATTTTTCGATTATCAGCCCATCATGCGAGAGACTCCCCCTGTGCTCAGGCGCCAGATCGACGGTTTTTTTCGGTATGCCCAGCATGTCCGATATTTCCTTGCGCAGGCTTTCCTGCTGCGCCTTTGGCATAAGTATGCTCATGCGCCCTTCTCCTCTCGCCGTTTTTTAGCCTTTTCCCCCTCCAGATATATGCAGGCGGCTTGAATGAAGAAAATGCTGCCCAAATCCCGCAGATAATACGGGGATGCATCGCTGTTTTCAGGCGGCATAACTTTCTCCAGTATGGCGCCCTTAAGGTTCGGATCCTCAGCTTTTGTGAACTGAACATCCATGGCGAAACCAAGGCTGCGCGCTGCTGCCTCCAGCCATATTTCCTCCTCTTTAAGCTCATAGAGCCGCTGCCAGAGGATGGCCGCACAGGCGCCGCCGCTGGTGGCATGGCCAAAGGAGCTGGTTTTAAAATCCGCATAGGTGAGACGGAAATGGCCGCCGTCGGACCGCTGGGCGTTTAAATACCAGTCTGCACAGCGCTTAAGGCAGTCCAGATAGGCCTTGTTTCCGGAATCGACATAGGCGTCCAGCATGGGCAGGCCCCACCAGAAGCTCTGGCGCGGATGGATGCTGCCGCGTATGCCGCCGCAGGGCGGGTAGTTGATCCATGTGCCGGCGGGCATTTCTTGCGCCAGCAGGTGATCAGCTGTAGCATAGAAAATGTCCCTATAGCGCGTATCTCCGCTGAGCTTATACGCCTTTAGGAATATGGCGTCATCCAGCAGCGGCCGCCCATCGTGCTTGGCATGGCCTTCAGCAGGCACAAAGCGATCCTGCCAATGGGGATGCTCAAACGAAAGGGATATGAGGCTGAAATTATCAAGGAAAAGACCTTCGCCCAGATAAGCATTGCTTGCCACCCAGTTGCAGGCAGCCAGGAACGCTTCTTTCAGCGCCTCATCTTTGGTGACTTCATACAGGGCGAAGATTCCGTCCAGGCATTCCAGCACGGCTGATGTATTTATGCAATCATCATAGTCTTCGACTGCCCATATAAGGCCGTAATGGGGGTGATCAGGGTCAGAAAAACGCTCCCTCAGTATGAAATCCGCGCCCCATTTTGCATGGGTGAGATATTTTTCATTCCCAGTCACACGATATGCCATGCAAAGGGCTTTCACGGCCTGCCCGCCGTGCCAGATGGGGCAAAAATAATCCCATGTGCGCGTGGCGGCTGAATATTCGCCCTTGAAAGAGCCTTTCCAGGTTTTGTGGAACATCCTCGGCGCCCGCGGGCAGGGCGGCGGTGTTTCCTCATTGTGCTGGGCGACATCAGTCAGCCACTGGCAGGCAGCGTCCACGGCCCGCATAAGCCGGTTCTGATCTATAAGATTTCTTGACATTTTTCTGCTTTCTCCTTTCACAATGGGTGCTTTTGCGCACCGCGCCGCGCACCCTGGTATGTTGCAATCTGCAAGACGGTTACCTTATCGTCCCCTGCTGGCGGTAGTGTATTGGCGTCATACCCGTGTATCTCCTGAAGCGCCGTATGAAGCCGGATACATCGTGGTATCCAACCCGCATGCTGATATCCTTCACGCTAAGGGGCGTATCGGCCAGCAGTTCCTTTGCCTTATAAAGGCGGATCTGCACCAGGTATTCCGATGGCGCTATCCCCGTCTCCTCCTTGAACTTCTCGGAAAATGACCGGGCGCTCATTGAAAGATGCTCTGCCATGAAGGCCATGTTCAGGTTAGGGTCGGCATAGTTTTCCTCCATGTAAACCTCAGCCATGCGTATGTCGGAAAGTCTTCTTCCCTGTTCCTGTGAGGCATCGCCAAGAAGGCTGTGGCACACGCTTCGAAGGGTTTCGTTCAGATCGTCTATCGACAGACATCTTGACAGCGAAAACACATCGTATATCTCCGCGCCGCCTGACGGTCCCGCCGGTGCGCATTCGTTCATCACCACGCTTATAATGTCGTTGTAAAACGAGCGGAAGGCAAACAGCGACAGATTCATGGTTTGCATATAACGGAAAAGCTCGTCCAGCATATCGTCCACTTTGCGGATATCTCCTTGGCGCAGCACGCTTTTAAGGGTACCCATGAGCTTCATGGGGTAGGACACAGTGCTTCCGGCGGTGGTCACGTCATCAAAGCGCAGAACATCGCTGTTGCCCTGAACAAATCGGTTATCAAAAGCAGCGGCAGCCTCCAGATAGGCGATGGAGGCCTGAGACATATCCTCGTGGGCATTGCTGATGGCCATGGTGGTGTTTCTCTGATGGGAGCGCACGATATGGTGAACCTCCCTTGCATATCTGAAAAGCGTTTCTTTTTCGTCCTAGAACAAGGCGAAGAGCACCTGATTTTGGAATGTAAGCTCCACGCAATGCCCGCCGATATCATCGCCTTCCACGCAGGCGCCATGGGCGCTTAAAAGGCTGGATACATCCGAGTGGGCGCCCAACAGAGCAATTACAAACCAGCGTTTACCGGCGTTAAGGCCCAACTTTTCGGACTCTGCCAAAAAATCCTCTCTGCTTTTGTATGAGCCGTTGACAAAGCGCCTTATAAACTCAGATTTCTCCAGCGAAAGGCTTTTGCTGGCAATGCTCAGGTTTTGCTCCTTGATCTCCCTTATGCCCATCTCAATAGCCTTAAAATCATCCTTCGCGCGGGTATCCCCCATCAGGGCGCGCAGCATTTTGACGGGCTTATAGTTGTAAAGTGAAAAGAAGCCTATGAACAGCGCCGAAACGAGGCCCGTGGCCGCCAGCAAAATCCAAAAACGCCTTTGCTGTAGGCTGAGGTTCTCCAACAGCGTGCTTCTTTGCTGTACAGTGCAATATCTGATGCCCTTTGAATCTGAAAGGGCTGTAACAAGGTATTCCTCACCCTCATGGTGGAAAGATCCGGTCACCGTCTGCGGCTTGCCGGAAAGGTATTCCTCTACCGCTTCACCCGGTATTCCAAAAGCCGCCTGCTGTGATATGATCTTTTCCCCGTGCAGTATATACATCCCGCGGGAGTCTCCGCTTTCTTTAATCATCATCCCCAAGTATTGCTTTTCATCCACGAGGAACATCATGGTGCCCCTCTTTGCAGTGCCCACAGGCAGCGCAAAGGTCACCACACTTTTGCTTCCGCTCAGTATTCCGCTCACCTTTTGCAAGGGAATGACCCTAAGCTCCCTGGGCGACTGGAGTATCGAGTGAAGCTCTTCCGAAGAGATGTTCTCATAGACTATGCCCTGATCCAAAAACATGCTGATATGCACGGAGGTGGAGGGAGAGTAAATGTATTCGTCCATGTCAAAAAACAGAAAGATATCGCTGACAAAGCCGTTGATTGACCTGAAAAGGGAAAGCAGGTTCATCAATTCCCTCGCCTTGAGGGGTCCGGTGTCCTGCCTTAGCCTGAAAGGCTCTATCTCCGGATGGAATGTGATCTGGTCAGCCATGCCGACGATGCCGTTCAGCCCAATTTCATGGGAATAGCGGATGCGGTCAAGCAAAGCCTCCTCGCTCTTGAAAAAGCTTTCCTCAATTGTGTCCGCGAAATAGGTGAACATGTAGGCGCCCAGGCAAGCTATAACCACAAGCATTATGGCAAGGTAAGGCAGAGCAAAGCGCAAAAAGGTTTTGGACAGGCGAAATCGGGGCCGTTTTTTTGCCGAAGCTTGGTCATCCTTCACTGCACTCTTTTTGTTCTTTAGCTGCAGCATTTCATATCCCCCTTTTTGTGCTTTTTTAGATTTATGCACCAAAAGCTTCACCGCTATCGCTCCCCACCGAGAAGAAGCAGGGAGCGATTGGGGTTAAATAACATCTGGCCGTTTTAGATTAATATCTGTCGTAGATGCCCTGAGCAATGTCTGTAAGCTCATCTATGCCGGCTCCCGCAAGGCCGTCAAGGAAGGCCTGCCAGCTCTGGTCGGTCACCCCACTGACAACAAATGCCGCAAGGGTCTCGTCGATCAGCTTGGTGATGTCCGCGTTAATCAGGCTCCACCGTTCAGTCTCCTCCGGCGTCTTTACCACGAATCTGCTCAAAATTCCGTCCAGCGGTATCTCTTCAACGGAATTCGCAGCCTCGTACATCATGCCTGCCTCAACTGCTTTGCCGACATTTGTATCCATCGTGATTACCCGCTCATATACCGCCGCAGGGAAATAGTAGATCGCGTTCTGGGTCTGAATTCCATACTCAGTGCCGTTTGGCGGCGTGTCGGGAAAATTCGTCATCTTCCCGTCCACCCATTCCCAGGTCACGCCTTCCGGCCCGTATGTGCTCTCGTACATGAACGCATCGCTTTGGAACCAGGCGTCAAACCAGCGCATTGTCTCGGGCAGATGCTCATTCGCCACCGTAATGACCGAGTGACGGATAATACCGGTGGCACGCCTTCTGATCTGCTGCTGGTACCCTTCAGCGTTTATCGGGACCAGGGGCACCATGTCCTCGGAGAACTCCGGGTTGGTAATCGACGAATACTGGGAGTACCTAACCGTCATGCCGATATTGTTCTCATCGCATTTTGCTGCAAGTACGCTCGCGGACTGGGTGAGGAACTCCGGGTCTATAAGTTCGTCTGTGTAGAGCATATGCACCCATTCTATGGCCTCCCTGTAGCCGGGCGCCTTGGTCACATGCTGAACCTTGCCGTCGCTGCCAAGCATGAAACCGGCATGGCCTGGGACTCCCCAGAAGCTAAAGCAGCTTGCGGTTATTGATGCCGTGCCTGCTGTGAAAGTGGTCGAAGACGGGTATCCGTCCGGGCAGCTGTCCTTGAAGACCCGTAGGGTGTCGGTCAGCCCGCTTACAGTTGTGGGCTTTGAAAGGCCCAGATCACCCAGCCATTTCTGGTTGATATACATCTTTGGGTCAACCGTCAGCGGGTCCTCCATGATGGCCCCAACAGCATATATCTGACCATCGGTCTGTTTCAGCATATTCCTGTGCCTGTCCTCCAGAATTCCGGTGTAGTTGGGCATGTATTGGTCCATCAAATCATCAATGGGGATCAGGATGCTCTGTGCCACGCCGTATTCCTCAATGTCAACAGCGCTGCTGCGCCCTCCCATTATAATGTCAGGGTAATCGCCGGAGGCGAACATCAGGTTTGAGATAGTCTGGAAATCCCCGCTCTTGATATTGTCATATTCGATGTGTATATTGGTCTGGTCCTCCAGGCGGGTCAGACACCATTGGGTATCCAGGTTGATATCATGCCTGTCGTCTATAGAGAACATGGCGGTCAATGTGATCTTCTCATCCACGATTGGGTAACCCTCAGGGTTAAAGTTCTCCTTGGGGGCCGGGGCCGCGGTGGCAGGGGCGGCTGTTTGCGCCGCCGGAGCGGACGTCCCCGCTGCCGAAGTGGGCGCAGGCGCAGGCGCTGCGCAGGCGGTTATCGCCATGATCAGGACCAGCAAAAGTCCCTGCATGAATAGCCGCCTTAGGTTTGATCGCTTTTGTTTCATACTGTTGCTCCTTTTCTTTATTCTAATATTCGCAGGCCGTGCAGTCAACACGCAGGCCGGCGTAACATTCCAGTAGCCATGCTCGGCAGTCGTCAGTGCGCTCAGCCCTTGAGGGATCCTATCATAACTCCCTTGACGAAGAATTTCTGCATGTTAACATACAAAATCACGGCCGGGCCGGTGGACATCACTATCGCGCAATACTTGACCACCTCCGCCACCCGGATTGCCTCGGTAACGCTCTCCGCTTCGTCATACATCTCGTTTGCCGTCGCCGCGTCCATTGTCAGCTTGGCAAGGATTTCCCGCAGAACCAATGTCACGGGGTACCATCTTCTGTCGCGGATATAGATCAGCGCTGTCATGAAGTTGTTCCAGTTGGCAACGCCATAGTAAACGCACAGCACCGCCGTGATGGTGCCGCTTAAGGGGAGCACTACGCTCACAAAGTACTTGATGTGGGTGGCGCCGTCGATGCTGGCCGCCTCATACAGCTCCCGGGGGATGCTGCTGGTCATATAGGTCCTTGTTATCATCAGGTTCCAGACGGAAACGCAGCCTGAAAAAACCATCATCAGCGGGTTGTTATACAGCCCTATGTCCCGCATAAGCAGAAATGTGGGAATCAACCCGCCGGAAAAGAACATCTGAAATATTATCAGAAAATTCACCACCGGCTTGCCTGTGAATTTGTTGCTCAGCGCATAGCCCGCCATTAGGGTGACGGCGACGCTCAAGGCCGTTCCGCTGACCGTATACACGACTGAGTTGAGATAGGCGCGCCAAAAGTGGCCAAATTTGAACATCGCCTCGTAGCCTATCAGTGACGGGTCCCTGGGCCAGAAAACTACCTCGCCACGCAACACCGCGTAGGGCTCGGAGAACGATGAGATTAAAATAAAGTAAAGGGGATAAAGAGTCACGAACAGCACCAGCACCCAGAATGAAATGTTGAAAGCGTTAAATATGCGGTCTGAAGCCGTCATTTTTATGGGCGAGCCCTTGCGTGCCCTCACGCCTGTTTTTGAATACGATTGTTCCATGCCCCTGCTCCTTTTCGATGCTTTTAGATTTCTATATCATGCTTATTTCGCTGGTTTTTTTCGATATTGTGTTGACCGTCATTATGATGAAGAAGTTTATTACATTCAGCAAAAGCCCTATGGCTGCTGTGTATGAGAACTTCGCCTGACCAAGCCCCACATTGTAGATGTAAAGGCCTATTATGTCGGAGGTGGGGATATTGCCGCTGGTTTGTAGCAAGAGCGCCTTTTGGGTGTTGCTGCTTAACATGCTTCCGCTGTTCAATATCAGCAGCATCATAGCTATGGGAATGATGCTGGGTATGTCTATATAGCGGATCTTCTGCAATATCGTAGCGCCGTCGATTGTGGCCGCCTCGTACATCTCCGGGTCGATGCTGGTCAGCGCCGCCAGATAAACGATGGTGCCCCATCCGGCCCCCTGCCAGATTCCGCTGGCTATGAACACCGTGCGAAACCACTCCGGCGCTACCATGAAGAAGATGGACTTTCCGCCCAGGGCGACTATCAGTCTGTTTATGATTCCGTTGGTCGGGGAGAGGAACATATATATCATGCCGGCTATGACCACCGTTGATATGAAATGGGGAATGTATATGGCCGTTTGCGTAAACTTTTTCATTCTGGGATATTCAACCCTGTTCAGCAGCAGCGCCAGTATGATGGGCACGGGAAACCCCCATATAAGGCCGTAGAAGTTCAAAAGGAATGTGTTCACCAGCAGCCGCTTCCAGTAAAAGGAGCTAAAAAAAGTCCGGTAATGCTCCAAACCGACCCATCGGCTGCCCAAAATGCCCTGTACGGCCTTGTAATCACGAAAGGCGACCTGTATCCCGTACATTGGTAAATACTCGAATATGATTATGTAGGCCATGGCCGGCAGCAGCAACAGATATATCTGCCATTCACTTTCAAAGCGGCGCGCCAAAGAGATGGGTTTTTTGGGGAATGGTTTTATAGCCTTGTTCATCATGAAAAAATTCACCCGCTATTCTTAAAAATGGTTATATAAATCCCGGCGCAAAAACAAACTGCGCGCGGGGGATTTTCATGTTCATGAGCATAAACAGGCTCCTCTTCGTTCGCCTGCCTTAACGCATCCGCCCGGCGGCAATATTTATAGCCCTCCGGCACCTTCTTTGCTTTAATCAATTTTAAGCAAAGGAAGCGATGCAGTTTTCGCAATATAAAAAAATATTGTGTGCAAGCCCAATATAGTCGAGCGAATCCTTCGTGTAAATAGTAGGAATTTCCGCATATGCCTTTGTACAGCATTTTTTAATGCTCCGAATTTCCGGGCATGTATATGATGCGATGCAAGCTTTACCATTTTTTGTTGATCCATGTGCTTCTTAGCGCCCCTTCAGCCATGGGCAACAGCAAGCCATAAATCAGCAGCGGAAAAAGAGCAAAAAAAGCGGAAAAAAACCGCTCGTTCCGGATTGTACGAGCGGCTCTTTCTATCATTTACTTTTGGATAAGGGCGCGCATTCCCTCCGCAGTCCTGCGGGCGCCGTCACGTACGTAGCCACAATCATACCCCGCAAACAGCACCTGCGCTCCGCGCTCCATCCACTGACCCAGCGCCTGCGGATCATAGCCCAGGGACACGCCAAAGGGGCGGCCGGCCCGCACCAGCTTGGCGGCTAAGGCATCATAGATCGCTATCATTTCCGGCGCGTCTATCGCTCCCAACATTCCGGCAGAGCCGGACAGATCGTTGGGGCCGACGATGAAAAGGTCTATACCCTCCAGCTCAGCGATGGCTTCAATATCCGCCACCGCTCCCATATTTTCGATCTGTACCGCCCGCAGCATCTTGCCTGCCTTGCCAAGCAGATATTCCTTTTGAGAAAACTCGCCAAATCCCGCTGCCCGCTGTGGCCCGTAGCCACGAATCCCTTTCGGAGGGTATTCGCAGGCGGAAACGGCGCGTTTGGCGTCAGTCAGATCCAAAATGTTAGGGAAAAGCAAAATATCCGGCCCCATGTCCAGAATGGGCTTTGCCAAGGCTGGGCTGTTCCATGTGATGCGCACCAGAGAGCAAGCGCCGCCTGCGCGTACGGCGATCACATTGTTGAGGACATCCATTCTGTCAAGCGGCGCATGCTCCATGTCGATCCAAACGATGTCGTAGTCCATGGAGGCCATCAGTTCCGTGAGCATTGGAGAGCCGCAGAATATATGCGTCCCAATGATCATTTCCCCCGCAGCAAGCTTATTGCGCAGCCATTCGGCGTCTTTTCTTTCCGTCATATGATCAACCCTCAGGCGTGAGTTCATCGAGGAGCTCCGCCGGAATCTCTTTTCCTAAGATATAATATTTCCTGTCCGGATACCAGATCATATTTTTGCCGTGCCATTGGGTGATGGCTGTGTATAGCGGCGCCGTTGAGCTTTTCTTGCGTGCGCCTACAGCCACGTCGTCCGAGTCCATAAAAAGATGGGGCTTGCCGAAGCGGATAGGTTGCTCATCGTCGGCCTTATACACGCCTACCATAAAAAACAGCGGATTTCTGCAAATATTCCCTGCCCAACGCTCTGCCGGCTCAGCAAAAAGATCGTAACCCAGGCGCTTTCCGGGGTTGTTATAGGTCAAGCAGAGGTAACGACCGTCCTCCAGACGATATATGGGGCAGGGACCGAGGGGATGCGGAACTGGCTGGCCGTCAAAGCCATTGAGAGGCGCAGCCTCCCGCCATGCGCTTTTCTCGTATACCGTGTAATAGATATTTCCGGTCATAGTGCGCATGGTTGCAAACAATCTGCCGTCCGGCAAGAGCACAGGGGCCGGTTCCTGCGCCACAATGGTATGGGGGCGCGACTTGTCCGGAACTTCCAGTCCGTCCGTGGGCGAAATTGTGACCCGGACATCCTCAGGCTCCGGATTATCGTCCAGGTTTTCAAAGCGCAGAAAGGCAGCGCGTGAATCATTGTGAGGATAAGGGAGCCTGTCCGGCTTGACAGCGGGGCTGGTTTCGATGGTTATACCGACTATATACTTTCCCTCCGCATCCCGAATGGGCGTTTGGAAGCACCACCAGTTTTTGTTAATCGATGGATCGGGATGATCATAGCGACCACGGGGCAACGGGGCAATGCCCGGTTTGGACCAGGTGTGTCCGTCATCTTCGGAATACATCAGCGCCAATTCGCCGGACGCCGCGCGCGGCAAGTCCCCACGATCGGTCTCTTGAATAAAAAAGATATACAGACGGCCACTCTTTGTATACATGGGAAAGCCCCACGAGCTTTGCCTGTCCTCTTTCGTCATCGCGCCGGCGATAACCTTGGTACCGCTCCAGTTGACGCCGTCACCGCTGCGGGCGATTACAATGCGATTATCGCCAAAGGCCTCCTTCGTGCTCTGCGTCCACACTGCCAATAGCTCACTTTCATCGAATGTAGGTATCACGGCCAGCACGCAGTTATCGCAATCGTTTCCCATGTCCTTTTCCGGAATGTATATCTTGGCGTCAGGCTGGGTGCGCGCCCATTCGTTTGCGGGATCCCCAAATGGAATTCCTTCGGTCACCTTGCCAAAAGGGTAGCCCCTTTCTATCAGCTCTTTTCTGGAAGGTAGTTTCATGCGCTTGTCCTCCTTTACTTTTATTTCTGTAATATCAACTTTAGTTGGCTATGCCCAGCATGTAAATAGTAAGAATTTCCGAATATGCCTTTGTGCAGCCTTTTTCAATGCTCCGAATTTTCGTGCATAGGAAATGAAAGTCATTTAGAATGGTGTGACGCTCATAAAAAGAAAAATAAAAAAAAGTCGCCGCAAACCTGATAAAGTTCGCGGCGATGCGGATGCGCCATGGCGTTAACGGCGAAAAAGAAATTCCGCACCGGCCATTGGCGGCAAGCTTGGGCGGTCCGTAAAAACCGAAGCGGGTTAAAAGTGGATTTCAAAATAAAAGGAACCCCCTAAAAATGCTTGCGCATGGGGATTCCTATTGGAGGCGCCAACCGGATTTGAACCGGTGAATCAAGGTTTTGCAGACCTTTGCCTTACCGCTTGGCTATGGCGCCATGTCAGGCTGTTAAATAAAACCGCAAAGGAAATTAAATCCTTCGCGGCTTTATTTCCAGTGGAGCGGTAGACGAGACTTGAACTCGCGACATCCACCTTGGCAAGGTGGCACTCTACCACTGAGCTACTACCGCATGGTGCCTTGGGGCGGAATCGAACCACCGACACGTAGATTTTCAGTCTACTGCTCTACCGACTGAGCTACCAAGGCTGGCGACCCGGAAGGGACTCGAACCCTCGACATCCAGCGTGACAGGCTGGCATTCTAACCAACTGAACTACCGGGCCACTTTAGCAGCAAAGTCTTGGTGGGAGCAACAGGGCTCGAACCTGTGACCCCCTGCTTGTAAGGCAGGTGCTCTCCCAGCTGAGCTATGCTCCCCTGTGCCTTGCCGCGTTGATTAATATACTATACTTTCCCGCGCCTGTCAAGGCTTTTCGGTGTTTTTCTTACAATGTCTTTACAGAATCACAACATTTTCTCATGCCGCCATTTATAAGTGTACACAAGCAAAAACAAGCAAAAAACAGGCATGTCCAGTATCCTCTACTCCTCTGCCTGCCCCTCCTGAACACGGCGAGTGTATCTTTTGTTCAGCCAGATTCCCAAAAGACCGATGGCGCCGGTCATGGCGAATATCGCTATGGTCAGCACCCAGTTTTCGTTCATTATGGACGCCCCCGCCCAAGTGGAGGTTACCACCGAGGGTATTCTCGCCAGAGTGGCGATCATAAAAAATCGAAACGGGTTTATCCGCGTCAGCCCCACGGCATATGTCAGCACATCCTTGGGCGTTCCGGGGATTAAAAACAATATAAATGTGACCGATTCAAGCCGCGCCTGGTTCTTTAAAAACCTGAAGCTTTCAAGCTTTTCACGGGACACAAAAAGCGTGATGAACTTTTCCTTGAACACCTTTACCAGCAAAAACACCAGCACGGTGCCTATGAGTATCCCCAAAAGGCAGGTGAAAAGGCCGCCCCATGTGCCGAAAAGATAGCCTGCGATGACTTCAACAGGCTCGCCCGGCAAAACTGCAACCACTATCTGCAAAACCTGTATGCCCAAAAGCAGCAGCCAGCCGCCGAAGCCCATTTGGGATACCCTTTCCTTAAGAGCGTCCCTGCCATCCTCCTGCATCAAAGACATCATCCACGGCCACATGATCACCGTCAGGTAAACCATACCGGCCACAAAAATGGCCAGTATTATCGATCCCGTAATCTTTTTTGCCCTGTCAGACATGCGCTAATTTTCTCCTGAAGGAAATTTGTTTTTTCCACATGTTTTTTAAATTTTTATAACTTTTATTAATAGAAAAACCATGAGACGGGCCGTAAGCCGAGTTCTGTCGTGAACGGCCATCTATCTAGGCGAATCGTTACCGATACGCTCAAGCGATTACATGAAGCGCGACGAGCAGCCGCATATGCTCCCATATCAATCTTGCACCGGACGGGGTTTACATGGCCGGCAAGTCGCCTTGCCGCCGGTGGGCTTTTACTCCGCCTTTCCACCTGAACCACCCCGCAAGCGAAAGCTTCGCCTGCGCAGCGGTTGTTTATTTCTGTTGCACTTTCCCTGAAGTCGCCTTCGCCGGGAGTTACCCGGCGCCCTGCTCTGTGGTGCTCGGACTTTCCTCGCGCCATTTGGCACGCGGCCGTTTGGCCCGCTCATGGTTTATCATCTGGCTGATTGGCCTTATTACAGCATTATAACGTTAAAGGCCCAAGAATGTTTCTGGTTTTTTATTCCTTTACATAAAGAATCCTTCCGCAGGTTTCGCACTCCACAATGGATGTGCCCTTCCTTGCATTGCTGACTATAAGGGCAGGCAGCGCCATATTGCAGCCCCCGCACTGATCGCCCACCAGCATTGCCATGGGCGGCTTGCAGCGCTTTTTTATGATCTTATAGCGGCTGATTATCTCCGGTGCAATCTCCGGTGCAATCTTGTCCCTTTCCGCCTCCAGCTTATCCAGCTCCTGCTTTTGCACCTTATATACGGCGTCATACTCCTTCATAAGGCCGGAATATTCCGCCTTTGCCTTTGCCGCATTTGCCCTGGCGCTGCGAAGATCAACTGTCAGCTGGCCCGCGTCCTTTGTCAGCGTCTCAAGCCTGCGCTCCAGCGCGCCCAGCCTGCCTATAAGCTCGCCCAGGCCGTTTATGGCCTCGCGCACCTGGCTGGCCGTTTCGAAGCTATCATCTTTTAAATCCGCCGTGCTGGCCTCTATCTTTTCTTTTATAAGCTCATACTGGGCTCGCACGCCGATAATTCCCTTATTTGTTTTGTCTGTATTGGTTTCCACTGCTCTCATAGCGCTTTGCTGGTCGCTGTAATATTTCTTTAAGGCCAGCAGCTTGCGGCGCATCGGAAACTGCCTTATCTGTGAATCATATCCGTCCACCTTCTGGTCAGCTTCCTGATACCTCCATAAAGCATCCAAATTACTCATGCCATTCCTCCCTGCTGCCATTATGCCTTTGGCATTGCTGGCGATCTATACTGTTTCTTCCGTGCTCTTCACTTCATCTGAGTTCCTTCGTGTACATACCATCAGCGATAAAATACTCGATTGTATATTGTATCAAATTTTCATGGGTTTGTAAATATTGCTTTAGTCCCGGCAGGGCGGGAAGCTCCGATTCTCTGTGCCCGCAGGTGATGACGCTCACACCCCGCTCGATATATTCCGTAAGCTGGTGGTATTTAAGCTCCCCGCAGATGTAAACATCCGCACCGCCGGCAATTACCGCCTTCATTTCGTCGTTGCCGCTGCCTGCGCACACAGCGATTTTGCTCACCTTCCCACCGCCAAAGATATTCACATACGGCGAGCTGATACTCTTTGAAAGGCCCTGCGCAAGCTGCTCCACAGTCGTTTCTTTGATATCTGCGAATGCAATAAAGCCCTGCTGCACCGTCATTTCTGCGCCGGCCGCCATGGCCAGAGCCCTGCTGGTGCCGATTTTGCAGGCGTCAAAGTTGGTGTGGGCGCAGTAAAGGCTAATCCCGTTTTTTATTATCTTCTCGACGATCCTGCCCAGGGGCTCATCGGCTGTCAGATTCATTATCGGCTCAAAAAACACCGGATGATGGGCGATTATCAGCTGCGCGCCTTGGGAAATTGCGAAATCGGCCACCCTGGCATTCACATCCAGGGCCAGTACCGCCCTTTTAACTTGCCGCTCCATCGAGCCCAGCAAAAGGCCGCAGTTGTCGCCGGGTACACAGGTGTCAAGGGGAGCCAGATCCTCAATCACCCGGGCAATATCCTTCACTTTGCAAGCCATGACTTTGCCTCCTTCATTATTTTCAGTTCGCTTAAAATGGGGACGCTGTCCTGGGGGTCGTCCTTCGCGCCCTCAAGCGCTCTTTCCAGCAGCATGATCTGCCTTTGAACATAGCGCCCCAATATCTCGGGCTTTTGCCTGAGCAGCACGGGCCCCAGAAGTTCCTCCGCTTTTGAAAGCTGCATTTCCCCGGCCGACAGCTTAATCACCTGGTAAAAGCGGCCGTTATCAAAGACCATCCTCTCGTCATCTATGCCGTAGCCCATTTTCTGCAATGCCCTGCGCAAAAAGGCGATCTCCGTGTTGGGCTGAACCACGGTTTTGCTCTGCAAGAGCGGCGCCCTTTCAAGTATTTCAGCCACCGCGATCCCGCCCATGCCGCTGATGCAAACAGCATCGCCCTCGCCGGGGCTTTCGCCCTCAAGGCCGTCCGCCACCCGAAATGACGCCTTTTCCAGCAACCCGCTTTCCTGCGCATTTAAAAATGCTTTTTCAAGGGCGGGCGCGCTGATGTCGCTAAACTTTATCCGCTTTGCAAGGCCTCTTTTCACCAGCTCCAACGACATATAGCCATGGTCGCAGCCCACATCGTATATGTTATTGCATTGGCCGATGAGCTCGATTATTGCCTCCAGTCTTGCCCCCGGCTTCCTTTCTCTTTTTCCCCTCATCACAGCGTCCACAACCGGCAAGACCCCTTTTCCCCGCAGCTTTTTATTTCTAATCGTTTTTTATTGATCAAGATACAATCATAAGGTGCGAAGAATATCTCCCCGCACCCGATCACATGCATACATGCAAACTATTCTTTCTTAGCCCGCTTTCTTTTCCCGCCTTCTTGGTCCATGCCTTCCCGGGAAATCAGTCCAGAAAGTCTTTCAATTTCCTTGAACGGCTGGGATGGCGCAGCTTGCGAAGGGCCTTGGCCTCGATCTGCCTTATCCTTTCCCTGGTGACATTAAAATCCCTGCCCACTTCCTCCAATGTTCTGGCCCTGCCGTCATCCAGACCGAAGCGCAGGCGCAAAACCTTCTCTTCACGGGGCGTCAAAGTGTCCAAAACGTCCATCAACTGCTCTTTTAGCAGCATGAAAGCCGCCGCATCAGCCGGAGCGGGCGCGTCCTCGTCGGGTATGAAGTCGCCCAGATGGCTGTCCTCCTCCTCGCCGATGGGGGTCTCAAGGGAAACCGGCTCCTGAGCAATTTTGATTATCTCCCTCACCTTTTCCTCGGTGATCAGCATCTCCTTGGCGATCTCCTCCGGCAAAGGCTCGCGGCCGTATTCCTGCAAAAGCTGGCGCGAAACGCGTATCAGCTTGTTTATCGTCTCCACCATGTGAACCGGAATGCGTATCGTTCGGGCCTGATCGGCTATGGCCCTGGTGATGGCCTGGCGGATCCACCATGTTGCATATGTGGAAAACTTATAGCCCTTGCGGTAGTCAAACTTTTCAACCGCCTTTATAAGCCCTAAATTGCCTTCCTGTATGAGGTCAAGAAACTGCATTCCCCGGCCCACATATCTCTTGGCGATGGACACCACAAGCCGCAGGTTTGCCTCGGCCAGCTTGCGCTTCGCCTCCGGATCCCCCGCCTCCATGCGCTTTGCGATCTCCACTTCCTCCTCGGCCGTCAAAAGGGCAACCTTGCCGATCTCCTTTAGGTACATCCTGACAGGGTCATCCGTTGAGATACCCTCCGGAGCCGCGACTTCCTTCTCCGCAGCCTCCTCTTGAACCTCGGCATCGCCGGCCTCGGTCATCTCGCCGATGATATCAACGCCCAGGTTTTCAAGAGTCTCGTATATCTTCTCAAGCTGATCTGTGGTTACTTCAACCTCCACCAGCATCTCACTGAGCTCTTTTACCGATGTATTCCCTTTTTTCTTAACCGCAGCGACAACATCCGCAATGCTCTTCTGCTTTTTTTCTTCTTTCGCGCTCATAAGGAAATTCCCCTCCTCTTATATGGGAAACAAAAAATATAGATAAACTTCATTCCATCAGTTCCGCCTGTCTTTCAGATCTTTAAGCCGCTTCATATATACGCCCATCCTCTGCAAAAGCGCCGCCCTTTCACTTTGAGCCGACGAAGCAATCTGCTGGGACAGCCCGTTTATTTCCTCCTGCAAAGAATGCATCTGTATAACATTCAGGTATTGCTCGATCAACTCAGCTATATTGGCGTCAGCGGGAAAGTCCTGCTCGCTAAGAATACGCGCCGCCTCGCTTCGCAATTCCTCATCATCGCCGATTCTGTCGATTAAGTAGGCCGTTTTAGGGGCGTTTGACTCCGGCGCCTGCAAAAGTATTTCCGCAAGCCTGCGGGAAGTGTCGTCTTTGAAATCCGAAAGCTTGATCAAGCCTTTCGGCAAATCAGGAGCCGATGCCATTATGGCCAGCAGCGACCTTTGCGCCCGGATGTAATCAGGCTGCATGGTTGCCCTTTTACGGCCGTTGTTAGCATTTGCAGGCGCATCTGAAATTATGCCGGTTTTTTCCTGATTCTCCGAACTTCTGCCAATTTGCTCCTGCAAAACCTCCCGGGAAAACCCGGTTTCTATGATGAGCCTTCGCAAAAAGCCCTCCAAAACCACCGGCTGGTCAATTTCTTTTAAAATCCTGCAGGCGGCCATGGCGTATTGAGTCCTGCCCTGAGGCTGGGAAAGGTCATGGTTTGCTTTTTCCGCGTCCAGCAAATGCTGCGTGGCGTCCTTTCTTTCCAGCTCCATGAAGCTTATGGCGCCATGCTTCCTCACATAGTCGTCAGGGTCCAGCCCGCCGGGAAGGTTTAGCACCTTCGGCTCCAGCCCGCAGGCGCGAAGTATAATTATCGCTCGGTCTGTCGCCCTTTGGCCGGCGTCGTCGCCGTCATAGCATATGGTTATATTTTGCGAATAGTTTTTCAGCATCCTTGCCTGTTCCTGGGTGATGGCCGTGCCCAAAGTCGCCACACATACACCTATGCCATGGGATGCCAGCGAAACCACGTCCACATAGCCCTCCACCAGCAAAAGCTCCTGAATGTTCCTTTGTCCTTTTAAAAAATTCAGAGCGTAAAGATTGCGGCGCTTGTTAAAGATGGGCGTTTCGGCGCTATTCAGATACTTGGGCTGACCTTCGCCCATTATCCTTCCGCCAAAGGCTATTACCTGGCCGGAGCGGCTGAATATCGGGAACATCACTCTGCTTCGGAACATGTCGAAGCGCTTTTCATCCTTTTTGACGATCAGCCCCGCCGTCAGCATCTCCTCCTCGGTGAATCCCTTTTCGCTCAGATGAGCAAACAGCCTGTCCCAGCCCTGGGGAGCATAGCCCAGCCCAAAGCGCCTGATGGCCTGACGGCTGATCTGCCTTGCCAGCAGATATTCCATAGCCTCTTTGCCCTCGTCCGACACAAGAACGCTGCGGAAAAACCTGGCCGCCTCCGTGGCCGCCTCGACTGCCCTTGCCCTCAGCGTCCGGTCCAGCCTGGGCTGATCCGCGCCCTTTTCCCGAATGACAGCCATTCCCGCCCTGTCCGCCAGAAACTCCACTGCTTCGTAAAACTCCAGATGCTCCTGCTCCATCACGAAGTGATAGACATTGCCGCCCTTATGGCAGCCAAAGCAGTAAAAAAACTGCCTCTGCTTGTCCACACTGAACGAGGGTGTTTTTTCCCCGTGAAAGGGACATCTGCCCCAATGCTTGCTGCCCCTGGGCGCAAGATGCATGTAACCGGAGATAACATCGACAATGTCCGTGCGGTTTCTCAGTTCTTCAATGAACTCTTCCTTTATGCGACCTGCCACTAAACTCACCAGCTTTTCTCTTTCTTAAATCACTTAAACCCATCTATATACCACTTTTACTAGCCTGGTGAAACGCATGACTACCCTGATTGCCCGGGCGCCTTGCTCCGGCTGATATATTACTTTTCGCCGCCGGATTCTTTTTTCCTGCAAAACCCGTCGATTTATATAAATCCAGCCCTCTTTCGGGGTCTTTACAACAAAAAACAGCCTCCAATAAACAGGAAGCCCGGATTTCCGGATCACAATTGATTTATTTTACCAATTTCAGCTATTTTATTTAAAGATAAAAACAGACCTTAGGATTGGCCGCCCGTCAGACCATGGAATCCGGAATAAATATTCGCCCGAATTCCGCCACAGCATAGCGGTCCGTCATCGATGCGATATGGTCGCATATGGCTGTCTTAGGGCCCTCGCTTTCCCACACCTGCTGAAACTCAACCGGCATTTCATGGGGGTTTTTCATGTAGTGATCATATAGCATGCTAAGGAGCCGGCCGGCCTTTTCCTCCGCCGTAACGACCGCCGGTCGGGTGTAGACTTTCTCGAACATAAAGCTGCGAAGCTGATCCATTCCCCCGCCGATGCTTTCAGACATGTTTATGTCGTCCTTGCCGTCGCTTGAAAATATGATGTCGCGGATCATGCAGTCGATCCTCTCGCCATGGCTGTGGCCGAGAATGTCCAGCAGATGGCCGGGTATATCGCTTTTTTGCAGCACGCCGGCGCGCAAGGCGTCATCGATATCGTGGTTTATGTAGGCAATTCTGTCGGCATATGAGACGACCTTGCCCTCCAGTGTCTGGGGTCTGCCTGATATCTTGTGGTTTAAAATGCCGTCGCGCACCTCAAAGGTCAGATTCAGCTTTTCAAGGCTGTCCACCACACGAAGGCTCTGCTCATTGTGTGCAAAATGGCCCGAAAGCTTTTGGAGAATCCTCTCGCCCATGTGGCCGAAGGGGGTGTGCCCAAGATCATGGCCCATGGCGATGGCCTCCGTCAGATCCTCGTTCAGCGAAAGGGCCCGGGCGATGGTTCTGGCGATCTGGTCAACCTCCAGAGTATGGGTGAGGCGCGTGCGGTAATGGTCGCCCTCGGGCGCAAGGAAGCACTGCGTCTTGTGCTTCAGCCTTCTGAAGGCCTTGCAATGGATTATCCTGTCCCTGTCCCTCTGGAAATCCGTTCTGATGTCGCATTTTTCCATGGGGAAAAGCCGCCCTTTTGATCGGACGCTGAGTGCGGCATGGGGGCTGAGCCGCTCAAGCTCCAGCGCCTCCGTTTTATCCCTTAGTACCACCCAAGCCCTCCCTTCACCAACAAGCGCATATGCCAATCCGGCCGGATGACTGCCTTTTCCTTATATATCTGTCGGCATTCTCTGCCCGCCGGCCCGCGATTTCCTACGGAAATAGCTAAACATATTATATCACAGCCTATGCACATGCGCCAAGCGGGAGACATATATTCTACTATGATCATCCGCCTGTTTTGTCAAGCAAAATACCCTCTCCTTCCCGGTTTCATGGCCCGGGGCTCTTTAATATGATGTTTTTGTATAAAATACACAAAATCTTTACATAAATTTTCGATATAAACAAAGGATAATATTTGTAATAATATGAGGGTTCTGGTATAATAAAAGCGACTAAAAGAAAGGGAGGCATTCACTATGGCTGAAAACAATCTACCCGTATCGGTTCCTGTTGAAGGAGAAATCGGCACAGTTACTTTCGCCAGCGAAGTTATCGCTATAATAGCCGGCCTTGCAGCAACAGAAATTCCGGGCGTAGCCGGAATGAGCGGCGGCATTGCTGATGGTTTTGCCGATATACTCGGCCGCAAGAACCTCACCAAGGGTGTTAAAGTTGACGTGGGCAGCCACCAAGCGGCTGTTGATTTGACCATGATAATGGAATATGGCGTTAAAATTCCCGAGGTGGCTAAGAGCGTCCAGGAAAACGTGAAAAAGGCCGTCGAGAACATGAGCGGCTTGCAGGTGGTCGAGGTGAACATCAACGTTGTGGGCGTAAAAATAGAAAAGGAAGCTCCTCCGCTGAAAGAGCCGGAGCCACCAAGAGTGGTATAATTTCCACACAAACATATTATATCGGACGGAAAATTTAATATTTTTCCGTCCGATATGACGCTATAAGGAGAAATGACCATGAAAATTCGCTGGTATGACCGCATACTTCTTTTTATCGTGGCGGTTTTTCTGCTGGCCGCGGCTGCGCTCTTTGTTGCACTACCGCTTTTTGGCAGCATAAACATGGACGTCACTTCCCGCGTGGCGAACCTTTCAAACGACAGGCTTGGCAGCGCACTGCTCATCGGCGGCGGCGCAATTTTGCTGATTCTTTCCATATATCTTCTCTGCGTCAGCTTCGCCCGAAAAAAGGTCTATGCACCAAAGAGCATAGCTGTCAGGCAAAGCGAGATCGGCTCGGTGGAGATCAGCCTGGAAGCCATCGACACGCTGGTGCAAAAATGCGCCCGGGGCTTCTCCGAGGTTCGCGACTGCAAATCCAAGGTAACAGTCACACAGTTTAACGATATCATAATAGCGATCAGGCTACATATAATGCCCGACACCGACATCCCCGACCTTACCGCAAGGATGCAAGCAGAGCTTAAGTCATACGTGGAACGGATCAGCGGCATAAGCGTGCGCGAGGTCAAGGTTTTAATTGAATCCACAGGAGTAAACCTTGCCTCAAAAGTACAGTAACCAAGGAGATTAACGTGAATAATTCATTTTTTGCCGCTATCTGGGCATTCATAAAAAGCAATAGATATGCTGTTGTCTTCACATTGGTGGGCATTGTGCTTGCCGTGTTGTTCATAAGCATCGGCTTTTGGCGCACGGTGCTGATACTGCTGCTTGCGGCGGCAGGTTGCGCAGCGGGAATTTTTCTGGATGGGCGAATGCGCCGCGGCAACAAGGAAGACCCCTTCAACTTTGGCTGAAGCGCCAACATAGCCAACAAAAAGATACAGCAATTAGGAGAAAGCACCCATGTCAAGGCAAACCGCCCGTGAAAGCATGATGAGGCTGCTGTTTGAAACAGAGTTCAACATCGACTTCGACACCGAGACAACCCTGGAACTGATGCAGCCCCTGGACCTTACAAAAAACGACCGCGCCTTTATCGAAAGCTTAAGGGACGGCATTTTCGCACATCTGGGCGCCATTGACGCTCTTATAGAGAAATACGCGAGGGGCTGGAGCCTTGAGCGCATGGCCAAGGTGGACAAATCAATACTGCGCATTGCCATATACGAGATGAAATACGGCGACACCCCAGAGGCCATCGCCATAAACGAGGCTGTGAACATGGCAAAGGTCTTTTCCTCGGAGGATTCATCCTCCTTCGTAAATGGAATTCTCGGCGCCATCTCCCGCGCAGAGCAGGAGGCTGAATGAAGGCCGTAATAGGATTGGATACAAGCTGCTATACGACATCAGTGGCTGCCGCGTCATTGCAGGATGGTCGCATCCTTCATTGCCGGCAGCTTTTGAGTGCTCAGGGGACGCCCGGTCTTAGACAGAGCGAGGCGCTTTTCAGACATGTCAAAAACTTGCCCGGCCTTATGGACGAGCTTTTTGCAATGGAAGAAATAACGCCTGCGGCGTTTTGCGCATCCACTACCCCAAGGCCGGTGGAGGGCAGCTACATGCCGGTGTTTTTGGCGGGTGAAAGCCTGGGAAGGAGCCTTGCCGCGGCCTTTAAAGTGCCTTTTTTAAAGACAAGCCATCAGGAAGGCCATATCACTGCGGGGCTGTTGGAAAGCGGGCTGTACGCTTCTTCGGGGGAACCCTTCATCGCTTTGCATCTTTCTGGGGGAACGACGGAGCTGATCCTCTGCGGCGAAAAGCAGAGCCTTGTGGGCGGAACCTTGGATATCACCCTTGGTCAGCTCATCGACAGGGCCGGCGTTTTGCTGGGCATGACATTTCCCTGCGGCCCTCAACTGGAAAAGCTGGCCATTGCCCAAAGTGCCGAAGGCGCGGCCAAGGGCCTGATCTCATCCAGCTCAGGAGGGCTTCATTGCTCTCTTTCAGGCGCTGAAACCCAGATGCGAAAGCTGATAGGCGCCCTTTCGCCCGCGGAGCTGGCCTTGGAGGTCTTTTCATGCGCCGAGCGCACCATATCAAAGCTAATCGTGTTTGCGGCAAAAGAGCTTAGCATAAACAATTTTCTGCTGGTGGGCGGCGTGGCTTCATCGGGGTTTCTAAGGGAAAGCCTTATCAGCCGCGTGGCCGGGCGCAGCCATAAAATAAAGCTGTACTTTGGTAAAAAGGAATACTGCTCCGACAATGCCGTCGGAGTGGCTTTAAACGGTGCAAAAATCTTTCGGGATTCTATACAACAGCATGTTTAGGAGGTAACTACTATGGGAAAACTTATTTCAGGCAGGAAGATCGCCGACAAAGTGAAACAAGAACTGAAAGCCGAGGTCGAGGCGCTGGCCGACAAGGGGATTACCCCGGGTCTTGCCGTTATCTTTGTGGGTGATAATCCCGCTTCGGAAATATATGTGAGAAACAAGGAAGCCTCTTGCAAGGAACTGGCCATAGATTCAAAAGTGGTGAAGCTTTCCGAATACATCTCCCAGGCGGAGCTTCTGGAAGTGATCGAAGAGCTGAACCATGACAACGCCGTGGACGGCATCCTTGTTCAGCTTCCCCTGCCCAATCATATCGATACCGATGTCATAATGGACGCCATCGACCCCGCCAAGGACGTGGACGGAATCCACGCGATGAACGCGGGCCTGCTTATGGGCGGCCGCCCAGTTTCGATAGCCTGCACCCCCAAGGGCGTTCTTCGGATGCTTAAAGAGGCCGACATCCGCCTTTCAGGCGCGAACGCTGTGGTTGTGGGCCGCTCGAACATCGTGGGCAAGCCGATGGCGATGCTCTTGCTGAACGAAAGCTGCACTGTCACAATCTGCCACAGCCGCACCAAAAACCTGGCTGAAATCTGCAAAGGCGCGGATATTCTTGTGGCGGCGGTTGGCATAGCCAAGTTCATAACCGCGGACATGATAAAGGAAGGCGCCGCCGTCATTGACGTGGGCATAAACAGGGGCGAGGACGGCAAGGTCGTGGGCGATGTGGACTATGAGGCGGCAAAGGAAGTGGCAGGTTACATCACAAAGGTTCCCGGCGGAGTGGGGCCAATGACAATCGCCATGTTGATGGAAAACACTATCGAAGCCGCAAAGCGCCATGGAAACATTTAGCCAGCTTTCCATCTTCACGGAAGCTTCCGGGGGCAGGCCGGTTTTCACGGTGGCGAAGGTGAACGAATATGCCAAGAGCCTGCTTACGGGCGATCCCATTTTGAGCGATGTTTTGGTGGGCGGCGAGATTTCAAACCTGCGCAAACACAGCTCCGGCCACATTTACTTCACATTAAAGGACAGCGATGCCTCGATTCGCTGCGCCTTTTTCCGCCAAAACGCCATGAGGTCAGCTGCGCGGCTGGATGACGGAATGCAGGCCACTTTGCGTGGCTATATCACAATCTACCCCCGTGACGGCTCATACCAGATGGTGGTGCAGGAGGCGCAGGCTGCCGGCGAGGGTCAGCTTTACGCAGTCTTCCAAAAGCGAAAGCAGGAGCTTCTTGAAAAGGGTTATTTTGACGAAAGCCGCAAAAAACTTCTGCCCTTCTTCCCGAAGAAAATAGCAATAGTCACTTCGCCCACGGGTGCGGTTTTAAGGGATATCGCGAGGGTCGCGCGCAGCCGCTGGCCGGGAATAGAATTGCTGCTGCTGCCGGTGGCGGTTCAGGGGGAGGGCGCAGCCGAGCAGATCGCCTGGGCCATCAAAAAGGCGGACAGCCTTCCCGATATCGATGTTATAATCACCGGCCGAGGGGGCGGCTCCATTGAGGATCTTTGGGCCTTCAACGAGCAGCAGGTGGCGGACGCCATATTCGGCTGCAAAAAGCCCGTAGTCAGCGCTGTGGGCCACGAAACGGATTTCACCATCGCCGATTTTTGCGCCGATGTGAGGGCCTCCACCCCCACCCATGCCGCACAGCTTTGCGTGCCGGACAGCTTTGCTTTGAAGGAGCAAGTTCGCGCCCTGCAGCTTAGAGCGCAGCGGCATCAGCGGATGAGCCTGGATTCCCTGCGCGAAAGGCTTGCCCGCCTTACAGACAGGCCCGTCCTTCAAAAGCCGGAGAGCTTCATATCCCTGCTGCGCGAAAAAACCCTTGCCCTTGACAGCCGCAGCGCGGGCTTCCTTGCAAGGTTTTTGGCGGACAAAAGAGCCGGCGTTAATCTTTTGACAGAAAAAGCCGCGGCTCTCGGCCCTAAAAGCGTCCTTGAAAGGGGCTATGCCATTATAAAGAAAGAGGAACGGCTTGTGACCGGCGCGGAAAATCTTTTGGGCGATATATCAATAACGATGCACGACGGAACAAAGAATGCGAGGATACTCGATGAGCAATAAATCAACTGCAAATGAAGTTTCAAAAGAAATCAAAGAGAGTTTGACCTTTGAACAGATGCTCTCCGCTTTGGAGGAAATCGTATCAAAGCTGGAGGCGGGCGGCCTTTCGCTGGAGGATTCCCTTGCCGCCTATGAGCAGTCGGTCTTATATTCAAAGGAGCTCAGCAGGATGCTGGACGCGGGCGAAAAGCGGATAATGGAGCTTTCCTCAAAGGGGGCTGAAAAACCCTTCACAGCAGAGGATCTCACATGAAACTGAGCGAATACAAGCTGATGATCGACAGAGCGCTGCCATCATTCCTGCCGGAGCATAAGGGCTACGCGAAGGAGCTGTACGAGGCCATGAGCTACGGCGCTTTGGCCCCGGGAAAAAGGCTGCGGCCGTCTTTGCTGATGCTGGGGGCGGAGCTTTCAGGCGCAAATTCCCAGCTTGCGCTGCCCTTCGCATGCGCGGTAGAGATGATCCACGCCTATTCGCTGATCCACGACGACCTTCCCTGCATGGATGATGACGATCTTCGTCGGGGCAGACCCACCTGCCACAAGGTCTATGGCGAGGCCATCGCCCTGCTGGCCGGAGATGCGCTTCTTTCCCATGCCTTTGAAACCATGCTTTCGGTTTCCCTGGGAGCAAATACCGCCCCTGAAATTGAAAGCTGCCTTAAAGCCATGGGCCATATCGCCAAATGCGCAGGGGCCAGCGGCATGGTGGCCGGGCAAACAGCCGACATGCTTACCGGCGGTATAAACGAGGAAATTATGCAATATATTCATATAAACAAGACAGGAAAACTTATCGAAGGCGCCCTCGTCGGGGGGCTTTTGCTGGGTGGTGCAAGCGAAGGGCTCATAAAAGATTTTCAGATATTCGCGGAAAATCTGGGCGTCGCTTTCCAGCTTACCGATGACATATTGGACGTAACCGGCGATACCGCAATTCTTGGCAAAAGCGCCGGCTCAGACTCAGCCCAGCAGAAAAAAACCGCTGTCGCCCTTTGGGGGCTGGAGGGAACAAAAGCCCGGGCTGAAAGCAGCGTTGAGGCTGCAAAAGCCGCCATCGCCGGGTATCAGGGCGCTCAGGAGCTGCTGACTTTGGCCGACAGCCTTTTGGGCCGCCAATATTGACCTGCAAACAGGGGGAATCCCCTTGCAATAAAGCCCTTGTACTGATAGAATTAATGAGCCGTTAAAATATTACCTGAAGGGGTTTGCCGGTGAACGAGTTTAAGTACATACTGCAAAACAATATATTGATTACCGCTCTTGTAAGCTGGCTTTCTGCGCAGCTGATCAAGCTGGTGATCAACTTCATCCGCGAGGGCGAGCTGGACTGGCGGCTTCTGACATCCCCCGGTGGTATGCCCAGCGGCCACAGCGCGACGGTGATGAGCGTCACCATATCCATAGGAATCACCCAGGGCTGGAACTCTCCTCTGCTGGCGCTTTCCGCCTCTCTCGCCATGGTAGTAATGTATGATGCTGCAGGCATCAGGCGGGCTGCCGGCGAACATGCAGCCACTCTAAACAGATTGATTGACCGCTTTACAAACGGTGAGCCCCACGAACGTATGCTTATATCGCCTGAAGAGTTGAAAGAGATACTGGGGCATACGCCTTTTCAGGTGATAATGGGTGCCTGCCTTGGCACTCTCGTCGCCATATTGATGAACTGATTTTGCCAAGCGCATATCCATTAAACACCACTAAAAGAATTTTTAATAAAAGCATCATGAAAAGTTTAAATAGGAAAACGAATGAAATATAATTTGCCATTGGAATCAGCAAGGCGCAAAGAGCTGAAATATATGAGCAAGAATGATCTGGAGGCCATCGCCTGTGACATTCGCGACGAGATTCTCATTGCCTGCCAGGATGACGGCGGCCATCTTGCATCAAATCTGGGCGTTGTCGAGTTGACGCTGGCCCTTCACTCTATCTGCGATTTTGATCAGGACAGCCTCCTCCTCGATGTTGGCCATCAGTGCTACGCCCACAAGCTGCTAACAGGGCGCAGCCTTAAAAATCTTCGCCACGAGGGCGGCCCAAGCGGATTTCCCACAATGGACGAAGGCGATAGCTTCGGCGCGGGACATGCCGGAACAGCCATATCCGCTGCTTTGGGCATCGCCAGGGCTAACGCGCTCATGGGCTTAAAATCTCGAACGATTGCCATCGTGGGCGACGGCGCTTTGACAAACGGTGAGTGCTACGAAGCTTTGAACGACGCCGGAAATTCCGATGTCCCTTTGCTGGTTATAATCAATGACAATGAGATGTCCATCGCCAAGAATGTTGGTGCAATGGCGAAATACCTGTCGCGGCTCAGTCAGCGCAAGGGCTATAACGCCCTTAAAAACTTGCTAAAAAGACTTTTAGGCCACGGCCGAATATACCGCGCCGCCTATGTTATAGAGCGATCCCTGCGCCAAATTTGGATAGAAAGCGGCCTTTTTGACTCTTTGGGTTTTAAGTATACCGGCCCCGTTGACGGTCATAATATCGATGATCTTAAATATGCTATAAACTACTGCCTTGAGCAAAACCGACCAACAGTCTTGCATGTCATAACCGAGAAAGGGCGCGGCTATGCTCCTGCTCAAGAGAATCCTTCCATTTTTCATAGCATCGATTCCGTCGCCTCCACTAAAACCGACCAGCAGTATTGCAGCGATATCGTCGCCAAGACTCTGTGCGATATCGGCGCTATCGACGAAAGAGTATGCGCAATAACCGCAGCCATGCCTCTCAGCACGGGCATCCTTCCATTTGCCAGGGTTTTTCCTGAACGGGCCTTTGATGTTGGCATCGCCGAGAGCCACGCCGTCACAATGGCCTGCGGCATGGCAGCCCGTGGTATGCGGCCTTTTGTGGCCATATACTCGTCTTTTTTGCAGCGCTCATATGATCAGATCATCCACGACATGGCCCTTCAAAGTTTGCCCGTAGCATTGCTTATAGACAGAGCCGGCTTCGCGCCTTCCGATGGCGCCACCCATAACGGTCTTTTTGATATATCATTCCTCTGCGCAATACCCAACATTACGCTGCTGGTTCCCAGGGATCTTGATCAGCTCAGGGATATGATTCATTTCGCACGCGAGTACGAAATGCCCTGCGCCATAAGATATCCGAAAAGCTTACCAAAGAGAATCAATGCCGAAACAGACCAAGAGTCTCTTCTAAAGTGGCAGATACTTCGAAAAGGCGATGATGCCGCCATACTCGCCTGCGGTTCAATGATCCCCGCTGCACTTGAGGCAGCGGCATGTCTCTCAGTTGAAGGCGTCCATGTTTCCGTAACCGACTGTCGGTCGCTTAAGCCCCTGGATGAAGAAGCGCTCGCCTCCATCGCATCCATGCCTATCGTCACCGCTGAGGAAGGCATCAAACGCGGCGGCTTTGGCGAGGCGGTTTTTTGCCATCTTTCAGGGCTTGGTTTGGCACCTCGTGTAGAAATTCTGGCTGCGGCTGATCTGTTCTATCCTCACGGTTCCCACAGTAAGCTCCTTGAAAGCGCGGGGCTCACCGCCTGCAATATTGCGCGAAGCGTAAAAAAATTGCTAAAAGATAATTCTTTTTAATAATTTTGAATAGTTTATAAGAATATGGATAGGAGAAGTGAGAAATATGCTTAACATCACGAAGATCATCGATAATGCTTATTCGGTGGTCAAAAACCACGAGATGGAAACTCCCGGCATGTTCCGCCGCTGGAATTGGCAGAATCCGGGCTCGGGCTCAAAGCGTGATCTTGGGGTCAACGAATACGGCTGCGCAGATGCTTCCAACATACTTTATATGATCGGTCGCTTCCCGTCTGAACCCGAAGAAAGAGCGATGTACATCAAGGCTTTACAGGATCTGCAAGACCCGACCAGCGGTATGTTTGTAGAGGTCACCCACCACACCATCCATACCACAGCCCACTGCATCGCAGCCATAGAGCTATTTGATGCCAAGGCAAAGCACCCTCTGAAGGATCTTCATTTCCTTCTGGAAAAAGAGGCTCTCTACAAATATATGGACGAGCTGGACTGGTCCGGTCTGCCCTGGATAATGTCGCATCGCGGTGCGGGGCTGTATGCGGCCCTTGTTCTTCAAGATGAGGCGGACAGGCAATGGCAGAGCTGGTATTTCGACTGGCTGAATGAAAATGCCGACCCTGAGTCGGGTTTCTTCCGCAAGGGTGCTGTGCAAACAGGCGAAAAGCCCCTGTTCCACCATCTTGCCGGAACCTTCCACTATCTTTTTAACATGGAGTATGCCCGCCAGCCGCTTCGCTATCCTGAAAGACTGATAGACAGCTGCCTTGGCATATGGGAGAGTCTAAAGGCTAAGCCAACGGACGAAAGATGTACTGACTATAACAACCGCTGGGAAAACTTGAGCCAGAGCGTTTCCTTTGCGGAGATCGACTGGGTTTACTGTTTGACAAGAGCTCTGCGCCAAAGCGGCCACCGCTTTGCGGAATGCAAGGCGGCCCTTCGCGAGTTCGCAAAAATCTACATCGACTGGCTGAACTCGCTGGATCATTTCACCCATGATGACTTCAACGATCTTCACCAGCTTTTCGGCTGCATCTGTGCCCTTGCGGAACTGCAAACCGCCCTGCCCGGCGAGATATACAGCGAAAAGCCCCTAAAGCTGGTTTTGGACAGGCGCCCTTTCATATAGTTAATATACAATAATCAAAGGCTGCCTAAAGCGGGCAGCCTTTTTTTTGCAATAGCAGCACTTATATCTTTGCCGACGCCCAATCAATTATATGCGTTTGGGTATAACTGTGATATAATTATAGCAAACAACTGTATTAATAGGAGGCATAACATGGCATTATCAAATGATTTTTTGCTAAAGAAGATCGATCAGGTGGTTTACAGGCTGATGAACCTGGGCGCCACAGACGAGGATGCAGACAAAAAAACTTCTGCTGATGCTCACAAGCGGGGAATTATCGCCAGGGATTTTGGAATCGAAACCTGGGACTGGCCGCAGGGCGTGGGGCTATACGGCCTTGAAAAGCTCCAGACCTTTCATGGGGACAACCGCTATGATGATTTTTTCCAGGGCTGGGTTAAGAACAACCTTAAAACGGGGCTGCCCTCCAAAAACATCAACACCAGCGCCCCCTATCTCACCCTTGCAGGTCTTTCAAAGCGCCTTGGCAATGCCGAATATATCAACATGTGCCTAAGCCATGCGGATTGGCTTATGGAAGGCTTGCCCAAGACCAAGGAAGGCGGATTCCAGCATGTGACCAGCGCCGTGGGGGATCGCTACGGCGTTTCTTTGCACGACGGCGAAATCTGGGTTGACACTCTCTTCATGGCAGTTCTGTTTTTGAATAAAATGGGTCAGAGTGAGAATAATCCCGCCTGGATCAGCGAGGCCACCAAGCAGTTCCTCATCCACATCAAGTATCTTTACGATAAAAAAACCTGTCTTTTCCACCATGGCTGGACCTTCAACGGCATGTCCAACTTCGGCGGCGTATTCTGGTGCAGGGGCAACTCCTGGTTCACCTACGGCGTTATCGACTACCTGAGCGATTGCGGCGATAACATCGATCCGGGCATAAAGGCGTTCCTCGTCGACACATACACGGCACAGGTGGATGCCCTAATCAAGCTCCAGGCGCCCTCCGGCCTTTGGCGCACAGTGCTGACCGACCCGGAAAGCTATGAGGAGACCTCCGGTTCAGCGGCCATCACAGCAGGCATACTCAAAGGCATCAAGATGGGCATTTTGGATGAAAGCTATAAGGAATTCGCGGACAAGGCTGTTGAGGGCATCTGCGGCAAGGTGTCTGATGACGGAACTGTGCTGGGCGTTTCCGGCGGAACGGGTATCGGCATGGATGCCGGCCATTACAATAATATAATCACCGCGCCCATGGCATATGGCCAATCCCTCACATTATTGGCCCTTTGCGAAGCGCTTAAATAGCCTTTTTACCAAAAACGCAGCGTCATATTGGGGCTGCGTTTTTTCTTTTTGGTCTCAGGCCTTTATTCGATGCCCGCAAAACCATTTTGGCGCAATGCCTCATACAGCACCACCGCCACCGAGTTCGACAGGTTCAACGATCTTGCCTCATCAATCATAGGTATGCGCAGGCACATATCCCAATGCCTTTCTAAAAGCGCCTGGGAAAGTCCCTTTGTTTCCTTGCCAAAGACCAGGGCATAATCCCCCCTGAATCTGGCGTCGCAATACTTTTTTTTCGCCTTAGTGGAAAGGAAATAGGTGTTCTCAAGACTGAATTCAGCAGCGTAATCCTCAAAGCTTTTATGGACGCGCAACTTCACCAGTGGCCAGTAATCCAGACCGGCACGGCGCACATGCTTTTCGTCCACAGAAAATCCCATCGGCTCTATCAGGTGCAGTTCAGTTCCTGTGACGGCGCATGTTCTGGCAATGTTTCCGGTGTTTTGGGGTATTTCAGGCTCCACAAGCACTATTCTCATAAGACAGTTTCTCCCAATAATTAAACTTTCTACAATGATAAACCTCTTTTCCGCTTTTAGCAACGCTTCGCAGCCTCAGCCTATTTAGCAATGCTCAATTTGGGCGGGCAATCTATTAATTACCAAAGCAGCCGAAGTATAAATAAAAATGGCAAAAGCTCTCCGGCGCCGCTTCCCCCCTGCCTGCGAATTCCGCCCAATTGTGCGCAGGGCGAATCATTCAGATAGACGGCCATCTCCAGGCCTTCGGGGACAACCGCCGTGATATTATCAAGGCTGGGGCACCGGGTATGGGTTGCCAGTAAAAGCAATCTCTGTAACCGCAGCGTGTGGCAATCTCATGCACGCTCATCGAAGTATTTTCAAGAATGTTTTTCGCCAGCCCGATACGCATTCTGTTTATATATTCAAAGTAGGTTTTCCGGTGACTTTTTTAAAGAGTTCGCTGCAATACGATTCATTTAAAAAAATTGCGATGACAGCTTGCTCAGATAAAGCTCCTCAATATATTTTTTACCAACATACTCCAAAAGCTTGCTGAAGTTCATATTGTTACAGACATGCTCCGCTTTTTTTACAAAGGCGACTCTTTGGCTTGTCCGGCAATGCATCCGCTCCTGTTGGTTCATTGGCTTTAGCAATAGTCAAATGCTCCAATGCGCAGAGCCTCCTGGGCATAAATAAATTCACCATAGCCGCTGATAACCACGAATACAATATCAATCCTCTGATCCTGGAAGACCTTTATAATTTCAAGTCCCGACATCTCTGTCATTCGTATATCCAAAAAAACCGCATCAGGCCTATGCGAGTGAATTGCACAAAGCGCCTCACGCGGATCTACATAGGAGCCAATGATCTCAAAGCCGTTTTCTTCCCATTTAAAAAGCTTTTCAACGCCCGCAAAACAGTCGTACAGTACAATCAAGCTAACATATACGCTTTTGTCTGTCAAAGTACGGTAAAAAAGACAAAACCCGCTGCTGACTTTAAAGAAAAAACACAATTAATAAATTGCTATTAAAATTCAAGTTTCCATTTTGCGGATAGAAACACCAATAAAGCGCAACAAAATCATCTATTGCGCGTTATCCAAGTATAGAATATAATGCCAATATGGAGGTACGCCATGAAAAAGTTTATAACTATGCTCTTGTGCGCAATCCTTTTGCTGGCGCCGGCTCTCGCTCTTGCCAACAGCGGCCCTGTCTACATCCACGGAACGCCCGGCCTTGAAATGACGGTTCAAAAGAACAGCGGAATATCCGTATTGCACGAATATCTTACGATCAATATAGATCATTACGATATTGCCCTTTACACAGCCGATTATCGCATGAAAAACAGCGGCGAGGCCAAGGAAGTGCCGATGGCATTCCCTCTCGTTTCCCGGCCGTCAGACCTTTTTGAGCAGCGCCCGGTCATCACCTGCGATAGCAAGATCCTTGATTATGCCGTCTACTTCACAAAAGAAGTGAAAGCTTCAAACAGCAGCCCTCCTGACTATAAAAGTATCGGCGAGGCCAGCTTCGATGAACTTCTCGCCCTGCTGGATCTTGATCTTGGAAATAAAGCCGCCGCATACTTTGCCAGTCTTTCAGGCTATGTCTACTCCCTTGATCTTAGCCAGTTTGAGGGCTCCTTCGATGTCATAACCGAGGCTTCCCACGGCGCAGAGCGCATACTCATCCTTGGCCACCCGATGAATCATCTTTCCCATGCTGCAGATGAGAGCACCTCCTTCGGCGTCAGCATCGACGAAGGAGGCTACCATGGCTACGATGTCTTTACATTCTTTCTCTCCGGCGAAAAACTGGACATCGCCGCCTCCATCGAGCCCTATGGCGTTGGCTCCGAAAACAAGGATATCATCGCCGCGCCCTATGCCTTTCAAAGCCAGAGCGCCCTCACATATCTTTTAAGCATTTTCGAAGAACGGTTCTTCAGCTATAGTCCCGCTCTGTACGACGCTCTTTCAGCCCTCTATCTTGAGCATCTTCACGACATCGCTCCGGATCAAAAATTTCTGCTGGTGGATGACGAGATTTCATGGTTGAATTACAATGAAAGGCTAGCCTTTTTGGTCTACACGGTGCCTTTTGAAGCCGGCCAGGAGAGAAATGTTTCGGTGCAGTACAGCGCCTTGGGCACAAGCGATTACACTATGAACGAACCCCAGTATCACTACACATATATTTCGTCCCCCGCAAAAAGCTGGGATTCCTTCGGCGGACTGGACATCACTTTAAAGCTGCCGGAAAGAGCCCCACATGTGATCGCCAGCACTGTTGAGCTTAAGCCTTCCGCGGATAACAGCCTAATAATGACCGCCGGGCTGGATGCATTGCCGGAAGAAAACATCTCCTTTACGCTCAGTTCCTCTCAAACGTTGACTAAAAAAGTCAATACCTACGCCGTGTTCTTCTACGGCATTCTCCTGGTAATTGCCCTTGTGATCATCGCCATAGTCGTAATCATTTTACTGCTGGTAAGAAGATCCAGAAGAAAAAAAGCCGCCCGGTCAGAGGATGGACGGCTTGCATAGCCTTAGATAAAAATAAAAGCAGGGCTTTATCGCAAAGCTCTGCTTTTTTAATATAATAGCGGCGGTCATAAGATCACATCACAAAACCGCCCAAAGGAATTTACTGGAGGTTGCGCACCTGTGCCTGGTCAAGCAAAGTCACGCCCTTGCTCTTTAAAAGCTCATATGTGGGCACCAGCTTGTCGACCCTGAATATGACTATTGCCTGGCCGTCCACGTTGCGCACGAAGGAGTAAAGGTATTCTATCGATATGCTGCCCTCGCTCAGATGGGCTATGACCTGCGCCAGCCCGCCCGGTGTGTCCGGCACGGAAACGGCCAGCACATCGGTTATGCTCACCGTGTAGCCCGCCTCCCGCAGGAGGTTGATCGCCCTGTCGGTATCCGTCACAATCGTGCGAAGGATTCCAAAATCAGTGGTGTCCGCCACCGAAAGGGCGATAAGATCAATCCCGGCATCGCCCAAAACCTTTGTGAACTCCGCCAGTCTGCCGCGCCTGTTTTCAATGAAAACCGATATCTGCTTAACAAACATTCCGTCTTCCCCTTTCAGTTCAGTTATAAAATCAAATTCTATATTTTCCTGTTATCGATAACGCGCTTGGCCTTGCCCTCGCTCCTAGCGATTGACTTCGGCTCCTTCAGCCTTACCTTGAGGGAAATTCCCAGCGCCTGAGTGAGTCTATTGGTAAGTTTCTTCGCCATACCTTCAATATCCTTCACTGCATCGGAGAAAATTTCTTCGCTTACCTCCACCTGAACCTCCAGCACGTCCATGCTGCCAATCCTGTCTACCACCAGCATGTAGTGGGGGGAAACGCCCTCAAAGCCCACTAAGGCCGCCTCCACCTGAGAGGGGAAGATGTTCACGCCTCTTATTATCAGCATGTCGTCTGTCCTTCCCAGAACCTTGTTCATGCGCAGATGAGTCCTCCCGCAGGCGCAGGGCTCGGCTATGAGAGATGTCAGGTCATGGGTGCGGTAGCGGATCATCGGTATGCCTTCCTTTGTGATGGTGGTGAAAACCAGCTCTCCCTTTTCACCAATGGGAAGCTGCTCGCCTGTTTCGGGGTTGATGATCTCCGGTATAAAATGATCCTCCCAGATATGCATGCCCTTTTTTTCGGTGCATTCCATGGCGACGCCCGGGCCCACAACCTCTGAAAGGCCGTATATGTCGTAGGCGTCGATGCCCAGCATGTCCTCTATCTGCCGGCGCATCTCCTCTGTCCACGGCTCTGCGCCGAATATGCCCGCTTTAAGGCTCAGATCGCCCTTCTTAATGCCGGCTTCGCTTAAGCTTTCAGCGATAAGCAGCGCATATGAGGGCGTGCAGGCAATTATCGTCGTCCTAAGATCCTGCATCATCAGTATCTGCCGCTGAGTGTTGCCCCCGGAGGTTGGGATAACGGTAGCGCCAAGCCTTTCAGCGCCGTAGTGAGCGCCAAGACCGCCTGTGAAAAGGCCGTAGCCATAGCTCACCTGGATTATATCCTCCTTTGTGGCGCCGGTGCAGCAAAAACACCTGGCCACAAGATCCGCCCAGTTTTCCAGATCGGATCTGGTGTAGCCCACCACTATAGGCTTGCCGGTGGTGCCCGATGAGGCGTGAATCCGCACGATCTCGCTCATGGGCGCGGCGAAAAGGCTGTTGGGGTAATAGTCTCTCAGGTCTGACTTTTCGGTGAAGGGCAGGTGTTTCAGGTCTTTAACGCTCCTGATATCCCCCGGACGGACGCCCGCCTTGTCCATGGCCTCCCTGTAGGGCTCAACGTTTTGGTAAACCCTTAGAACTGTCCTTGCAAGCCTTTCGCCCTGAAGCTCTTCAAGGCTTTTTCTGTCCATTATTTCAATGCTCTTATTCCACATCATTTTGATCAATGCTCCTGTTCATAGCCTTTATTGAACGCAGCAATATTCATGTCGACTGTCCTTCGCGGAACGCACTGCGCAACGGCCCGCGCAACATCGTCCCTCATAAATGGCAGGTATTTTGCCAGAACGCCAATCAGCACGATGTTTGCGCAGCGTATCGAGCCGCACTCCTGTGCTATTCCTGTTGCGTCCAGTGAAAATACCTTAACCTGTTCACCCGCCTTCCCCAAGGGGTTTTGCGGATATTTCGCCGCCCCTGTGATCACCGGCATCGGCATTATCTGCTGATCCCCGGTGATTATCGCCCCATCTTTTTTCAGATAAGGCAAGGCCCTGTAGGCCTCCAAAGCCTCGAAGGCCAAGACGAAGTCCGCGCTGCCGAAGTCTATCAACGGCGCATTGACCTCCTCGCCCTCGCTGCCGATCCTGACAAATGTTATGACGCTGCCGCCCCGCTGGCTCATGCCGTGAACCTCGCTGACTTTAACGTCCATGCCGGCGTTGGTCGCCAGCTTTCCCAAAATGCGGCTTGCCAGCAATGTTCCCTGGCCGCCCACCCCCACGATAACTATCTCAAGCATAGCTTTGCTCAGCCTCCTTCAAGCAGCCAAAGGGACAAACCCTTGTGCAAAGGCCGCAGCCCACACACAGGGCGTCGTCGATTTCAACGCCGCTCTCTCCCCTTGATATTGCCGGACAGCCGATCCTCATGCAGATGCCGCAGTTACGGCAGTTTTCCACCCTTACAGGCGCGTTCCTGTCCTTGCTCAAAAGCACGCAGGGCCTAAGGGCGATTATCACCGAGGGCTCCTCATTGGCCGTGGCCGATTTAAGCGCCGCCTCCAGCTCTTTTAGGTTGAAAGGGTCAACCACCGCCACGTCCTTCACTCCGCAGGCCTTCACAAGCTGCAAAAGATCCACCTTGGGGGCCGGCTCGCCGGTGATTGTCTTCCCCGTGGCCGCGTGCTCCTGATGGCCGGTCATTCCGGTGGTGGAGTTGTCCAAAATGAGGACTGTGCCGGTGCTTTCGTTGTAGACCATGTCGATCAGCCCGGTGACGCCGGAGTGCAAAAACGTGCTGTCGCCTATTACCGCCACCGTTTTTTTGGAAAATTCATGGCCTGCCGCCTTGTCCATACCGGTGGACATGCCGATTGAAGCGCCCATGCAGATGACGGTGTCCACAGCGCTCAAAGGCGCCAGCGCGCCCAGCGTGTAGCAGCCGATGTCCGCCACACAGCGTAGTTTCAGCTTGTTTATTGCATAAAACACAGCCCTGTGGGGGCAGCCGGGGCATAGCACGGGAGGCCGCACCGGAAGGTTTTCGCCGGCGGGCAAAATCTCCGCTTCTTCGCCGCAAAAAAGCCTTTTTATCTTGGCGACGGAAAGCTCGCCCTGCTTGCCGGTCTTATCCTTGCCGGAAATCATTATGCCTTCAAGCTGCCAGGCTTTTATCTGATCCTCAATGAAGGGCTCCAATTCCTCCACAACATAAAGAGTCTTTACATTGCCTGCAAACTCCTCGATCAGCTCTTTTGGCAGCGGATACACCATGCCCAGCTTCAGCACCGATGCCTGGGGCATGGCTTCCCTCACATATTGATATGAAGCGCCGGAGGTGATGACCCCCACATCGCCCCGCATTTCGGCTCTGTTTATATCAAAACCGTTGCAATCCCGGGCGATGTCGTCCATACGCTTTTCAACCACCACATGGCGGCCGATGGCGTTTGAAGGCATCATCACATACTTGCGCACATCCTTCACATAGGGCCTAAGCTCCATTTCATTGCGCTCTCCAAGGGCCGTCAGCGACCTCGCATGGGCAATCCTCGTCGTCAAACGCACAAAAACCGGAGTGTCATATTTTTCGGATATTTCATATGCCAGCTTCATCATGTCCAGGCATTCTTGGCTGTCGGAGGGCTCCAGCATAGGCACATGGGCGCTCCTGGCGTAAAAGCGGGAGTCCTGCTCGTTCTGGCTGGAGAACATCGCCGGGTCATCCGCCACGACAATGACAAACCCGCCGTTGACCCCCGTGTATGAAACGGTGAATATCGGGTCGGCGGCCACGTTCACTCCCACATGTTTCATGCAGGAAAGGGCCCTTGCCCCTGCCACGCTGGCGCCAAAGGCAACTTCCACCGCAACCTTTTCATTGGGCGCCCACTGTGACTTTATTTCCCCGTAGCGGGCAATATTTTCGGTGATCTCAGTCGATGGCGTGCCGGGATATGAAGCAGTCACCTTCACCCCCGCCTCCCAGGCGCCTCTGGCGATGGCCTCATTGCCCAGCCTAAGCTGTATTTCCTTTTTGTTCGCTTCTCTTACTTTTATTTCCATTAAACTCTCCTAAAGCTTACGAAGATCCGTCACCCTGCGGGATTTGCCCTCAAAGCGCTTGACCGTACTTGGCGAAACCAGGTTTATCTTTGCGTCTACCTGCAGGGCGGAGCGCATCTTTTCGCGCACCTGCTGCTGCAGCCCTTCCAACATGCTGTAGTGCTCCAAAAGGCTGCCGTCCTTCAGCTCCACATTCACCTGGATGGTGTCCCTGTAATTGACCCTGTCCACGATTATTTCGTACTGGGGGCCTATCCCCTCGAAGGACAGAAGCACTTCCTCTATCTGGCTGGGGTATACGTTAACTCCTCTTATTATCAGCATATCGTCGCTGCGGTAGAGTATCTTTTCCATGCGGCGCATCGTCCTGCCGCACGGGCATGCCTCCGGTATAATTCGCGAGATATCATGGGTGCGGTAGCGGATCATCGGTATGCCCTGTTTTGTCATGGTGGTGATGACCACCTCGCCTTTTTCGCCGTCGGGAAGTATCTCGCCGGTTTCCGGGTCGATTATCTCCACAAAAAAATGATCCTCGTTTATGTGCTGGCCGTTCTTGTAAAGGCATTCTCCGGCAACGCCCGGGCCGATAATCTCGGATAGGCCATAGTTATCGGTGGCCACAAGGCCCAGCCTTCTTTCAAGCTCCTCCCGCATCCCCTCTGTGGCGGGCTCCGAGCCGAACATGCCGATTTTAAGGTTCAGATCATCCTTTGAGATGCCCAGCCTTTCCATCGTCTCGGCAATTATAAGGCCGTAGGAGGGGGTGCCTATCAAAAGAGTGGTGCCGAAATCCCTCATGAGTTGAAGCTGTCTTTCGGTGTTGCCCGAAGAAGTGGGAACAACCGCCGCGCCTACCTTTTCTAGGCCGTAATGCAGACCCAACGCGCCTGTGAAAAGGCCGTATCCGAATGTGATCTGGGCGATATCTTCGCAGCTTCCACCGCTCATGACTATAATCCTTGCCATGTTTTCAGCCCACATGTTCAGATCATCCTTTGTGTAGCCGACGACTGTGGCCCTGCCCGTGGTGCCGGAGGATGCATGAATCCGCACGATGTCCTTCATCGGCACCGCAAAAAGCCCGAAGGGGTAGTTATCCCTAAGATCATCCTTCACCGTGAAAGGGAATCTGCCAAGATCCGCCGGCGACTTTAGCTGCGAGGGCGAAGCACCCGCCTCGTCAAAGCGCTTTTTATACATCGGCACATTGTCATAGGCGTACTGTAGCGACCATTTTAGCCGCTCCATCTGCAGCTCCCTCAACTTCACCGGCTCCATGGTTTCCGCCTGTTCGTCATAAAACCTTACTTCCATCTTTCTTTCCTTTGCCATTTCCTCCATCCTTCCATTCTTCCATTCTGCCGTATATTTAAACTTTCATCAGTTTTAAAGAGTTCAGCCGGATGCCTTTTTCTGCAGCCCAGCCATCTCTGCGGCGTACCTGCAAAGCCCCGCCAGCGGGCATTCGCCGCACTTCGGATTCCTGGCATTGCAGACCCTCCTGCCGTGAAGTATCAGCCAATGATGGGCCTTTGACCAGTCTTTCTTGGGTATTACCTCCATAAGCTGCTTTTCCGCCGACAGCACATCCTTTGCGGTGACCAGCCCCAGGCGGTTGCTTACGCGAAAAACATGGGTGTCCACAGCTATGGCGTCGCCGCCAAAAGCATTGGCGTAAACCACATTGGCGGTTTTTCTGCCGACTCCGGGCAGGGTCTGCAAAGCATCCAGATCGCCCGGAACCCGGCCGCCATAATCGGCCATTATCTTCCTGGCGGACATCACTATGTTTTCCGCCTTTTTCTTAAAGCCGCAGCTTCTGACATAGGGGTAGACCTCCTCCGGCGTGGAGCCGGCAAGGGCCTCAACGCTGGGGAAATCCGCAAAAAGCCGGGGCGTAACGGAGTTCACCTGCCTGTCGGTGCATTGGGCGGAGAGTATCGTCGCCACCAGGGTTTCATATGGGTTGGTGAAGTTCAGCTCCGGGCCGGCATCGGGATACAGGCTCTGTAAAACAGCCAATATTTCCTTGTCCCTCAGCCTTTTTTGCACTTGGCAGCCCTCCGTTCCCGATAAATTCTATTATGACATTATATTATACAAACACCTAAAAAGCAAGCTTTTAGGCCAAATGCCGTGCGCTGCCCTGTGCGCCAAAAAGCCTTCTTTACACTGAAAACCGGCGCTTGAAGTCTTCCCCAGTGCAGCTTTGCATGATATAATAAATTTATTGTAAAAACAGAAATAAAGGAGAACGCATATGGATGACTATAGTCTTCGCAAGTATATGAGCCGCCTTTATGACGAGCGCGGCAGGCAGTACCCCTTGGATGCAACGTCGAAGGAGGCATATTTTGAATGGAAGGAGCGGGTGCGCAAGCGCCTCTTCGATATCACAGGCCTTAATATAATCATGTCCATGGAGCAGCCGCCCCTGAACCCAAGGCTTATAAGCGAGAAAAAATGCGACGGCTACACCCTGCAAAGCTGGGATATTCAGACCGAAAAAGATGTGCTGACGCCCTTTTATCTGCTGATACCCGATCATCCCAACGGCGCAGCGATGCTGAACCCCCATGGCCACGGCGGCGGCAAAGATGTGAGTATTTTAAGCACGGATAATCTTTATGTAAAGAATATGGTGGAAAACCTCTTCCCGCCGGGCCACAAGACCTTTGCCCTTGAAGCGGTCAGCCGGGGCTATATCGTGGCCTGCCCGGACGCAAGAGGCTCAGGCGACAGGCGCGAAGTTGAGCAGCGGCAAAACGAAACGGAGCGCCCTGAAAATTATCGCGTTAATTCCCACAGAGAGATCAACCAGATGGGCATTGGCTTTGGCATCAGCATGGTGGGGTTCATGGTTTGGGATCTTATGAAGATAACTGATTTTCTGCTGACTTTGCCCCAGGTTGACCCGAAGCGAATCGGCTGTCTGGGCATGTCCGGCGGCGGTCAGCAGACCATATTTCTTGCCGCTTTGGATGAAAGGATATCCGCAGCGGTTACCAGCGGCTATTTTTATGGCTATAAGGACGCGCTCTTGCTCCAGCCGGCCAATTGCTCCTGCAACTTCGTGCCCCATCTATGGGAAACTTTGGACATGGGCGATATAGGCGCCATGATCGCGCCCAGGGCGCTGCTGGTTGAAAGCGGCAAGGCAGATCATCTCAACGGCGCATCCGGCATAAGCAACGTCATATCTCAGGTTGATATTGCAAGGGAAGCCTTCAAGCTTTTTGACGCGGACGAAAAGATTTTCCATTCCATCCATGAGGACGGCCATAAATACAAGGGTACCGATGTCTTCCCCTTCCTTGAAAAGTGGCTGTAGGGCAAGCCCCGTGGGAGGGCGCTGCGCTCCCACGGACCCCCGCCCGCCAAGGGATTTTCCCTTGGAACCCTTAACAACATGCTCCGAGAAAAGCACGATGCTATTATGAAGCTATGCAAGCCCCGGGGGAAGGCGCTACCCTCCCACGGACCCCCACCCGCCAAGGGATTTTCCCTTGGAACCCTTCGCAACATGCTCCGAGAAAAACACGATGCTATTATGAAGCTATGCAAGCCCCGGGGAAGGGCGCTGCCCTCCCACGGACCCCCGCCCGCCAAGGGATTTTCCCTTGGAACCCTTAACAACATGCTCCGAAAAAACACGATGTTATTATGAAGCTATGCAAGATCCGGGGGAAGGCGCTGCCCTCCCCCGGATCTTTCCGTTGTTTTGGTATCCGGCCTTATGCCTGTCTTTTACTCGGTGCGCCAAATGGTGCCTATCACATCGAACCCCAGATGTATCCCAAGAACTATCCCTATCCGCCTTACGGGAACAAGTACGCCGAATCTCTCGCTCAGGCGCGATGCCAGCACCTCAGCTTCCTGCGCCTCCCTGAAATATTGCACGGTTACATCCAGGGCGTTGTCAGGTACCGCCTCCACCAGTTTTCTAAGCTGATCGTTGCGCCCTCTGGCGATATCGCAGCAGACGACCGCCCCCTCTTTGCAGGTTAAAATGGGCCTTTGGTTTAAGATTGTCCCTATAGACTGGCGCACAAGGCCAAGCCGCCCGCTTCTGCGCAAAGGAGTGAGGTCCGCCACGGAAAAGCGCGTTCCCACCTTTTCGCGGATTTCATTTTCGATGGCCTGAGCCACTTCCTCCAATGTCAGCCCCTTGTCAATCAGCTTCTTCGCCTCACGCAGCATCAAATACATGCCCCCGGCGGCGCTCCTGCTGTCCACCACACGCACCTTATCGCCGAACTGCTTTGCGCACTCCACCGCATTGCTGTATGTTCCGCTCAGGCGTGATGATATCGTCAGGCAGAGCACATGGCAGCCCGCGTCCACCAGTCTTTTAAAGCGCCTTACGAAGGAGTCTATTACCGGCTGGGATGTATGCACTTCGCCCGCCTTCGCCGCCCGCAGCAGCTCGTCAAAAAGATGGTTGTTTTTAAGCAAGGTTTCCGCATAGACTTCGCTGCCTATCGAATAGGTCATCGGTATGTGCACAACGCCCATTTCCTTGGCTTCCTGTCTGGTCAAATATGCAGTGCTGTCCGTGGTTATCACTATCATTTTTCAGGCTCTCCCCATTGCGCGAAATTTTTCGTATCTATGCCGCTGGATATCTTGCGGCGTCATGGCAAAGTACATGTCTATCTTTTCGCACAGTTCCTCTTTCACAAGAGAAAATGTCAACCCCGCTTCGTCTTCCTCAGGAAAAATTTTATCTATCACCCCAAGGCTCAAAAGGTCCTGTGCGGTAAGCTTTAAATCCTCGCTGGCGGAAACGGCCTTTGAAGGGTCTTTATAAAGAATGCTGGCCGCTCCCTCGGGGGATATCACTGAAAACACAGCGTTTTCAAGCATCCATATCTCGTTGGCGACAGCCAGCGCAAGAGCGCCGCCGCTCCCCCCCTCGCCGATTATGACCGATATCACCGGCACCGTCAGCTTCGACATGAAAACAAGGTTCTGGGCGATGGCGCTGCCCTGACCCCTTTCCTCCGCGCCGATTCCGCAGTAAGCGCCCGCCGTATCAACGAAACAGACTACCGGCCTTTTAAACTTTTCAGCCTGCTCCATCAGCCTGAGAGCTTTTCTATAGCCTTCGGGATGCGCCGAGCCGAAATTGCGCCTGACCTTTTCATCGGTGTTGCCGCCCTTTTCTATGCCGATAACCGTCACCGGCCGGCCTTCAAGAAAAGCGATCCCCCCGCATACGGCCCTATCCTCCGCAAAAAGGCGGTCGCCGTGCAGCTCAAAAAAGTCCGTGAATATCTCGCTGATGAAGTCCAGGGATGTGGGCCTTCCCAGGGCTCTGGCCTTTTGCACCCGTTCATACGCCGTCATCAGAATCGCCTCCGTTCCCGCAGTGCATTCTCAAAAGCAGCGAAAGCGCCTGCCTTTGCCCGCTCCTTTGAACTATCCTGTCCACAAAGCCTTTTTCCAGCAGCATTTCAGAGCGCTGAAAGCCCTCCGGAAGTTTTTTGCGTATCGTCTGCTCAATCACCCTCGGCCCGGCGAAGGCCACCAGCGCGCCCGGCTCCGCCAGTATGATGTCGCCCTCCATGGCAAAGCTTGCCGTCACGCCCCCCGTTGTCGGGTCGGTCAATATAACGATATACAAAAGCCCCTCATCGCTGTGCCTGCCGACGGCTGCGCTCACCTTTGCCATCTGCATAAGCGAGAGTATGCCCTCCTGCATCCTTGCGCCGCCGGACACTGTGAAGCCGATCACAGGCAGGCGGTTTAATGCGGCGTGTTCGAACAGCCTTGTGATCTTATCCCCCACCACGGTACCCATGCTGCCCATCATGAACCTGCTCTCCATCGAGAACAGCGCGCATTTGCTCCCATCGATCAGGGCAGTGCCGGTTATAACTCCCTCGCTCTCGCCGCTTTCCTGGGCGGCCTTCTTCAGCTTGCCTTCATAGCCGGGAAAGTCCAGCAGGTTTTTGGAGTCCATGCCCCCGTCATGCTCGGTGAAGCTGCCCGCATCAGAAATGAGGGCTATCCTTCGCCTTGCGGAAAGCCGCATATGATGCCCGCATTTGTCGCAGACCCTTGCGCTTCTTTCCAAATCCGCCTCCAGAATGATCTTCTTGCAGGCAGGACATTTGATGAAAATCTGCTCGGGGACGATGGGCTGCTCCTCCCTCGATACCCCCTCCAGCTTTATATTCGGCTTTTTAAACAGCGATTTTTTAATCATCTTCTATCAAAACCTCAGCTCATTTCTGGCAAGAAAATCCGTCGTGTATTCGCCGCTGACAAATTCTCCCTGGGACATCAGCTCTATGTGCATATCCTGATTATGCTCCACTCCCTCCACCACCATCTCGCAAAGAGCGGCCTGCATCTTGCGTATGGCCTCCTCTCTGGTGGGCGCGTGGACTATCAGCTTTCCGATCATTGAATCATAGAAGGGCGGCACGCTGTAGCCCTGGTAAAGGGCGGTGTCAAAGCGCACCTGAGGCCCGCCGGGGATGTGCAGAAGGGATATCTGCCCGCAACTGGGGCGAAAGCCGCCGCCTGGGTTTTCAGCGTTCACCCTGCACTCGATTGCATGGCCGTTTATGGTGATATCCTTTTGGGAAAAGTCCAGCTCCGCGCCGGCCGCCACCCTTATCTGCCACTTTACCAGATCAATGCCCGTGACCATCTCCGTCACCGGATGCTCCACCTGAAGGCGGGTGTTCATCTCCATGAAGTAGAACTCGCCGTCCTGGGTCAGAAGGAATTCAATTGTTCCAAGGCCCAGATAATCCACCGCCTCGGCCGCCTGCACGCATATTTGCGACATCTTTTCCCGCATTTCATCCGTTACCGCAGGCGAGGGGCTTTCTTCGATCAGCTTCTGGTTCTTTCTTTGCATCGAACACTCCCGCTCGCCAAGGCAGACGGTGTTGCCAAAGGAATCCCGGATTATCTGCATCTCGATATGCTTCACCGGCCTTAAAAATCTCTCCAGATAGACAGCGCCGTCGCCAAAGGCGCTTTTAGCCTCCGCCACAGAAATGGCATATGCCTTTTCCAGCTCCGCGGGAGACTGGGCCAGCCTGATCCCCCTGCCGCCTCCGCCGCTTCTTGCCTTCAAAAGCACCGGATAGCCCATCTTTTCAGCGGCTGCCTGCGCTTCCTGCACGCTTTTAAGCAGACCGCTTCCGGGTATCACCGGCACGCCGGCCTTGATCATCGTCCGCCTCGCCTCATCCTTGTCACCCATGGCCCTGATGGCCTTTGCGCCCGGGCCTATGAAGGCGATCCTGCAGCTTTCGCATAGCTCCGCGAAGCGCGGTTCCTCCGAGAGGAGGCCATATCCCGGATGAACCGCCTGGGCTCCGCTCAGCACCGCAGTGGATAAGATGGCGCCCATGTTCAAGTAGCTCTGGGAGACGGGCGCCGGGCCGATACAATAGCTTTCGTCGGCAAGGCTTACATGCAGCGCTTCCCTGTCCGCTTCGGAGAAAACCGCCACGGAGGTTATGCCCATTTCCTTGCAAGCCCTTATAATTCTCACCGCAACTTCACCGCGGTTGGCAATCAGTATCTTTGAAAACACCGCTCACTTACCTTCCATATTCTCCCTTTAGCCCGGAGTTTCTTCGTTTTCCATCAGCATAAATGAAAGCTCGCCAATGGCGGCAACCTTTCCGTCCACCGTCGCTTTGCAGCGCGTGAAATAGAACTGCCCTTTTCGCCTGGTGATTGTGGTTCTGGTTTTGACCACATCCCCGGGCCTTACCATATGCCTGAACTTCACCTTGTCTATGCCGGTGAAAAAAGGCGTCTTGCCGGCCAGTTCCTCCTGCAGCAAGGCGCAGCAGGACTGGGCCATTATCTCGCAGAGTATCACCCCTGGCACCACGGGAAAGCCGGGGAAGTGCCCCTTAAGGAACCATTCATCGCCTCGGATTGTGTATTTGCCCATGGCCTCGTTGCCATTAGCGCTGATATCAACCTCGTCCACCAGGAGCATCGGCTCCCTGTGGGGCAAAAATTCCATAATTTCTTTTCTGTTCACAGTCATCACCTTAAGATTTTCATTTTCTTTTGCTATAAGAATTTTTCTTTTATATTTTATAAAAACCAATAATATAATGGTGAAAATTAAAATATCTTAAACAGTGTCTGGCCGTATTCCACCACATCGCCGTCCGAAACGCATATATCCACTATCTCGCCGTCCTGCACGGCGTTGATCTCGTTCATCAGCTTCATCGCCTCGACTATGCAAAGCACATCGCCCTTCTTCACCTTGCTGCCCACCTGCACGAATGGCTTTTCGCCCGGCCCCGCCGCCTGATAAAACACACCCACCATGGGCGAATCTATGGTGTGGATGTTGTTGAAATCCAGCCCTGGGCCGCTGTCATCCTCTCTTTTCACAGTCTCCCTGACAAGCTCTCCCGGCGCTTTGTTCTCCGGCAATGCCTGCGGCGCGGCAAAAGAGACCGGAGCCGCTTGCGCCCTTTCCCGGGTGATCTTTATCCTTACGCCTTCCTGCTCCACCTCGATGCTGGAAAGGTCAGCTTCGTTTACTATGTTCGCCAGTGATTTAATCATCTTTATGTTCATGTGAACCCCTTATATTAAATAAAGATATCTTAAAGAACTAAAAGCCATTCAAGCGCCATTATACGGCCTGAATGCGACGCAGCCATTGTGGCCCCCAAAGCCCAGGGAAGTTGAAAGCGCCAGAGTGACCTGCTTTTTAACCGCTACATTTGGCGTGTAATCCAGATCGCAGTGGGGGTCGGGCTGATCAAGGCCTATGGTGGGAGGAATCACTCCCCTGCTCACCGCCATCACGCAGGCTATAGCCTCCGCCGCGCCAGCAGCCCCCAGCATGTGCCCTGTCATTGACTTGGTGGAGCTGATCTTTGCCACCCTTGCCGCGTCCTCCCCAAGGGCCAGCTTTATTGCCAGCGTCTCTGATACATCGTTCATGGCGGTGCCGGTTCCGTGGGCGTTTATATAAACGCTGTCGCCCCTGGAAATGCCCGCTTCCTTCGCCGCCATAGATATCGCCCTTGCGGCACAGGCGCCGTCCGGCCTGGGCGCGGTGATATGGTGGGCATCGCAGCTATTGCCATAGCCGCAGATCTGCGCATATATCTTCGCGCCGCGTTTTTCGGCATGTTCTTTTTCCTCAAGAATCAAAACCCCTGCGCCTTCACCCATGACAAAACCCCCGCGCCTTATATCAAAGGGCAGCGAGGCCTCCAGCGGGTTTTCGCTGAGGGAAAGGGCCTGACAGCTTGCAAAGCCCGCCACCGCCAAGGGCTCTATAGTCGCCTCGGAGCCGCCGGCGATTATCGCATCCGCATAGCCATGGGCGATGGCCCTGTACGCCTCTCCTATGGCCGTCGTGGATGTTGCGCAGGCGGTAACTACCGGCAGGTTTGGCCCCTGGGCGCCGTATTCGATGGCGATGGTACCCGCAGCGATGTTTGATATCAGCATAGGTATAAAGAAGGGCGAAATTCTGTCCGGCCCTCTTTCTAAAAGCTTCCTGTCCTCTTTCACGAATGTGTTCATTCCGCCGATTCCGCTGCCCACATAAACGCCGAAGCGCTCAGGGATAACATTTCCGGCAATGCCGCTCTCCTCCACCGCCTGCTTGGCGCAGGCCAATGCATATTGGGTGAAAAGATCCATATGGCGGGCGCTTCTGGGGGAGATGCCAAAGGCCCCCGGGTTAAACCCCTTGACCTCGCCCGCCACCTTCACCTTATAATCGGAGGCGTCAAACCTTGTAATAGCGCCTATCCCACAGAGGCCTTGGCTCAGGCTCTCAAAATATTCGTCAATACTGTTTCCTATGGGCGAAATGATGCCCATGCCCGTTATTACCACTTTCTTCATTAACACACCTCCTACATCGAAAGGCCGCCGTCCACCGGTATGATCGCGCCGGTGATATAAGCCGCCGCATCCGAGGCAAGGAACGCCGCCAGATTTGCCACTTCTTCGGGCATTCCGCTGCGCTTTAGCGGTATCACCGCGACGAACGCCTGCCGTTGGGCTTCAGTCATGCTTTCGGTCATATCCGTTTCTATCATGCCCGGAGCGATGGCGTTGCAAGTCACCCCTCTGGGCGCCAGCTCCTTGGCGACGCTCTTTGTAAGGCCGATAAGCCCCGCCTTTGCAGCAGAATAGTTGGTCTGGCCTGCGTTTCCGCTGATGCCCACAACCGATGAAATGTTGATTATCCGCCCGCTCCTTGCCCGCATAAAGCCCTGATAGCAGTGCCTGATGAGATTGAACGCTCCCTTCAGATTAACCTCCAGCACCCTGTCGAAATCCTCCGGGCTCATCTGCACCATAAGCTTGTCGCGGGTGATGCCGGCATTGTTCACCAAAACGGCGATCCTTCCCATGTTCTCAGTCACTTCTTTTATTAGCTGCCCGGTCTTTTCATAGTCGGAAACATCGCAGGAAAAGCAGAGGGCATTCGCTCCGGCTTCCTGCACCAGCCTTTTGGTTTCATTGGCCTGATCGGTACTGCTGGAGTATACCAGGGCGATATCATAGCCCGCTTTGGCAAGGCAAACCGCTATGCTCCTGCCTATTCCCCTGGAAGCGCCGCTGACAAGGGCCACTTTCTGCCCAGCCTTTGCAACAGCCTGATTGCTGTTCTTCCCTTGAGACATCATATCCCTCCCCTTAAAGCTCCAGCGGCCGCCACCGCGTCCTGATATGTTTCAACGCTCAAAGCCCTCACATCGCCGTTTATCTTCCTCACAAGGCCGCTTAAGGTTTTCCCCGGTCCAACCTCCACAAAGATGTCAAAGCCCTGCTCAATCATGTTCTCGATGGTTTTTTGCCAGCGGACGGGGCTGTTTATCTGGCCGGACAGCAGCTTCTTTGCGCCGTCCGGTTGGTAGGGCCGCGCTGTTGAGTTGGCATATAGCGGAATTTCTCCTTCGCGGAAGGAAAGCCCGGCAAGGTAGCGGCCAAACTCCTCAGCAGCAGAGTCCATAAACGGCGAATGGAAAGCGCCGCTCACCGCCAGACGCATTGCCCTGCCCCCGGCGGACTTCACCAGTTCTTCAAAAGCTTCGATATCGCCCTTTCCGGCAGCCACAACAGTCTGCCCCGGGCAGTTGTAGTTCACGGGAAAAACCTCTTTAAAGCCCCTTGCGATCTCCTCCACCTTTTCAGCGGAAAGCTTCAGCACGGCGGTCATGGCGCCGGGGTTATCTTTTGCAGCCAAATCCATCAGCCGCGCCCTTTCCAGCACCGCTTTAAAGGCGTCCTCTCGGCTTAAAAGGCCGCAGAAGGCCGCTGCCGGAACTTCGCCCAGCGAAAAACCCGCCGCACCGTCTGCCTTTACACCCTCTTCCAAAAGGGCCTCAGCGGCGGCAAGATCCACGGCGAACATGCAGGGCTGGGTGTTTATCGTCCGGTTAAGCTGCTCCTTCTCACCGTCAAAACAGATGCTGAACGTGCCTGGCCGCAGCGCTTCCGCCATGTCGAAAACCCTCTTTGCCGCCTTGGAACTCTCGTAAAGGCTTTTGCCCATTCCCGGGTATTGAGCTCCCTGCCCCGCGAAAAGGAAGGCTATCTTACCCATTTACACGCCCCTCCAAGGCAGCTTTCAGCTTCTTTAAACAGCTTTATGATGATCTCCCCTGCGGTAAGCTCGTCCTTCACAAGGGCAGCCGCCTGACCGGCCATGAAGCTGCCGGCCTTTTCGTCGCCCTCTTTGACCGCCTTGCGAAGTGAGCCCGCGCCCAGGGCTTCTATCTCCTCGTTGCTGATGGAGGCGTCATACTCCATATCGCTCAGTTTTCTTGAAAAGGGGCTTTTTAATGCGCGCACAGGGTGGCCCAGTCTCTTGCCTGTAAGCATTGTGTCCGTGTCCTTTGCTTTCAGCACCCTGTCCTTGTAGTTTTGGTGGATATTGCATTCCTTCGCCGTCAAAAAACGCGTGCCGCACTGAACGCCGCTTGCGCCCAGCATGAACGCCGCCGCCACGCCTCTGCCGTCGCCGATTCCCCCCGCAGCTATGACGGGAATTGAAACCGCATCCGCCACCTGGGGCACTAAAGTCATGGTGGTAAGATCGCCAACATGTCCGCCGGCCTCGCCGCCTTCAGCTATAACAGCGCAGGCTCCCAGCTTTTCCACCCGCCTTGCAATGGCAGTGGACGGCACCACAGGAACAACCTTTATTCCGGCCTTAATCCAGGCCGCCATATATTTGGAGGGCAGACCCGCACCCGTCGTCACCACCGGCACTTTTTTGTCTATAACAACCTGTGCAACATCGTCAGCAAAGGGGCTCATCAGCATTATGTTTACGCCGAAGGGTTTTCCCATGGCTTGGGCGGCGCATTTGTCGATTTCCTGCGCCAGATAGTTTGCGTCTGCGTTCATGGCTGATATTATCCCCAAGCCCCCTGCCCTCGAAACCGCCGCGGCCAGATCAGCGTCTGCCACCCAGGCCATGCCCCCCTGGAATATCGGATATTCGATGCCAAACAGGCTGCATATAGGAGTTTGAATCATCCTCACTTGCCTCCGTCGATAAGATTCACAAGATCAGCCACGCTCTTGATGGAAGGGTCCGTCTCTATGCTGACGCCGAACTCGTCCTCGATCTCCATTATGATCTCAACGGTGTCCAGGGAGTCCAGGCCCAGGTCCTCAAAGGTGTTGTTCACTGAAATTTCGCTCACATCCTTGTCCAGATGGTCCGCCAATATCGCCGCAATTTTACCAAAAGTCATTTCATTTTCCTCCTGTTTCGGTTCTTAAAAAGTTAAATTTAGCATTTATTCCAGCGCAGCAGGCATGTTCCTGTGACCAGCCCCGCGCCAAACGCGCTCATTATGATGTTTTCGCCATCCAAAAGCTTGCCCTGCCTGTTAAGCTCATCCAAAAGCAGCGGCACGCTGGCGGAGGATGTGTTGCCGTATTCGCCTATGTTCGACGGGAACTTCTCCGCCGGCTGATCAAGGCGCTTTCTGGCGGATTCGCTTATCCTCAGATTCGCCTGATGCAATATGTAGTGGCCGATGTCGTCGGGGTTCATTCCGCTTTTTTCCAGCAGCTCTCTAATATCCCTGACGGCCGATGAAACGGCGAACTTGTAGACCTCCTGGCCGTTCATATGCAAATATTCACGCTCATGCTTTTGTGAATACGGACTGTTACCCGGCGGATTTCTTGCGTACAGCACCTCTTTGTCCGGTACGGAGCTCATCTTGAAGGAAACTTCGCCGCCGCCCGTCACTACAACCGCACCGGCAGCATCGCCAAATAGCACGCAGGTGCTGCGGTCGGTCCAGTCGCATAGCTGGCTGTTTGCCTCGGCGCTTACAATAAGCACATTGCGCGCACAGCCCGTGGCCAGAAGGCCGTTTGCCATCTGAAGGGCATATACAAAGCCCGCGCAGGCGCCGTTCAAATCCACGCTGGGGCAGTCGAGCCCCAATATCCCCTGTATTATGCAGCCCAAACCGGGCGTGATATATTTGTTTATTACATTGGTGCAAATCAGGTAGTCGATATCCGAAATATCAAGCCCGGACATCTCGATGGCTCTTTCAGCCGCCTTCGCGCCAAGAATCTCAAGGCTTTCGCCGCTCATCACTCTGCGCCGAGATATACCCGTCCTGGTTGATATCCATTCGTCGCTGGTGTCCAGAAACGCTGCGAGATCGTCGTTTGTGACGATCAACTCAGGCGCCGCGCCCCCCGTCCCGATAATCCTCATCACATGCTTCCTTCCGCGTGCTTTAAAAATGATTCCAAATTCTTAAGCGCCCTTAGGAGCATCTCCCTTTCCTCTTGGCTGACATCCTTTATGAACGAACGAACCATGCGCTCGTGGAAATACTTGTGGGCAGCGTCGGCCTTCTTGCCCAAGCGCGTGAGAGCCACAAAGACCACCCTGCCGTCCTGCTTGCACCTGTTTTTTTCCACATATCCCTTGGCTTCCAGGCGCTTTACCGCAACGGTCACCGTGGGCAATGTCACGCTGTTGTCCCGGGCAATATCGCTGATCGTGCATCCCTTTTCGCCGTATGCACCGACAGTTTCCAGCATGTCAAGCTCGCTTATGCTCAGATCAAGGGTGGAATGCTTGAGCATTCTCTCCTCCACCCTGTGGACGGAGTTGTATATTTGCATAAAAGCAGCGTTTATATCGGACTCAATCTTACTAAGCATGAATACACTCCCAAACTAATTAGTTAGACTAAATATTTATTTTTGCTTATTATAACTCCTTTGATAATGGATGTCAAATAAATTTTCTTTTCTTTTTTTGCATGGGCATCATTTATAAAAATAAGAAAACGGCGAATAAAAAATCGGAGGCAGCAATCTTCTCCGATTTTAATGCATATTTATTCATTTCTTTTATTTCTCTTTGCTTCTTTTATTTCTCTTTGCTTCTTTCAGCTATTTTTTCTTTTATTATGGGAATGGCCTGTCTGGCGGCTTCACGCCCCAGCTCTATGCACTCCTCGCTGTCGTTCATAGTCATTATGTCGATATGCCTCACCTTGGGGGCAATCAGCATATCTGCCGGCGGCCCGAGGGCTACCGTGGAAAACTGCATCAGCTCAATGGTTCGCAAAATTATATCCATCGTGCCTTTGACCTCGTACCGCCCTTCCCGCGCGCCCACGTCCACAGCTATCACCAGATCCGCCCCCATCTCTCTGACGACGCTGGAAGGCACTCGCTCCAAAACGCCGCCGTCCACAAGCACCCTTCCGTCCACCTCATATGGCACGAATATCCCCGGAACTGAGGTGCTGGCACGAACGGCCTCGTATATTTTCCCCCGAGAAATAACCAGCTTTTCGCCCGTCTCGATATCGCAGGCCACGGCAGCAAAGGGTATGTCCGCCTGGTCAAAAGTCTTGTCGCCAGTCAGCGTTTTCATGAATGATACTATCTTTTCGCCCTTTATAAAACCTTTTTTGCTCCTGCCCACATCATAGAACATGCGCTCGTTTAAGGAATAGACCAGCCTTTCCAGCATGTTAATGCCCATTCCGGTTGCGTAAATTGAGCCAATGACGGAGCCCATGGAAGTGCCTGCAATTAAATCTATCTCAATACCGTTTTCTTCAAGCACCTGAAGCACACCGATATGGGCAAGACCCCTGAAAAACCCCGCCCCCAGCGCCAAGCCTATTTTCAACTTATTCTCATCTTCCGTTTTTTCGATAACTAATTCATTCATTTACCTCAGCCCTTCAACATACTTTTTACAGGTGGTTTCTTTGAAAAAAATCTATCCATTGCTAACTGTGATCTATATCCTCGCCCTGCTGATATCCCCCGGCAAGGCCTCGTCAGCCACCCTTTCCGCTTTGGAGCTGTGGCTGAAGGGCGTCATGCCCGGGCTGTTTCCCTTCTTCATAGGCGCAGAGCTCCTTGAAAGAACGGGGGCCTTCAGCATCGGTGCAAGGAATATGGACAAAGCTGCCAAAATACTGCTTAAATGCCCCGGCGAAGCCTTTGGCGCGCTGATGCTCTGCTATTGCGCAGGCTTTCCCACCGGCGCCAGGATAATCGGCGGGATGCGCGAAAACGGCATAATTACAAAAAATCAGGCCCGCCGCCTGGTGTCCTACGGCGCTGTCTCAAGCCCCGGTTTTGTGCTGGCCAGCGTTGGCATCACCATGCTTGCAAGCCAAAAGGCCGGCTGGCTGATGCTCATAAGTCATATTCTGAGCGCCATCATAACAGGCGCGCTCTTTTCCGCAGGCGCAAAGCACGAACATTCCACGCCCAACAGCGCCCAGAGCAGCACCACCATCGCCGCCATAATCACCCAGGCGATATCCAAAAGCGGCATGGCCATGATAGGAATCGCCACTGCGATGGCTCTTTTCACCGTCATAAACAGCGTTTTTTTCGGCAATAGCGGCCTTTCCGCCGCCATATTTGAGATGACCGCCGGCTGCAAATACATCTCCGGCCTGCCGATAAGCATGACCCTAAAAGCCGCCCTTTCCTGCGCAACGCTTTCCTTTGGCGGCCTTTCCATAATGGTTCAAAGCTCACAGTTCCTTCTGGAAGTCATCCCCTTTTGGAAATATGCCCTTTCAAAGGCCGTCCACGCGGGCGTCGGCTTTCTTCTCTGCTGGGGCCTTTCCGCCCTTTTCCTCTAAAAAAAGCGGTAAATGAGATGAATAACAGAGGCTACATATTGTCCAGATCTTCCCTGTTGCTCATTATGTCGTTTAATATCCGCCTGGATGTGTCCTCCAGCCTGTCCATCACCTCGTTGGCATAGCCGATTGCGCCCATCCTGATCTCCTGGGCTTCGGCGTTGGCGCTGGCGATTATCTCGTCCGCCTGATCATGGGCCTTTCTTGTTATCTCGTGCTCGTCCAAAATGGCGCGAAAACGCCTTTCCGCTTCGGAAACGATATGCTGGGCCTCCATCTGAGCATCGCTTATAACCTGATCCTTGTCGGCGACAATCTGCTCGGCGTCCTTTATATCCTCGGGAAGGTTTATGCGCAGGTCGCGGATGATGTCCATGCATTTATCCACATCCACCAGCTTCTTGCTGGTCAGCGGCAGGCTTGATGCCTCTTGCATGGCCTCGTCCAAAAGTTCAATAAGAACCATGACGTTCATATCTTATGCCCTCCTGTTTTGCTTATAACATCGCCTATTATCGGCTCGGGTATATAGCTTGATATGTCATAGCCCAGCGCGGCTATCTCCTTCACATGCGAAGCGGTGGTGAAGGCGTGCTCGGGCGAGCTTATCAGCATCATGATCTCGATATCCCCCGCCTCCATGCGGTTGATGATGGCCCAATCGCGCTCATAGGCGAAGTCCTGCTCGTTGCGTATGCCCCGCAGGATGACCCCCGCGCCCACCATTTTTGCGTATTCCAAAAGGCCGCCCTCGTAAAAGGCAACGGTCACATTTGTCAGATGCCCAATGCAGCGCTCTATAAGCATCAGCCTTTCATGAACCTTGAAAAGGCCCTGCTTGCGCGGGTTGACCATGACCGCCACCATAACCTTATCGAAGATCTTTGCCGCCCGCTCAATAACATCCAGATGCCCCTTTGTTATGGGATCAAAAGAGCCGGGAAACAGGCAAACCCTTTTATTAGCTTTGCTTCCTTTGCCTTCATTGCTTTCTTTGTTTTCTTTGCTCCCTTTGCTAGTCATGCCACTATCTCCTCAATCAAAAAGCTCACTGCGCTTTTTCCGTATATGCGCCTGTCGTAAATCCTGTAGTCAAAAGGCAGCTCGAATGAGCTTCCCTTTCTATGCTCGCAGACGATAACTCCGCCCAAGGCCAGGATTCCGCATTCGCGTATGCGTCTTATTATCTGTTCATAAAACTCGCTGTCATAGGGAGGGTCCAGATATATTATGTCGAAGGCCATGCCCGAATCCGCCAGAATGCCGACGGCGTCAAAAGCGTCCTCCCCCATCACTCCGGTTTCATCATGTGCGCCCAGGGCGTCTATGTTGTCCTGAATAACATCGATGCTCCTTTGGGATATATCGTTCAGGACGGCAAAGCGTGCGCCCCTTGAGACCGCCTCCAGCCCCACCGCGCCGCAGCCGGCGAAAAGATCCAGCACCATTGCGCCGGGGATCTTCTGGGTGAGTATGTTGAACACTGCGCCCCTTAGCTTGTCCGACGTAGGCCGGGTGTCCAGCCCGTCCAATGTTTTGAGTTTTCTGCTGCCGTACCTACCGGCTATAATTCGCATAAACGCGCTTTTCTCCTTCCGATTTAACGCTGCCCACGCCCATATTTTAGCATGATTCAGCCCATCTGCGCAAGATGCTCCAACGAACGGGCAGCGTAGGCCGCATATTTTTCCTTCTTGCTGCGTATGCGCTCCGATAAAGGCTCGATGATAGAAAAATTTGCGTTCATGGGATCGAAGCGGGAGTGCTGCGCGCTGATATATGCCGCAAGTGCGCCGATCATTGTCTTTTTTGTGTAGTCGGGGGGCTCATTGCCCAAAAGCTTCGCCGCAAGGGATCTGCCCGCCACAAGCCCGGAGGCTGCGGACTCCACATAGCCTTCCACGCCGGAAATCTGCCCCGCAAAATATATCAGCGGGTTTTTCACTGCGCTGTAATCCGCTGAAAGAAAGCCGGGGGAGTTTAGATATGTGTTCCTGTGCATCACCCCGTAGCGGACAAACTCCGCCTTTTCAAGGCCGGGTATCATCGAAAAGACCCGCTTTTGTTCAGGAAACTTAAGGCGAGTCTGGAAGCCGACCAGGTTATACATCTCACCGGCGGCATCATCCTGGCGCAGCTGCACCACGGCATGGGGCATTTTGCCGGTTCGGGGATCATTCAAGCCGATTGGCTTCATGGGGCCGAAAGCGAGGGTTTGCCTGCCCCGCCTTGCCATGGACTCCACCGGCATACATCCCTCAAAGAGCATGTTTTCCTCGAAGCCGTGTATATCGGCGGTCTGGGCGCTCAGCAGAGCATCAACAAAGGTATCGTATTGCTGCTTATCCATGGGGCAATTGATGTAATCAGCCCCTTCGCCCTTATCATAGCGGGATTTGAAATATGCCTTTTCCATGTCTATGCTGTCCTTGGTGACTATGGGCGCAGCAGCGTCAAAGAAATAAAGTGCGTCCTTCCCCGCCATCTGTGCAATATCATCAAAAAGATCGCCGTCGGTCAAAGGCCCTGTGGCGACTATGCACGGACCCTGCGGAATTTTCTCCACTCTGCCGGCTCTGATATCGATATTCGGGTGCGCCATAAGCTCGTTCGTTATATATTCGCTGAAAAGAAGCCTGTCCACCGCCAGAGCGCCGCCGGCGGGAACCGCGCAGGCGTCCGCCGCCTTGAGGATCAGGGAATCAAGCCGCCTCATCTCCTCCTTCAAAAGGCCGGATGCGCTCTCCAACCTTGAAGCTTTCAATGAATTTGAGCAAACCAGCTCTCCAAAGCCGGCCATGCTGTGGGCAGGCGACATTTCCTGCGGCTTCATATCCCACAAGATCACGCCTATTGCGGACTGGGCAAGCTGCCAGGCCGCTTCGCTTCCGGCAAGGCCTGCGCCTATAACGACGGCGTTTTTGCCTTTGCCCATAATCGCCCCTGAGCTATTCGTCATCTTCCCTCTCCTGAGGCTTTTGCTTATTCTTGCAGGTTTCGTTGGTGCAAAGATTATACTCCTCGCCGTTCCTGTTGAACTTGCGCACCATCATGCTTTCGCACTTTTCGCACTTCTCCTTCACGGGCATATCCCAGGAGACGAAATCACAATTGGGGTAATTTTCGCAGCCGTAGAACTTCCTGCCCCGCTTTGACGTCCGCTCCAATATTCTCCCGCCGCATTTGGGGCAGGGCGCGTCTATCGCCACGGTGATGGGCTGAGTATTTTTGCACTCAGGATAGTTTGGGCAGGCCAGAAACTTTCCAAAGCGCCCCATCTTGTAGACCATGTTCACATTGCAGTTTTCGCAGATAACATCGGAAACCTCGTCCTCGATGACTATCTTTTCTATGAGCTGCTCCGCTTTTTCAAAGTCCTCCTTAAAGCCGATGTAAAAATCGCTGATCACTCCCTGCCAGGGCACGGTCCCCTCCTCGACATCGTCCAGCTTTTCCTCAAGGGATGCGGTGAACTCCACGTCCATTATATCCTTGAAGTGCTCGCTCATTATGTCCGTCACGATTTCCCCCAGCTCTGTCGGGAAAAGCGTCCTGCTTTGGCGCTTGATATAGCCCCTGCTGATTATGGTTGAAATCGTCGGCGCATATGTGGAGGGCCTGCCGATACCCTTATCCTCCAGGGTGCGCACCAATGATGCCTCGGTGTATCTTGGGGGCGGCTGCGTGAAATGCTGCTGGCTGTTGACATCGGATATCCCAACAGCGCTGTCCTCCTTCACGCCGGGCAGCGTGCTTTCCTTTTCCTCGGGGGAATCGCTTCCTTCCTCGTAAACGGCCGTAAAGCCGGCAAACTTTTTCTTCATGCCCACAAATGAGAAGTCCGCATCGCCGTTGTTTATGCGCAGAGACAGTACATCATATACTGCCGGCGTCATCTGGCTGGCCACAAAACGGCTGTATATCAGCTTATAAAGCCTGAGCTGATCCCTTGTGAGGGAGGCCTTCAGGCTATCCGGCGTTCTTGAAAGGAGCGTCGGGCGGATGGCCTCGTGGGCGTCCTGGGAGCCGCGCTTGCTCTTGTATGCGTTGGGCGTCTGGGGCAGGAACTCGGGCGCGTAGTTTTGCGATATATATCCGCGCACATCGTCCATGGCCTCCTGGGATATTCTTGTGGAGTCCGTCCTAATATAGCTGACAAGGCCCACTGCGCCCTCGCCCTTTATCTCCACGCCCTCGTAGAGCTGCTGGGCGATCAGCATCGTCTTTGATGTGGTGAAGTTAAGCTTTCTTGCCGCCTCCTGCTGAAGATTTGACGTTGTGAAGGGCGGAGCGGGGTTTTTGCGCCGCTCGCTCCAGCGCACTGACTTCACCCTATACTCGCCCTTTTCGATGCGCAGCAGGGCCTCATTCGCCTTTTCTTCGCTGTTTATAGCCACTCTTTCACCGCCAAAGCCCGTAAACTTGGCCGTAAACTTCTTCTTTCCGTCGGAGAAAACCGCATCTATCAGCCAGTATTCCTCCGGCACGAAGCTTTGTATTTCCCTTTCTCTGTCAACGATTATCTTCGTTGCCACGCTCTGCACCCTTCCGGCAGAAAGGCCCTTGCGCACCTTCGCCCAAAGCAGCGGGCTGATCTTGTAGCCCACCAGCCTGTCCAGAATTCTTCTGGCCTGCTGTGCATCCACACGGGTGTGGTCTATGGGCCTGGGGTGCTTAATCGCGCTTGAAACGGCGTTCTTTGTGATCTCGTTAAACTCAATCCTGCAAGGGGAATTTTCATCCAGCTTTAAAATATGCGCCAGATGCCATGATATTGCCTCGCCTTCCCTGTCAGGGTCTGTTGCAAGATATATCTTTGAGGCGCTCTTTGCCTCGCGCTTTATCTTGTCGATTATGGGCCCGCGCCCCCTTATGGTGATATACTTGGGGTCAAAGCCGTTTTCCACGTCCACCCCAAGGGTTGACTTGGGCAAATCCCTAATATGGCCGTTTGAGGCCTCTATTTTATATCCTTTGCCCAAAAATTTTCCGATCGTTTTCGCCTTCGCGGGGGATTCCACTATAATTAGAGTCTGTTTTTTTGCTGCCATCTATTTCCTCCAGGTAAAAATTTACTGTACTATTATCAGATTGTATATCAGATAGAAAACACCCTTCCCGGATGTTGCTTAATTATTCCCCTTAAACTAAGCATTGTCAAGAGCGAATTTAGCCGTTCGGCCTTAAAGCCTGTTTTTCGGCACAATTCGTCGAAGGAAAGCTCCTCCGTCAAAAGAGGCTCAACTATCAGCTTCTCCTCGTCGCTCAGCTCAGGCAGAGGTGTTTTTCTGCTTGCCGACCGCGGACTTACCGCCGACGGGGATGACCACTGCATCGGCTCCATTATATCCCGCGCCTCCAAAACCATTCCCGCACCCTGGCGTATCAACCGGTTTGGCTGAAAGCTCAGGGGCGAGTTAATCTGGCCGGGCACTGCAAAAACCTCTCGGGAGCTGTCAAGGGCGTGGTCGACGGTTATCATCGCGCCGGAGTTTTGCCGTCCCTCGATCAACAACAACGCCTGCGAAAGCCCGGCGATAATCCTGTTCCTCTGCCTGAAAAACGCCGGCAAGGGCGATGTCCCCGGCAAATATTCGCTTATCAGCAAACCCTTCTGGGCGATTTCCTCATATAACTCCAAATTTTCCGGAGGATAGCACACATCAAGCCCGCTGCCGAAAACGGCCATGGTGCTTCCACCGGCTTTTAAGGCGCCAACGTGGGCGGCGGAGTCTATGCCCCTTGCCATGCCGGAGATTATCGTGACCCCCTGAGCGGCAAGGTCGCGGCTGAGGGCGTGGGCGCATTCAAGGCCATAGCGCGATGCATTTCTGGAACCGACCACCGCCAGCAGCCTTTCGCGGGTCAGCCTAATCGTTCCTTTTATATATAGCACATAGGGCGGATCGAATATTTCTTCCAGCAAAGGAGGATAATCGTCCGTAAAGCGGCAGACGGCGCGCATCGAAAGCCTTGAAAGGTTTGCGGCCATGTCCTCCTGATAGCTTTTTGATGCCGCCCGCCAAAAACCCTCGACCTGTTTCTCCCCGATGATTTCACTCACCGTGGCTCTGTGCAGCGAAAAAACCTCCCGCGGTTCGTCCACCACGGCAAGCAGCGCGCTCATCCGCTTCGCCCCAACTCCACTCACTCCTGAAAGGGCGATCAGCGCCAGTTCGTTCTCGGTGTATTTCATAGCCCAATCCCCGCCCCCTATGACCAGTATTTCCTGTCAAGGCTTCTGTACTGCACAGCCTCGGCCACATGCTCCTGGCCTATTTTATCCTCACCCGCAAGGTCTGCAATGGTCCGCGCCACCTTCAGCATCCTTGTGTATCCCCTGGTGGAAAGACCCATCTTTTCAGCCGCCATCTCCATAAGGGCCCTTGCTTCGACTGTCATGGCGCAATACTTTTGAAGCTGCCTTGCGCCAAGCTGAGCGTTTGAAAAAATCCCCTGCCCCTCATAGCGCGATAATTGCCTTTTCCTGGCGGATTCCACCCTCTGCCTTACAACGGCGCTGGGCTCCTCATCCCCCTCGGGCGATGATATCTCCGAGACATTTATTGACTCCACCTCGATATGCATGTCTATCCTGTCCAGCAGCGGGCCTGATATCCTCCCCAGATAGCGGCTGACGGCGGCAGGAGTGCAGCGGCACTGCGCATTCCTTGCACCAAGATGCCCGCAGGGGCAAGGGTTCATTGCGCAGACCATCATGAACCGCGAAGGATAAGCCACCTGTGCGCCCACCCTAACCACCATCACCTGGCCGTCCTCCATGGGTTGGCGCAGGGCCTCCAGCACATTTCTGGGAAACTCCGGCAGCTCGTCCAAAAAGAGCACGCCGTTGTGGGCCTTTGATATCTCCCCCGGCATAGCGCTTTTTCCCCCGCCCACCAAAGCCGCGCTGCTGGCGGTATGATGAGGCGCTCTGAATGGCCGGCGGGACATCAGCCCGCGGTTTTTACCCAAAGCACCTGAAACCGAGTGTATTTTCGTTATTTCCAGAGCTTCCTCGAATGTCATAGGGGGAAGAATCGAAGGAAGGCACCGGGCCAACATCGTCTTTCCCGAGCCGGGAGAGCCTATCATCAGCAGATTATGCCCCCCGGCAGCGGCGATCTCCAGCGCCCGTTTAGCGGCCCTTTGCCCGCGCACATATTTAAGATCACTCCCGGCGGGTTCTTCGTCATAGAGCGGATCGTATTCCACATGCTCCCTCGGCGCAAGCGGCCTTTCGCCCGTCAGGTGCCCCACCACCGCTTCGAGGCTTTTCGCCGGATAAATCTCAACATCCAGTATGCAGGCGCACTCCAGCGCATTTTCCAGCGGCAGAATGAACTTTCTAACGCCCCTTTGCCGCGCCGAAATCACCATCGGCAGCGCGCCGTTTATGCTGCGAACAGCCCCATCCAGTGAGAGCTCCCCCGCCATAACATATTCCGCAGCGCTATTTTGAGGGATCCTGCCGGTGGCCATCAACAGCGCCGCCGCTATGGGCAGGTCATAAAGGGGCCCCTCTTTTTTAACATCCGCCGGAGCCAGGTTCACAGTGGTGTGCATGAACGGAAATTCAATCTTACTGTTGCTTATTGCGGCGCGCACCCTCTCCCGGGACTCCTTCACCGCTGCATCGGGCAAGCCGACCACCTCAAAAGTGGGCATACCCGGGCGAGCATCCACCTCAACGGTGACGATATAGCCGTCTATTCCTGTTATGCCGCATGACTTAACGCTCGCCAGCACCGCGCTTCCCCCATATATTCAATATAATCATAAACTTTTTCATACTGATAATAATCTCACGACTGCCTTTATTCTGTCAATACCCCTTTCGGCTTTTGCCCATGCCAAGGCTTAAACGCCCCTGAAAACCAGCAATTTATTTAAAACAAAGTTAATCCCCATAGAAAAAACTACAGCCGCGCCCTTTGATATCAGGTCGTTCATCAGCAGCTTTTCCTTGAAAATGAACAACACCGCCATCGAAACCCCCAGAGAAACAAGGTTCACGCCGAAGAATATCAGCACCCTTTTCGCGCCCATCCTTCCCTTTTCCCGGAAGGTGAAGTTTTTGTTCATGAAAAGGCTGTTAAGAACCCCGCAGCTATAGGCTATGGCCTGAGCAGGCAGATAATGCACCGCAAAAAAGGGTGTCAGCCGCAGCAGAAAATAGACGCCCCAGTCCACCAATGTGTTTATTACGCCCACCATGGCGAACTTTATCCCCTGGCCGAACAGTTTCTTTAAGCTTTCCATAATCCCTTCCCCCTCGATAGCCGCTAATCTAATAATTCCAAATAGTCCAAGTGGGCAGCCAGCGGGTAAGCCTTGCATACCACACGGGGATGTCCATGCCGGATATCACCGGGTAGAAGAATGCGAACATAAGCGCTGCTATGCCTATGTACACCCCCAGGGCAATTTTCAGCTTTCGTTCGTCCACCTTGCCGCCATAGCCTGTTTTCACATCGATGAAATGGCAGATTATCAGTATTACGAAGGGCACGCAGGTAAAGTAATGGTAAATGAACGTGCATCTTGTCACCAGCACCCAGGGCAGGAACTGCGAAGCGAAGCCTATCAGCAGCAGTGCGCCGATGTGGGTGATCTCCTTGTTCTTTGAGCTGTCCTTAAACCCCTTTATATAGCGTACCACAAGCCAGACGAGGGCCGCAAAGCCCGGCCACCAGACAGCAGGATTTCCCATTGTGTTTATGGTGGCGATAAGGCCGTCATGGTTACCCTTGTACAGCCACATGGGCCGGATCATAAGGGGCCACTCATACCAGGGGGACTCAAAGTCATGGCTGTCCTGAAGCCCGCTGTGGTATGTGAACATATATTCCTGGGCCGCCCACCAGTCCGCGATGGTCTTTCCGTCCTTTATCTGGAAATATTGAAATGATGATGCGAAATATATCCCGAAGGGAATTATCACAAAAGCCAGCACGCAGAAAAGGCAGGTATAGGCGAAGTTCTTAAACCACTCCCCTTCTTTGCCCATGCGCTTTGCTTCGGTATATCTCCTGTAGAGGGTGTAAAAGAGTATCACCGCCAGGCCCGCGCCGGCATATATGCCCGTCCATTTGCTGGCGCTGCCCAGGCCAAACATTATCCCCGAAAGCAGCAGCGGCAAAAGCGTCTTTTTTAGGGGCATCCTGTTGAAGCTGTGCAGCAAAGCATAGCGCAGCATGAAATAATACATCCATATGATGAACATCACCACGAAGGAATCGATTGTGGCCAGCCTCGTCTGGGCAAAATGCATACAGTCAAGAGCCATCAAAAGCATGGCAACCAGGGCAATATCCCGCCTTTTAAAGAGGAGCTTTGCCAGCAGATACATTCCCGGCAGCATGATTATCCCCGCGACCGTTCCCGCAAGCCTCCATGCGAAGGGATTCATGCCCAGCAGCATTATGCAAAAGGACATGAACGCCTTGCCCAGGGGCGGGTGGGTGGTTTCATACCACTGCATTCCGTGGATATGCTCAAAAGCCGTGCGTGCATGGTATATTTCATCGAAGTACATGGAGTTCATGAAGGATGAGCGCTCCGGCACCAGATGCTGCTCGTCCGCTATGAGGGCGGGGTCCATTCCGCTGCCTTCTCTCTGATCATGGGCGGAAACCTGCGCTATCGGCGTCAAGCCCTCCCCGTCAAAAAAGGCTGCCTCTATTACCGGTATTCCTGCGCCCAGGAAAACTATGCGGGCATAGCGGGCCTGCTCTTGGCTCAGATCATAGTCATGCCACATGAACATGGTGTTGACCTCGTATTCGATCTCCGCCTCACGCTTTGCGCCGGTGGAAGAGATGATCGACGCCGCGCGCCAGCTTTCCCCGTCGTCTGATATCTCCAATGTCATATGGCCGGAGCCGATACCGCCATAATATGTGAACTTTTGAATTTCCCTGGGCCCGCCGAAATCAAACACCAGATATTCCGACGCTCTGGAGCTTTTGTATTCAGTTATAGGCGCCTTTGTGTCCCCCAGGTTTATCAGCGCCAGCGCCGCATACAAAACTGTCACCACAGCCATAGCGATCAAATCAAAGCGGGTTATTCTGTGGTCAGTTTTTTTGTGCATATCGTTTTGCAACTTTCCGCCCCCCAAATCTTCCTTCTGCGCTGCCGCCCCGCCGTCATCATTTTCTTCAGATTCGTTTTTCTCCGGTTTGCTATATGTTTTTATCCGACCCGCCGAAATATCCCAGGAAGCGGCCGCAAGCCATGCCAATAGCGCCAAGTTAGCCGCCGAGAAAATGAATGTAACGGCAAAATGCTCCTGCAAAAGATGCGTGTGGTTTAAAACCATGGCCACATTCACAAAATGGCTGGCGCTGTATAGCACAAATATTGCCAACAGCCGCTTGTCCCTGTAAAGGACATATGCAAACAGCAGCAGCACAAGGGCCGGGAACATGTAGCGCTCGTGCATCCGAACGCCCAGCACGAACACCCCGCAAAGGAAAATTGCGCCTGCAAGGGGCAAAAATCTTCTATCCTTCGCTTTGAAGTAAAGAAAAGCGCTATATATGAATGACAGCACCATGAAGGTCGTTCCCGCCGCTCTGTATGAAACGGCGATGAAGATATCGCTTTGAGGCTCCCAGTTGGCGCCAAACATGGCAAAAAGGTTCATTGCGTTCACAGTGGCGTATTCATAGCTGCCCAATGTTCCCAGATATTTTTCCAGCAGCCAGCTTATGGGGCTGCCCCCCGCCACCGGCACTGCCGCCAATATGCACAAAACCGCACAGAATACGAATGAACCCAGAAGCTTCAAAGCGCCTTTGCCCTTTTCCTCCCGCACGGTGTCTATGAAGGCGAAGGCCAGCAGCGGCCCTATCATCAGCCCCTGGGGCTTTATCAGCACCGTCACCGCGAATGCCGCCGATGCCAGGAACATTCTCCGGTTTACCATCAGCCATACCGAGAGCAGCGCGCCGAAGGCCAAAACGCCGTCGATCTGCCCCCAGGCGGCGGAGTTAACCAGTACGGCCGGGTTGAAAAGATACAGTGATGCGATCAGCAGCCCACAGTTTCTATTAAAAAATCTTTCAGCTATCCTGAAAATGAGGTAGCCCGCTAATATATCGCAGATTATCGCCGGCAACTTCACCATCAAAACGAATATGTCCGATGTCTGATGCAGGTTAAAAAGGCGTCCAATTCCGCCTATCACGCTCAATATATACATGTAGCCCGGGGGATAGTCGCAGAAATAATCCCCCTGATATAAAGAGGCCACCCCCTCCGCCCCAGACTTTGACGCCCATGATGTGAAACAGCCGATGTCGTAGCTGTAGCCGGTGATAATAGACGCTATCAGCAGCCGCACAAACAGTGCGCCCAAAAGCACCAGGGCCAGCCCGCTGCCTCCGGGCTGATTTGCTTCACCGCCGGGAGTGAGCAGTGCCTTTTCACCAAGCCTGCGGGATGCCGCCAGACCCGCCATGGCGAACAGAGCCGCCAGGCAGAGTATCAGGGCGGTATAATTATCCCTTGGGCCATCGCCATCATCCGAAGAATATGACGAGGATTTTATTTCTGAATAATCGTAGACCACCGCATTTTCAGGGGCACTCTCCACCGCGACGGCGGAAACATCCTTAAACCAGGCTTTGCCCATGGCGTCGTTTGCAAAAAAGCCAAGCCTGAGCTCCACCCCCAACTCGGTTTCGCCCCTGGAGTCCACATAGAGATCCACCTGCTCCCATTGGCCTGCCGTATCAAAAACTTGGCGCGATGCCACAAAGCTCTCAGCAATGCTGATCCCCGCGCCATAATCATCGCCCCTTATGCCCTCTGCCTTTATCAGCGCAGAAATCCTGTACACAGTGTTCTTGTGGACGGGGAAATATTGAACCATCCTTATATCGTTCAGATCATGGCTGATTATCTGCAGCTCGCCCTTTGATGTCTCCTGCGTTGATATCATATCGTCGTGGATATAGGCTTCCTTCTTCCAGTTTTCGGGCAGGCCATGCTCGTTTACAGCGGAAAAATCGGCATTTTCAAGCAGTTGGCTTTCATATGCGATGTCATTTGAAGCGCAGCCCGTCAAAACCACAAGAGCTGCAAGAGCCAAAATAATAAAAACAAAAATAGCTTTTCTTCTCATTTCAACTGCCGAAATCCCTTCTTAAATCATCCTAGACAAAATACGAATCTGCGCTGAACATAAACGCGTTTTTATAATGATCAATCCTCGTCTGGGGAGGCTGTCCTATTATTATAACTGCATCAAACCTGCAGGCTGTTTCAAAAAAGCCCCGCGAATTGATATAATATAGCGCCGCCTTTGATATTCTGGCTCTTTTCCCCGCGTCTATTGCCTGGTAGGCGCTTAAATCCCCCGCATATACCCGTGTTTTTACCTCTACGAAAACGATAGTGCCCCCTTCGCGCATTATCAGGTCCACCTCGCCGCCGGGTGCGCGGAAGTTTTGCTCCAGCAGCTCCATTCCCGCTGACAGCAAGAATTCCCGGGCGATATTTTCTCCGACTTTTCCAGTGCGGGCGCTCATACGAAGTTCCCCGTAAAGCAGCGGCGGTGATATTTGCATAGGCCGTATTTCCTTATGGCCTCAATATGCTCCTTCGTGCCGTAGCCCTTGTTTCTTGCGAAGCCGTACTGGGGAAATTCCTCGTCCAGCCTGCACATAAGGGCGTCCCTTTTCACCTTCGCCACTATTGACGCCGCCCCGATTAAATACGAGCGGGCATCGCCCCCGGCTATTGAAATCTGCGGGATGTCCGCGCTTAAAACGGCCTTGTCAACGCCGTCCACCAGCAGAAAGTCCGCCCCCGCATCCATTACCGCCATCCTCATCGCCTGAAGTGTCGCCTGCCTTATGTTTATATCGTCTATCATTTTTTCGTCGCAAACGCCTATTCCCACACCCAGGGCAAGCTTCATTATGCTTTCATAAAGGGCGTTTCTTCTTTTTTCGCTGAGCTTTTTGGAGTCGTTTATTCCCTCCAGCAAAGGCTCTTTGGGCAGCACCACACAGGCCGCCATCACCGGCCCTGCCAAAGGCCCTCTGCCCACCTCGTCCACACCGCCCAAAACCAGCCCCTGCTCCCACAGAGGCCGCTCATACTCGGTTATATTCAGCAAGCGCTCTTTTTCAGAGGGTTTTCCCCTTTGCGTTTTCTTCTGCGGCATTTTACTTCTCCGGCGGGGCTTCCAGCGAGAGCTTCCCCAGCTTGCCCCCGCGAAACTCGTCCAAAACAGCGGCGGCTCCCCTTTCGGTGTTCAGTCTGCCGCCGGACATTATCCATCCCCGGCCCCGGCATGCCTGCTGGAAAAGCTCATAGCCATCCTGCGACGGTTCCTCTATGTTGAAACGCTCCATAACAGCTTTGGGTGCAAGCTTTACAACCTCCCCAAGGAACATGCAGGCAAGCTCCTCCACGTCCATGATATCGTCCTTGACCGAGCCCAGATACGCCAACTTAGACGCCGCATTCTTATCCTCAAACTTGGGCCAGAGCATCCCCGGAGTATCCAAAAACTCCAGATATTCGCTTATGACTATCCACTGCTTGCCCCTGGTAACGCCAGGCCTGTCGGCAGCCTTGGCGGCGGCCCTTCCCCGCAGATTGTTTATAAACGTGGACTTCCCCACATTCGGTATGCCCACCACCATGGCCCGAACCGTCTTGTTCGCGCCCCGTGCCTTCATGCTTTCCACCTTTTCCCGCATGATATTTTCCACCAGAGCGATCACGCCCTTCACATGTCTCCTATCCACCGACGAGACCGCTAGACTGCTATAGCCCTTGCCCTCGAAATACTCCTTCCAGCGGGCGGTTACTCCGTCGTCGGCAAGATCGGCTTTATTCAGCAGGAGTATCCTGGGCTTTCCTTTGAACATCGGCTCGAAGTCCGGGTTTCGGGTGGAAAGAGGGGCTCTGGCATCCACTATTTCAACTATAACGTCTATTACCTTCAGGCTTTCAGCCAGCAGGCGCCTGGTCTTGGCCATATGGCCGGGGAACCACTGAATGTTCAAAATCTCGCTCCTTTTTGTCTCTTTTTTCATTTAAACTGGAAAACAAAGGCATTATCTTCATAATAATACCATTTGGTTGACTTTTTTTCAACTTTATCGATAATACGCCGTCACTGCTCTCTCACATCTCATTCTTTCCCAAAATATGTAATAATAATCTCACCCGGTGCTGCTCAGTCACAAAGTAAAGGCGGACAGCATTTTAAACTGCCCGCCGCTTTTTCAGTTGCCTAAGGCGCCTGAACCAGATACTCGGTTTTAACATAGCCTATGTTAACGCCATAAATCATCTTGCTCCACTCGTCGCCGATTTCAAGCACATTCACAGGGGTTCCCGCCCGAACTGTGGCCAGCCTGTCCGAACTGGTGGAGGCGCTCTTTCGAAGGATCACGTCCGCCAGTGTCACCATCCGCCAATAGGTAAAGCCTGAGCTTCCGGACTGGGTTGCCGAAGGATCATCCAGATACTGCGTGGAAACATAGCCGTCCCTGCCGTTATAGCGAACCTTTGTCCATGTGCTGCCCCTTTGAAGGACTTCAACGCTGGTGCCCTTTGCCAAAGTGGCGATCTTGTCGGATGAGGTGGAGGCCTCCACCCTCATGTTCACCGATGTGTTCGTGGTGAGAGTGCCGACAGCAGTCGTGGAGCCCGTGCCGCTTCCCGATGCCGATGACTGAACCGCCGCCAGATACTCGTTCTTTATGTAGCCGGTTTTGCCGCTGTAAGTCACCTTGCTCCAGGTGCTGCCCGCCGAAACCACGCTGACCTGTGCGCCCTTTGGAACCACTCCCAAGCTGTCGAAGCTGGTGCCTTCACCGGAGCGCAGGTTCACATTTGCCGTTGTTTCAGCCTTTTCTCCGCCGGCCGAGCCGCTGTCCCCCGTGTTAATGGGGGGGATGTCGGGGCCCGTCTGGGTGCTTCCCGACGATCCCGATGAACCCGATGAACTTCCCGCGCCCATATCCAGATACTCGTTCTTTATGTAGCCGGTATGGCCGCCGTAAGTGACTTTCGTCCACTCGCTTCCCCTGGCAAGAACCGTCACCTTCGCGCCGTTTGGCACTGTGGTCAGCCTTGATGAAGATATGCTCTCGCTCTGGCGCAGGTTCACATTAGCAGTAGCCGTGGCGGTTGAATTCTCCACCGCGGGAGGCGTTGTCCCCCCGCCGGATTCGCCGCTGAACTTTAAATATGTGTTGATAATGTAGCCGGTCTTGCCGCCATAGGAGACATTGCTCCATGTGCTGCCCCGGCTTATGACTGTCACATCCTTGCCTCCTGGCACCTTTGTGACTACGGATGCGTCGGTGCTGCCTGAAGCGCGCATGTTAACAGTGGCAGTAGTCTCCGCCGTTGTGCTGCCGCCGGTGGAGGGAGCCGTGGTGCCGCCCGTTGAGCCGGAGGAACTGAAGGTAAGGTATGCGTTGTTTATGTAGCCGGTCTTGCCGTCGTAGGAAACCCTGCTCCAAAGGGTGCCTCGGCTCAGCACCGAAACGGTTTTCCCCTTAGAAACCACCGTGACAACAGACGAGGTTGTGCTCTCCCCCTGGCGCATGTTCACGCCTGAGGTGGTCACCGCCGTCGAGGATGAGTTGACGTCAGTGAAGTTGCCCCCGGTGCCGCCGGTGCCGCCGGTATTGCCGGTGCTGCCGGTATTGCCGGACTGAGAGTCAATCCCCTGGGCGTATTTCATTTCTATCCAGCCCCGCATGGCGTTGATTTTTATCCTCACCATGTTGCCGCTGATCTCGGTTACCGTAAACGCCTCACCCTTGGCAAGCCTTTCGCCCGAGTCCTGCTTGCCGGCGGCGTCATTATAAACCGTACATGCGGCCAGGGCTTTGGATGAAATATTCAGCTCTGCCGGAGTGTTTCCGCTGTTTCCCGTGTTTCCGCTGTTTCCACCGGAGGAGCCGCTGTCCACCGGGGTATAGCCGCTGATGTAAGCCTTGAGCACGAAACCGCTCTTGCCGTTGGCCTCCACCTTGTAAAAACCGTTTTCCTCGCCGTATATTGTCACGAGGGTTCTGTCGAAAACCAGATCGACGGCAGCCGAGTCTTCGCTTGCCTGCTCTTTGAGTATAACCGCCGAGGTCGTGGTAGCCAGCGAAACATAGCCATAAGCTATCGGTCCGGAGGATGAGCCTGAGCCGCCAACATACTGAAGATTAGTCATGTATACCGTCTGCAGATAAGCCGCCGTTCCCTGATAATTTACCTTAGCCCATTCGTTTTCAAAGGCGTATATCTCCACCTCGCCGCCGGCGGAAATGGTGCCCAGCCTGTTGGAGGCGATATTCTTTTCGCTGTAGACGAACGCGCTCGTGCTGGAAACTATGTTCGCCTTTGCGATTACGCTGCCGGAAGAAGCGCTGCCGCCCTGGCTTACGTAGCTTATATTGCTGAGATATTGTGCTGAAACATAGCCCATGCCAGAGCCGTATTGTATCCGCGCCCAGCCGCTTTCCATGGATAGTATGTTAACCGTCTGGCCCGATGTCAGCTTGCCCAATGAGCTGGCAGATGTGCTGGCCGAAGCGCGCACATTCAGCGATGACGCCGAAACCGTGGCCGTTGCTATCACCGGCGAACCGCCGACATTTCCTGCGCCAGTGCCTGCGCCCGGAACTGCGCTTGTGTAGACCGTCGGCGCTGTTTCCGCCAATTCATACTGCCTGAGGACAATGTTTTCATAGTAGAAGGAAAGTATCTGCTCGTAGGACCAGCCCTCCGTGGCCATCTGCTGCGCGCCACGTTGGCTTAAACCCACGCCGTGGCCGTAGCGGCAAAAATCCAGGAAGATGAAGCCGGAAACATTGCTTGAGTTGTCTAAGCGCACCATGCGCAAATTGTTGTCCATGTCCAAAAGGGGCTTTATCTCGTCCATGGCGCTCATCGAAACCGTGTACTGGCCCACATTTGTCATAACGGTGATATTGACCGTCTGATAGTTTATGCTGTTGGAATATATGGGATTGCTCAGATCCACGCCCATATAGCTGGATATTGAGACAGAGCCGGCGGACACCCCCGCCCTGGAAGCCACCTTGCTCTTTATAAGCTCCTCCACCTTGGCGTTGCCCGTGTTCCCCGTCGAGGTGAAGTATACGCTTGAGATGAGGCTTAATTTATTCTTGACATCGTAAGGATCGCTCTTGACCACATAACAGCCCGGCGAAGCCCTGTCGCTCCAGGCCCTTGCGGGAATCTCCGTCTCACCGCCGTTGGAAGCGGCATAATATGTCACAAAAGGCTGGCCGTTATACGTGGCTAAAATGCCCTTTGTGGCATTGACGGCCCTTATGACCACATCGTCTGAGGAACGATAACCCTTGTAGACCTGGTCGCTGGCCGTATCGCCGATATCATATGTGCCTGAGCTTTTCATATTCATGTAGGCATATGTGCGGGCAGCCACCGCCTGGGCCTTCAGCGCCTCTATGGGCCAGGCATTGTCCATCTCATTGCCCACCACGCCCACCAGATAATGCTCCATATAGACTGTGTTCACCACCGTCAGCGTGCTGCCGGAGGCGTAGAATGTGAAGTCGCCCATGTAGCTGCGGCTGCCGAAGGAAGCGTTGCTGATGGTGACAAAGCCCGCCTTGCCCGAAGAGTCGCTGTGGCGCTTGAGGGTAAAGGATGCGCCCATGCTGTGGCTTGTCCCGTCCGCAGTCAAAGTGAGGCTGCCCCCCGACGCCGTTACCGTCATCGATGTCCCCGAGGAAAATAGCCGCCCGTCCGCAGAGTAATAACCGGATATCTTCATATTAACAGTGCTGATGGTGCCAAGCGAGTTCAGCCTGACCCTGATCATACCGTTTTGAGAAGCCTCCGCCTTTGGCACGGGGATTATTGAAAAGATCAAAAGTGCTGTCAATAGCAGCGCCGTTATTCGTTTGAGCAACTTGAACCTCCAAGAAATCATAGTATCCTAGATTATATATTACAATACTATTAACGATACTGCAATAATTATGGTTGCATATATTCGTCATTTTGCTCGCTTTTATTGGTCATTTCACGGCCAATATTACAATTTGTTACATATTTTAAAACTCTTTTGCATCATTTCATTCAATTTATTGCGCTATTTTACGCGCTGGCCGGCTCTAAAACAAAACAAAGACCCATGCCTTTATGACATGGGTCTAAGCCTCTCGACTGGGCGGCTTTAGATGCTCTGCGCCGCTTGTCAACGGTCACCTGGGGTTCCGCTATAAGCAGTCAAAGTATTCTCAAAAACCGCATTGGGCAGAAGCCCGCCCTAAAGCCGCTTACTCCTGCGAAATCGCCTCAACAGGGCAAACATCGGCGCAAGCGCCGCAATCGATGCATGTTTCAGCATCTATCACATATATGCTGTCGCCTTCGCTTATGGAAGAGACAGGACATTCGCCTTCACAGGCGCCACAGGAGATACATTTGTCGGAGATAACATAAGACAAACATACCACCTCCTTTATATCAAAATAATTGCACCTAAGCGCAGATATATTCTATCACAGCATCCCTATCAATGCAATATCATTCTCTACAAACAATCCGCAAATAATTTGTTAATATTTGCCGGAAAACGCCCTCTACCGCAGTTATTTCTCTCTAACTTTGCTTTTACAAGCATTTTATGCTATCCTTCGCATGTAATTATTTCTATATTATATAAAATAATACAAAAGTGGAGGGATCATTTTGAGCGGCGTATACGAAACTGTGAGCGCAATTAAAAAGGCTAAAATTGTGGCGATAGCAAGAGGCCTGGATGAGGGGCAAATTCGCCCGGTGGCAAAAGCCCTCATCGCCGGCGGCATTAAGGCCATGGAGGTCACATTCAACACCCCCGGCGCACCAAAAATGATAGAAATTTTAAGCAACGAGTTCAGCTCGGAGCTTCTGGTGGGCGCTGGCACTGTGCTGGATCCTAAAACAGCAGCCACCGCCGCTTCCTGCGGTGCAAAATTCGTCCTGTCTCCCGTGACGGATATCTCCGTCATAAATGAATGCAAGAGGCTGGGCGTGGTCAGCGTGCCCGGGGCAATGACTCCGACGGAAATATTCGCTGCATGGCAGGCCGGAGCAGGCATGGTTAAGGTTTTTCCGGCAGGCACTCTCGGCCCTAAGTACATCGCAGATCTGCTGGCCCCTTTGAATGACCTGAGCCTGATGGCCGTCGGCGGCATAAGCCTTGAAAATGTCGCCCGGTTTTTTTCTTTCGGAGCCCATGCCGTGGGAATAGGCTCAGATCTTTTAAATAAGCGCATGATTGCATCGGGCGATTACTCCGCCCTTGAAAGACAGGCCGCACTTTTTACAGCGGCAGCGGCAAAGCCTGAAAGAACGTAGCGAATTTACTTTGACAAGGCGCGCCCTTGGGGATATACTTTAGCTGTTATAAAAAAACTAAAGGAAGAGGTATCAAGGCATGAAACCTTACAGAGTGTACCCCAGCGAGAGAACCTCCTACGAGGACCGGATGAGCGGCCAAACCGTTCATAAACTCACGGGCTATCTGGGCCACAGCGTGCACCCATATTTTACCGATGACGGCTGGTTTGACGGCGACAGGAAAATGCTCTTCCAGTCTGACAGGGGAAATGTGCGCAATATTTTCTGCATCGATATCGAAAGCGGAGAGATCATGCAGCTCACGGACATGCCGGCGGGCGGCAGGCCGCTGGCTTCTCCCATGCAGGTCAACCATGTAAAGAATGAAACCTACTACACATATAATGGCTGCGTCTACGCCCTAAGCCTGGACACTCTTGAGACAAGGCCGCTGTACATTCCCCCCAAGGGCTTCAATTTTGGCGGTGCAAGACCCACTGCCGATGGCAAATACGTCCTTGCGGGCCTTTCGGAGGATCTCTCCCACAAGATCAAGGCCAATCTTTCCGCCGGCTACATCGGCATGAGGGATATCTTCGAGGCCAAGCCCGACTGCCGGATATTGCGCATAAACGTTGAAACCAACGAAGTGGATGAAATCTGGCAGGAATACTGCTGGGTGGGCCACATCAACCCCTCCACCACCCAGGGCAATCTGCTGACGTTCTGCCATGAAGGCCCCTGGCAGTTGGTTGATCACCGGATATGGGTGCTGGATACCGACACGGGCAAGGCCACAAAGCTGCGCCAGCGCAAGCAGGAAGGCGAAATGGTCGGCCATGAGTACTGGTTACAGGACGGCATCCACGTGGGCTATCAGGTGCATCAGCATGACGAGAAAGGCCAGCAGCACTCCCTTTTCGGCTTTGCCAAATATGACGGCACCGGCGAAACCGAGGCGAGCTGTGTCCGCTATCCCGGCCCGGATCATATCCATTCAAACGGCTTTGAATTTTTCGTGGCCGATTCCGGCAAGCACATAAAGGGCTATAAGTTCAACGGCAAGGAGTTTGACGGCCCGAGGATCATCTGCATGCATGACGGCAGCTTCGACTGGGGCGCTCATCATCCCCATCCCAGCATGACCCGCGACGGCAAGAGCATCATATACAACAGCACCGCCGCCGGCTACTGCAATATCTATCAGGTGGGCGTGCCCGAGGATTTCTACGCCCTGCCGGAAGTGGAAATGCCCAAATAAAGCCCAACATGTAAAACAGTATCCGGGTCGCTTTCACGGATACTGTTTCTTCTTTCTCAAAAAACCTATAAAAAATGGAGATTACCGCCATGGTGAAAATAGTTGATATGCTTGTGAGCGACTTGTATGAATCCATTGCGCTGTGGAAAAGCATACCGGAGCTTTGCTTTCCCGCTGCCTTTGACACCGAGGAAAGGCTGACGAAATTTCTAAATAAAAACGCAGGGTTCAGCACCGTCGCAAAACTAGACGATAAAATAGTGGGCGCTCTACTCTGCGGAAACGATGGCAGACGAGGCTTTTTCTATCACATAGGCGTAAACCCGTCCCTCAGAAAATAGCGCATCGCGGCGCGAATGGTTGAACATTCCTTTGAAAAGCTGAAAAAAGAGGGCCTGGATACATGCTTTCTTTTTACCAATGACTTTAACCCGGGCGCTCAGGCATTCTGGAAAGCGATGGGCTTTGAACACGCTCCCCATGTCATGTATCAGTCAAGGTCGATTTAAATTTCCAGACCACTTCTTTTATTCAACGCTTCCGACGGCAAAACAGACTTTAAGTCGCTTTGGGCAGCTATCGCTGTTCTTCGAAGGCCTCTATCGCCGCAGAGAGATTTCGCTCCTCAATGCCGCCAACGCCCCTGCCCTCAAGCCATTCGTTTCCTTCCTCGAAGGGAGAGACCACATAAACCCAGCCGTCCTCTATGGCAAAAATGGGGACATATCCTTTCGCAGGGCTGAACAGCCCAAAATTCCGCTCATATTCAGCGAAAACCAGATAGGTCTCTCCCTCTCGCAGTTCCACATAGCCGGGTTGATCCACGAGATCGTATTTGGATGAAGTAACGCCGTATCTATATGGTATCGACAAAAGAACCCCTCGGCCCTCTTCGATGGCCATATCCCCGCCCTGCTTGACCGGCAATTCAATATTGATCTCATACTGCTGCTCGCCGATATATGTTTTATCACTCAAGGGGGATCGTCCCTCTGCAATGTTCACTACGCCCAAATCCTTCTCCACTTTAAAAACAAACGCATAGTCTGTTTTATTCAGGAGTTCCAGAAATGCCGCCACCGCTTCTTCATCAATAGGCTCCGGAGTGGGCGTGGGCTCGGGGGTTGGGGTGGGGGCGGGGGTCTTTGTGACCATGGGCGCTATATCATAAGCCGCCTGAGTGGCTTGCGACGTCAACTCCGGCGTTTTCGCCGTCGGCATAACATCGCAGGCAGAAATCAGCGCTGCAAAAGCGATTGCAGCCATCACGAAAAAAGCAAAAGAGCAAATCTTCCTCATATTATTTTCACATTGCCCGCACCCAGCAGGCCCACAAGCCTGGCCAAGAGCTCCTCTGAAAGGTCAACCCGCAGATTGTCCCCCAGCCTTATGCTCCTGCCTGTATCCGCAAACTTGATCAGCACCTGGGCATCACCCTTGTGGGACTTTAAAGCATCGGCAACAGTGTCTGCCGCGGAAGCGCCCGGCAAAAAGAGCGCCAGCCTCTTTGCGCCCTTGCTTTCTTTTTCGAGAATCGATACCCTTTCAGTCACCAGCTTTGCCGGCTCATCTTCACGGAAGGAAAGCCTGCCGCTAATAACCACCGCCGCGCCGGCTTGCAGCAGATGGCCGAAGCGCTGGTAGACATTGGGGAATACAAGGCATTCGATGCTGCCGTAAAGATCCTCCAAAACGACATAGGCCATCATATTATCGCTGCGGGTCAGCTTTTTGCGCACCGACTCCACCAGGCCACCCATGGACGCCTGCATGTTGTCATATTTATCTGAATTTTCCTCGTCCTCCTGCATCTCGGCCACTGTAAGGGTTGATGTCTTTAGTTCTTCAAGCGCATCGGAGTATGCAGTCAGAGGGTGACCGGAAATGTATATGCCCGTCATCTCCTTCTCCCAGTTCAGCTTCACTTCGATTGACTGCTCCGGGATATCCGGCAGCTCAGGGCGCTCGGGCTTCATGTCATCGCCGCCGAAGGCATCGAACAGCGAAAGCTGGCCCGAGCTTCTGCGCCTGCGGTCAGCCGTAGCCCTTTCCATAACCCTTTCATAGATGGACAGAAGCTGCGCCCTGTTGGCGCCTGTGGAATCGAAAGCGCCAGCCAAAATCAGGCTCTCGATGCATCTTTTGTTCACATGCTCCGTGTCCACCCTCTCGCAAAAGTCGAAGAAGTCCTCGTACTCGCCATCCTCCCTGCCCTGCATTATTGCGTTTATCGCCGGTATGCCCACGTTCTTTATGGCGCCAAGGCCGAAGCGAATGTTCTTATCCTCAACCGTGAAGCCCACCGACGAGCGGGAAACGTCCGGGGGCAATATGCCTATGCCGTGCTTCTTGCAATACTGTATGTATGCCGCGACCTTCCCTGTGTTACCCAGCATGGAGTTCATCGTCGCCGCCATGAATTCCGGCAGATAGTGCCTTTTAAGGTAAGCGGTCTGATAGGCAACCACCGCGTAGCAGGCGGCGTGGGGTTTGTTGAAGGCGTATGCGGCAAAGGCTTCCATCTGATGGAAAACCTCCTTGGCGACCTCCTCGCTGACGCCCATGCGCAAAGCCCCCGGCACCTTGATCTGGCCGTCCTCCACCAGGCCGTTTATGAATATATCCCTGTGGGCGTCCATCTCTGCCTTGTCCTTCTTTGACATGGCCCGCCTGATTATATCCGCCTGGCCCATTGAATAGCCCGCCAATGTGCGCACAAGCTGCATCACCTGCTCCTGATAGACCATGCAGCCGTAGGTGACCTCCAATATGGGCTGCATCAGCGGGTGGAGATATTTCACCCTGTCCCGGTTGCGCTTTCCCGCCACATATTTGGGTATGGACTCCATCGGCCCCGGCCTGTAAAGTGATATTATAGCAGTGATATCCTCTAGGCTCTCGGGCCTTATCTGCTCTAAAACCCGGCGCATTCCCGGGCTTTCAAGCTGGAAAACGCCGTCGGTGTCGCCGTTGGACATCATCTCGTATGTTTGCGGGTCATCAAATGTCATGGCGTCAAGATCGATCTCTATTCCGTGGCGCTCCTTCACAAGCTGCACCGCATCCCTTAGAACCGTCAAAGTCCTCAGCCCCAGGAAGTCTATCTTCAAAAGGCCCAGCTTTTCCACGGTGGTCATAGTGAACTGGGTGGTGATCGCATCGGCATTCTTCTGAACGGGGATGTAGTCGGTAATTGGCCTGTCCGCCACCACTATGCCCGCCGCATGGGTGGAAGCATGCCGGGGCATTCCCTCCAGCGCCATGGCGATATCCAGCAGGTTCTTTATTTCTTCCCGCTCACTATAGGCGGCGGCCAGCTCCGGGGAGGCCTCGATGGCGTGCTTGAGCGTGATGCCAAGCTGGTTAGGCACCATCTTCGCCACCGCATCCACATCTGCGTAGCTCATGCCGATGGCCCTGCCCACATCACGAACGGCGGCCTTGGCGGCCATTGTTCCAAATGTGATTATCTGCACCACCTTGTCGGCGCCGTATTTTTCAATCACATATTCAATAACCTCGCCCCTTCGTTCGTAGCAAAAGTCCAGATCGAAGTCCGGCATCGAAACCCTTTCGGGGTTTAAGAAGCGTTCAAAGGGCAGGTCATACTCAAGGGGATTAAGGGCGGTGATTTTAAGGGCATATGCCGCGATGCTGGCGGCGCCGCTGCCTCTGCCCGGGCCCACCATTATTCCCTGGCTCCTTGCATGGCGGATAACATCCCATATTATCAGATAGTAGTCCACATAGCCCATCTGCTCTATCATCGACAGCTCGTAGTCCAGCCTTTTTTGCTCCTCCTGGGGTATTTCTCCTCCCAAACGCTCTGCAAGCCCCTCCTGGCAAAGGCTCCTTAGATATTCTGCGGCGGTGAAGCCCTTTGGCGGCTGAAAAACCGGCAGCTTATACTTGCCGAACTCATAGTCGAACTTGCAGCGCTTGGCGATCTCCTGCGTCCTTTCGATGGCCTCGGGCAGATGGGGAAAAAGCGCCCGCATCTCCGCCTCGCTCTTGACATGCCACTCCTCGGCGCCCAGGCGCATGTGGGTGGGGTCGTCCATTGTCTTGCCGGTCTGTATGCACATCAGCACTTCCTGGGAATAAGCATCGCCTCGGCGCAGGTAATGGGCATCGTTTGTTATGACCAGCGGAATCCCCGTCTCCTGTGACATCTTTTCAATCTGCGCATTCACCAGCTTTTGTTCCGCCAGGCCGTGATCCTGAAGCTCCAGGAAGAAGTTATCCTGCCCCATGATTTCGTTCATCCGCAGCGCAAGCTTCTTCGCCTCGTCATACATTCCGTCCATTATCAGCTTTGGGATATCGCCGGAAAGGCAGGCAGAAAGGGCGATGAGCCCCTTTGAGTACTGCTGCAAAATCTGCAGGTCTATCCTTGGCTTGTAATAATACCCCTCTGTGAAGCCCAAAGACACCAGCTTTATCAGGTTTCTATAGCCTTCTTCGTTTTCACAAAGCAGCACCAGATGGGCGTATTCCCTCTGGGCGCCTATCTTGACATGCCTGTCCCCCGGGGCGACATACACCTCACAGCCGATAACCGGATGAACGCCGTGGGCCTTTGCCGCCGTGTAAAAATCCACGCAGCCATACATGGCCCCATGGTCGGTTATCGCCACGCTGTCCATTCCCAGTTCTTTTACCAGCTCCATCAGCCGGTCTATCCTGCAGGCGCCGTCCAGCAGGCTGTATTCAGTGTGAAGATGCAAGTGTGCAAAAGCCAAGATAAGCCCTCCCCAAAAGTGTTTGTTTCTTTCATATATTGTGTCTGCCGGCGGCCTTGCCTTCGGGCCTGCCAAGCAGCTATTACCTTCGCATATAACTAAAACAACTAAAATAACTAAACTTATTATAGCATGATATGGCAAAAAGTCACACTTCTGCCGGGGCTCCATAGTAAATTCCCGCTAAAATTTTTTATAAAAATTGTCTTGAAGCCGAATGTTTCAGGTTTTTGCCGGCGGCAGACTCATTTACTCTTTTATGGCCCGCCCAAATATGGTATAATTGCATCAGCAAATTTCGGTGAGGTTCTTATGTATTTAGGAAGAGATGTTTCGGCATCCCTTCTGGGAAGAGTGGAGGGCACAAACTCCGCAGAGAGTCTTTACTGCGCGCGCATTGATGGCCTTGAGGCTGTCAGCGCCGTGGCATACAAGCCAGGAGAGGATACCGAAGGGATAAAAGGCCGCGTCATTGCCACGTTCAAGGCGAAAAATGGCGAACATACCTGCTTTATAGCGCCATATGGCGTGGAAAAATATCTCCCGGACATCGTCGCCCTGTTCCCCCGGGCAAGCGATATCACCTGCCTGTTTGAAAAATCCTGCGGGGCGGTGGTGTTTATGGGCCGGGGAAGCGAGCGCATATACTTGCTTATTGAAAACCGCCGCCATAACTGGGGCTTCCCAAAGGGCCATGTGGAGCCGGGCGAAAACGAGCATGACACAGCCGCCAGGGAGATCCACGAGGAGACCGGGCTTACCCCGGCGTTCGTCGACGGCTTTAGACAAACGGTCAGCTATTATGTGAAGGACACCGTTCGCAAGACTGCCGTTTATTTTGTGGCGGAGACGCACAGCGATAATGTGCGGATTCCCGCCGGCGAGATCAGCTCTTACCGCTTCGCCCCCCTGCGCGATGCCCTTTTTCAGTTGACGTATAAATCAGAAAAATCCCTCCTGCTGAAAGCCGACAGCTTCCTTCAGAGCAAGGATTATTAGTTTTATTTTATCAAGACGCGCTTGCTCTGCCTTAGCAGATTGCAATTGCTTTGCCGAATCAACCGCTCTATAAAGCCATGTAAAAAAACCTGCCGCCCGATTTCCACAGACGGCAAGCCCTTACCAGTGATCAAAAAATAATCATCAAAAACCTTTCTTTACTTTTGGGTCATTTTGCGGAATATAGTGGCCCAATCGCCGTCCACATCGCGCCAGAACCAGCCTTTTTCATCGTCGGACAATTCGGCGGGCGGCAGGCGATAATCCCACGGCATCCGCGAGAACGGCCTTGGCGCAAAGCCCTTCTTATTAGGCTCATATTCATATTCCTTCAAAGCGCCGCCTTCATCCAATAGCTGCGAAGCGTCGCCATATTTCATCAGATATTTTTCGCATTGCTTTTTCAAATCAGCAATTATTCCTGAATACTCCTGCTTTTCAGCCAGGTCAATCATCTCATAGGGGTCATTTTCCAGGTCATACAGCTCTAAAAAGCCTCCGTTTGCATGGAACAAAAGCTTCCACTTTTTTGTGCGGGCGTGCATCACATACTTCTTTCCGCGAAACATTTCGCTGATGCAAAGATCCCTTTCTTTGGCGGCGGAAACATCCAGCAGACTGATGCCCGGGCGCTTTTCTGCATTGATATCATCCCCACCGGCAGCAGCAAGTATCGTTGGGTATAAATCAACCAAAGACGTCGTTCCGCCGCAAATTTCGCCCTCGGGCAAAACTCCCGGCCATCGCGCGATCATCGGTATGTGAACCGAGCCCTCATAGCCGAATGATTTATACCAAAGACCATGATCCCCCATCATGTCGCCATGGTCCGCGGTGAATATGACAAGCGTGTTTTCCGCAATGTTCTGCTGATCCAGCGCGCCGAGAATTCTTCCCACCTGCTCATCAATGAATGTGATATTTGCATAATAATGTGCAAGGGCACGCTTTGCCGCCTTCTTTGAGTAAAGATTATACTCCTGCTCGTCAATATAGTCTGCGAACAGCGGATTCTTGTGGGTGCCGTCAAGCTGTGATATATGAGCGTCGGGCATCTTATCCTCATCATACATGCCGATCAAATGCCGCGGGCAATCATATGGCACATGGGGCTTCACAAAGGATGTCCAAAGGAAGAAGGGCGAATCCTTCGGCCGTTCATCATTCAGCCATTTCACCGTTTCATCGCCGCACCACTGGGTTACATGATATTTCTTCTCCAGGGGCGATATCGTCGGCTTTATCTCGTTATAGCCGATCTCCGTCGGCTTTTCCCATCCCCAGCGTTTGTTGTCCATCAAATACCGGTCGTAGTGGTCAAACACGACCTCATCAGCGGACTGCGCCATTCTAAGGCCGCGCATTTCCTCCGAGAGTATCATGTCGTCAAAGCCGTGGCTCACTTCATAAGGCGGGCCGCCAAAGTGCATCTTGCCGATTGCCTGAGTGAAGTAGCCCTGCTCTTTCAGCAGATGGGGCAGCGCTTCTCCGGCGGGGTAGTGTATCGGCTCGCTGTTGCCATATGCGCCGATGTACGAGGCGTTATGGCCGAGTATTGTGCAAGAGCGCGCCGGCGTGCAAAGGGGTGCAGGCGTTATGGCATTTTTAAACAAAACGCCGCCTGCCGCAAGCCGGTCAAGGTTCGGCGTGTGTATAATGGGGTTTCCCATCATACCCATTGCATCGAATCTCATCTGGTCTGCAAAGATAAGCAAAATGTTGGGCTTGTTCATTGCGGGCTTCTCCTTATGCTTTTATTTTGTGCAGGCTCATATTACGCTTATATTACAATAAATTAAACAGCTACGCAAAGGCAATCTTTAAAAAACGCATATTTTCTGCAAAATAAATGCTTGTTGTAAAACCCCCTTTTGTAGTACTATATAAATATCATTAGGAGGAGACTCTATGAATAATCAAATAACAAGAAGCCCCGCTCTCAATGAGCCTGGCAAAGTAAAGTCGTATTTTGCATTTCTAAAAAAGGATTTGATCAAGTTCTGGGGCATCTATATGATGTTCCTGCCGGTCCTCGCGTTCTACCTGGTGTTCCACTATGCTCCCATGTATGGCGCGCAAATAGCCTTTAAGGACTACAGCCCCGGTCTGGGTATCGTGGGCAGCTCATGGGTGGGCCTTAAGCATTTTACTAATTTCTTTACAAGCCCGAACGGCTGGCGCATCATTCGAAACACAGTGTTCATAAGCGGCTTGACTCTGTTTTTCGGCTTCCCGGCCCCCATTATTCTGGCGCTGCTTATAAATGAAATAAAGAGCAGAGCCACCAAAAAATTCGTCCAGACCGTTACATATCTTCCGTATTTCATCTCGATGATGGTCGTTTGCAGCCTCATCATTAACTTCACATCAAAAAACGGCCTGATAAACGACATTTCCGCGCTTTTCGGCGGCACGAGGACATCATTCCTGCTGGAGGCCAGATATTACCGGACCGTTCACGTTGTCAGCGGCGTATGGCAGAACATGGGCTGGAACTCAATCATATACCTGGCGGCCCTCTCGGCTGTGGATCAGGAGCTTTACGAAGCGGCCGTTATCGACGGCGCGGGCAGGTGGAAGCAAACGGTGCACATTACCGTTCCCAGCATAATGAACACAATAGTCATCATGCTGATACTCAGAACCGGCCAGTTGATGAGCGTTGGCGCAGAGAAAATTCTGCTGCTCTACACCCCCACCACATATGAAACCGCCGACGTCATATCCACATATGTTTACAGGAGGGGCTTGCAGGAATTTTCATACAGCTTCAGCTCCGCGGTGGGCCTGTTCAATTCTGTTGTTAATCTACTGTTTGTTTCCGTGGCAAACGCAATAAGCCGCCGCTACAGCGAAACAAGCCTTTGGTAAGCGGGGAGGAGAAAAAGAGATGGTAGTAAGGAAAAGCGTTGGCGAGAAGATTTTTGGCTTTTTTAACGCGATAATACTCACGTTCATATGTCTATGCACGCTGTATCCGTTTTTGTATGTTATATTCGCTTCTATAAGCAATCCGGCTCAGTTTATATCCTACAGGGGGATTCTCTGGCATCCGCTGGGCTTTCAGTGGGATTCATATAAAATGGTTCTTTCAAACCAGATGATCGGCAGCGGTTACGCAAACACGCTATTTATAGTGGTCGTCGGCACAGTGCTGAATGTGTTCTTTACAGCCCTTGGCGCCTATGCCCTTTCCCGCCAGGGCTATTACTGGAGGAAGGTTTTCAGCCTGCTGCTTGTATTCACCATGATGTTCTCAGGCGGATTGATACCCACATACCTCACCGTGAACAGCCTTAAGCTGATCGACTCCCTATGGGCGCTGATACTCCCCGGCCTGATCAGCACATACAATCTTATGATAATGAGAACCTCCTTTGCAAACGTCCCGGCGAGCCTTGAAGAGAGCGCAAAGCTTGACGGCGCGAATGACTGGACTGTGCTTTTCAGGATCTTCTTTCCGCTGTCCAAAGCCGTCATCGCGGTCATGCTGCTATATTATGGAGTCGCCCACTGGAACGGCTGGTTTAATGCTATGCTGTATCTGCGCTCCCGAACGAAATATCCTCTCCAGATTGTGCTAAGGGAAATACTGATCGCCAACGACACCTCATCCATGACCACAGATGTGAGCGCAAACGATCAGGAGATGGTGGCGGAGACAATCAAATACGCATGCATAGTGGTGTCTACCATTCCTATAATGTGCGTGTATCCATTCGTGCAAAAGTATTTCGTCACCGGCGTCATGATAGGTTCCATGAAAGGCTAAGAGAAGTGAATAGAAAGGAGATACATATGAGCAAGCAGAAGAATGTTCTCGTTATATTTTCGGACCAGCAGCACAAATATGCCCTAGGCAAGGTTAACCCGCAATATATTACGCCGAACCTTGACCGCCTGTGTGACGAGGGCGTGCTTTTTGAAAGCGGCTATTCAAACAACCCGGTGTGCGGCCCATACCGCGGCAACCTTATGACCGGCCTTTACACCAGCCACTGCGGGGTGTACAACAACGGCGATCCTCTCCCCGAGGGAGTGCCCACAATGGCTTCTTTGCTGAACGACCAAAACTATGAAACCTGCTTCGTCGGCAAATGGCATCTGGGGGGTAACGGCATCGGCCCAATTCCTGAAAATATTCGTGGAAGTTTTAAACATTTTGTCGCCTATCAATGCTATAATGGTTTTGACCCAAATCCTCCATATAACAACAAGGTTGCATTCTATGACGAATATGACCGTGAACATATATACGATAAGCACCGCACAGATGTAACTACCGACATCGCCATAGATAAGCTTCGGCTTTTAAACGATAGCGGAAAGCCTTTCTTTGCGGTCGTAGGCTATCAGGCGCCCCATTATCCCGAGCAGCCCTCCCCCGAATATGCCGCTTTATACACCGGCGTGACCTTCGCTAAAGACCCGAACTATCAGGAAGTGGAGCCCTATACGCCCACATACAGCCCGACCAGCCCAAGGCCATTTGAGCTGTGCCCGGATTTTCAGCGCTATGGCGGTAATATGGACGAATACATGCGCCTGTACGCGGGCCTGGTCTCCCAGGTGGACGCAGGCGTCGGCAGGATAGTTCAGGAGCTGAAAGAACTGGGCATATATGACGACACGCTGATCATCTACACATCCGATCATGGCGACATGCAGGGCAGCCACGGCCTTAGAAACAAATGCCTGCCCCATGAAAAATCCTGCGGAGTGCCATTTTTAGCCAGGCTCCCCGGAGGCGTACAGGGCATCAGGTCGGACGCCCTCGTGTCTGGAATCGACATTCTGCCGACCGCCTTGGAGGTCGCGGGAGCATCGACCGACTTCCGCTGCGACGGCGTGAGTTTTCTTGGGCATTTAACGGACGGCAGCGCTTATAGCAGGGATTATGTTATCGCCGAATATCCCCTTAAAAGCCAGAGCGGCTACCGCTGGAGGATGATCCGCGACAAGCAGTACAAGCTGGTGGTCGACTGCCACAGCTTCAAGGGGCTATACCTCTTCGATATGATAAATGATCCATGGGAGATGGATAACATCATCGATTGCGATGAAAACGCACAGATAATAGCGCGGCTGACTGCTTTGCTGAATGAAAACACAGCGGAAATGCCGATGCTGGATTAAAAAAAACAACTTATAACTCTAGCTTTATTAAAAAAGCTTTAGGGCAATACCCCACAGCGTGAGGAATGCGGACTATGCGCCGCAATTACTTATGAATGGAGTTGGATCGCCCATTGAATAATGCTCTGCAAAAGTTCTTTCATAAGACTAAGTTGTCAACTTTGATGATGTGGTCATTTATAACCTTGCTTATAGTAACGGTTATTTTTGGCATGTATTCCTATCGGCGGTCAAGGCAGGTGGTGGAATCTCTGCACCGCCGGAACAACGAGAACGCCCTTGCCTACACCGCCAACATGCTGGACCGCGATTTCTGGGGCATAGAAGCGCGCATTTTAGACATCGCCGCTATGCCCACCCTGGCAGAGCTGCTGGATTTGCCGGCTTCGCCCACCCCCGCAGATATATTAAACATGTGGCATGTGGTAATGATGCTGAACGAATCCTACGAGAGCGGCGCTCTCAGCAGCGAAACTTTCGTATACATCGGCTCTGAAAACTCCATTCTTTCGGCAAAAGGAAAGCATTCTGCTGAGTTCTTCCATAAGGAATGGATCAAGAATACGGGTATAAGCTATGAGGAATGGCTGTATACGATCACCCATGTGGGCTCGCAGTTCAGATACCACAGCTTTAATGTGGATTCTAAGCCGGCATATATGGCGGTGTCGCTTTCAATACCCGCTTTCACATATTCCGCTTCAAGGTATCCTGTGGTGATCACCACAGTCGTAAACACAGGCAGGTACAACGCCACCGTGGAGGGATTGCTTAATAAAACCGTGGAGGCAGCGGCCGTCCACGACCGGTATGATTCGATGGATTTCTCATACGGCGAAGCCTCCCATGCAAATGAATTCAAAGACGAAAAGCATACGATTTCATACACATCCGAAAACAGGCGCTGGGATATAACTTTATTCCTCTCGCGGGATGCCGCCGCCCAGGAGTTGAGCACCCAGACCCAGTTCATACTCGTTATTTTGGCCATAGAGGTAATCGTCGGCATGATTCTCTCATTCATACTCACTCGCAGCACCACCTCCTTCGTAAAGCGCACCGTCAACATTCTCCCAATACTCCAAAACGATGAAAACGAGCTTTACCAGCTGTCCAAATTTGCCCTTCAGATGCACGAGGAAAGCGAGAGCTTCCGCGAACAGCTTCACAGCTCCCAAATGGTCGTCCGCTCAAACATGGTGTTCAGGCTGCTCACCGGCGACTATATGTTTGCCGCCCAAACACATGAATATCTGGAGATGTATGATATAAAATTCAGCCATCCTTCTTGCCTGTGCCTTTGCTTCATCGTGAACAGTCACAGCAAAGTGACCACCCGCGAGGAGGAAATGCGCCTTTCTCTGATGCGTTTCACCGTAATAAATGTGATGGAGGAACTGCTTGAAAACTACTTTGAAGTGTACCTCTGTGAAACGCGTAGAAAAAGCATAGGCGCGATAGTATGCTATGACGGCAGCGAAGCGGATGCAATAAAGGAAATCCGCAGGCATTATGAATATGCGCGCGAGCTGATCGGCAACGAGTTCGGGGGCGACCTGATGGTAGGAATCGGCACCACCGTGAGCGACATAAGCAGCATTTTCGTTTCATATAACGAAGCCGTTACCGCCCTTGATCTGAGCATACTGGATAGCGAAAAAGGCTGGTATGTTTATAGCGAAGGGTATAAGCCAAACAGACATGTGATTTACTCCGGGAATCAGCTGCATACCGCCCTTAGCAACCTTTTGCGGGCGGGCGATGTCGACGGCGCGCGCAAGGTCGTAAACAATCTGTTTTATAATCTTCAGGAGGACGTTTCATCAGCTCTTGCAAAAGCCCAGTATTTTTATATGATCGGCATGATGGTAAACACATTAAATTTAGTTAATATTGAATTTGGAAATGTGGTTGGCGATATCGACAGTATCAGCCAGAAGATTTTGTTCAGCAGTTCCGCCGACGAAGTGAAAGAACTTGCATCCGGCGTTATTGTGGAGCTTGCAGACTCTATGACGAACGAGCGCAGAAACCATGCTGAAAGGCTAAAGGAGCGCATAGACAGTGCGATAGAGAGCAACCTGACAAGCGATGAGCTCTGCCTCACCTTCCTTGCGGAAAAGCTTGGGTTGAACGCGAATTACATTTCAAACTTCTATAAGAAACAGACAGGCATTAATATTATCAACCAAATCAACACAAGGCGCATGGAGCAGGCCGTTAAATATCTTAATGAAACCCAGCTCACTGTAAACGAGATCTCCGCGCAAATCGGCATACCCAATTATGCCACCTTCATACGCCTTTTCAAGAAGCACTATGGAATCACTCCGGGCAAATATAGAGAAACAAACAGCGGTTAAAACAGTGTAAAACGAAAAAATTCACACAAAATATGAAGATTTGATTCTATTTCTTTGGCCTTTTATCAGTTATTATTATATACGAGAGTAAAAAAACCAATATACATGGAGGAAGTATTGCTATGAGGAAACAGCTATCTATTTTTATCCTTCTACTTCTTGTCTTCTCACTGTGTGCCTGCACGCCTGGTGGCGGCCCCTCCGCAGGCCAATCAACCGGCGGGAACGCTGAAGCCTTTGATAAAAACAGCGTGACGACCGACGACAACGGCTACGAGCTGCGCGGCTATACGCTGCCCATCTCTGAAACGCCGCTTACTCTGACCTTATTCATGGAGACCGACGTTAAGTGGTCGGCGACAAGGCAAACCGTTGCCGAGCTATCATCCTATCGGATTATTTCCGAGATGACGGGCATAGACATTAAGTTCGACCACCCGCCGGCCGGCCAGGGCACCGAGCAACTGAACCTGTACATGGCGTCCAACAGCCTGCCCGACATGATTTTCTACAACTGGAGAGCGATTACCGGCGGCCCTGCGAAGTACATCGCAGAGAACCAGATATTAAAGCTGAACGACTATCTGGACCTTTATGCGCCCAACTACATGCATCTGCTGGAAAAATACCCCAAGATAGCCCGTGACGCCGTGCTTGATGACGGCTCCCACTATCAGTTCCAGATGCTGAGAATCAACGATAAAACAGGCGGCTGGTACTTCCTGAATGGTTTTACTATACGCCAGGACTGGCTTGAAAAGCTGAACCTTGAAACGCCCAGCAATCTCGACGAACTTGAGCAGGTGCTGATCGGTTTCCGCGACGGCGATCCCAACGGCAACGGCATCGCCGATGAAATTCCCCTCACTTTCGAAAAGAACGCCGACACCAGTTATAATGTCCTCGCGGCGAACTTCGGCGTGCTTTACGGCATGTGCAAAAACGGCGACACCGTCGTTTACGGCCCGATCGAAGATAACTACAAGGACTATCTCAAGCTTATGCACCGCTGGTATTCCGAAGGCTTGCTGGACGAGGAGTTCCTGCTGAACGACGGCACCGCAGTCACAAACAAGATGACCTCCGGCCAGGCGGGGCTGACCTATGCATTGCTGGCAGGCGGCTTGGGCACATACACCAACATGCTTGCCGAACTGGATCCTGAGGCGAAGATCGCCCCAATCTCCTACTTCCCCAGCGAGACCGACGGCAAAACATACCTGCCCTATTCCGCCCTTGACTCCGTGACCGGCACCGGCACTGCAATCAGCGTAAACTGCAAGCATATCAAGGAAGCAGTCATGTTCCGCGACTTCTTCTACAGCGAGCAGGGCATTCTGATCAGCAACTTCGGCGAAGAAGGCGAAAGCTACACCTTTGTCGACGGCAAGCCCACCTTTACCGCCAATGTTCTCAGCAACGACCGCGGCCTGACGACGACGCAGGCGCTGAGCTATTATGTGCTCTCTGCTTCGAACGATGCCATGGTCAAGTCCTCCGACTACTTCGATCAGATCTCCCTCCTGCTGGACAACCAGAAGGAGTCTCAGGACGTCTGGGGCAAGAACGCCGACTATTCTCTGGTCTATCCGGGCGGCGCCTCCCGTACAATCGAGGAATCCACCGAATATGCGGAAATATTCACTCCTATCAAGTCCTATGTGGATGAAACAACCGCGAAGTTCATAATGGGACAGCTTGACATCGACGCCCAATGGGATGCCTATGTTGCCAATGTGAAGGCCATGAACGTAGAAAAGCTCATAAAGATCGATCAGGATGCGTATAACCGCTATCTGCAGCGTTAATCCCCCAGGGGATATTACCGGCAGCCAAGGAGCAGAGACATCGACAGACTTCCCCATTATTGAAAACCTCTGACTTTAAGCTAAATAAAAGCTAAATAAAAGCAGCACAGAATCTTTCGAATCTGTGCTGTTTTTTTAAGTGCAGCTGTGCTTTAATGCCATATGGCCTATGCGGTAATCTCAAACAATTCATCCACAGGCGTCACCAGAAGATCCAGCTTGCCGCTGACAGTGGAAGTTGAAACGATGTATTTATCATCCCCCACAAACCTGGGGTGAGGGTCTGTGTGGTATATGTTCGACTTGGCCTTCGTGTTATACGCCGGGTTATAGCTGACTATGTCGACGGCCTTTCCCGTCTTTGCATTGAAAAACTCCACCCGCGAAGGGCAGCCCCGGTAGAAGCCGTCGCTTCCCAGCACCACATCCGAAACGAAAGCCCCCATGTCCTTTGTGCAATAGCAATGCCATGGCGGCACGGTGTGGAACACCTTTTCTTCGCCGGTTTCCATGTGCTTGCCGCAAATTCCTATGGCCGCATTGCAGTAGAGCATCCATTTCCCGTCCGGGCTCCAGAACTCGTGGGTGGCGTAATTGCCCATGGGCCTGTGAAGCGCCGGCTCCTTATCGCCCCTGCGCATTGTCCAAAGCCGCATGTAGACGCCCTCTGAGTTCGTGCGTATCCGCCGCTGAGAGCCGTCCACCGGGTCTATGTAATGATCTTCCGCAAAGAGCACCAGGTCTTTATCAGTCGGGTGAAACTGAGCATGATTGCGGCGAAAATCCGGCCTGTACCACTCGGTGTATTTCCCCGTGTAGATATTAATGGAGCCGATGACGAAATTATCCCCGCCCACCATTGAGTCTAAGAACAGCTCCTGCCCGTCCGCCGAGAGGGTTAGATGAGTGCAAAGACTCACCGGCAGAGCGCCCATGGCGATCTCCTCCGGAACCGGAAATAGCTTTTCAAGCGGCATTTGCGGGTCTGGCGAGCGCTTGTACAGGCCCTGCCCGTTGGCGAATATGAGCTCGCCCGTTTCTTCAAGCACCAAGCCGGATTCCGTCGGGCCTGCAGTCTCCGGGAAAGCGTAAACCTCATCCTTGAGGAAATCGACAACGCTGAAATAGCGCTGGTTTGCCGGCGGATGACTGCACATGAACCACAGATACCTGCCATCCTTTGACATGCTGGGGTTCACGAAGTAAAACCCCTGCTGCTGAGGAGCAACCCTGGTGCTTAACAGATATGACCTCACCCCCGTTACGGGATCTTTGTACTCGCTGAAATGACTGGATGTCCTGACAGTTTTCATCTCCACTACCTCCATCTGTTTTTTATATGAACGCGATGAACGATATATTATTTTATTGAATACTCGCCCCTGTAGTTGGAGGCATTGTAATGGGGGTTTCGCCTGGGTCTATATTCCGGCGCTCCCTTGGGCAGCTCGCCGTCCTGGGTGTATATGAACATCCTCTCCTCGTCCCACACGACTATCTCGTCCCTGCCGTCGCCGCAGATATCCAGCACCTCTGCGCAAAGATCCGGGTGGCCGTCGTCGGGCATCTGCACCACCTGCCTGCCCTCGCCGTCAAAGAGACCGCCATATTTCACATTGCCGTTCATCAGCAGCAGCTCGCTTCCGTCGCCCTGCCAGTTGACAGGGGTAATAATATTGCCGTTGCAGCCGCTTTCCATGCGCCAAAGCTCGTTTCCGTCGCAGTCGTAAAAATAAACTATGCCCTGATTGCCCCAGTAGGTTGTGCAGGCGATCTCCAGCCCTTCGCGCCCCGGGCAGTAGTTGGCCACCGAAATGCGCTGGCCATGGCCGTTTATGTCCCTTTTGATTATGTTTCCCTGCTTATCAAGGATCATAAACCCTTCCCAGCCGCTGACTATCAGTATCCTTTCCTCCCCGCCGGGCTTTAGCTGCGCCACCACGATCTCATCCGTGTGATCTGTTTCAATGGGCAGCTTCCAGATGAGCTCTCCCTCCGGTGAAACCAGATTATAGCAGGAAATGATCTCGTCCCTGCCGTCGCCGTTGATATCATGGCCGATGGGGAAATGGCCTGTGTTAAACTCGCTGAATTTCCATTTGAAGTTGAGATCCTTGTCATAGGCCCACAGCCTTGCATAGCGATCCTTTATCACTATATCACAGGGTCTTTCGCCGCCGCTTAGGTTCATTATCATTATCGCGTCGATATTCAGCCTGTCGAATGAATGCTTTTTAAACTCGATGCCGCAAAGCTCCTGCGCAGGCTCCTCATTGAAGGGGGTGTGAATCCATTTTTTAACCTGACCGGTTCTTCCGTCCAGTATCTTCAGCTTGAAATCATGGCCGACTATGACCTCGTCTATGCCGTCGCCGTCGATATCGTACACCTGCATGGGCAGATCCGCCGTCAAGTATGCGTTTTGCTTTCCCGGCACAGGCATCCCCAGCTGCCAAAGAATCTCCGCGGATTCAATGCTCACCGCCGTCAGACAGCTTATTGCGCCATAACGGTCTTTGAACACCCGCTTCTGGTTTTGGGCCATCACGAAGAACATCTCGTCGGTTCCGGTCAGATGGCCGAAGCGAATCTGCCTGCCTGCGCCAAAGCCCTTTAGATTTATCACCTTGTGCAGCTTCATGCCGGAGTATTTTGTCCTGTCCAGAGCAAGCTGTGCCTCCTGCTCCTTTCGCTCATTCATGATAGCGCCGTATACCGCCTCGCTGCATTCAACATCAGCGCTCTTATACCTCGCCGGCATGAAGGCTGCCAGAGCGATGCAGCCGGCTTCATAATAGCTGTCGCTGGCGCTCAAAACCTTCTTTCCGTCCACATAGCAGTCGAAGGTGCTGCCCCTCACATCAACCTTCAGCTCATAAAGCTGATCGCAGCTCGCATCGAAGGGCGCCTCCGCCAGTGTCGTTCGGTCATATTTGTCCACCCTTATGACCTGGGCCTTGCCCCCGCCGATGAAAAAACCGTAGTTTGAAAGGCTGGTCTGATACCGGAACAGAAATCCGCAGGGTTCCGCTGTCGAAAGAAGCTGGAGCTTTACTGCGGCGGTGTAGTCGGTCCAGTCTTTATCGCCGGAGACAAGCGTGGGGCAGTTGCCATTGGGCGTGGGCCTTGAAACAGGCGCATCCACCCGCTGCTGCTCCATGTACTTCTTGCCGTCAAGCTCAGTAATCAGCCATGTTGGGCCGCGGAAGCTGTATGAGTATATCGGGTCATACCAGTTCCCCGAATATCCCTTCGGAGGATAAAAATGATATTCCCCCATGGCGGAATGCTCGGGATCATATGGAAATTCGCCTATAGAAAAGTCGGAAAAGTCCTCGCTCAAAAGACAGACGCTCTTCATAAATATTCCTCTTTTCAAATGTTTTGTTTGACCATATTATAGCATGTACCGCCGCTCATTTCCACCAAATGAAAAGAAAAGCCGGTCCCGCCTTAAGAGGAACCGGCTATAAAGAGTCAATAGAGGAAATCAACTTTGTCCGCTGCTTTTTTCAACAAAGCTGATTGTGTTCCCATCCGGATCAAGAAACCAGAAGGAAAAGGCGCACCAGGGCCTGCGCTCATGCGGTGAGGTAACTTTGATACCCAGGATTTCCTTCATCAGGCGCTCACAAAAAACATCAATGATATGTTTTAACTGCATTGGAACCGACGCCCCGGATTATAAACCGCAAGCTAATAGCTTTTAAAGACATAATGAATGCGCCGATAAGCTCCTTTCAAGCAACTCTGTTATTTTTTTATTCGTCCTCGCTGAGACCAAGGGCGTCATATGCAGCCTGGAAGCCCAGTATATCCATTGTGGACTCCCCCGCCCTGATACGCCTGATCACTTCGGCTTCGTCAGCCTCCTTCTTTTTAGCAGCCTCCAGCACCTTTTCGGCAATTTCCAGCGGCACCACCACCACGCCGTCATTGTCGCCCAGAACGATATCGCCGGCGTTCACAGTCACGCCGCAGACCACGACGGGGTTGTTTATAGTCCCCGGGTTTGCCTTTGTGGTGCCCTTCATCGAAAGACCCCTTGAAAACATCGGGAAGTTCATGTCTTTTATGGGCATTGAGTCCCGAACGGTGCCGTTTGTGACGATGCCCACTATGCCTTTTTCCTGGGCCGCGGCGGTGATTATCTCCCCCCAGATGCCCGCCTCGCAGAAACCGTCCACGTCCACCACCAATATATCCCCCGGCTGGGCGATTGAAACGGCCTTGTGCAGCATAAGATTATCACCCGGGCGGGATTTTACCGTCAGCGCACTGCCCACCACAAAGCTGCCCTGCCATGTGGGGCGGATATCGCTGGTCATTGCGCCCTTTTTGCCCATCACCTCGTGCAAAGTGGCAGCCTGCATCTTTGAGTATTCATTCAGCAGCTCGGATGATGGCCTGGGATGGTTTTTAACAATATTTTTCATTGCGCTCTCCTTAGAATAAATGATTATGCTTTTAATATTCTAAGCGCCTCCTGTATTTCCTGCAAGAAGCGCTTTTTTATATCGCATATCGTTTTTATTTAGGACTATTCCTTCAATGAGCCTATCATCAGGCCGCTGACGAAATACTTTTGCAGCAAGGGATAAATGCAAAGTATCGGCACGGTGGTGATGATAACCATCGCCGCCTTTATCGCCTCAACCAACTGTTCCTGGGATATTTTTTCCTCACCCAAAAGGTCAAGATCCGTGCCCTGTATCAAAAACTGCCTTAGAACCATCTGAAGAGGCCATTTGCTATTCGTTCTGAGGTATATCATCGCGGGGAACCAGCTGTTCCAGTGTCCCACGCCGTAATACAGCACCATGACCATCATGGCCGGCAGCGAAAGAGGTATGACGATTTTAAACAGGGTTGTGAAATGCCCGCCGCCGTCGATGAACACCGACTCCACCAGGCTTTCAGGGATTGAAAGAAAATAGGAGCGCAGCAAAATCACATTATAGGTGCTGATGGCTCCGGGCAAAATCAGCGCCCAAAGGCTGTCATACAGGCCAAGATTGTTGACATTAAGCCATGTGGGGACAAGCCCGCCGCTGAAATAATATGTGATCAGTATCATTATCATCACGGGCCTGAAAAGCATGGTGTTTCTGCGGGTTAGAAAGTATGCCGCCAGTGATGTCAATATGATGTTAAAGAAAAGCCCTCCAAAAAGCACTATCAGCGTATTCTTGAAGCCGCTGGGAATAAGCTTTTGGCGAAACACCAGGGTGTATGCGTTGGTTGAAAACCCCAGAGGTCTCCACAGAAGGCCTCTGTGCCTGGTTAAAAGCGCGGGTTCGCTGAATGAAACGAAAACCTCGTATAGCATGGGATAGAGCATTATCAGGGCAAGAGCCGAAAGGATTATTATGTTAATCGCCTCGCCAAAAAGCTCCGTTGTCGAACGCTTGCTTATCATATCCTTCCCCTCCCCTAAAACAGGCTTGTTTCCGTCACCTTGCGGCTGATCGCATTTGCTGTCAGCACAAGGATGAAGTTAATTGCCGAGTTAAAAAGATCTATGGCTGTTGAGAAACTGAAGTTGAACTCCAGCAGTCCTCTGCGGTACATATAAGTGGATATCACGTCCGCCGTTTCGTATATTGTCGGGTTGTACAAAAGCAGCACCTTTTCATACCCCACGCTCATCAGGCCGCCGATTTTCATTATCAGAAGAATCACCAGAGTGTTCTTTATCCCCGGTAGCGTAATATGCCATATGCGCCTGAGCCTGCCGGCGCCGTCAAGGGCGGCGGCTTCGTACAGCCCTCCGTCCACCCCGGCAATTGCCGCCAGATATATTATGCTGCTCCAGCCTACTTCCTGCCATATGCCGCTGGCCACATATATGGTTCTAAAATAGGCCGGATTTTGCAAAAACGACGAAGGGCTCCTTCCAAAGATTGCGCCAATCTGGTTAAAAAGGCCGTCGCTCAGACAGAATGATACAATCATTCCGCAGACAACAACCGATGAAATGAAGTGGGGAAAATATGTGAGGGTTTGCAGAATGCGCTTATATTTTATCTGCCGCACTTCGCTGAGCATAACCGCCAGAAGCACCGGCGCAGGAAAGCCAAATATCAGGCTATAAAGACTTATTAGGATTGTGTTGCGTAAAAGGCGAGGAAAGAAAGGGTCCCTGATGAACATTATGAAATGCTCGAAGCCATAAAAATCAGCCCACGGGCTCCCCCAGGTTCCGAATGCCGGCTTATAGTTTTTAAAGCCGATAACCACGCCGACTATAGGTATATAGCGAAAGACTATGTAGTAAACAATCACGGGCAGCACCAGCACATACAGCCAAAAATTCGTTTTGAAGTCGCGCTTTAGGCGATTCCAAAAGCTTTTCTTTCCACCGAAGCCCGCCGGGTTTTGAGAAACAACCATTGAATCTGCACTTCCTTTTGGCTTAATAAAGAGACAGGGCGGGCAAGCCCGCCCGCCCTAAAAAACTAACTAAAACTAATTACTTCAAGTGCCAGTAAATTAGCGAGCGTTGAAGCGGTCATAAGCGGCCTGATACATCTCCAGAACCGTCGCTACATTGTAGGATTCCAGCTGCGTCAAGAAGGCATCGAAATCCTCCTGGGTGTTCTTCTGGCCCGTTATGAACTGGGCGATGGACTCCTGGCAGTAAGTATTGATGGTGTTGTAATAGCGTGCCACCAGCGATGATTCAACCGCTGTGAATGTGGTCGCCGGGTATACATATGAAGCCATGTTTTCGTTCACCCACGCCCCATGGATTTCTCTGGCATAGTCATGCATGTGGCCGGTGAATGCATCGCGGATGGCGGGATAGTTTGCGTCCTTGGTGTAGCGTCCCCTCACCGTTCCGGGAGTGCTGCCGCCGGGGTTGTTCCAAAGGATGTCGGTGAACTGGGGAGCGCCGTCGACTATTTCATAGCTAAGGCCCTCCATTCCATATGATGCAAACAGCCTGCCTTCATCGGTGTAAAGATAGTCCATAAATCGGCAGGCTTCCTCTATCTTTTGGCACTGGGTGCTGATGCCCACGCCGAAGGAGCCGTCATATGTCTGGTAGAAATGGCTGAACATCGCCGTTCCTGTGGAGGGATCAACAAAAGATGGGATGCCCGCCACAGCGTAGTCCGTGCCCTCATTGGCTTCAATGCAGCCGATAACGTTGTTCAGCTGCTGTATAGAAACGCCCACATCACCGCTGGCAAACTTAGATTGAACAGTCGCCTTGTTTATGCTGGGAAAGTCCTGATCCAGAAGGCCATCGGAATACCATGCGGCCATCTGAGCCATAAAATCCCTGTATCCCGGCTCCAATGGCCCGAATTTTACCATATCGTCCACCACGAAGAAGGGGTATGCAACGCCAAAGGCAGAGCTGAGGCCGGAGCTGGCCCACTCAAGCCAGAGCCAGCGCATCTCGAATGTGAATGCGCTTGCAAGGCCGTGGGCCTCTTTCATGGCGCGCATGACTTCCGTCAGCTCATCGATGGTGGTAGGAATCTGCATGTCCAGAGCATCCATCCAGTCCTGACGAACAACCATGCCCGTTTCGGTGTGGGCGTCGGGGTCGCCTCTCAGGTAAGGGAAGTTGTACAGAACGCCTTCGTCCGTCTGAACGCGCTTATACCAATCAGGGTTTTCCGCGTATACCTTCATCAAGCCGGGGAAAAAGCCGGTGTAGTCATTCAGTGGGATTATGTAGCCGTCACCCATGCCTGCGTTGGGGCCGCCGGGGAAGTTTACCCAGTTGGCCATCATCAAATCGGGATATCTGCCCGAAGCCAGCAGCAGCAGAAACTGCTCGGTGACGTCAAAAGCGCCGGAGTTGCCGCCGATGGCCTCCAGCCTGACGCCGGTGCGCGCTTCGTATTCGTTCCACCAGAAATGTTCGTGGAAGTGGGGCTCTATGTTGGAGAGATCATAGGGATCATCCGCATAGTTGATTGTAAGGGTCGTCGGCGCCATGGGATAGGAAAATTCGCCCCCGCCAATGCCGCCTATTCCCCCGGTTGCGGAGGCTGACGGCGTTGTGTCGGGCGCAGGTGTCTGGCTGGCGGGCGGCGTCTTTGGCGCTGCACAGGCCGAAAGCGCCGCAACCAACATTGAGATGACAATTAAGGCTGACATTAACCGTGACAAGGATATACTTGAAGCTTTTCTCATATTCTTTCCTCCGTTGCGTACTGAATTATTGCTTTTAAAGAACTTCATCCGTCATATACGCTTTAAGAAACCTTGTCAATAATTATGCCCATATCCCATGGCTTTCATCAGTATTCGGCTGTTTTAAGCCATGTTAATTTCCTCCAGCTTTTTCTTTTTCCCTCCTTTCTTCTCCTTCCATTTTCACTCTTTAGCGCAGCATTATTTCTTAATCATCTTCCGGACTCGCCCAAATTATGCCTGATCCATAGTAAATTTTATTTTGCTGTACTCATCCTCGTAATCTTCCGGCAGCAGCTCTGCAATCACCTGGTTTTTCCGCACCGTTTCTTCGATTACTTCCAGAAGCTGATTAAGCACCGTGCTTTCAGCAGCGGATATTGCCGCCGCTTCCTTTAAGGAAAAGCCCGACCTTTAAACAAGGCCGGGCTATCCGGAGAAGGCGGTTATTTTTTGCGTTTTTATTTGTTATACTCGTCGTAATATGCCTGGCTGATCTCGCTCCATCGCGCAAGGCCGGCGCGCTCCATTGCGGCCAGGTATTTGTCCCACTCGGCATCGTTGGCCGGATCGGAGCTGCCCATTATGAAGAGCATCATGTACTCCTCCTGCACTTCCTTAAGCGCGGAGCCCAAAAGGTTCATCTCGCTCTGGGTATCCGGCTCAAATGTCCAGGGAATGGTCTTGAAATAGCGGTAATTTGGGTTCGAGCTAAAGGCCTCACTCAGGCGGATGTTGGTGTCGCCGCTGACGGAAATGACGGCGCTCATCACGCGGTTGGGGATGACGTCCTGAGAATAAACCAACTGCTGGTCAACCGCGGGAGAGGCGGGGTTTGCCTGGGAGTAAAACTCTGGGCTGCGCACCGGCTCGCCGCTGGCATCCATATCGTAGGTGATGCCTTCCACGCCCCAGCTTAAGAACCAACTGCCCTCTTCGCCGGCGATCCAGTTCATGAAGTCGAGCATACGCCCCATCCTCTCTTCGTCAAGTGTGGAAGCCAGCGCGGTTCCTGTACCAAAGTAAGGAGGTTCGGCATTGTACAGCCAGCCCCTCTGCGGGTCGGCGGCGACGGTTTCAAGGGAATACTCAAAGCCCGCGTCGGGGAATGTATTTGCCATGTACTGGTTCATGCCGTTGGCGCGGATGCCCGAAGTGTATTCCACATAGTGCAGGCCGTTGGTGTAGTTGTCATACCACTGGGTGTCGGTCATGGTGGCGAATTCCTTGCTGATTATGCCATCGGCATAGAACTGTCTGAACAGCTTCATCACCTCGCGGTAGCCGTCCGTCACAGCGCCGTAGGGCACCAACTCGTCCGTATACGGGTCGATGTACCTTTCGGTCTGGAAGCCGTAGGCCAGGTGAAAACCGTTGTAGGGATTATTGCCCCTGCGGGTGCCCAGAGGGTAGGAATCGGGGAAGCTTTCCTTGATTTGGTACAGAAGCGAAACAAGGCCGTCCACGTTGTTGGGCATGTCGGTAATGCCGATCGTCGAAAGGGTGCCCATGCGGTAAATCCACGTCTCAGTCGCCTTCCGGGGACGCTTGCTGATCTGCAAATACAGATGCCCGTCGCCCATGCCGTTCATTTCCTTGATGTAGTCAAAGCCGCCGTCCACATCGCCCCAGATGGCCAGGTAATCGGGCAAAGCATCCAAATGATTGTCCAAAGGCTCCAGCTTGCCCGTCAGCGCCAGCTCATTGGCCAGATTGGTACCGATATTGACAATCACCTCGGGATAGTCGTTTGTTGCGAACTGGAGGCGCATCTTCTGCTCAAACTCGGCGGTGACATATTCGGTGTCCCACACCATGTTGAGCTTTTCCTTGATCATCTCATCGAAAAGGTTGTTGGAAACGGGCACGGTGGTCTGGACAGTCCTGACCACGGCCTTGTAGGTCAGCTCTTTTTCGTAGGGGTCTGCCGGGGGCTCCTGGGTTTCGGGCGCGGCGGACTGCGGCACGCCTGTTTGCGGCGCTGTCGCGGTCGTGGCCCCGGCGGGAGTGCCGGTTGCACTGGGCGCACCGGCGCAGCCTGCGATCATCGCAAGGGCGAGCAATAGTGCAAAAATGGCAGAAATTTTTCTCATCATAAACTTCCTCCTGTTGGCATTTTATCACAAACGGCAAAACCGATTGCATCTAAAGAATAAAAAGAGTGAAAAAGCTAAAAATCCGGGCGGCTTATCCCTTGAGGGAGCCCACCATGACTCCCTTGGCAAAATACTTCTGGATGAAGGGATACACCAGCATCATGGGCACGATGGAAACGAACAGTGTGGCGTACTTGATGCTCTCCGTGGAGACGCGGATCATGTCCTCATCCGAGGAGGCCATTTCCTCCAGCGCCGTGTTCTGAATGACGATTGAGCGCAGTATGAGCTGGAGCGGGTAGAGGCTGCTGGACCGCAGGTAGATGGCTGCGGAAAACCAACTGTTCCAGCGCGCCACTGCGTAGAACAGGCTGATGGTGGCAAGGGCTGCCTTTGAAAGAGGCAGCACGATGAGTGCCAGCACCGTCATGTCGTTTGCGCCATCGATGCTGGCCGCCTCCTCCAACTCATCGGGCACCGCCTGGAAAAACGTGCGCAATATGACCAGGTTCCATGTGGAGATGGCACCTGGCAGGAGAAGCGCCCAGACGGTGTTGTAGATGTTCAGGTTTACCACCAGCAAAAACGATGGAATCATCCCGCCGCCAAAGAACATGGTGAACATGAACAGCGCTGTGTAAAAGCCCCGCAGCGGCAGGCGCTTCTTTGAGAGCGGGTACGCAGTCAGTATAGTCAGCGCCATGCTGATGACGGTGCCGAAAAGCGTGTAGTAGACTGAGTTTACAAAGCCCCGTGGAACGGCCCCGCCGGTCATAATTTTCTCATACGCGCTCAGGGTGAAATTCACAGGCCATATGCTCACCTTGCCCTGAGAAATGGCAGTGCTCTCGCTCAATGAAACCGCGCCCACATGCAGCACCGGAAACAATGTGACGATTACCAGCAGCGCCAAAACCGCATACAAAACGATATCAAACACTATGGATGAAGCAGAACGGTCGTTTATCATAGCAATCCTCCTACCACAGCGCAACTTCGCTCATCTGCTTGGAAAGGGCGTTTGTGCCCACCAGCATAAGCGCGTTGATCCCGGAATTGAACAGCCCCACCGCCGAGGCAAAGCTGTATTCGGCCTTCTCCAAGCCCCGCCTGTAGACGAACGTGGAGATGACATCGCTTACCTCATAGGTGATGGGCGTCTGCAAAAGCAGCGACTTATCAACGCCCAGGGACATGATGCCGCCCATCTTCAGTATGAGCATTATGGTGATGGTTGGCATTATGCTGGGCAGCGAAATTTTGGTGATCTTCTGTATGCGCGACGCTCCGTCCACCGTGGCGGCCTCGTACAGCTCCAGCGGCACGTTGGAAAGGGACGCCAGATAGACTATGGAGCCATAGCCCACCGTTTTCCATATGTCCGAAATGATGTACACGCTGCGGTACCAGCGCGTTTCTGCCAGGAAATAGATGGGCTTTGCGCCAAAAGCGACCAGCATTCGGTTTACGATGCCGTTATCCGGCGAAAGCAGCACCGTCAGCATGCCCGCCACGGCCACCATGGAAATAAAATGCGGCAGGTAGGAAACCGTCTGCACAAAGTTTTTAATGAGCCGGTTGCGCACCTCATTTAAAAGAAGCGCCAGCAATATGGGCATCGGGAATGAAAACAGCACCTGGTAAAGGTTGATTATCAGAGTGTTGCGCACCAGCCTTGCGAAGTGCTGATGCTCAAAAAACGCAATAAAGTGCCTGAAGCCCACCCAGGGCCCCGCCAAAAAGGAATTGCCCAGCCGATAGTTCTGAAAGGCAATCAATATGCCGTACATGGGAACATATTCAAAAATAATGTAATAGATAAAGCCCGGCACAATCATGGCCGTTAAAATCCACGTCTTTTGAATGCGCCGCAAAAAATCGCTTTTTGCAGCGCCTCTTACCTTCACATCAAGCATCAAAGCCCTCCGTCCATTTACTATTTATTGTTTTTGTTAATGTATTGTTTCCCGATAATCATAGCCCGCGGTCACCATCTTAGCAACGCCCATATTTTAAAAAAACACCCTAAACCGGTGTTTTGCAAAAATTGAGTGCTTTTCATTTTTGGGGCGTTGTTCCTTTTGGGCTTAGGGGTTATAATGTTATTTATAAGAAGCATAGTAAAATACATTCAAATAGCCTTACCGCATGAAACACTCAAGCGAAAGAGAGGAGGTATGGCTTGAAAAGAAGCTCGTTTGTGCAAAACCTGATGCTTTCGTGCCTGATTATGCTGCTGGTCCCCATCGGCATGGGCGCGCTTGTTTATCTATATACCTCCGAGCGCTTTTCGGACACCATTCTTGAAAATAATGAAGCCGTGCTGATGCAGGCCCAGAGCGCCATCGAGGACCGTCTTGCCTCCATGGACAACATCACGCAGTCGCTTTCCAACAACGGCAAGCTGCCGTATTTTGCTTTGAACCGCACCCAGGACGCGGAAACCTACCTGCGCGTATGGGAATTTCAAAAGGATTTAAAGCAGAGCATTGAAAACGAGCTCTTCGTGCGGGATATCTATGTGTTTTTCTACAACAACGATATCATCGTTTCAAACAATACCGCCTACAAAAAGAGCAATTTTTACGGCCGTTTCTTCACCTTCGACAATCTCTCCTATGATGAGTTCATGGCGCTGATGGAAGGCACCTATTATGAAAAGGGGCGCTTTGTGGCCGATGTAACGGCAAAAACTGAGCTGATAAACTACCGCTCGTTGGCCTATGTGCGCACCATTCCGGTCAACATCTCGCGTAAGTATACCGCCTCGGTGCTTCTTCTGATCGACGAGGCGAAGCTCAAGGCGCTGCTTGACGCCGTCGAGGTTTACGACACAGGCTACGCCTACATGCTGGACGGCCAGGGGCAGGTGATGATCTCCAAGCTGGGGCCGGATGCAAACCCGGAATTTCTAAGTGAATTTTTGCAGGACGCAAAGACGCGCCAGCAGATAAACGGCGTTGACATGACCTTCGTGCACATCAAAAGCCCGGTCACCGGCTGGCAGTTTGTGGCGGCCCTTCCAACCCACCGGATGCTGGCCCAACCAAAGCGCATTCAACTTCTTACCGTGGGCTCTTCCCTCTGCTCGCTGGTCATGGGGCTTTTCGTGGCCTATCTGCTGCTCAAGCGGCACATGCACCCGCTGGCGGGCGCCCTTGACAAGCTGGTGCTGCTTTACCGCGATGAATCCCGGGAAGAAACCGTGAAGCAACCCTTCAAGTATGTGGGCGAAAAAGTCCAGACGCTGTTTGAAGATAATCAGCGCCTTCAATACAGCTTAAGAACCGACCGCAGACTGCTCAAGCGCCTTTGCATCAGCGCGGTTTTGCGCGGCGACTGCCCCGTTTCCACCGAAATGCTGAAGAAGATGGGCATCAGCGGCAACTGGTACTGCGCCGCAACTGCCCTTGTGGACCCCCAGGACTGTTGGGAAGCAAGCGTTTCCTTCATCAGCGAATTTAAGTTTACCGGTTTTGACGGCAAGATTTTTTTCGTCCACCATGACAAGAATGTGTTTTACGCCCTTATGTGCTTTGGCAAATATACGCCGCAGGAGTGCATGGAGCAGGCCGAACGCAGTCTCCTTCGCTTGGATGAGCAGATGAAAAACTCGCTGGGCGCCGGGCTCCAGGCGTATTGCGGGCGCATATGCCCTGTCATCACAGAGGTTGCCTTCTCCCTCTACGACGCCGTGGACCTGAGCCGCATGCCCCAGCAGGAACCCCGGCAGATCGCCTGGTACAGCGGCGCGCACACCAAGAACAACACATATTATTATTCCATCGAGACCGAGATGCGCTTGATCGAGCTGGTGCGCGCGGGCAAGTCCGACTCAGTCGCTGCGCTGCTGGACATGATACAAAGCGATAACCTCGCCTTCGGCAGGCTGTCTTTGGATATGACGCGCCGACTGTTTGACGAACTCCAGGGCACGCTTTTGAAGGTAAGCGGCGATGTCCAATACTGCAATCTGCCTGAAGCCCAGGACTACGAGGAGCTTTTTTCAAAGCTTGCCGAACAGTTTCTTGCCATATGCCAGACATTTAAGGCGCGCCGGAACCAGAGCGGCGATATGGGCACCCGCATGCTGGAATACATCGATACCCATTTTACCGACCGGGAACTTTCACTTAAAAAGCTCTCCGAAGTCTTTGACTTAAACGAGTCCTACGCCTCCAAATACTTCAAGACCTGCACCGGAGTCAATTTCTTTTACTATCTGGAGGGTCTGCGCATACGCGAAGCACACCGGCTTTTGAGCGAAGGCGCCTGCAAGATCAAGGAAGTGGCGCAGCGCGTGGGATATTTGGACGACAAGAGCTTTCGCAGAGCCTACAAAAAGCGAATGGGCGACACGCCCGGCAGCATGATCAAGGAAGAGATCTCGTTGTGAGGATTTATTCATAGACTATAATCAATATCATCAAGGAGGAACAAAATGCAGTATATAACCGAGCAAAACCAGGTGCCGGTATTGGGCAGCTTTGACGTGGTGGTCTCCGGCGGCGGTGTTGCGGGCGTTGCGGCGGCGCTGTCCGCCAGGCGGGCGGGCAAAAGCGTGCTGCTGCTCGAAAAAAGCGTGACGCTGGGAGGCCTTGCGACGCTGGGGCTCATAAACTACATTGAGCCGCTGTGCAATGGCCGGGGCGTACAGATAATGAGAGGCATGGCCCAGGAGTTCCTGGATTTGGCGGTGCGCTACGGGTTTGACACCATCCCGCCTGAGTGGAAGGACGGGCTGCCCGACGGGCCGGCGCAGGCGCGCTACGTGACACGTTATTCGCCCAACCTGTGCGCAATCGCGCTGGCAAAGCTGCTGATGGACGAAGGGGTGGACATGCTGCTGGATACCCTTGCAGTCAAGCCCGTGATGGAAGGCGGGCATTGCCGGGGCGTGACCGTGGAAAACAAAACCGGGCGCGGGTTCTACGCCTGTCGGGTGGTCATCGACGCCACCGGCGACGCAGACCTGCTGTTTAGAGCGGGCGTGCCCACCGTTCAGGGCAAGAATTACTTCTCCTACAGCGCGAAGCAGATCAGCCTTGAAAGCTGCAAAAAGGCCGTGGAAACGGGCCGCATAAACGACGCGATCACGCCGGTCCGCGGCGGAGGCGCACTTTTGTCCGGCAAGAACCAGCCCGAGGGGCGCAGGCTGTACGGCGGCGTTACAGCCCAGGACGTAACCGAATATGTGCTTGATAACCAGATGATTCTGCTTGATCGGCTGAAGGACGACGAGCGTTTTTCCCGCGAGCTGGTGACGCTGCCCGGCATGGCGCAGTTTCGCACCACCCGGCGCATTGATGGGGATTACACCCTGAAGCCGGAGGACGCCTACAGGCATTTTGACGATTCCGTCTGCGCCATTAGCGACTTTACCCACCGCGACCTCCTCTATGAGGTTCCCTATCGCTGCCTTATTAACCAAGGCTTCGGCAACCTGCTCACAGCGGGCAGGTGCGCATCGGGAACTGGCTGGGCCTGGGACGTCCTTCGGGTCATTCCCCCCGCCATATTAACGGGACAGGCCGCCGGCCTTGCCGCCGCCCACGCCATCGACGAAGGCTGCGCTGTCAGCGGCGTCAACATTCAGCGGCTACAGGGCGCACTTGCGAAATCGGATGTCCTAATCCATTTTGATGATAGCCTGATTCCCGCGAAGACAGAATAGAAGAATCCATTTTGATGATAGCCTGATCCCCGCGAAGGCAGAATAGAAGAATCCATTTTGACGATAGCCTGATCCCCGCGAAGGCAAAATAAAGGAGACACTATGGCAACGGCAAAGAGCGTATGGGAACCGGGCCGGCAGGTTAAGGTGGCCGCACAGGCGGATGTGGTGGTGGCGGGCGGCGGCATCGCAGGCGTATCGGCGGCGCTGGCCGCGGCGCGCAGCGGGGCGAAAGTCATTTTGCTGGAAAAGCAATGCGCCCTGGGCGGGCTCGCCACTCTGGGGCTGATCATCATCTACTTGCCCCTGTGCGACGGATACGGCCGCAAGCTGATCGGCGGCATCGGCGAGGAACTGCTGCTAAAGTCCGTGCGGGCGGGGCAGCTAAAAAGGCCCGAGGGCAAGGAAAATCCAAGAGCCAGCATCCCCAAGTGCTGGCAAAGGGAGGCAAGCCCGGAGGAGCGCGCAAAAAAGCGCTATCAGGTGGCCTATGACGCCGCGCCCATGATGCTGGCCCTGGAGCAATTGCTGCTAAGGGAAGGAATCGACATCTGGTACGACAGCCACCTGTGCGGCTGCGGCATTGAAAACGGCCTGCTGCGCCATGTATTTGTTGAGAACAAGAGCGGACGCCTGGCGATTTCCGCCAAAGCCTATGTGGACTGCACCGGCGACGCGGACCTATGCTTCCTGGCCGGCGAGGATACCTTCAGCAGCGACCAGAACCGCCGAAGCGGCTGGTATTTCGGCGCGGACCTGTCCCGCTGCGAGATCAATCTGCACCCCAACACCGATCCGCTTAAAGGCCCCTGCCCCGAGGGCAGCCGCTTCTACAGCGGAGACGACGGGCGCGATGTGAGCCAGTATATAATAGACATGCACAAGTTCATACTGGACAAGAGCCGCGAGTACAACCGGCGGACCGGCGCACAGGAGATTCCATTCCTGATTCCGATGATGCCGCTATTTCGCATGACGCGCAGGCTTTCGTCCGTGCGGGACATCGCTCCGAGCCATATCGGCCTTTGGATGGACGACGCCGTGGGCATGACGGGCGACTGGCGCAAGCCGGCCCTGGGTTACTGCGTGACTCTTTCCAGCCTCTATGGCCGCAAGACGGGCAATCTTCTGGCGGCCGGGCGCTGCATGGGCGCGAAGGATGACGCCTGGGATGTGCTTCGGGTTATCCCGCCATGCGCGGTGACGGGCGAAGCGGCGGGCACAGCCGCGGCGATGCTGGCGCAAAACAGAGCCTCAACCATACAGGAGCTCTCCGCCCCCTATCTTGCGGACATATTGCGCGAGCGCGGTGTTATCATAAACAAAGAGCTTCTGGAGCCGATGCAGCAGCTCTAAGCCCATGCCTTGCGGCGTTCATTCATGAAACACCCCTGGGATTAGGCTGCATGAAAAAACAGAAAAAACGGTAAGGAGAAATTCCTTACCGTTTTACATAAGAGCATGAAAGATATAGCAAAACAGCTTTATCTGTTCTGTATTTTATTATTGATTGCGGCTCAACAAAATGGAGGGTCGCCATTTTTATCAAAAGCATTTTCACCATGCCAATCTTTTTCACGGCCTTGAAAGACGCGGGACTATTTTTATTACAACCGCCGTTTACAAAAGATGGTTCGGCTTCTTTAAAAGCATAAGAAAGCAACCTTCATTTAGTGAGATCTCTCCTTTTCAAACGCCCACATTCGAGCAGCTTCACAAATATCGTCACTGTTTACTGTTCTCAATAATAAACCGGGTGCGCGAAGCTCCATCTTTAACCGCCATTCACTTGGTCAATCTCATATCATTTCGCGCTTCAATCCCCGCGCCCTATTTCTTTATTCCTTCATCATCTTCTGGACTCTCCCAAATGATACCTGATCCATCGTGAATTTTATCCTGCTGCCCTCGTCCTCGTAATCTTCCGACAGCACATTGCCGTATTTATGTATGAATGCCTGCACATTGCCCTTTGCATAGGGCACCAGCAGCTCTGCAGTCACCTGGTTTTCAAGCACCATTTCTTCGATTGCTTCCAGAAGCTGATCCAGCCCCGTGCCTTCGGCGGCGGATATGGCCACCGCTTCCCTTAGGGAAAAGCCCGGCAGGAACCCCGCTTTGTCCATCTTGTTATAGGCGATTATTCGCTTTTTATCCTTAGCGCCAAGTTGGGCCAGAACATCGTCAACCACCTCCTGCTGCTGGGCGGCATTCGGGTTGGATATATCAGCCACTATCACCAGCAGATCAGCAAAAAGAGCCTCCTCCAGTGTTGACTTGAATGCGTCAACCAGCGCGTGGGGCAGTTTGCTTATAAAGCCGACTGTATCAACCAGAAGGCATGGGCTTCCGCCGGGCAGTTCTATCGACCTAGTGAGGGGGTCCAGCGTCGCAAAGAGCGCATCCTGCACAAAAGCGCTGGCTCCGCTCAAGGCGTTCAGCAATGTGGACTTGCCGGAGTTGGTGTAGCCCACCAAGGCTACCACAGGCACCTCGTTGCGTTCCCGGCGGGCTCTGTTGGTGGCTCTGCGCTTTTCAATTTCCTTTATCTCCCGCTCAAGCTGGCCTATTCTGTGGCGAATATGCCGCCTGTCTGTTTCCAGCTTTGTTTCCCCGGGGCCCCTCGTGCCGATTCCTCCGCCCAGCCTTGAAAGCGCTATGCCCAGGCCGGTGAGCCTTGACGAGTTATACTTAAGCTGGGCCAGTTCCACCTGCAGCTTGCCCTCCCGGGATTTTGCCCTGCCGGCGAATATGTCCAAAATCAGCATCGTCCTGTCGATCACACGGCAGCCGATTATGTTCTCCAAGTTTCTGATCTGCGCACCGCTCAGCTCATCGTTGAATATGCAAAGCTGGGCATCCCGCGACTGCGCCTCAAGCGAAATCTCCTGAGCTTTCCCCTTGCCGATGTATGTCGCCGGGTCCCTTGAAGGCTTCTTTTGGGTGACAAAGCCTAGAACCTCCACTCCCGCTGTCTGAGCCAGGCTGAAAAGCTCCTTCATGGACTCGCTCTCCTCGTCCTCCAGGCCTATCAGAAGCGCTTTTTCAATCGCACTTTCCTCCTGCAGCTCCTTGCCGATGACGGCGTCCACCTCGTATATGCGCGCCATCCACTCCTGCTGGGGAATCTGATATATTCCCACAGGCTCCTCCACCTGAGCTCTAACGGTACCGCTGTCGCCAATCGCCAAGAATGCACAGCTTATTGCGCTGGGTTTTCCGTCCCTGACGGACAGGGCCGCCATAGCGTCAAAGCGCATGTTCACTAAAGACTGGATATCCACCGGTGAAAGAAGGGCGGTGCTCTCCGGGTGGGTGTGGATGCACCTTAGGCCCGAAAGCCTCTGAGCATTTCTGCGCAGCCTGATGTTCTGAAGGGCAACGGTGGATGAATCGCCGATGCTTATATCCACAACGCCGCCGGCCCGGTTAATGTAAACGGATATCTCCCTGCCTAAAATCCCGGTGTATTTTGCCATGGCGGCAAGCAGCTCAATGGAAGCAAATTGATCCCTGTCGGTCTCAATTTCGTAAAGTGACTCCATCTCCGCCAAGAGCGAGCTTCTTATGCCTTCGGTTTTTCCGTTTATCATAAACATGCACCTGCCTTTTTCTTTTTTTCTTTCTTTTGTTCGTTATTTTAGTCGCTTACCGGATATAAAAATAGAAAAAGCCTGCTTTTGCATTTTCAAAATAACAAAAACAGGCTCTTACTTTTTACAATGGATACTAAACCAGCTCTATGATGACCATTTCAGCGGCATCGCCCCTGCGGGGGCCTTTACGGATTATACGGGTGTATCCGCCGCCCTGGCCGGTCTTTTCCCTGCGCTCACGGTATTTGGGGCCGTATTCGCGGAAGATCTTCTCCACCAGCGGGTTTTTGATATCCTTCGTGCGCTCAATGAAGTCGTGCTTATCCTCCTCCGGAAGCCGCATATGGGGAATCCGGTAAAGATAGGACAGCATCGCCCTTCTGGCAGTGAGCTTTGACGGCGCGTCGTTCACAAATGTGACCTCAACCGTCTGGCCTTTTTCGTTGTTTGTCTGCTTGGTAACTTCAACTGTATTATCATATTCATTCGCAGCCATCGTGATGAACTTCTCGGCTATCTTGCGAATTTCCTTTGCCCTTTCAAGGGTCGTTTCCAGCTTGCCGTACCAGAGGAAATATGTGACCTGATTGCGAAGCAACGCCTGGCGCTGATCGGCAGGTCTTCCCATTTTACGCTGAGCCATTGTTGTAAGTTCCTCCTTACTAATCAATCATCATTCTGATTCAACCGAAGCCCTAATGCGGCAAGCTTCTGCTCGACTTCCTCGAGGGATTTCTTGCCGAGATTGCGAACCTTCATCATCTCTTCCTCGTTGCGCTGTATCAGCTCATACACGGTGTTGATGTTCGCGCGCTTAAGACAGTTATATGCACGCACTGAAAGGTCCAACTCCTCGATTGTCATAACCTGGACTTTTTCGAGTTTCTTGTCTTCCGGCTCGCTAAAGTCTATCGGGATCACATTGTCGGACAGGTAGACGAACAGCATCAACTGCTCTGTCAGCAGCTTCGCCGCGCTTGATACCGCCTCGTCCGGCTTGATTGAGCCGTCCGTCCAGACCTCCAGCGTCAGCTTGTCATAGTCTGTCACCTGACCCACACGGGTATCCTCTATCTGGTAGTTCACCTTGAAAACAGGCGTAAATATTGAATCTATCGGGATTACGCCAATGGGCAGGCCGTTTTTCTTGTTCTTATCGGCGCTCACATAGCCCCTGCCATTTTCAAGGGTCATCTCCATTGAAAGCTTCGCACCTTCGCTCAAAGTGGCGATGATCAGATCCTTGTTGATGATCTCGACCTCTTCGTCCGCCACGATATCGCCCGCTGTGATCACCGTGGGACCAACCGCGCTAACCGTCACGGTCTTTACGGCTTCGGAGAAAACCTTGGCCGAAAGCTGCTTGAGATTCAATACTATCTCGGTGACGTCTTCTTTGACGCCCGGAACAGTGGAGAACTCCTTCAGCACGCCGTCTATGCGCACAGTGGATATCGCCGCGCCGGGAAGGCTTGAAAGAAGCACCCTGCGAAGCGAGTTTCCAAGAGTTATGCCAAAGCCCCTTTCCAAAGGTTCCACCACAAACTTGCCGTAACAGCCGTCGTCCGCCATTTCTACGCACTCAATCTTAGGCTTTTCCATTTCTATCATAATATAAGACTAACCTCCTGCAAAAGTAGTGAAATAAACGGACAAGTCTTATCTGGAATAAAACTCGACGATCAAATGCTCTTCAATGGTCAGGTCGATATCCTCTCTTGTGGGGAGTGCCGACACAGTGCCCTGGAGGTTTTGCGCGTCAAGGGTGAGCCACTTGGGCACAAGCTTGCCTGTGCCTTCGCGCAGCGCCTTGAACTGCTCAACGTCGTAACTGCGCTCGCGTATGGCGATGACATCGTTTAAACCAACCTGATAGGAGGCGATGTTAACCTTATTGCCGTTCACGCTCACATGTCCGTGGAGAATGAACTGACGGGCCTGAGCCCTTGAATTACCAAAGCCGAGGCGGTAAACCACATTGTCCAACCTGAGCTCCAGCATCTGAAGCATGTTTTCGCCTGTGACGCCCTTCATGTTTTCAGCCTTGTCGAAATATCTTCTGAACTGCCTCTCCAGCACGCCGTAGGCCCTTCTGACCTTCTGCTTTTCGCGAAGCTGGGAACCATATTCACTCATCTTACGGGCTCTTGCCTGGCCGTGCTCTCCCGGAGGGGTCGCCCTGCGGCTGACTGCGCACTTGGGGCCGTAGCATCTGTCGCCCTTCAAAAACAGCTTGGTGCCTTCGCGGCGGCAAAGGCGGCAAACCGAATCAGTATATCTTGCCATTTGTTTACCTCCCTTACACTCTTCTGCGCTTAGGCGGACGGCACCCATTATGGGGAACAGGCGTCATGTCCTTGATCATCGTCACTTCAAGGCCAGCAGCCTGAAGCGAACGGATCGCGGCTTCGCGCCCGGAGCCGGGGCCCTTCACATAAACTTCAACGGTCTTAAGCCCATGCTCCATAGCGGCCTTAGCAGCGGTTTCTGCTGCCATCTGCGCGGCAAAAGGAGTGGACTTCTTGCTTCCGCGGAAGCCGAGGCCCCCTGCAGACGCCCATGAAATCGCGTTGCCCTGAGTGTCTGTGATAGTTACTATCGTATTGTTGAAAGACGAGCGGATGTGCGCCGCGCCACGCTCGATGTTCTTGCGCTCTCTGCGGCGGCGTACCACGCGCTTGCCCTTTGTAGTTTTAGCCACGTTTCATATCCTCCTTGTCTATCTGCCTTTTTTCTTGCCGGCGGCGCTGCGCTTGGGGCCCTTGCGTGTGCGCGCGTTCTGCTTGGAGGACTGGCCTCTCACTGGCAGATTGCGGCGGTGGCGGACTCCGCGGTAGCAGCCTATCTCAACAAGGCGCTTGATATTCAGCGAGACTTCCCTTCTCAGGTCACCTTCCACCTTCACATGGTGGTCGATATAATCGCGCAGCTTTGAAATGTCGTCTTCTGTCAGGTCTGTCACCCTGGTGTCGGGGCTTACGCCGGTCTCTTTCAGTATCGTCTGGGAGGTCTTTAAACCTATGCCGTAGATATATGTCAAACCGATTTCAACACGCTTTGCCCTGGGAAGGTCTACACCTGCTATTCTTGCCATTGTGCCTGAACACCTCCGGTATTTTTCGTCGCGCTTTTGCGCATAAATGTTGTTTTTATATATAAAAGAGTGTGAATCACCCGCGGGTAAGGCAGGTGCAGCCGCATCACGCTTCTTCTATTGCGAGTTTTGTGAAAATTTTAAGCTTTTCTTACTTTAGTGCGTCGCTTTTCGGGCAGCATCTTCCTCTTATGGAATATATTGCCCCAAAAGCTACGCTTTTACACCATCAAAAGCGAATGCGCGATTGATGCGCTTCGCTTTTGATATCTTCTTTTACTAGCCCTGCTTCTGCTTGTGCTTGGGATTTTCGCAGATGATCATCACATGGCCTTTGCGCCTGATAATCTTGCACTTTTCGCACATGGGCTTTACGGATGGTCTGACCTTCATTGTAAATTCCTCCAGTTGATGATTCTTCCGATTCCCGCAAGGTGCTTTGCTCTATTAAAAGCTTTGCTCATTACGAGCCCTTGCCACGCCAGGTGATCCTTCCCTTGGTCAGGTCATAAGGCGAAAGCTCTATGGTTACCCTGTCCCCAGGCAAAATCCTGATGAAATTCATCCTCAGCTTGCCGGAAATATGGGCCAATATCTTGTGACCATTGGGCAGTTCCACTTGAAAAACGGCATTTGGGTAGGCCTCGGTAACGATGCCTTCGACTTCTATAACGTCTTCTTTGGACAAATTAACCCTCCTTGCCCTTCATGGTAATGTCCTGTCTGATCTCGTCAAGCGCCTTGGCGATCTCAAAATCAAACGCTATCTTTTTACCTGAAAACTTTTCAGCCAAACCATCCAGCACATATGGCGTGCCCTTGATGTGTTTAACCTTTTTCTTTTTAGGATTGTTCAACGGCCTTCTCGTTCCATCCACCAGCATAACATAGCCATCGGCCAAGGTTTCATGCACCACATATAAGGCGCCCTTGTCATGTCCGGCCCTTGAAACACATACACGACCAACTTCTATATATTCTACACTCATCCTGTAAATCCTTCTTGCAATTCATCAGGAAGGGTAAGAATTACCGGCAGACCCTTGGTTACCAGCAAAGTATGCTCATAATGAGCCGCTAAAGAGCCGTCCTTCGTAAACACGATCCATTTATCCTCGCCCAAAGAGACTGCGGGCTTTCCGGCGGTTATCATGGGCTCAACAGCGATAGTCATGCCCTCGCTAAGCCTGATGCCCGTGCCCTTCGTTCCGTAGTTTGGCACCTCCGGGTCTTCGTGCATATTCCTGCCGATTCCGTGGCCGCAAAGCTCTCTTACCACCCCATAGCCGAAGGCCTCCACATAGCTTTGAACCGCGTGGCCGATGTCATTCAGCCTTGCGCCGTGGCGTATCACCTTGAATGCCTCCCAGAAGGCTTCCTCGGTGCGCTTGATCAAAAGCTGAGCCTCCTCGGATATATCGCCCACGGGAATCGTCAGGGCGCTGTCGCCGTGGTATCCGTTCACTATGGCGCCGCAGTCGATGGAGATTATCTGCCCATCACGCAGCAGCCTCTTTCGTGAGGGTATGCCGTGGACGACCTCGCCGTCAATAGATGCGCAAATGCTTGCCGGGAAACCGTTGTAACCCTTGAAGGATGGCTTGGCCCCCGCATTTGTGATGACCTCCTCTGCGATGACATCCAGATCCATCGTGGATATCCCCGGCCTGACCGCCGCTTTCACAGCGCAAAGAGCGTCATACACCACCTTGCCCGCAAGCTTCATGTTGGCAACAGCCGCTGCCGATTTAATTGAAACCATTTTTTGCCCCTTTTTCGCTTACCTTAATCCACGCCCAAAGCGGCCAGTGTGTCCTTGGTCACCTTTTCAACTTCCTGATAACCGTCTATGTTTACAAGGAGTCCTTGCCGGGCATAATATTCTATCAACGGCCGGGTGCTCTCGTTGTAAACTTTCAGTCTATTGCGGATTGTGTCCGGCTGATCGTCGTCCCTTTGGGCAAGCTTTTCGCCGCATCTGGGGCAAACGATGCCTTTTTCATAATTTACATGCCCTGTGTAGCCGCATTTTAGGCAAACGCGCCTGCCGCTGAGCCGAGCCACCAGCTTTTCATCATCTACGGCTATGTTCACCGTTTTTCTTATGACAGTGATGCTTGAAAGCGCTTCAGCCTGAGCCAGTGTGCGGGGGAACCCATCAAGAATATAGCCGTCTTTGCAATCATCCTCATCGATGCGCTCCTTAACGATGTCTATGACAACGCTGTCGGGAACCAGTTCTCCCCTGTCCATGAAAGCCTTCGCCAGCACGCCTATGGGCGTTTGCCCTTTTATGGCGGCTCTCAGCATATCACCCGTTGAAATATGAGGGATGCCCAGACGTGAGGCAATTCTCACCGCCTGGGTTCCCTTTCCGGCCCCGGGAGGGCCTAAAAACACGAGATTATAGTTCATTATACAGCTTACCCCTCAGTGTTGGTGTAAAAGCTAATGTGAGTGCTAGTGCAGGAAGCCCTTGTAGTGACGCATGAGCATCTGCGACTCGATCTTCTTTGTGGTTTCAATTGAAACCGACACCACGATCAAAATACCTGTTGCCGTAAATGGCGCAACCATGCCGGTCAGCGCGAGGAACAGCGTCGGTATAATGGCAATAACCGCAAGGAAAACTGAGGAAAAGGATACGATCCTGTTGGATATGCGCCGGATGTAGTCAGACGTGGAACGGCCTGGGCGTATGCCCGGAATGAAGCCGCCGTTTTGCTGCAAATTCTTCGAAATCTCAATCGGGTTGAAAGAAACCGACGAATAGAAGAAAGTGAACCCGACTATCAGCAGCGCGAATACTATCATGTACACCGGGCCGGTCGAACGGAACACAGTGTTAAACCACTGGGTGAACCTTGCTCCGGGCCAAAAGCTGGCGATTATCATCGGGAACTGAATGATTGACGAAGCGAATATCAAGGGCAGAACTCCTGTGGAGTTGACCTTGAGGGGCAGATGCGTGCTCTGACCGCCGTACATCTTCCTGCCCACCACGCGCTTTGCGTACTGCACGGGGATTCTTCTTTCGCCGATATCAATGCACACGATACCCACGATCAAAAGCGCAAAGGATACGATTATGACCGGTGCAGTCCAAATCTTGCTGGGGTCCTGAATATATCCAACGATAATGTTTCTAAACTGCGCCGGAAGCGCTGCGACCACGCCCACCAGAATCAACAGTGAAACGCCGTTGCCAATGCCCTTTTCGGTGATACGCTCGCCAAGCCACATCGCAAATGCTGTGCCTGCGGCCATCGCCACGGCTATCGTAAAGTAGGTGAAAAAGCCGGGGTTGTAAACTGCCGTGGGCCCCATGCCGATGATTATGCCTATTGCCTGTATGGCTCCCAGCAGTATCGTCGCATATCTTGTGTATGTCTGAATTTTGCGTCGGCCTTCTTCGCCCTGCTTTTGCATCTCCTCCAGCTTAGGTATCGCCATGGTGAGGAGCTGCATCACTATCGATGCCGTTATGTAGGGGCTTATGCCCATGGCCAGCAGCGTAAAGTTTGCAAAGTTACCGCCGTTGATTATGTTCAGCATCCCCCACAGATCGCTTCCTGCCACCGCCTCCGCAATGATCGCACTGTTTACCCCGGGGGTGGGAACGATGCCCACCAGCCTGTATATAAGTAGCATAAACAGTGTGTAGAGAATCTTCTTGCGTAGTTCCTCGACTTTCCATGCGTTACGAAGAATTTGCAGCAAATCAGATCACCTCTACCTTCCCACCGCTAGCCTCAATTTTTTCTATAGCGCCCTTGGAGAACTTCGCCGCCTTGACGGTCAGACTCTTGGTAAGTTCACCGTCGCCGAGAATCTTCACCCCGTCCAGCTCCTTGCGAATGATGCCGTTTGAAAGGAGCACCTGGGGATCGATCACGGAACCGCTTTCAAAGAGTTCCAGATCGGAAACGTTCACCTCAGCATACCTTATGGCAAACCTTGCGTTGCTGAAGCCGCGCTTTGGCAAAATACGGTACAAAGGCGTCTGTCCGCCTTCAAAGCCGGGCCTCTTGCCGCCGCCGGATCTTGCCTTGGCGCCCTTGTGGCCCTTACCGGAGGTCTTTCCAAGGCCGGAGCCCATGCCTCGGCCAAGCCTTCTCGCAGACTTTCTGGAGCCTTCGGCAGGGGATAATTCATGTAATTTCATGTCGTACCTCCACTACTGCGCAATTTCTTCTACTTCCACCAGATGCCTGACCCTAAACAACATGCCGCGTATGCAAGGATTGTCCGGCTTGATGACTACCTGGTTGGGCTTTCTAAGTCCCAGAGCGGCTATAGTGGCCTTCTGGTCCTTGAGGCAGCCGATTGTGCTTCTTTTAAGCGTTACTTTAAGACTCATTTTAGCGCCCCCCTTAACCGATTATTTCTTCGACGGTCTTGCCGCGAAGGGCGGCGTATTCTTCCGCAGTCTTAAGCCTTCCAAGGCCCTCCATCGTCGCCTTGACGACGTTATTGGGGTTAGAAGTGCCGATAGACTTTGTGAATATATCCTTTATGCCCGCCAGCTCCAAAACTGCCCTGGCCGGTCCGCCGGCGATGACGCCAGCGCCCTCCGGAGCGGGGAGGAGCAGTACTTTCGCGGTACCGAACTTGCCGGTAACCTCATGGGGAATCGTCGTTCCCACAGTGGAAACGGTGATCATATTGCGCTTTGCGGCCTCGCGGCCCTTGCGGATGGCCTCAGGAATTTCAGCGGCCTTGCCCATGCCCGTGCCGACCCTGCCCTTTTCATCGCCGATCACCATCAGCGCGCTGAAACGGAAGTTACGCCCGCCCTTGACAACCTTTGTAACACGGTTGACTGCGACCAGCTTCTCCTTAAATTCGGGCTCCTCAACGGGCTGCCTGCGGCGGTCGTCCCTGCGGTCTCTGCCGCCGTATGGCCTGCGCTCGCGCTGATTGTTGTTGTTATCGTTACGCTGCTGCATATATACCCTCCTGTTTAGAAGTCCAGCCCGGCTTCACGCGCACCGGCTGCAACCTGCTCTATACGGCCAGTATAAACATAGCCGCCACGATCGAAAACCACGTTCTCGATGCCGTTTTGCTTGCATCTTTCGGCGGCAAGCTTGCCAACCAATTTCGCCGCGCCTTTTTTGTCAAGGTTTTCAAGCTGCGACTTGACCGCCGGATCCAGCGTAGAGGCGGAAACGAGGGTTTTCCCGGATGCGTCGTCAATCACCTGAACATAAACGTGGTTGGTGCTTCTATAGACGCTGAAACGGGGACGCTCTTGCGTGCCTGAAATCTTCTTGCGCACTCTTTTGTGGCGCATGACGCGAATTTTGTTTCTGTCTTTCTTGTTTATCACTTCAATGCCCCCTTACTACTTTCCGGACTTGCCTTCCTTGCGGATGATGCGCTCTCCCTGGTAGCGGATGCCCTTGCCCAGGTAAGGCTCAGGCTCGCGCATCTTGCGGATGTTTGCGGCCACCTGGCCCACGTCTTCCTTCTGGATGCCTCTGACGACGATCCTGTTGGGGGCGGGGCACTCGAAGCTGATGCCGTTTTCGGCCTTAAACTTAACCGGATGGCTGTAGCCGATCTCCAGGGTAAGCTCTGTGCCGTTAACGCTGGCCCTGTAGCCTGTTCCCACAAGCTCCAAAGTCTTCTGGTAGCCTTCCGTCACGCCCACGACCATGTTGCTTAAAAGCGATCTGGTCAAGCCATGCAGCGCCCTGTGGTTCTTGTTGTCCGTGGGACGGCTGACTGTTAAAGTCGCGTCCTCGAGACTGATTTTCATATCGTTGTTTAGCTTCCTTGTCAGCTCGCCCTTGGGGCCCTTGACCGTAACGGTATTGTCACCGGCGATGTTGACTGCAACCCCCGCTGGAACGGCGATAGGAAGTTTGCCGATTCTCGACATTATTGCACCTCCATTCTTAGTCGAAGCCCGCTACCAGATATAGCAGAGGACTTCGCCGCCCACAGAGTTGCTGCGGGCCTGCTTGTCTGTCATAACGCCTTTTGACGTAGATATCACAGCGATGCCAAGGCCGCCAAGGACCTTTGGAATTTCTTCGCTCTTTGCATATATCCGAAGCCCCGGCTTTGAAATGCGCTTAAGGCCGCTGATTATGGGCTTCTTGCTCTGAGAATATTTAAGAGCGATCTTTATGCTCCCCTGAGGAGCCTCGTCGATAAAATCCACCGACTTCACGAAGCCTTCGTCCAGCATTATCTTCGCGATGGACTTGAGCATGTTGGAAGCGGGAATCGTAACCGTGTCATGTTTTGCAATCTGCGCATTGCGTATACGCGCAAGCATATCGCCGATGGGATCATTTACCAGCATTGTCTTACCTCCTTAATATAGCGGCATTACCAGCTTGCCTTGCGAACGCCGGGGATTTCTCCCTTATAGGCCAGTTCGCGGAAGCAGATGCGGCAAACCCCGTACTTGCGAAGCACAGCATGCGGACGCCCGCATATGCGGCAGCGCGTATAGGCGCGTGTGGAAAACTTTGCAGGACGTGCCTGCCTGACTCTCATACTCGTCTTTGCCATATTACCCCGCCCTTTCTAGTGCTGATCAGCGAAAGGTATGCCCATTTGAGCAAGGAGCTCCTTCGCCTCTTCGTCCGTCTTTGCGGTAGTCACGAACACTATCTCCATGCCCCTGACCTGGTCCACCTTGTCATACTCGATCTCCGGAAAGATCAACTGCTCGCGCAGGCCCAAGGAGTAGTTGCCCCGGCCGTCAAATGCCTTGGCGGAAACGCCCCTGAAGTCCCTTATGCGCGGGATGGTGATGGAGATCAGCTTGTCGGCAAAAAAGTACATGCGCTCGCCCCGGAGGGTGACCTTCGCGCCGATGCTCATTCCTTCGCGGAGCTTGAAGTTTGCAACGGACTTCCTGGCCTTTGTGACCACGGGCTTCTGACCGCTGATTATGGCCAAATCGCCAACAGCCGCGTCAAGAGCCTTCGGGTTGTCCTTGCAGTTGCCAAGGCCCATGTTGATGACTATCTTTTCCAGCTTGGGCACCTGGTTCACGTTCTTATATCCGAACTTTTGCTCCAGCGCGGGAACGATTTCGGAAATGTATCTATCTTTTAGTCTTGACATTCACTTATCCTCCCGCTTATTTGCCAAGGGCCTTGCCGCAATGCTTGCACACGCGCACCCTTGTTCCGTCGTTGTTTACCTTCACAGAGCGCCTGGTCGCCTTCTTGCAGCTATCACAGTAAACCATGACCTTGCTGGCGTAAATGGGCGCTTCCTGGCGGATGATCCCACCCTGTTCGGCCTGAGATCTCGCTTTTTTGTGTTTCGTGGCAATGTTTACGCCTTCAACGATAACCTTGCCAACTTTCGGCTCGGCCACAAGGACTTTTCCCATCTTGCCCCTGTCCTTGCCGGAGATGACCACCACAGTGTCATCTTTTTTTACATGCATTTTATGCGCGGTCTGCGCTTTTTTCGGCATTGCTCTTTCCCTCCTACAATACTTCGGGAGCCAGCGAGACAATCTTCATGAAGTCGCGTTCGCGCAGCTCTCTTGCCACCGGCCCGAAAATTCGGGTGCCAACGGGCTGATTGTCCTGGCGTATTATTACGGCGGCGTTATCGTCGAAGCGGATGTAGCTTCCGTCAACCCGGCGGATCTGCTTCTTTGTGCGAACTATGACCGCCTTTACGACCTCTCCCTTTTTAACGGAGCCGCCGGGCGTTGCAGTCTTAACCGAGGCGACGATGATATCGCCAACTCCGCCCGCTCTTCTGAAGGAGCCGCCAAGAACGCGAATGCACATAATCTCTTTGGCGCCGGTATTATCGGCTACCTTGAGCCTTGACTGTGTTTGTATCATGATTTTTCCTCCCTACAGCGGTTACTACTTCGCCTTTTCAATGATCTCCACTAGCCTCCAGTGCTTATCCTTGCTCAGGGGCCTTGTTTCCATCACGCGGACGATATCGCCAATCTGGCATTCATTATTTTCATCGTGGGCCTTCAGCTTCGTGGTACGGTTCAATATCTTGCCATATGTCCCGTGCCTTTTTCTTTCCATTATAGCCACAACGATAGTCTTATCCATCTTATCTGAAACGACTGTTCCAACGCGCTCCTTGCGCAGACCTCTTGCTTCTGACATTGCTTTCTCCCTCCCCTTTAGGCCTGAGCCTGCATTTCACGCTGACGAAGAATGGTTTTCACTCTTGCGATGTCGCGCTTTGTGTTCTTAAGTGCCATCGGGTTGGAAAGCTGGCCTGTTGCCAACTGGAAGCGGAGGTTGAAAAGCTCAGCTTTCAGCTCCTTTTCCTGCGTGCGCAGCTGATCGTCCGTCATATCGAAGAATTTACTGGCTTTCAACTTATTCACCACCCTCGCTGTTGTCTGCTATAGCGCCTACTGTTTCGCGCTTAATGAACCTGGTCCTGATCGGCAGCTTGTGGGAAGCAAGGCGAAGCGCTTCCTTCGCCATATCCTCCGGAACGCCGGCTATCTCAAAGAGAACTCTGCCGGGCTTGACAACCGCCACCCAATATTCCGGTGAGCCCTTTCCCGAACCCATGCGGGTTTCCGCAGGCTTCTTTGTGACGGGCTTGTGGGGGAATATCTTAATCCAGACCTTTCCGCCCCTGCGGATATATCTCGTCATGGCGATACGCGCCGCCTCTATCTGGTTTGCCGTGACCCACTTGGCGTCCAGCGCCTGCAGGCCATATTCGCCGTAAGCAACAAAGTTGCCGCGGTGAGCCTTGCCCTTAAGGTTGCCGCGCATCTGCTTACGCCTTTTAACTCTCTTTGGCATCAACATGATTAAACGCTCCCCTCTTTCTGCTTCGGCGCATTCTTGGCCCTGGGAAGAACCTGGCCCTTATAGATCCAAACTTTCACGCCGATATTTCCATATGTTGTGTGGGCTTCCGCTGTGCCGTAGTCGATATCCGCCCTGAGCGTCTGCAGAGGAATGGATCCCTCGTGGTATGTTTCGCTCCTGGCGATCTCCGCTCCGCCCAAGCGCCCCGCAACCTGCATCTTGATGCCCTTCGCGCCCGCCCTCATGGTCCGGCCGATGGACTGCTTCATGGCCCTGCGGAACGAAATGCGCCTTTCAAGCTGCTGCGCGACGTTCTCAGCCACCAGCACTGCGTCCAGATCGGGGTTTCTTACCTCGTTGATGTCCAGCGAGACTGTCTTGCCGATCTTCTTTTCGATATCAGCCTTGAGCTGCTCGATACCTGTGCCGCCCCTGCCGATGACGATGCCCGGCTTCGCTGTGTATATGATGATCCTGATCTTGCTGGCAGCGCGCTCGATATCAATGCGGCTGATGCCTGCGGGCATGAGCTTTTCTTTCAGATATTTGCGCAACTGGTTATCTTCAATCAGGAAATTGGCAAAATCCTTTTTGTTGGCATACCAGCGGGTGCTCCAGTCCTTTATTACGCCAACCCGCGCGCCAATAGGATTAACTTTCTGACCCATGAATCTTCTCCTCTCTCTACTTAACCTGATCGAGAACGACGGTTATGTGGCTGGTGCGCTTAAGCCTGGGGGAAGCCATTCCCCTTGAGCCGGCGCGGAAACGCTTGAGGGTTGCGCCCTGGTTGGCGAAGCACTCTGCGACGTACAGGCTGCTTCTGTCCAGTTCAAGGTTATTCTCCGCGTTTGCAACAGCGCTCAGCAGCACTTTCTCCACGACGGGGGATGCTGCCTTCGGGGTGAACTTCAATATCGCCAGGGCGTCGTCCACCTTCTTGCCGCGTATAAGATCCACGACTATCTTGACCTTGCGCGATGAAATGCGTATATGTTTGGCTGTGGCCCTGGGGCGCCTGTCGGCGTTCTCAGCGCGTGCAGCCGCTTTTTCCTTAACTCTTGTTGCCATGCCTTAGCCTCCTTTAACGACCGCCGGAGGACTTTTCGCCTGCGTGACCCCTGAAGGTACGCGTGGGCGCAAACTCTCCGAACTTGTGGCCGACCATTTCCTCCGTGATATAGATGGGAACATGCTTGCGTCCATCATGAACAGCAACTGTGTGCCCTACGAAATCAGGGAATATTGTCGAGGCGCGAGACCAGGTCTTAAGGACTTTTTTCTGGCCCTTTTCGTTCATATCCTGGATTCTCTTAAGCAGGACGGGCTGAATATACGGCCCCTTCTTAACTGAACGTGACATCTATATATCCTCCTTTGCCTACTTCTGATTGCGGCGCCTGACGATAAACTTATCGCTGGGCTTCCTGCGCTTGCGTGTCTTGTATCCCAGTGTGGGCTTGCCCCATGGGGTTACCGGGCTGGGCATACCAACGGGTGATTTTCCTTCGCCGCCGCCGTGGGGGTGATCGTTGGGGTTCATTGCCACGCCCCTCGTCTGGGGCCTGATGCCTCTGTGGCGGATTCTGCCGGCCTTGCCCCAGTTGACGTTCTCGTTGTCTATGTTGCCCACCTGGCCGATTGTGGCCTTGGACAGCATCGGTATCATCCGCACTTCACCGGAGGGCAGGCGCACCTGGGAGTAGTCGCCCTCTTTGGCCATCAGCTGAGCGGCATTTCCCGCCGCCCTCACAAGCTGGCCTCCCTTGCCGGGGATCAGTTCAATGTTGTGGATGAGGGTTCCAAGGGGGATGTTCTTTATCGGAAGCGCGTTGCCGGGCTTGATGTCGGCATCCTCTCCCGAAAGAATCATGTCGCCCACTTTAATTCCCACCGGAGCCAGTATGTAGCGCTTTTCGCCGTCCAGATAGTGCAAAAGAGCGATGTTGGCCGTGCGGTTGGGATCGTATTCGATGGTGGCAACCTTAGCGGGTACGCCGTCCTTGTTGCGCTTAAAATCGATGATTCTGTACTTGCGCTTCGCTCCGCCGCCTCTGGCCCTGACGGTAATCTTGCCGTGAAGATTTCTGCCTCCGGACCTGTTCAGGCTTTCCACGAGCGATTTCTCCGGCTTGCTGGTCGTGATCTCGTCAAAGGAAAGCACCGACATGAACCTGCGACCCGGAGAAGTTGGTTTATATTTTTTGATAGCCATGTTTTTTCCTCCTTGCTGTCTTAGATCATGCCCTCAAAGAACGGTATGCTCTTTGAATCGGCCGTTAGCTTCACGAAAGCCTTTTTAACTTCTGGCCTTCTGCCTTCCGTTCTGCCCTGGCGCTTGATCTTGCCTATCTGACGCAGAGTGTTGACCCTTTCAACCTTCACGCCGAATATCTCCTCAATGGCCTTCTTAATTTCCACCTTGTTGGCATCAACCGCCACTTCGAAGGTGTAAAGCCTGTTTCCCATCTGGTCGTAGCTCTTTTCAGTGAGAACCGGCTTGCGGATTATATCGTAAGAAACTCTGCTCATTATGCGTACACCTCCTGGATCTGGTCAACCGCATCCTTGACGACGATAAACTTGTCATGGCCCAGAATGTCCAGCACGTTGATGGTGTTCACATACGCGGTCTTTACGCCGGGTATATTCCTGCTGGCGCGAAGAACGTCCTCGTTCCTTGCATCAAGCACCAAAAGCACCTTTCTGTCTGCGCTGAGGGCCTTTAAAACCTTGACCATCTCGCTGGTCTTGGGCTGTGAAAGGTTCAGGCTGTCCAGAATGATCATTTCACCGTCGATGACCTTCGCTGAAAGCGCGCTCTTAAGGGCGAGCTTGCGAACCTTTCTGGGAACGTTGATGCTGAAATCACGGGGCTTGTGGGCGAATGTCACGCCGCCGCCTGTGAACTGAGGCGCACGGATGGTTCCCTGGCGGGCGCGCCCTGTGCCCTTTTGCCTGTAGGGCTTCCTGCCGCCGCCGCGGACTTCGCTGCGTGTAAGCGTTGCTTTGGTGCCCTGGCGCTTGCTGTTAAGCTGCGCTCTAACCACCGTATGCAGAACGGCTTCATTGGGCTTAATGCCGAAAATTTCTTCTGCCAGATCCATCTTGCCCACTTCCTGGCCCTGCATATTTAAAACTGCTACTGTAGGCATGAAACTTTCCTCCTTCTTTTAGGAACGCCGCGCCTTGACGGAATCGCGGATGACCACAAGCGAGCCATTCGCGCCGGGGAGCGCGCCCTTGATCAGCAGGAGGTTGCGGTCTGCATCGACCTTCACGACCTCCAGACGTTGTACTGTAACCCTCTGTGCACCCATGTGCCCGGCCAGCTTCTTATTTTTGAAGACTTTGGACGGATTGGAGTTGGCTCCCAGTGAGCCCTGGCCCCTGTGATACTTGGAGCCGTGAGCCATCGGCCCGCGGGACAAATTCCAGCGGCTGATGGCCCCTGTGAAGCCCTTGCCCTTTGAAACGCCCGTCACGTCGACCCTGTCGCCCTCGCCGAAAACATCGGCCTTTATGACTTGTCCTACTTCCATCTGCTCAGCGTCGTCCAAGCGCAGCTCGCGCAGATATCTGGCTGGGGAAACCCCCGCCTTTTCAAAGTGACCTAGCTCGGGCTTGTTCTTGAGTTTCTTTGCGCGGTTTTCTTCCATCGCGCCGAAACCAACCTGAACTGACGAGTAACCGTCGCGCTCAACCGTCTTTTTCTGCACCACCGTGCAGGGGCCGGCTTCAACGACGGTAACGGGAACGACGCGGCCATCACTTGTGAAAACCTGCGTCATGCCCAGCTTTTTGCCGAGAATCGCCTTTTTCATTCTTGTTCCTCCTAAAAATTTCACCAGAAAAATATCAAACGAATCAGAGCTTGATCTCGATATCCACGCCTGCGGGCAGGTCGAGCCTCATAAGGGCGTCCACCGTGCGGGGCTTGGGGTCGAGGATGTCGATGAGGCGCTTGTGGGTGCGCATCTCGAACTGCTCGCGCGAATCCTTGTTAACGTGGGGGCTGCGCAGTATGGTCACGATCTCCTTCTCCGTGGGCAGGGGGATCGGCCCGGAAACCCTGGCGCCGGTGCGGCGCGCAGTCTCCACGATTCTTTCGCAACTCTGATCGATGAGGGTGTGTTCATAAGCTTTCAGCTTGATCCTGATCTTCTGATTGGCCATTTGTTATTACCTCCTTGAACTTTCAGCTCCTGGTGCATCATGTACACTTAGCCGTGTGTGCCGCACTCATATTTTCTTGACGGAGTTTTTCTCCGTCATCACGCCGGCGACTCGGTTTATGCTTCCCAGCACATGAAAACGGCTGTATATCGCGAAAATTACCCGACGGCCAAAGCCGGCAACCTCCCGCGATTGAACGCCAGCCTTAAGAGTATACAATAACTTTTTCCCAATTGCAAGGGTTTTTTCTTCTTTTTTCTGATTTTTCCTTTAAAATCGGCCGGCAAAATGTGGAACCGGCTCCGGCTTGTCCATCCGCATTGGAAAGCAAAATTTTTGCAAATATCAAGGGGGAAGCTACCTGACCTTTTTAAATCCCGACAGCATTTTTTCAAGAAAACTAAACATACCGGATATACCGGAAAAGACCGAGCCCGCTTCAATTTCCTGCATAAGCCCCTTTGCCGCGACTGATATGACATCGCCATATATGTAGTTTACCCCCGCCAGCACAAGGCCAATCAGCGCCACCAGCAGGGCCGCCCGGGCAAAGTTTTGCTTCACCACTTTATTGCAGCCCCCAAGCGCCCAGACTATCAGCGCCGCCAGGTTCACCAGCGGGATAAACATAAGCATGAATATGCCCACAAAGCCTCCCGTTGTCACCACGGCGCTTCTTCCCCTCAGCGCCCTGCGCGATCTGACAACCACCGTGTTTTTAAGTCCCACGGTTTTAGGGGCTGCAGGCTCCTGCGGCAAATCCACCTTCACCGTCAGCGGTTCCTCATCATAAACCCCGCTCTCTTCTGCGGTTTCCTTCATATTATACTCCGCCTTTATGCCCCGGGGCTTCCCGGCTGCAAAGCCGGACATTTTCTCCTCCATTCGCCTGACCCTATAGCCTGCGTCAATATCCCTGTCCAAAGGCGCGGCGCAGTCGGAACAGAACCTGCTGTTATCATCCATTTCGTTTCCGCATTCCCTGCAATATATCATCTTCATGCTCCTTTCGGGACAAACTGCCGTTTTGATATTTTTTATAGCTTTTATATTTTTATATAATTTTTATAATATATATGCTAATGCATGCTAATTTTTTCCTCATATACATTAAAATACTTTTGATCGGCGCATTATCATGATATAATGCAGCTGCATAATATGAAAAAAAGGAGGATTGTATGAACAACGTAGTTATTGCGTTTTTGCTCACGCTCTTCGCCGGCCTTTCAACAGGCATAGGAAGCGCCCTGGCCTTTTTCGTTAAAAAAACCAACACAAAATTTCTTTCGGTAAGCCTTGGCTTCTCCGCCGGCGTGATGATATATGTCTCTATGGTGGAAATTTTTTTTAAAGCCCAGGAGAGTCTCACTGCCGCCTTTGGCAATGCAAAGACCGGCGCCATCGTCACCGTAGCGGCATTTTTCGGCGGCATGCTCTTTATCGGCCTGATCGATAGGCTGATTCCAAAGGATCAAAACCCCCATGAAGCGGCGCTTGTGGGCGAAAGCGAGGATGTGCTCCACGGCGAAGGCCGTAAAAAAAAGCTGATGCGCACCGGCCTTTTCACTGCCCTTGCCATCGCCATACACAACTTTCCCGAGGGCCTTGCCACCTTCATATCGGCCCTTCAGGGGCCTTCCGTGGCCATACCTATAGTCGTTGCAATAGCCATTCACAACATTCCCGAAGGCATTGCGGTTTCAGTTCCTATATATTACGCCACCGGAAGCAAGAAAAAAGCCTTCCTATATTCCTTTGCTTCGGGCCTTTCAGAACCGCTGGGCGCAGTGATCGGCTATCTGTTGCTGCTTCCCTTCATGAACGATGTGGTCTATGGCGTTCTTTTTGCGGGAGTGGCGGGCATTATGGTCTTTATCTCCCTTGACGAGCTGCTCCCCTCCGCCAGAGAGTACGGCGAGCATCATCTTTCAATATACGGTCTCGTCTCAGGGATGATGGTTATGGCTGTAAGCCTCATACTTTTCATGTAGTTTCCATTGTTTGCTTTCTCCGAAGCGTGAAGATGCAAAAATGCAAAAACCCCGACTCCATCAAAGAGCCGGGGGTTGCTTTTGTGTAGTTTATTGCTAAAAGATTCGATGCTTTAGATCAGCTCTTTAAACGCGGCAAGCAATCTGTCCACATTGGCGTCCTGGGCAGTGTAGCCCATCAAACCGATGCGGATTATCTTCCCCGCCAGGGGGCCAAGGCCCGCGCCGATTTCAATGCTGTATTCCTTCAGCAGCCTGCTTCTAAGCTCCGCCTCGTTCACGCCTTCGGGCACCACCACGGCGTTCAGCATGGGCAGCCTTGCTTCCTTTTCAACCAGCAGCTTCATTCCCAGCTCGTCAAGACCCTTTGCAAGCCTGTCGTGGGCGGCTCTGTGGCGGGCGAAGGAATTTTCAAGGCCCTCCTCCAGCAGATTGTGTATGGCCTGATAAAGACCGTATAGCATGTTTATGGGCGCCGTGTGATGGTAAACCCTTGACTTGCCCTCCCAGTATTGGGTCAAAAGGCTCATATCCAGATACCAGTTTGGAACCTTTGTCTTACGGGAAAGGATCAAATCCACAGCAGCCTGCGAAAATGTAATTGGCGCAAGTCCGGGGGGGCATGAAAGGCATTTCTGGGTGCCGCTGTAGCATATGTCCGCGCCCCATTTATCGGCCTCAACGGGCATTCCGCCAAGGCTGGTCACGCAGTCCACCAAATAAAGGGCGCCGCTTTCTTTCACCAGCCTGCCGATTTCCTCCACAGGATTTAAAACGCCGGTTGAGGTCTCCGCATGAACAATGGCCACCAGCTTGTATTTTTCATCTGCGAGGCGCTCTTTAACGGAATCGACAAGAACAGGGGTGCCCCACTCAAACTCCAGCTTTGTGACATCGGCGCCAAGGCGGCCTGCAACCTCCGCCATCCTCACGCCGAAAACACCGTTTATAAGCACCAGAACCTTGTCGCCCGGCTCAACCATATTGACGAAGGCGCATTCCATTCCGATGGAGCCGGTCCCCGAAAGAGGAACTGTCAGCTCATTTTCAGTGCCAAAGAGAACCTTCAGCCCTTTTTTGATCTCGTCCATTATTTTAATGAAGTAAGGGTCCAGATGTCCCAATGTGGGGCGGGACATGGCATGATAAGTGCTTGGCGCAACGCTGCTGGGGCCCGGACCCATCAGCAAAACGCTTTGAACATCGTCCAGATAATTTTTCATCGCTTATTTCTCCTTTGCGAAATCGATTTCAATAATCAGTATACCATATCAGCGATTAACAGTAAATGAGTTATCTGTATTATTTTTCAAAGTATTATTGATTTTAGACCAATTTCCATAACTTTTTACAGCTTTTTCGCCTTTACAAGCATTTCCCTTGCATGGGCCATAGCCGTCTCGCTCTCGCCGCCGCCGGAAAGCCTGGCTATCTCAGCCGTTCTTTCATCACCCTCAAGCCTTTGAAGTTTTGTCACGGTGCGGTCCTGAGCGGAGCTCTTCTCGATAAGAAAGTGTGCATCCCCCGCCGCAGCGATAGTCGCCAGATGGGTCACGCAAAGCACCTGCCTGTCCTTGGCGATGGAGCGCATTTTTTTCGCCACCGACATCGCCACACGGCCGCTTATGCCGCTGTCTATTTCATCGAATATCATCGTGTCGATGCCGTCATTTTGCGCGGTTATGCTCTTTAGCGCCAGCATAATCCGAGACATTTCCCCGCCGGAAGCAGTTCTGCTCAGGGGCTTTAAAGCCTCGCCCGGGTTGGCGGCGATCATGAAGCGAATCGAGTCCCAGCCCTGCGCCGAAGGCTCCCTCTTTTCAAACTCCGCCTCAAACCTGATCTTCGACATGTTCAGATCCGCCAGATGCTCCACAACTCTTTCACAGAACAGACCAGCAGTCTTTTTTCTTGCCAGTGAAAGAACCTCACAGTCTCTTTCAAGAATGTTGCGGGCTTTTTCAACTTCCTCCTCAAGCTTTTTCAGCGTCGCTTCGCCGTTTATGAGCCTTTCCAGCTCATCCTGCGCGGAAGAAAGATGCTTCAGCACCTCTGATATGTCCTTTCCATATTTGCGCTTGAGCATGTTCAGGGCCTCAAGCCTTTCCTCCACGGCGTCCACTTCCCGCTCGTCGTACTCAAGGCCCTCCGCCAGGGAGGATATCTCGTAGGAAACATCCTCAAGATTATAGTAGCTCTCGTCAATTCTTTCGGCCAGTTCCCGGTACTTTCCATCAAACCGACCTGCGGTTTCCAGGCCTCTTGCAGCATTTTTAAGGAAACCTAAAAGCCCCCCGTCCAAAACCGACTTAGCATCTGAAACTGCCTGCGCAATCTGCTGGGCGTTTTTGAAGAACTCCTTGCGCTTGCTCAGTTCCTCCTCCTCGCCCGGGCGAAGGTTGGCCGCCTTTATCTCGTCTATCTGATAGGCCAAAGTGTCTATTCTTCTGGCCATCTCGCTGGCAGAGCCGGCAAAATCCCTCAGTCTTTTTCTGGCTCCGGAAAAATCGCCATAGGATTTTTCAGTCCTGCCTAAAAGATCCGCAATCTCTGCGCCGCCAAAGCCGTCCACGCATTTGAGATGATACTCCTCCTTCAAAAGGGATTGATGCTCATGCTGGCCATGTATGTCCACTATAAGCCCGGTGAAAGTCTTAAGCATGTTAAGTGGCACAACCATGCCGCAAATTCTGCAAACGCTCCTGCCCGAGACGCTTATCTCCCTGGAAGCAGAGCACACGCCCTCATCGCATTCCAGCTGATTTTCATCTATGAAGGCCAGCGCGGCCTCGTTGGCTGAAATGTCAAAAAGAGCCTGAACTACCGCCTTTTCCTGGCCGGTTCTTATCAGGCCCCTGTCCGCTCTTTCACCAAGGGCAAGGCCGAGGGCGTCTATCAATATCGACTTTCCCGCGCCGGTTTCGCCCGAAAGAATATTCAGGCCCTTCAAGAACTCCACATGGAGCGACTCGATCAGGGCCACATTTTTCACATCAAGGCTGATTAGCATAAAAAGTTCTCCCGCCGGGGCTTAGCTACTGGCGCACCATGCTCTTGAAGCGCCTGATTATCTCGTCCACATCGTCCACGGACTTGACTATCACCAGCAATGTGTTGTCCCCCGCTATCGTGCCGATTATATTCGGCCATTTCATCGCATCCAGCGCCTCACACGCGGCGTTTGCCGCTCCGGTGATCGTCTTTATGACCAAAAGATTGCCCGCGCTGTCGATGGTAAGGGCGCTTTCGCTGAATATCCTGGTGAATCTGTCCGCAATGCTGGACTCGGCCTTGTCCATTGTGGCATATTTGTACACGCCTTTTGAGGACATGGTCTTAACCAGCCGCAGCTCTTTTATATCCCTGGATATGGTGGCTTGCGTAACGGTCACATTCCGTTCCTTCAACGCCCTTGCGATATCCTCCTGGGTTTCGATTTCCTGATTTTCGATTATGTCCATAATCATCTCATGGCGCACTGCTTTTATCATATATACACCCCGTCTAAAAGGTTTTTCCGTTTTAATAATTGCTTCGTCCCCGCAGGCTCCGGAAGGCCTGTCCGCTACACCTGCTCCATCAGCTTGCTTCGCAAAACCCCATAAAAGCTCCGCTCCCTCAGGCGAGCAAACTTCGCCGAAAGCCCGGACTTTTTAACCAGCACATGCTCACCCGGCGCGATATCCCCCACATAGATGCCGTCGATATCCACCCGCGCGCTTCTGGAAGAAAAATCAACCCCCAGCATTACCTCCTCCTGGGGTGAAAGAACCATTGGCCTTGCCCGAAAACTGTGCGGGCATATTGGCGATAGCACGATGCAGTCCAGCTTTGGGTTAATCGCCGGGCCTCCGCAGGAAAGGGAGTAGGCCGTTGAGCCGGTGGGAGTCGCCGCCAGGATTCCGTCGGCGCCGTAGCTGTCGAAGTGGCGGCCGTCTATGCTTACATCGCAGCGGATGATACTCAGGCTCTCATTCCTTGAAACCACCACATCGTTCATCGCCGTGAACCGGCTTCCGTCCGGCATGGCAGCTGTTAGCATCATTCTGTTTTCAACGCTGTAATCTCCGGCCAAAATAGCGCAGGCCACCTGCCTGAGATCGGACACCTCCGCCTCCGTCAAAAAGCCAAGGCGCCCCAGGTTTATCCCAAGAACCGCCGCGCCATGGGGTGCAGCGCATTTGGCTGCTGAAAGAAGCGTGCCGTCGCCGCCGAAAACTATCAGCAGCTCGGCCTGCTCATAAAGCCGGCTTGAGGAGACCTTTTCCGAGCAAATGCGGCAAACAGTCTCGGAATCGGTGAGCACATGGGCGCCTCCATCCTTTAAAATGGCCGTCATCTCTGCCAGCGAAGGAATGTCAACCGCCTTTGACGAGTTCAGCAGTATGCCAACATTCATGTTGAAACCTCCCGTTACACACCATTATCATACAGCATATTCAAACATTATGCAACCGCTTTATATGGCGTCAGATGCTTATGCGCTGCAGAAAACCCGCAAAGTTTGAGTAAGCTGTCTTCCGCAATATTCCCTCGTCCATTCCCGTATCCTCCAGTGCCTTTATAAGTGCAGGAAACCCCGCCGGCGACTCCATCCCCTCCGTTTTCTTGTCGATGCCGTCAAAATCGGAGCCGAAGCCCACATTGTTTTCACCGCCCAGATTTATTATGTGCAAAACATGGGCCGCTATATCTTTCATCTGCGCCCTTCCGCCCTCCCTCAGGAACGGGGGATAAAAATTCACTCCTATATACCCTCCTTTGGCGATTATGGCCTTTATCTGCTTATCGCTCAGGTTGCGGCTGTGATCGCACAATGCCCTGCAACAGGAATGGCTGGCGCAAACGCCGCGGGCGTTATCGACGACCTGCCAAAAGCCCTCCTCGCTCAGATGCGAAACATCCACCGCGCATTTTCTTTCGTTCAAAATCCCGATAACCTTTCTGCCAAATGGCTTTATGCCCCCCGCCATCATATGGGGGAATGCCAGCTCGTTTTCATGGTTCCATGTAAGGGCTAACAGCTTTGCACCGATATCAATAAACTCCTTCGCCCTTTCAAGGCTGCCGCTGAAGGCCTCACAGCCCTCCACCGCTAAAAGCGCATATTTTTCTTCTTTGCCTTCTTTTTCCTCTTGCTCATATTTTGATAGCTGCCCCAAATCCGCAATGGGAGCAAGGCCCAAAGCCCGGCAGGCCGCAGGGAAATCCTCCGCCTGCTTTCTGTAAGCCCCGCCGGTTGCTTTTCCCAAGCGATTAAAGTTAGCAAAAGCCGCAAGCACTTGAAGCCTCACGCCGCCTTCCTCCAATGAGCGCCGGGTGACGTCGAATTCCACTGCGCCGCTGTGTTCGCTGTTTCTGCTGTACCCGCTGTATTTGTATAAAAAATCGCAATGGGAATCGGCCACCCGCATTTTTTCAGAATTCTTCATAAAAAACACCCCCGCTATTTAATACTATAGCGAAGGTGTTTTTATGTAAACATAAGCTTTTATTTTGCGTATTCCATGGCCCGCACCTCGCGGATCACATTAACCTTGATATGGCCGGGGTACTCAAGCTCATCCTCGATGCGCTTGACTATCTCCTTTGCCATCAATAACGTGCCGGCATCGTTCACATCCTCGGGCTTAACCATTATGCGAATTTCTCTGCCCGCCTGAATCGCAAAGGACTTCTCCACGCCTTCAAAGCTCTCGGCGATATCCTCCAGCTTTTGCAGGCGCTTGATGTAGTTTTCAATCGATTCGCGCCTTGCGCCGGGCCTTGCACCGCTGATGGCATCGGCGGCCTGTATCAGCACCGCCTCGATGGTCGTGGCTTCGATATCACCGTGATGCGCCGCGATGCAGTGAACCACCGCCGGCGATTCGCGGTATTTCTTTGCCAGATCAGCTCCGATGGTGATATGTGTGCCCTCCATCTCGTGGTCCACAGCCTTGCCGATATCGTGCAGCAGGCCGGCCCGCTTGCAAAGGGTCACGTCGGCCCCCAGTTCGCTTGCCATCAACCCCGCCAGATGCGAAACCTCAATCGAGTGCTTCAGCACATTTTGGCCGTAGCTTGTGCGATATTTCAGCCTGCCCAAAAGCTTGACCAGCTCGTGGTGCAGGTTATGCACATTTGTTTCGAATATGGCCTGCTCGCCGGCCTCGCGCATCTGAGTTTCGACTTCCTTGCGCGCCTTTTCCACCATTTCCTCAATGCGGGCAGGATGTATTCTCCCGTCGGTGATCAGCTTTTCAAGGGCTATCCTTGCGGTCTCCCTGCGGACGGGGTCAAAGCCGGAGAGTATCACGGCCTCCGGTGTATCGTCGATGATAAGATCAATTCCCGTGGCAGTTTCAAGGGCGCGAATGTTCCTTCCCTCGCGGCCGATAATGCGGCCCTTCATCTCATCCGATGGCAAAGCAACCACTGAAACCGTCGTTTCCGCGCTATGATCCGCCGCGCAGCGCTGTATGGCGCCGGCGATGATGTGGCGGGCCTTTTTCTCCGCGTCGTCCTTGGCCTTCTGCTCAATTTCACGGACCATAACAGCCGCGTCGTGGTAAGCTTCCCTTTGAACGGAATCGATTATCGTCTGTTTAGCTTCCTCCGCCGTCATGGCGCTTATGCGCTCCAGCTCGAACTGCTGGCGGGCCTTCACTTCTTCGCTTTCTGCAAGGGTGTTTTCAGCCGCCTTGTACTTTTTATTGATTTCGTTTTCCCGCTGCTCAAGTGCGTTCAGCTTTTTGTCCATCGAGTCCTCTCGCTGAAGCAGCCTGCGCTCGGATCTGTTCATCTCGTTTCTGCGCTCTCTAAGCTCCCTGTCGCACTCCGTCTTAAGCCGAAGAGTCTCCTCTTTAGCCTCCAGCAGCGCTTCCTTGCGGATAGCGTCCGCCTTCGAGGCTCCGTCTTCCAGCAGCTTCTTCAGCGCTTCCTCGGTCTGGCCCTTTCTTTTCATGAAAACGCCCTTGTTCAAAAGCGCGCCGACCAATATGCCTACCAAAAGCGACACAAAGATAATGCCGACTATAAGCAATGCAAATAATAATGGATTATAGAGCAATCTTTCTAAAAATCCCAATTGCGGGGCTCCCCCCATAGTTTCCACCTCCTAAACCTTGATAATTCAAATTTCTTAAATGAATAGCGCCAAAAAATGCACAGCCTGAAACCGCGCCTTCAAAGGCGTTGCATCGGTACTGGCGTGCATTCGCTCGAAAATGATTCAGCTTTTACAAAAGAGCATTGCCCTAAAAGACATGTTTCTCCGCTTTTTGCGCAAATTCATAAACATCCCTTATGGACGCATACAACTAAAGCTATGCTCTATGGAACCGCAGTAAACGGCACCTCATCAGATTAACTCAGGGGATATGACAAAACCCCAAAAGGGTGATATATAATACCCCGAATAAAAAACCAATCAAGCATTATCTATCTAAAAACGCTACCACGCTATGCATAAACATGCAGTGATACCAACGCTATACTAAATATATAGAAAAGCGCGGCAAATGTCAAGCAGTTTGGCATTCGCGCGCTTATGTTTACTGTGCAATTTCTGTAAATGTTCGCATTTCGGCGTTTTATTCTTCGGGAGCGCCGTCGTCCTCCGCCTCCGGTTCCCCAAAGGGCGCAGAAATTGCCCCTGCGTTCAGTTTCTGGCGGATTTTCTGCTCCACTTCCTGCATCGTCTCGGGATTATCCTTAAGATATTGCTTTGCGTTTTCCCTGCCCTGGCCGATCCTCACGCCGTTATAGGAATACCATGACCCGGATTTTTGAACGATTTCGTGGGTAGCGCCCAGATCCAGACAAGAGCCCGACTTCGATATTCCCTCGCCGTAGATGATGTCGAACTCAGCGGTCCTAAATGGCGGCGCCACCTTGTTTTTCACGACCTTTACCCTTGTGCGGTTACCGACGACCTCCGTGCCGCTCTTTATCTGCTCGCCCCTACGGATATCAAGGCGCACGGAGGAGTAGAACTTAAGCGCGCGCCCGCCGCTGGTGGTCTCCGGGCTGCCGAACATCACGCCCACCTTTTCGCGAAGCTGGTTGGTAAAGATGATGGTGCATTCCGTCTTGCTGACGATTCCCGCCAGCTTTCTCAGCGCCTGGGACATCATCCTCGCCTGAAGGCCCACGTGGGTGTCGCCCATCTCGCCGTCCAGCTCAGCCCTTGGCACCAGCGCCGCCACCGAGTCGATGACTATCATGTCCACAGCGTTTGAGCGCACCAGCGCCTCGGCAATGTTCAGGGCATCCTCACCCGTGTCCGGCTGGGAAACATACAGCTCGTCGATGTCTACGCCCAGGCGCCTTGCATACGCCGGGTCAAGAGCATGCTCGGCATCAATGAAAGCCGCTGTTCCGCCCTCTTTTTGGCACTCGGCGATTATATGCAATGTCAGCGTCGTCTTTCCCGATGATTCCGGCCCATATATCTCGATAATTCTTCCCTTGGGGATACCCCCCACGCCCAGAGCGATGTCCAGCTCAAGACAGCCTGTGGGCAGAACGTTCACCTGCTGATGTTCGGTTGAACCCAGCTTCATCACCGAGCCCGCCCCGTATTTTTTGTCTATCGCCGCAAGCGCCTGCTCCAACGCTTTTTTCCTTGCCTCCAACTGTTTTGCATCCGCCATGTCAGACGCCCCTCCGCTTTCCTTTTTTATTTCTTACCATTATACATATTGCCCCGTAAAACTCGGAGCAATATGGATGTCGATTATTGTGTTTCCCGGGCTGCGCCTAGGGTTTTATAAGACCCGCGGCGATGTTCACGCAGCGCTGATGCTGCGAGCATGTGGAGGCCGTGCCATGGGTTCTGCTGCCCTTAAAGTGCAGGCACACCTGCTGGTACATGCCGTTGTCGGCGATGGTCTCATAGCCGTGGGGCATTCCGTTGACGCTGCCCGCATACCACCGGCTGTTTAGCCGCACCAAAACCGGCCTGCGCGTCCACGACCACTTTCCGCCATAGGTGGATTTCATCGTCGCGGTGTCCTCCTTGGTGGCAGGCTCAAAGTCCACATGATTATAGCCGCCAACCATGATGGCGTAATATGTCTTGCCGGTGTAAAAGTCCATTATTCTGAACTTGCTGCCCCGCTTAAGTATTTTCTTGGCCTCCGACCATTCGATTATCCTGCCGTACATCCCCGCCTTCGGTGTGGGTGAGGGCGATGGCGTGGGCTGGCGGGAACTGCCGCTGCCGCTTATGCGCTTGGCCTCGTTTTCAAAGAGCAGCTCAGCGGTCTTTCCGCCCACAACGCCGTCAGGAGAAAGGCCGTTGCCCTTTTGGAACTCGATGACCGAGTTTTTCGTCACCGAACCGAACTGGCCCGTGATCTTGTAGGGGTAATAGCCCAGATCCCTCAGCCGAAGCTGCAGCAACAGCACATTGTCCCCAGTGTCGTCAAGCTTGATTATAAGGCCTGAATAATCGCTCTGCGCCAGGGCATTAACAGTGAGCACCAGCGAAAAAAACAGGACGAGCACCAGGCATATTATCTTTTTACCAAATAAAAACAACCTTTTCATAGTAAGATAATTATACTACCAAAGATTGCTTTTGTAAATACATTTTGCACCTTTATACCATCAAATTACGAACGCCAGTTCATCGTTGCCTTTTCTAAAGCATATATAGCCTCAGCGCGCTGCTGTTTGCAGGCACTTTTTCCGCATCCTTCCCAACTCCGTCGCCCTCCCCTGTTTTGCTATACAATTCACCGAAAATATGGTAAAATAAATGAGATAATATAAAAGGCAAAATTTGCTTTGCATCATAGAGAGGAGAATAAAATGCAGTATGAAAAAAGACTTGTGGGAGAATTGCCTAAGATAGGCATAAGGCCCACCATTGACGGCAGGCGCAGAGGCGTTCGCGAATCCCTTGAGGATCAAACCATGAACATGGCCAAGGCCGCCGCCAAGCTTATAAGCGAAAACCTGAAATATCCCAACGGCCAGCCGGTAGAGGTGGTCATTGCAGACACCACCATCGGCGGAGTCCGCGAAGCAGCCATGTGCCAGGCAAAGTTCGAGAAAGAAAACGTGGGCGTTACTCTCACAGTCACTCCCTGCTGGTGCTACGGAACCGAGACCACCGACATGGATCCCCACACAATCAAGGCGGTTTGGGGCTTTAACGGAACCGAGCGCCCCGGCGCCGTCTATCTGGCCGCAGCCATGAGCGCCTACGCCCAAAAGGGCCTGCCCGCTTTCTCAATATACGGCCGCGATGTTCAGGACGCCGGCACCACCGAGGTGCCCGAGGACGTTCGTGAGAAAATCCTGCTGTTCGCCAAGGCGGGAATAGCTGCTGCATCCATGAGAGGCGCCAGCTATCTGCAAATCGGCTCTGTCTGCATGGGCATTGCCGGGTCGATCTTAAACCAGGACTTTTTGCAGGATTACTTCGGTATGAGGAGCGAGTCCGTGGATGAAACGGAGATCCTGCGCCGCATTGAGCTGGGCATATATGATCCCGATGAGTTTGAGAAAGCCTATGCCTGGGTCAGAGAAAATTGCAAAGAGGGCTTCGACAAGAACCCGGTAGACATGCAGTATTCCGCCGAGGAAAAGGACGAGCAATGGAAGTTTGTCATCAAAAGCATGATGATAATCCGCGACCTGATGATCGGCAACCCGAAGCTGGCGGAAATGGGCTTCATCGAGGAGAGCTGCGGCCGCAACGCCATAGCAGCGGGGGTCCAGGGCCAGCGCCAGTGGACCGACTTTAAGCCCAACTTCGACTTCGGCGAGGCCATGCTCTGCTCCCAGTTCGATTGGAACGGCCTGCGGGAAGCCTTTGTGGTGGCCACAGAGAACGATACCCTAAACGGTATAACGATGCTCTTTCAGCATCTGCTGACTGGGAAGCCCGGCATATTCGCCGACGTGCGCACATACTGGAGCCCCGAAGCCGCCCTGCGCGTTACCGGCAAAAAGCTGACCGGCGACGCTGAAAACGGCATCATTCACCTGATAAACAGCGGAGCCGCCTCCCTGGACGGCACAGGCGCCGTTGTGGGCGACGACGGCAAGCCGGTCATAAAGCCTTTCTACGAGATGACCGAGGATGAGGCGAAGGCCTGCCTTGACAGCTGCGACTGGTGCCCTGCCGATCAGTTCTACTTCAGAGGCGGCGGCTTCTCCAGCCACTATTCCGGCGGCACAAAGGGCGGTATGCCTGTGACATTGGCGCGAATAAACCTGATCAAGGGCCTCGGTCCTGTGCTGCAGATTGCCGAGGGTGTCACCTGCCAGCTGGACGAGGACATGCACAAGGCATTCGACCTGCGCACCGACCCAACCTGGCCCACCACCTGGTTTGCACCAAGGCTGACAGGCAAGGGCGCTTTCAAGGATGTCTATTCCGTGATGGCAAACTGGGGCGCGAACCACGGCGCCTTCGTCCACGGCCATATCGGCGCGGAGCTGATCACAATGGCGTCCATGCTGCGCATTCCGGTTTCGATGCACAATGTCTGCGAAGACGACATCTACCGCCCCCACAGTTGGGCGGCATTCGGCACTGATGATCTGGAAGCGGCTGACTTCAGAGCCTGCGCCGCATACGGACCGCTCTACTGATATTGATCGTTATCAAAAACGGAGGAAAGAAGATGAAATTCGGAATCTGCTGCGGCATAGAAAGCGCCGCCCTCGTGAAGGAAATGGGCTACGATTATTTTGAGTGCACTTTTTCCGGTATAGGCAATATGACGGACGAGGAATTTGAAGATTTCAAAAACAAGGTGTTCGAGCTGGACTTCTACCCCGAAGCCATGAACGTGATGCTTCCCGGTAAATTCCGCCTCACCGGAGATGAAGCCGACCTTGCCCCGGTGGTTCCTTTCCTGGAAAAAGCCTTTGCAAGGGCAGCCCAGCTTAAAACCGCGGTGGTTGTGTTCGGCAGCGGCGGCGCCAGGAATGTTCCCGAGGGTTTTGACAAGGCCAAGGCATGGGATCAACTGGTGGAGTATCTGAATATCGCGGGAGATATCGCTGCGAAGAACGGAGTCAACATCGCGATTGAGCCTCTGCGCTTTGGCGAGAGCAATATCGTGAACCTGGTGGCAGAGGGCGCTTATTTAGCGGCAAGGGTAAACAAGCCCTCCGTCCGCTGCCTGGCTGACTATTACCATGTGGCCATGAACGAGGAAAGTTGCGAGGGAATTCCCGCATTCGGACACAGGCTTGAGCATTGCCACATCGCCAGGAAGGAAGGGCGCGCATATCCCCTGCCCACGGACGATCAGGATTATATGCCCTTTTTCAGCGCGCTGAAGGCAGCGGGCTACGACAAGCGTCTGAGCGTTGAGGGAACAGCCTACAATGGCATCGATCAGGACGGGCCAAAGTCTCTCAAGCTGATGAAGGAACTTATCAGCCGTCTATAAAATCCACGGCGGGCCCCACCCGCCCACGCAAAAAAGGATGTCCTCCTCGGACATCCTTTTTTTCTCCCAAGCGCCTTCGCGCAGGCAAAAACCTCTTTGCGATCTTAGCAAATTATATGCGTGTACTACGCCAGCGGTAGCAAATCCTTGATTTTAATCTTGGCCGCTTCGCCCGACTCATCGTTTAATATGACTTTTATGTCGGGGGAGTATTCCAGCAGCATTTGGCGGCAGTTTCCACAGGGCGGCAACAGGCAGTTCTTTGCCTTTTCGTGCACGGCGACGATGGCGTCAAACTCTCGCTCGCCCGCAGTGATGGCCGCGCCCATGGCGATAAACTCGGCGCAGGAACCGTGGATGCCGTCGCAGTTCACGCCCAGATAAATCTTTCCGTTTTTGCAGCGCAATGCGCAGCCCACAGTGTGGTTGTATATGCCGTCGTCAAAGTTTCGCTTAAGCGCGTCAAGGGCCAGCTCTATCAAATCTCTGTCGGCCACCGTGATTTCATGTTTTTTCATTTTTATATCCCCCGGCTCACAGCACGCTTTTTATGGCGGAAAGTATAAAGTTGCCCTCGTAAAAGAAGGAGGCCAGCCGGGATTCGTCTATCATCTCCTGCACAATATCCACCGGCACCACGGCCAGCACAACCGGCACCAGCATGAATACTACAAAAACTATGAAAACACCCCTTATAAGCCCGAAGCCGCCCCCCAGCAGAGAGTCGAACTGCCGCAGAACCGGCAGCTTCATCACATAGCCGACGAGGACGCTCAGCATCGAAAAAAGCAGATAGACGGTGAACAGTATCAGCAGAAAGCTGATTATATTAAGCGCAGCATAGGCAAGGGTGTAGTTGAAATAATCCTCGAAGGTCAAAAGGCCCTGGGAGATGTAAACCTGGCCGACTATATTTTCATAAAGCATGTTGTTGAATGGCCAGGGGAAGTTGGCGTCCCTGACCGCCTGGGCCACAAACGACTCGGACACGGAGCTTACGAGAGTCCTGGCCGTTTCAAGGGAGGTGATGTTGGATGCCCCCTCCGTGTAGTGGACTATCTGCTGAAGAAGCTGCGTGTTTTCGATTATCCACTGGGATAAAGAAGAATACATCAAAAAAGCGCAGACCCAAGCCACCAAAAGGCCGGCGATATTCATCACCGAAGACAAAAGCCCGCTGTAGATGCCGTAGGCCACGCTCAGGCCGATGACGGCTATTATCGCTATATCGATCAGATTAATGCCTTCCATTTTCTTCCTTCCATTTGCCCTTTTTTCATTCCTGCCTTTTCTGCGCCTTTATTTCCTAATCTTTATATGATTTTTTGTAAGTATATATCATACTACAAATTGGAGTTTTTCCATATGACAACAAGAAGTTAATCAACCCTCTTGAGTTTCTTTATCTGAGTAATCAACAATTATTTTTTCGCAACTTTTACAAATCTGGGCCGGAAAAACAAAGTCGCTAAAGGTATTGTTCTTAAGCATAATTTCCCCTTGTTTTGGGAGTAAAGAAATTTTATGCTGTTGCTTTACCCATGCCACCCTTCTCATTCCCTGTAACAAACCCTGTTCCATTTCATTGTCACAGTAAGGACACTTCACATGTTCCTCTCCTTTACAACTTCCTACTTCATATTTATCAGTATAATACAAAATCATCCATCCATTTTTATATGAAAGAACATGAAAAACCTTCAGAAAAAGCGGGGAGAAGATACCTCAATCAATCCGGCAGGTTTATAAGCGTCGCGCTGGAGGATGAGAAGAACACCATCATCCTGTTGCCCACAGCCTGGACTTCGTTGAAAAGGACGTCGAAATTCTTCGTTTCCTTGACCTTTCCATCAAAGCCGATCGTGTATATTGTGGCCGCATCCGCCGCATAAATGTTCTTTTCACCCACGCTAAAGGCGCTGCAGCCCGCAGGAAGCTGCATGTTCACAGCCTCTTTGCCTTTTATTATTCGAAGGGAGGTCACATAACCCCGGGAAATCTCCGATATTGGCGCCATCACTATCACGCTGCCGCTGTCAGATGCGGCCATGAACTGATAGCCGTAGACCAGCACCTCCACGTCCATGGCGGAGGATGAGCTTAAAGGCACGCTGCTTATATGCTTGGTGCCCACAGCCAAAGCGCTGGCGCTCTCGCTGTTTATCACCAGGTCATAGACAAGCTCGTCCGTAAACTGCTTAAGGGCGACCTCCGTCTTGTTGGGCTCATATATCCGCACCACGCTCACCGGGGCCGACCCGGAAGCATCCAAGGCCACTACCCAAAGAAGCTCTCTTTGGGCGTAGAACCAGCCCATGTTGATCACAGTTTGATCTGAAAAATGAATTCTGTCAATGTTTGTGCCCTTTTCGTTCAGTATATATATTGTGCTGCGCTCGTTGTCCAGAAGGGCCACATAATCGTTTTGCGTGCTGCAAACCATGTCCGACATCGCTATGTTCAGCGGCTTTTCAGAATCCGCCGCATCGCTTGCGGGGAAATAAATCTTCATCTGCTCGTCGTGGTAAACCGCCACGCTTTTGCCCGCAGGGGAAATTATAATATCGTCGCCGGTCGGTATCTCTTTGCTGCTCACCAGCTTGCCCTCACCGTCCAAAAACAAGAGCTCAGAGCCCTTCACGCTTATGAAGCCGCCCCCCGCAAAGGGATATAGCTCCATATCGCTGGATAAGGCCAGGTTGTCCGTTTGGGTTATCTGGGCGGAACTAAAAAGCCTGTTCCTTAAAAACACCGCTACCAGCACTATAAGCGCCACCGCAGCCACGGCGGCCACGGCAAAGATCATTCTTTTTACGAAAACATTGCGCTGCATTATACTACTCTCCCCCCATAATAACGAAACAGCCTAATACACCGTTTCCCGATTTTGTATATTCGCGGGTCGATATTAAGCCGCAAATTTCCCCCAAGTGAACATCTCTGTCTTTTTTCACCCATTAATAGCCTCATTTGGCAAAGCCTTATTAAAGATTATAGCATAAAAAATGACAATACAAAACAGTTTTTATTTTCAAGCCCTCTTTTATGGCCTTAAGTTCCAAAGCCCGCCGACATCGGCAAAAATAAGCGCCGCAAACCTGTTGACAGCACCCTTTCCCTATGCTAAACTGAGTTGCAATTAGCGAATGATTCGCAAATTCAGTTGCAAAAGTTGCAAAAAACTATGAGAGGAGGCCGCAAATGAAGGGATATGAAACCGAACAGAGAAAACGCCTCTTTTCTTTTTTCATGGATCACCCGGACACCCATTTCACCATCGAGGAGCTTTCAAAGAACATTGAGGGCATCAGCCTTAGCGCAATATACAGAAATGTAAGTAAAATGATTGATGATGGCAAAGTGCGCCGCTTCCAGAAGGACGGCTGCCGTAAATTTTTATACCAGTATATCGCCGGCGGCGAGTGCGCGAGCCATCTGCATCTAAAATGCAATGGCTGCGGGCTCATACTTCACATGGAGCAAGGCGCAGCCCAGGCGATAATCGCCGCTGCTCGGAAAAGCAATCGTTTCGAGATTGACAAAACAGCTACCATTCTATATGGCCGCTGCACCTCCTGCAAGCAAGGCAGTTAGGAGGATAAGATTGGCAAGAAAAGCGCCTCAAGCTATAAGTATATCTGTAAATATAATCCTATGCACAGCCCTCTGCCTGGCGGTGGCCGCATCATTTATGTTTATTGCCCATGAATCCGCGCATGACTGCCCCGGCGAAGGCTGCCAAGCCTGCTTAAATCTGCACGGCTGCCTGTCATTCCTTCGGGGTATTCTCCTTGCAGCGGTTCTTTTTTGCGCATTGCTCTCCGCCGCGAAAAAGGACTATCCGCCGTGCCTTTGGGCCCGTAATATCTCCGGCGCAATCACCCCAATCACCCTTAAGGTGAAGCTGATAAGTTGAGCAAAGCCTCGCCGCTTTTTACAATGCGCTTCACATGCGCCCCTAATGGAGGTTTTGCAATGAACTTTAGAAAGCTTATAATCTGCGCCGCAGCGCTGCTTGCTCTGGCGCTCATATTCACTTCCTGCGCCGAACTGCCCCAAAACTTCGCCGACAAAAACAACGGCGGAACAGGCGGCGGATCAAATGACGAAATAAACATAATAGCCACCACCTTCCCCCAGTATGACTGGCTGCGGCGGATAATTGGCAATAATAATGAAAATATAAAACTCACGCTGCTGACCAAGAGCGGCGTTGACATGCACAGCTTCCAGCCCACTGTTGATGATATTGCCGCCATATCCGTCAGCGATATGTTCGTATATGTGGGCGGCGCCTCCGATGCCTGGGTGGAAAAGGCCCTTGAAAATGCCGCCAATAAGGATATCGTGTCCATCAGCATGGTGGAGGTTTTGGGCGATGCGGTCAAGGAGGAGGAAATCATCGAGGGGATGGAGCATGATCACTCCCATGGTCACGGTGAAATCCACCCCGAGGATGTTCAGGACAGACCCCTTTCCGACTGGCAGGGCGAATGGCAGAGCGTCGAAATCGCCCTTGAAAGCGGCTTTATGGACGAATACATCGCCCATCAGAGCGGGAGCGGCCAGGACATCACCGCCGCGAAGGAAGGCTACGCCCAGCGCTGGAAATCCGACTATGCTTACCTTTCCATAGACGGCGGCTCCGTTTCCTTCGGCGGCGTGCCTTTGCCATACAGCTATATTGGTTACCTGATTGTGCAGGGGGACCATGGCTCCTCCGTCTGGTACGGCTTCGAGGCCCAGGGCGGGGGCGCCCCGAAATATATCGCCTTTTCAGACCATGAGATAGAGAGCCCGCACGACCACGACGGTGACCACGATCACGATCACGCACCCCATTTCCATCTGCGGTATGGCGATGAAAGCTTTGAGGCCCTGACAAGGATTGAGAACTGGTCGCCCACCTTCTTTGAAAAGGAAGCTTTCGGTGAGGATATGGCCAGTGCGATGGAGGACCATGGCCACAGCCACGACCATGACCACGAGTTGGACGAACATGTCTGGCTTTCCCTTAAAAACGCGCAGACAATCTGCAATTATATGGCCGAAGCCCTTGCCGGGCTGGATGCGGATAACTCCGATGTATATCTTAAAAACTCGGCTGATTACATCGCGGAACTGGCCGCACTGGACGATGAATACCAAAATGCGGTGAGCAGCGCCTCGGTTAAGACACTGCTCTTTGGCGACCGCTTCCCATTCCGCTATCTGATGGACGATTACGGCATCGATTACTTTGCTGCATTCCCCGGCTGCTCCGCCGAAACCGAGGCAAGCTTCGACACCATCGCTTTCCTGGCAGGAAAGACGGACGAGCTGAATTTGAACTGCGTGCTGGCCATCGACGGCTCCGACCAGTCAATCGCAAGGACGATAGTGCAAAGCAGCTCCGCAAAGGATCAAAGCATCCTTGTTATGGACTCGATGCAATCGATGAGCGCTTCCACCATAGACTCAGGCGCAACATACCTTTCGATAATGCAGGGCAATCTGGAAGTTCTTAAGCAGGCACTTAGTTCAGAATAATTTACAAAATACAAACAGCGCAAAGAAAAAAGCGAGGAAAAAATGGCACTGATCGAAATTAAAAATATCTCCTTGGGCTATGAGGGGAAAAAGGTCGTCGAGGATCTCTCCTGCACCGTAAGCTCCGGCGATTACCTTTGCATAGTTGGCGAGAACGGTTCAGGCAAGAGCACCCTGATGAAGACAATGCTGGGCTTGATACCGCCCATAGCGGGAAAGATCGTCTTTTCGGACGGCCTTCGCCAGAGGGAGATCGGCTACCTGCCCCAGCAGACTCAAGTCCAAAGGGACTTCCCCGCCTCCGTGATGGAGATCGTGCTTTCGGGCTTTTTAGGCAAGAGCGGGATGAGGCCCTTCTACAGCCGCGAGGAGAAAAGCCTGGCCTTGGAAAATCTTGAAAGGCTGGGCATATCCGGCCTTTCAAAGCGCTGCTACAGGGAGCTTTCAGGCGGACAGCAGCAAAGGGTTTTGCTGGCGCGTGCCCTTTGCGCCACGGGAAAAGTGCTGCTCCTGGACGAGCCCGCCGCTGGCCTTGACCCGAAAGCCACCATAGATATGTACCAGACGATAATGGATCTCAACCAAAACGACGGCATCACAATCATAATGATATCCCATGACGTGAGTGCAGCCTTGGAGTACGCCAGCCACATTCTGCACATAGGCAACAGGCCTCTTTTCTTCGGAAAAAAACAGGAATATCTTGAAAGCGACATAGGCAGAGCGTTCTATATAGTCGGCGGAGGTGAATTAAATTGAGCTTCGTAATAGAAAAGCTTACGCTATATTTCCAATATCCCTTCGTGCGCTATGCGCTGGTGGTCGGCGTGCTTATCGCCCTTTGCTCATCCCTCCTGGGCGTAACCCTTGTGCTCAAAAGATTTTCCTTTATCGGCGACGGCCTTTCCCATGTGGCCTTTGGCGCCATATCCGTTGCAACTGTGCTGAACCTTTCAAACGAGCTGATACTGGTGGCGCCGGTCACAGTGCTTTGCGCCATATTGCTTCTTCGCACCGGGCAAAACACAAAGATAAAGGGCGACGCCGCCATCGCAATGCTGTCGGTGGGGGCCCTGGCCCTGGGCTATCTGATAATGAACATATTTTCCACCTCCACAAACCTGTCGGGGGATGTCTGCACCACATTGTTCGGCTCCACAGCCATACTGACCCTGTCCCCGCTGGATGTGTGGATTTGCATCGGCATGTCCATCCTGGTCATACTGGTGTTTTTGCTGTTCTACAATAAGATTTTCGCCGTAACATTTGACGAAAGCTTCGCCACGGCCACCGGCATAAGGGCTGGCAACTATAATATGCTGATCGCCGTGATAACAGCCCTTGTCATTGTGCTGGCCATGAACCTTGTGGGTTCTTTGCTCACCTCCGCGCTGATAATCTTCCCCGCCATTTCCGCCATGCGGGTTTTCAAAAGCTTTCGCGCAGTCATAATCTGCTCGGTGGTGTTTGCGGTGGTCTGCTCCACATTGGGGCTTTTGATTTCGATGCTTGCGGGAACCCCCGTGGGCTCCACCATCGTCGCCGTGGATATCGCCGCATTCGGCCTTTTCAGCCTTGCAGGGCTGTTTCTAAGAGGTAAGAAATGAAGAAGTTTTTTGCAGCTTTGCTTTTGTCCTCGCTGATCATAGGTATGCTGGCGAGCTGTTCACCGCCCCGGGATGATGACGGCTTCTTTGAATATCCCCCCGCCCCCGATGTCGATCTCACCGCACTGAGCAGCACGATGGTCTTTGCAGAGGTCTATAACATAATGACGAACCCTGACGACTACATGGGCAAGACGATCAAGCTAAGCGGGCAGTATTATGCCTCCTACGATGAACTTTTCAAGAAATACTACCATTTCATCGTCATCGAGGACGCCACCGCCTGTTGCCAGCAGGGGCTTGAGTTCGCTGTTAAAGGCGAAACTGATTACCCGCAGGATTATCCCCCTGACGGCACCGTCATAGAGCTTACAGGCAGCTTTTCCAGCTATGATGAAAGCGGCTATACTTATTATTATATATCAACCGATACTATAATCGTTTTGCAATAAAACCTCTTAAAATTAATTTTAATGACAATGCCATTTATTATGATATACTTAACCTGACTAACTGCAATACTTTGCTTTACCACTTATTAGACTGACCTGAAACTTGCGAAGCTTAACGAAAAAATTACGACAAGGAGACATGCAGATGAGATCAAAAAGCTTTTTTGCCGTCGCTGCTTTGCTTCTGGCGCTCTCGCTGATTGCGTCCTCCTGCGCGCAGGTGCAGCCCTCGCCCACCATCGCTCCAACAACCGCTCCTGCAAGCGCAACTCCGTCCCCCTCCCCTTCTGAAAGCAAAAAAAGCGAAAGCCCCGATGAAGTTGAATGGGCTTTGAAATTTGAAACCGTCACCCTTGCCGGCGATCCCGTCACCCATGAGGACTTCGCTGAGAACAAGCTGACCATCATCAATGTCTGGGGGACATGGTGCCCTCCCTGTGTGAACGAACTGCCCCATCTCCAGGAGGTCAGCGAATATTACAGCGACAAGGGCGTGCAGATAGTGGGGGTTATGCAGGATGGCGTGAACGAGATGCTTGAGCCCGTAGCTGAAATGATCGACCACGGCGTCACACTGCTGGAGGACGCCGGAGCAGACTACGTCGTTCTCTTGCCGGACATCGCCCTTGCAATGACATTTATAAACAGAATGCAGTATTTCCCCACCACTTTCTTTGTTGATGAAAGCGGAGAAGTCATCAAAACCGTCATCGGCTCAAAGGATACGGAGGGGTGGAAGAAGGTAATTGATGAAGTTCTTGAAAGCATTGAATGATAGCAGGGGCATGATAAGGCCGGTTCAGGCCGCCCTCATCGCCCTGGGCGCAGTGTTTGTCATCATCGGCGTCTGGCGCGGGGAAGTAGCCACTGTTTTAATGAAAGCAATATATATCTGTCTGGAGTGTATAGGTATTGGTTAGTTTTTTTCGCGGCCTCTTTAGCTTCCGCCATTTCAGATTGCTTGCCCAAAGCTGTTGGGCCTTGCTGACCAACAGCTACATCGTCGGTTTCTTTCAGGGGAAAATCTACTCCGGCAAACTTAAAAGCCTTTGCCTCCCGGGGCTTAACTGCTATTCCTGCCCTGGCAGCCTTGGCTCCTGCCCCATCGGTTCTCTTCAGGCGGTTTTGGGCAGCGCCAAGTATAAGATATCATTTTATCTGCTGGGCTTTTTCCTGCTGATCGGCACCTTTTTAGGCCGCTTCGTCTGCGGGTTTCTTTGCCCTTTCGGGCTTTTGCAGGATTTGCTTAACAAGATCCCTTTCTTTAAAAAGATCAAAACCTTTCGGGGCGACAGGCTGCTGCGCAGCGCTAAATATCTCATATTGCTGATATTCGTGATAATCCTGCCCATGTTCGTGGTGGACGCCGCCGGCACAGGCTCGCCATGGTTCTGCAAATGGATATGCCCCGCAGGAACCTTCCAGGGAGGCATTCCCCTTGTGCTGGCCAACAGTTTTTTGCAGGAGATAGTCGGCTTTCTTTTCACATGGAAAGTTCTGATATTGGCGCTTACCATCTTCGCTTCAATCGTCATATACAGGCCATTTTGCAAGTATATCTGCCCTTTGGGCGCAATATATGCCCTTTTCAACAAGGTTGCCCTTTACCGCTACCATGTTAATGAAAACAAATGCACAAAATGCCTTAAGTGCGACAGCGCATGCCCCATGAACATCAGCCCCCACAGGGAAACCAACCATCCCGAATGCATACGCTGCGGCGACTGCAAATCCGCCTGCAAGTTTGGCGCCATTTCATCGGGCTTTTGCGCCGGCTCTGGGGAAAGGGGCGATAAAAAGCAGGAAACAAAGCAGGAAATGGAGGGCGGCGTCTAAGCGTAACGCGAAAAACCGCCGAGCTATGGGCGCATATCATTTCGATCCATCGCTTTCCTTTAATGATGAAAACGAAAGCGCTCCATGCCGCCTCCATGTAAAAATCCAATAAAACAGCAAAAAGGGACCGCTGGCGTTATCCGTTCCGCCGCCAAGGGTCCCTTTAAATAAATCTTAGGTACTGAAAGCCCTAAAAGGCCCCATGCCTGCTATCTTAGAAAACCTTTTTAAGTATTCTAAATTCCTGCGGGGCAAGAGTCATGCTCTTTTCCAAAGGCTCTTTGGAAATATAATCCTGATAGCTGCCATCCAGCGATATGGTTTTCTCATCATCCTTCCAGTTGAAAACGAACAAAACCTCCTGGCCATCACCGGCCCTGCGCAGAGTCTCAATGCCATCGAAAGCCCTCTCGTTCCTTGAGGCGTCGATGCCCGCATCGCCGCAGATATCCCGCATCAAGGCTGAAAACGCATCCCCCTGAAGCTGGGTTCCCACGTACCAGGCAAAGCCCTTTCCAAAGTCGTTTCTGGAAACCACGGCCTCGCCCTCCTTGTAGCTTTGGGTATAAACGGCTTTAATTTCGGCCTGTCCGCTTAAAAGCTCGCTCCAAAGGCCATCCTGTGAAACGGTGCCCCCATCGCCGTTTTTATAGCAGACTTCCGCCTTGCTGGACTGGAAAACCGGCTCCACTTCCTGTACCGTTATGCCGAAAACATCCGTCAGGCCCGAGGGCAGTGAATCGGTGTAGCCCACATTGTCCTCATTTTTAACCGCGGTAAGGAATGTGGCCAGAACAGTCCCGCCATTTTGTACAAACTCCCTTACCTTAGCCTTGGTTTCATCCGTCATCACAAATGCGGCGGGCAAAACCAGAAGCTTATACGCGCTGAAATCCGCCCGGGGTGAAATGACATCAGTGCCGACGCCCATGTCCATCAGCTTTTGATAATAGCAGGTGGCATGCTCTAAATATCCAAGCTCCGGGCTGTTTGCGGGCTTTATTTTGTATGCCCAAAGGCTGTCATAATCCACGCAGACGGCCGCCTGCGAGCAGACTTTTAGCTCTCCTATGGGCTCAAGTCGCCGCATCAGCTCAGCCGTCTCCTTCATTTCGTAGTATCTTCTTCTGGGCACGCCGTCCATGTCGACGATTGCGTAGTTAAGCTGCTCCGCGCCGAAGGGGAATGTTCTGAACTGGAAATGCAGCATCATTTCCCCGCCGTGGGCAAAAGAATGCACCGTCGCCCTTTTTAGAGCGCCCGGATTTGTCTGAAGCCGGCCGGAACCGCCCAGTCTGTGGCCGCCTCCGGACATGAACTCCAGCACCCAAAAGCGCCCGTCGCCCTTCACGCCGCGCCCAAATGCATAGGGGAAAGAATCTACCCTGGAGTCACGCAGGCTTGGGTAGAAGTCGAAGGCGTAAACGTCCAGATCTTTAAAGCTCCTATAATAATCTATGCTGTTGGTGGCAAGGCCCGTACCGTTTGTGGTGACGGGATAATCAGTGTATTTCTTCAAAACCTCCGACTGCACCGCCTGAAACTCAATCTGGCTTTCGCTTGAAAAGCGCTCAAACTCCATGCGCACGGTGGGATTTTCGTGGTGGGCATTGATGGCGTTTTGCGCCCCTACCTCGATGGCGTTCACCGGCGGGCTGATCTGGTCAAAGCTTTCATATTCCTGCGCCCAGAATATGCCCCCGCTCCTGCGGTTGAACTCGCTTATATCGCCATACTTCGCCTCGAGCCATGCGCTGAACTTTTTGCGGCATGTGGGGCAGCAGCAGCGCCCGGTGACCTCCTGTGCGGGCTCGTTGTCTATCTGAAACCCCAGCACATGGGGGTTATTGCCGTAATGCCTTGCGATCGCCTCTGTGACCTGGGCGCAGTGGCGGCGGTAATCCTGGCTGTTATAGCAGTAATGTCGCCTTCCGCCGAAGGGCCTTTTTACGCCGCGGTTGTCCACATAGGCCATGTCATATTTGAAGAACAGCCATGCCGGCGGACAGGCCGTGGGCGTGCAGATGACTGTTTTGATGCCATGCTTCCCCAGCTCATCCACCACCGGATCCAGCCAGCCAAACTCAAACCTGCCGGCCTCCGGCTCCCAGCGATTCCAGGCGAACTCGCCCATTCTAACGGTGTTTATTCCCGATTCTATCAGCAACTTGATATCATGGCGCAGCTCATCCGCGTTTTTGTGCTCGGGGTAGTAAGAAGCCCCGTAATGCAATCCCCTCACTCCTTCCCCGTGAAATAGATATCGGCATCTTCCGGCTTCGGTATGGCCCTGTCCAAGGCCAGCTTCACCACCGTGACCGTCTTTTCCGAAATATCCTCAGGCAGGCGAATGCCTATTCCGCTTTCGTCCTGAGTGAACTCGCAGCTTTTGCCGCCCAGAATCTGCGCCGACAATATCTTAGCCTCTATAGCCGGCAGCTTCAGCGCTCCAAATGTCTTCACATCCTGCACATGCAGATATATATTATCCTCTTTATAAACGGAGCCGAACACATCGTCCTCCGGCTGGAAAGGCCCTGCGAAGGTTCCATAAACGGCCTCGGCGTTTTCCCTTATCCAGTCTCCCAGTTCCTTCAGGCGGCCCCTTACTTCGTCCGATAGCTTCCCGTTCTTGTCCGGGCCAATATTCAAAAGGAGATTGCCGCCCCTGCATATAATATCCGACAGCATTTTTATCAGGAACCCCAGGTCGGACACGGGGTCATCCGGCATCCAGCCCCAGGAAACTCCCGAACATATGCATATGCACTTTTCCCATGGCACGGGGACTATATCCCCCTTCATTTCATGGGAACCCTCGTCGCAGTAGAAGTCTCCCTGCCAGCCGGAGCGGGGGTTGATAACCGCCTTGGGGCTGTTCTCGCGGGCCATCCTGTTGAGCTTTTCAGGCTCCCAGAACCATGCGCTCGATGCATCGCTGCCCTTATGGGCCAGCCAGCCCCCGTCATACCACAGAATGTCTATGGGGCCGTAGTTGGTGGTCAGCTCGCCCACCTGATCGTAGCACTGCTTCTTCATCAGCGCTGCGTTTTCAGGCAGGCCTTCCGGGTCGAAGTACCCGGGGAAGCGCCAGTCCATGGGGGAGTAATATATGCCGACCTTCATTCCCTCCTCACGGGCAGCCTTAACATATTCGCCCACGAAATCCCTGCGGGAAGCGCTGTCCCAGCTTGTGAAGCTTTCATAGCTGCCGGGGCTGTTCCAAAGGGAGAAGCCGTCATGGTGCCTGGACACCATCACCATATACTTTGCTCCCATATCTTTTGCTAGGTCAACCCATTCGCTTGGGCTGAAATTTTCAGGATTGAACTCGTCTGCCAGCTTGCTGTATTCTTCATAGGGTATCTGCTCATTGTGGCGCACCCATTCGCCCCTGCCCAGAATCGAATATAGCCCCCAATGGATGAACATGCCCACCTTGGCATCCTTCCACCACTGCATATCCTCCTTTGAAAGGCGCAGCTCATCGCAGCGGACACCCCCGAGGCTCTTGAAGTTGATGCTGCTTTTAAGCATCGACTGAAGCTCGGCGCCCGTCATTTCCTTAGATAGCTTTTTTACTGCCATAGTTCTTCCTCCTTTTCATACAGCCAGTCCAATGAATCCAGAGACTCGCCCACAAGCTGAGCGTTTCTGGCGGAAAGCTTTTCTTTTGCCGAAACCACTCCCGCCACTATGAATCCTCCGGTTCCCATGTATATGGAGTGTCTGCCCTTTTCATATTTGAACGCATGTATATTAACCGAGGGCGCACCCTCTACCTTTACAGCGTTTTGGTAGAGCACCGCCAGGCCTCCCCTGTCGTCTGCATGGGTGTTGGTCTCAAGCTCGGGAACTTGCAGCCATTGGATGGCCCTTGCGTTCATGTAGCCGATAAGGACATAGCAGTCCTCCTCGCATTCGATATCAATGGTGACGCCATCGGCGATGGCATTGCCAAGGTTGAAGCGAATGCCCGTTAGGTTTTTAAGCTCCGGCGCAAACTCTTTTATCTTGTTTTCACTGTCTGTAAATACGCTCTGGTTGGCGGAAAAGGCGTATGTTTCGCCGCCGCTCAGCAGCTTAAAGGGCGCCGCCTTCAAAGGCTCCGCGCTAAAAAGCTGCCCGGGCGAAACGGGTCTTTGCCCGGCTTCAAGCTTTTCGATGTTCCAGCGCAGGCTTTCCACGTCCTTTTCATACATGGGCAGGCACTGCGTCCAGTGTCCGAATGCCTCTCCGTCTGGGAAAGGTATCTTCCTCTGTTTGGTCAGCATGCTGTTGGCGTAAAGGTATGTCTTATCGGTCAGCTCAGCAAGGCGGCGGTACAGCGCAAGGGCGTCCTCCGCCTTTTCAAGGGCGCTTTTAAGGAGAGAGACATCCCCGCCGAAGCTTTCATCCATGGTGTATTTATATCTTAGAATATCCAAAGCGGCGTCAGTTTGCCGGGCGTAAAACTCGCTCATGAGGCTGATTGCCTCGATGTCGTTGCCCAGCCGCTCGAACTCCTCGCGGTTATTCGATATATCCCCCCTGTCGATCGAACGGAAGGCTCCCCTTGAATGATCCGCAAAATACTCCACGTCGTCGATCATGTCAGCGGGAGTTTCACCCACATGGCCTTCGCTCCTCAGTTCTTTTTGGATAAACTCATCCGGCTGTTCGCCCTTGCGGGCCACCGAGTGCCAAAGCTCCAGGTTGGGCCTGTATCTTTTCACATTGGTCATCTGGCTTAAAGTCATCCCAAGGCTCATCGTCTGGCGATTGCCCTCGGTGATACCTACGCGGCCGAGGATCCGGCTCTGGCACTGGGCAGCGTCCTCAAAGGCGTCGATTATCTTCCCCGCGCTCTCAGCGCTGCAGCCAAACATCTTCGATAGCGCGTCGGCCCAGTATATCCGCTCGCTGCGCTCGTCCCTGTCTGCCTTCCAGGCATAGCGGAACCATGCCTTATACCAGACGGCATCCCTTTTGATCTGCTCAAGGCGTGGGTTTTCCTTATCGGGGGAATAGGGCCAGTCCCAGTAGAACAGCGGGTAAAGATGCAGCCCGTTGCAGCCCAGACGGTCCCTTCCCGCCTGCACACATTTTTGAATGAAATGTGGCGCAATGAAGCGGAATGGCTCCAGATTTGCCAGTATATGAACGTTCATGATATGCGCCTGGCCCAGGCCGTTCAGCGAACGGTGGGTTTCCTGCCACCTGCCGCGGGGGTAATATGTGGTCAGCCCTTCGCCGTTATACTTCCACATGGTGTATATGTCGGGATAAACCTCCATGCCCTTCGTCATGGCATCGTAGGGATCGCAGTCGTGGCCCCTTAAAATGACCGGCGGGTTTTCGGTGAGCCCGGCTTCCTTTATGCCCTCTTTCACGGCCGGCAAAATGGTCTGCACAAACCACCTGGTCTTGTTATCGTTGCCGCGCAGGGCCTCACCAAGACAGACCATCAGCCCCACATGGGGGAATGCCTTTATGAACTCAATTATTGCCTTCTTTGTGTAGTCTGCCACCAATGGGTGGATGGTGTTTTGAAGATGATCCAGGCCATGCTTTTGCCCAAATGGCAGAGGAATGTGAATATTATAGAACTTTTGCACCAGCCAGATGCCCCTGCGGTCGCATTCATTGGTTATCCAGTGGAACATTGCTCGGTTTTTCTCAAATACTTCCTCGCTCACCTCCAGTGCTTCGGGATAGCCCGGCACCTTCACCAGCGACGAGAACGGATGGCCGCTCCAGATGTAAAGGATGTTGCAGCGGTTCCATGTCATCATCTCCAGAAAATCTTCCCACATTTTTCTGTCATAGAACCATGGGAAGCGCTCCGGCGTGATGGGATATTCATATGTGAGCCTTGGCGGCTCTATCTTTGTCTTCTGCAGGCCTATGGCAGGGCCTCTTAGCCTGAACTCGGGCTCATCCCCAAAGGCGAGCTCGCGGGGCAGTTCCCCCTGCGCCTTTATGCGCTCGCAAAGCTCAAGGCAGCCGTAAAGGCAGCCTGTCTCACTGCCGCCGCTTATTACCAGCAGCTTTCCCGGGCAGCTTTGAATGTAAAAACCCTCTCCATGGGGCTCCTTGCTGTGATATATGATGATCTCGTCCCTTTCAAGCCTTTGGACGAACTCGTCCTGCGCCCTCACTCCGGCGTATATGCGCAGCGTCTCAGAGCGTTCCTGCGGCACGCCTTCGCTTTTTACGACGGCATAGCCCGCTTCCCTTAAAAAGGACTCTATGTAGGAAAGGCCGGTTTCAATTCTGGGTGAACTGCTTGTGCAAATCAGTTCTATGGTCTTAGTCATACATTCCTCCTGGCTTTTTTCTTTTTTCTTCTTCCTTCATATATTTCTTTTGATTTTCCACATGCTAAAAATGCTAAGAAATGCTAAAAAAGTTCAATGTTGTTTTTATCCAAAACATCCTGCACTTTGACCGCCCTGCCATAGCTCATCGACTCCTTTATCGCCTCCATCACGGCTATGGTGCGTATGCCTTCGCGCAAATCCGGCTTGGCGGCCCGGCCTGCGTTCATCTCTGCGGCGAAGTCCTCGATGTAATTTTGATATTCTCCCGCATGGTGGGTCGCGCCCTCAAAGCGGTAATAATAGCCCCATCTGTCGGATAAATCCAGCTCGTGGGCCTCGTTTCCGTTCTCGTCGAACTTATAGACATACGAAAGGTTTGAGCCGCCCAGGCAGACCCCCTTAGTTCCCCTCAGAGTGCAGCTTATGGATTGCTGAACATTTCCCGGCAAAGACGGCGAGGCGTAAACGCCGTTGACGCTGGCGCAAAGGCCGTCGCTATTGGTTAAAAGCACCTTCATGGCGTCCGGGGAATCGATGCCCCTGGATTTTGTGTTTGCGCTGGTCACACCTGCGGCATATACGCTTTGAACATCGCCCAGATACCACACGGCAAGGTCCACCGGATGAACCAAAAAATTATACATCCACGAAAAGCCCTTTTGATGACTCCAGCCTTTGTCCAGAAACCAGCGGGAATCGCTGATGTAATGGGTCTCCAAAGTAATCAGCTCCCCCAGCTTTCCGGCCTCATAGTCCTTCCTTTGCTGCATTGCAGACTCGAAATACCGTGAGCTTTGCCCCACAAATACGCTTTTGCCCGTCTCTTTTTGCACCTTCAGCAGATCATTTGCTTCCTCCAGGTCCACCAGCAGCGGCTTCGTGCATATCACATGCTTTCCCGCCTTGAGCGCCATCTTTATATGCAGAGCATGCAGCTGATCCGGCGTGTATATGCCGATGACATCGATGGCGGGATCCTCCAGCATGTCCTCATATCGGGTGGTATATCTGTCAAATCCGAACTCATCGCGCCTACTTTTGCAAAGCTCCTCGTTCAGATCGCATATATTGCCTAATCTCCAGCTTTTGCTGCTTAGCGCCGCAGACATTATGCTGCGACCTTCCCCCAAGCCCAGTACTCCCAGCGTCCAAATTCCGCTCATTCCTTTTTTCACTCCACTTTTTCCTTATGCTTCATATTATATTCTGCGCCGCATCGGCATTTTAAAAACCAGCCTCCGCCACAAATTTTGCGAGGAACCAGCCCGGCGGCGCCCATAATCTATCACAATCCATACGGCAATTATCTGCAATATCCCTCGCCATGGCCGTCCATGCCCGCAATTTTCAGCGCCAAATCCTGCGCTTTCCTCAGCTTTATGCAAAGTAAAATGCTTGTTTTCTGCAAAAAACGCAAAAATTTGCTATGATAATTATATACTCTAAACCCGGATACTACAAGGCTAAGTTTCCTTTACTTAGAAAAACTGCTCATAAAAAAAGGACGCCTGCGCGTCCCTTTCTTTTGATGTCACTACATGTTTTTATATATCTCATCGATATATTCGTCCAAAATGCCGCATTCATCCAGGGTTTTAAAGAGGGTGTAGCGGGTTCGGTAATCCTTCGCGCATCTGAGGCTTAAATCAAGCAGCTCGTCGTCAATATCCAGCTCAGAGGGCAATAGCAAAGCGCCAAGCTCCTTCATCGCGCCGTGTATGACTTCGTAGGAGGGCATATCGCGGATGGCGGCCTTGATATCGCCGCTGCGCTCCTGCGCCCTTTTTATGCGGCGAAGCTGCTCCTCCCAGGAGAGGAAGTCGCCCTCATTTTCGTCCATGATCGCGTTTCCGGCGGCTTCGCCATAGGCCTTGAGCATCCACTCGACCCTGTCCTCCCTTGAAATTCTTCCCGCTTTTATCTTGTCGATATCAAGTCTTGAAAGGTCCTCGCCCAAAAACTTCATGAATGCGGGCCATATCATCAGCGTCGCAACGCCCACGCTGGCGCCGTGGGAGGGCGCTCTGCCTGTTTTCGCCAGCATCCTCATCTCCCAGTAATGTGCGATATTATGCTCCACCGAGGCCACCGCCCTGGTGTGCCCAACAATCATTATTGTCACGCCGGACAGCAGCAGGGCTTCTATCAGTATCCGGATCCCCTTTTCAGACTTCCGGCGGATTTCGTCAACATTTTCAACCAGCTTGTTCACAGCATCAGTGACAATCTCACCGCAAACCGGGCAGTAGGGTTCGTCGTTGATTATGTTGCCGATTATCCAGTCCGCCTTGGCGATATACTTGCCCAGCACATCGCCGACACCCGCCGCCACCATGGGCATGGGCGCGCTTTTCAGTATGTCGATATCGCAGACGATTATCTCCGGACAGACACCCGCCCTGTGTACTTTAACCCCGCGAAAGAGCAAGGGTGACACCACCGATGTATAGCCGTCCATCGAGGGCGCTGTGCCGACGCAGACGAAGGGCATCTTGGTACGAACGGCATTGACGCGCACAGAGTCCGTGATGGAGCCGGAGCCAACCGCCACCAGAAACTCGGTTTCAGGCTGTATTGAAAGTAGTATCTCTCCGCAGGCGGTCTCGTCTGGGTCCATGTCATGCTCGCGCATTATCTTGCATAAAACCACCTGGAAGCCCGCATCTTTAAGAGTCCTTTCCACCTCACGGCCGGCCACCTCGTATGTGTTCTTGTCGGCCACCAGCACGCAGCTTTTCCCCATGCCGCGCTTTTGGATATACTTAGGCAGGCGCGGTATCAGGCCCGTGCCCACATATATATCCTGATCGGGCTGGCTGTGCTCACAGGGGCAATCGCATTCAAGGCCTGAAATGACTAAACGCTGATCGTCGTCATATCCAACATTTACAGGCATAACTCTACCTCACTTCTTTACTTTATCTTAGGATATTTTTACTATATTTACAGTATAAATCCAAAGATAGCCAAAATCAAGTTCTTTGACTGCCCTTTCCTTATATCGCCATATATGTTATTATATCATTAACAATTTTTTAAGCGGGGAGGGCAAGCCATGGGAAAGGTCTTTTTTATCGCCGACACTCACTTTGGCCACGATTTTATACTCAAAGAAATGAAACGGCCCTTTGACAGCCTTGAGCATATGGACAAAGCGATCATAGAAAGATGGAACAAGGTCGTTTCTCCGCAGGATGATATCTGGATTCTGGGCGACTATTCCCTCAGGGACTTTTTCGCCACCAGAAGGATAACCGAGGCGCTCAACGGCAGCAAGACGCTCCTTCGGGGCAATCATGACACCCGCGATGATGATTTCTACCTTAAAAGCGGCATAAAGAAGATATATGATATGCCGGTGCTGTTTTCCGGCAAGTATCTCCTCTCCCACGAGCCCGTGGCCATCTGCGAAAACACCGGATTTGTGAATCTATACGGCCATGTACACACGAACGCCGGCTATGCCGATTTTACCAAGAACAGCTTCTGCCTAAGCTGCGAGAGGATTGATTACACTCCCGTGAGCTTTGACGACATCATTAAAAAGGTCGAAAGTCTATAGCTTTTAACCATGATTGTAAATTCAATATTTATATCAAGGGAGGGTTGTTTTGGCCTTCTCTTTTCGTTTGCTTGGCGAGGCGCACTCCTTGCCGAAAATCTTGCAGCATTGTTGAAGGGTTCCAAGGGATAAATCCCTTGGCGGGTGGGGGCCCCGGGGGAGGGCA
>JBMNOE010000009.1:0-85071 GCA_050942895.1 Christensenellales bacterium
TATAAGCTGATTAATTGTGGGCAATTCCAGCACCTCCTTCCGACGAATAAAAATTGCGTTTTGCGCTTGTTTTGCCAGGTCAACCCCTCCTGATAAAAGAGCGCAGTAATACATCGCTCAAAGCGATACAGCAGATATTCTACCATGCATTTAGGTCTTCTGTCAATATTTTTCTGCTCATTTTGAGTAATATTCTTTTTATTTTGCGCCTTAAGCCAACAAGCACTGTATATTCACCCTGTTTAAGCCAAAACAATATTCTTTATCATTTAACTATTGACTTTTTTCTGAGCATCTTATAATGTAGAACATGAAAAAATGTCTCCTGACTTTTTGCCTGATCATGGCCATTCTTTTGCCGGTCAATCTTGGACCAGGCTTATGGTCGCTTGCCGCTTTCTGCCGTCCGATGTCGCATGTGCGTTTTTTATTATTATTTTTTTATTATAACATACCTGTTTATACACCATTTACTCATATGCCACAAATAAGTTTGGGGGAATATCACCATGAATCTGCCTGAAGGCGACAGCCATATCGCCGCCAAGGAACGTATACTTCGCGCATCGTCGCGCCTTTTTTCCGACAAGGGATATGATGCAACAAGGGTTAACGAGATTGCCCAGGAGGCCGGTGTCAATAAGGCGCTTATTTATTATTACTTTAAAAATAAAGAAGACATACTGGACACGCTTTTAAGCTCACTGAGCGGTGAGCTGGAATCAATTTCTTTAAGCTATGTGAACAAGGCCATCGTGAGCGCATATGAAGAAGGCTCTATGCGGATCACAAGCGACGGGCTTTCATTTGCCGATGAAGAAAAGCTGGAGCTTTTCGTTCAAACAACTGATCAGTACCACCGCGACTTGGTGGACCACATGTTGGAACGCAGCGAGTTTTTCCGGATTTTGATGCTTGAATCGCTGCACCGCGGGAGAAACAGCAGCTCCATTATGGATATTTTTAAAATGGCTAACAATTACGAAAACATTCCCATGTATAAGAACATCTTCAATGCCCTAAAAGAATATAAAGACTATACCGGCCCCGGGAACATCACCGCCTATTATTTCTTTTTCGTCTTCCTGCCGGCAGTCAATTTTGTCTGCTTCTTCAGCGAATATATGCCCTTGCTTGGCAGCAATGAAAAAGTCTTGAAGGAATCCTTTGTACGCACCCTCGGCAAGATGTTCCCGGTTCGCATTGATGGCTCCGACATCGTCAAGGATTGACGGCCCCTGCAAAAACAACGCATTCAATCGCTGCTCCGCTTTATATTGGAGCAGTTTTTTACTGCCAAGGGAAGGCCCCTTGTTCCTAATAAATGAAAATAAACGCCGATTAATAAGCGCTATAGTTCATATTCTGTTTATCGGATGGTATTAAAATGGAGTATACTGATACGAGTGAGCATAGCACGGCGAATTACAGCACGATTACCGGCCGTTGGGATAATTTTTGCAGGCCTCCGGGCAACACGACGTAATAAGTTTAGCAATTTTAGAAGAGAATTGCGGGTCGGCGGGGAATATCCGTAATTTGCACGCCGACAAACATGACGTGAAAAGTTTAGTTATTTTCAAGGAAAATTGCGGGTCGGCGGGCCCGAAGAAAAGCACGCCGACAAACATGACGTGAAAAGTTTAGCAATTTTAGAAGAGAATTGCGGGTCGGCGGGGAATATCCGTAATTTGCACGCCGACAAACATGATGTGAAAAGTTTAGTTGTTTTCAAGGAAAATTGCGGGTCGGCGGGCCCGAAGAAAAGCACGCCGACAAACATGATGTAACAAATCGGGAGAATAGAAATGGCGAATATATTGGTGGTAGACGATAATTACAACCTTCGGCGGGCGATGATGATCAACCTTGAAAGGGCGGGGCATAGCGTGTTTGGCGCCGGGGACGGCCTTGAGGCCCTGGAGGTTTTGGACAAGACCATAATACATCTTATGATAGTGGATATAATGATGCCCAATATGGACGGTTTTGAGCTAACCGAGGAACTTCGCGGCGGCAACATGAACGTGCCCGTGCTGATGGTCACCGCCAAGGAAGCGCTGGAGGACAAGCGCCGAGGGTTTTCATTGGGCGCGGATGACTACATGGTAAAACCGGTGGATATGGACGAGCTTCTCCTTCGGGTGAGCGCGCTGCTGCGCCGCTCACGCATCGCCGTGGAGCGCAAGCTTCGGGTGGGCAGCACCCTTCTGGACTACGCCGGCCTTTCCGTCACAACGGGCGAAGCTACGGTGACAATGCCGCAAAAGGAATTTTACCTTCTCTTTCACCTTCTATCATATCCCAACCGCATATTTACCCGTCAAGATTTGATGGACGAAATCTGGGGCTATGACAGCGAGTCCATGCTGCGCACTGTTGACGTTCACATTATGCGCCTTCGAGAAAGATTCAAAAACAATGACGATTTTGAAATATTGACCGTGAGAGGATTGGGCTATAAGGCGGTGAAAAAACGATGAGCCGGTTAAAGACAAAATTCATATTGATGTTCATATTGGTGCTGTTCCTCTCGTCAAGCCTGGCCCTTGGGGTGTCCTGGCTTATAACTGACCTGATTTTGGCGAATGTGCCGGTGGTTCGCGCCGCCCTCTTAAGCCGGACGCTAAACCAGACGCTGACGCTTATATACAGCCTTTTGATAGCCTCCCTCATGATAATACTGCTGACAAGGAGGATGCTCAAGCCGCTGGACAGGCTTACAAAGGCCACACAGGAAGTCATAAACGGTAATTTTGATGTGAATGTGCCCGAAAATTCCCGGCGGGATGAGCTGAGCCGCCTTGAGCGCAACTTCAACAAGATGGTCAGGGAGCTGAAGGGGAATCTTTACCTTCGCAAGGATTTTACCAACAGCATTTCCCACGAGTTTAGGACTCCCCTTTCCACCATCACCGCCTATGCCCGGCTCATACAGTCGGGCAACATCACCGATGATGAGCGAAAAGAGTATTCGGACATAATTCTCCAGGAATCCTCAAGGCTTACCGGCCTTACCTCCAGCATTCTCAGGCTATCAAAGCTGGATAATCAGACGATCCCCGAGAACACCCGCGAATTCTCCCTGGACGAGCAGATCCGCCAGGTGATAATGCTGCTGGAACCCCAGTGGAACAAGAAGAATATCGAGATGGATGTGGACATGGATGAATGCCGAATCTGCACAGAGGAGGAGCTTTTAAGGCAGGTTTGGCAGAATCTTATAGGAAACGCCGTTAAGTTTACGGGCGAGGGCGGCGTTATATCGGTTACGCTGCGCTATACTGATAAGGCCATCATTGTTAAGGTCACCGACAACGGCATCGGCATGACAGAGGAGACCATGAGCAAGATATTCAACCAATTTTACCAGGGCGAGCCTCTTGCAAACAGCGAGGGGAACGGCCTGGGTCTTACAATAGTTAAAAGAATACTGGATATATGCGACGGCGAAATTACCGCCACCAGCAAAAAAGGGCAGGGATCTTCTTTCACTGTGAAGCTGCACGTGGTATAATCAGTTTAAAAGCCGGCAACATCCAAGGCAGGTATGCGCAGGAATATGAATCCAAGATGAAATGCTTTGGGGGCGCGCGGCAATAAAGGCTGCGCCGTAATCGGATGATGTTCCCCGATCCCAACCATTATTCTGTTGTTTCAGTTTTTTTCGCTATTTCAGTTATTCAGGAGATATCAGGGCTGCCCTATGAGAATAAAAACAAGATACAATAAAAAATCAAAAAAGAACGCCCTTTTCACCCGAAGGCGTTCCATAGCTTTTTTCGTGTTTTCGCTGGCATGTCTTCTGGTGATAATAATCTTTCTGATAGTGCTGGATAATATGAGGGTTGTTGTGAAAAAGGAAAGCCTTGCGGTACCCTCGCTGCCCTCACAGATGGAGGGCTATACCCTTTTGCATATAAGCGACCTTCACGGCCAGTATTTCGGCAAGGAACACTCCACGATTAAAAATGCCCTGGCCGGCAGAAAATATAATATCGTCCTTGTGACAGGCGATCTTATCGACTCGAGCTGCGATATCGACTGCCCGCAAAAAAGATCCGTAATAGAGTTGTTTCAGTTCTTCGCGGACGAGGGCAAGCAGGTATACTATGTTTTGGGCAACCATGACGAGGCCCGTGTGCACTATGAAAACGGTCAGGCCGTGGAGAACGAATTTTACCAGGCTCTTGGCGATACCGGCGCCGTCTTTCTGGATTCCCCCCAGCAGATTTCCGTGGGCAAAGAGGGTTATTCCATCTGGCTTTGGCCGGTGGAGCTGATCGGCGTCAGCTATGAGGACGCCTCAGCGGTGCTGGAAGGAAGTCTTTCAGAGGACCAGCTCACCCTTCCCCAGCAGTTGCAAAAAAACCAGTATGAGGCTTTGGTCTACGCCGTGGAAAACCTCCTTGACAGGGATGTGCTCCTGGCTCTTGCTCACTATCCTCTGACGGAACAGAGAATCAACGATCTTCAGGAGCGAATGCCCGAATCCGCCGTATTCCTCTCACGGATTGACCTGTCTTTGGCCGGCCATCTTCACGGCGGGCAGATTCGCCTGCCCTTTGTCGGGCCGGTCTATGTTACATCCGGCGCCCCCGGCGGCAGAAGCTTTTTCCCTGATAAGACCCTCATTCGGGGCATGATGGATATATCGGGCGTTAAGCAGCACATATCCGGCGGCCTCGGCTCTACCGGGGTTGGGGGAACGAAATTTATGAAGTTCAGGCTCCTTTGCCCGCCGGAGGTAAGCCTCATCACATTCACATCATCGCTGACGGCGCGCTAAGCCGTGGCGCAAGCAGGAAATAGTTGCCGCCTTAAACTTTTTCCATCCAAAAAAATGCTGTTTCACAGGCAAAATTCTCTCCTGCAAATATTGCATCGGGGAAAAAAATATGATAACATATGTTAACAGTCTATGAGAGGGGGACGTTTGATTTGTTTATATTTACAGACGTCGGAGCAGACCTGCCAAATGAGTATTTGGCTAAGAATGACATTCCATGCCTGAAGCTAAGCGTTATTATAGATGGCAAAGAGTATGAAAACGTGGAGGATGCGGGAATTTCCGGCGGCATCGAAGGCTTCTATGAGTTCCTGAGGGGCGGCGGAAGGACCAGCACATCTCAGGTGAACGAGCATTCCTATTACGAAGCATTTAAGCCCATCCTTGCAGGCGGAAACGACCTTGTCTACATCGGCCTTTCCAAGGGAATAAGCGGTTCTTTTAACAGCGCCGTCCTGGCCGCGAACCGCCTTAAGGAGGAATTCCCGGACAACACCGCATATCTTTGCGACACTATGTGCGCATCCCTCGGTCTGGGCCTCGTGGTAGACAAAGCCGTCCAGTTTAAAAGCGAAGGCAAGAGCTGCCAAGAGTTCTACGAATGGCACAGGGAAAATGCCATGCGCTTCAACCACTGGTTCACGGTAGATGATCTCAAGTTCCTGGCAAGGGGCGGAAGGATCAGCAGCACGGCGGCGGTGGTAGGTTCACTCATAAAAATAAAGCCGGTGCTGAACGTGAACGAAGAAGGCAAGCTGATCTCCCGGGAAAAAGTCCGCGGAAGGAAGGCCTCCATACAGGCTCTTGCCAACCATATGTTCGCGTCCTGCCGCGAGGGCGACCAAAAGGTATTCATCTCCCACGGCGACTGCTTGGATGATGCGCTGTATCTTAAATCACTGGTGCAGGATCGCCTTGGCATATCGGATGAAAACTTTATAATCAACCATGTGGGTTATGTGATCGGCGCCCATTCCGGCCCCGGAACTTTGGCGCTGTTCTACTTTGGCGATGAGCGATACTACAAGCCCCTATAAGCTTATAAACAAAAATCTGCTTAGCTTAAGTTTTAATTGACAGAGCCATAGCTTAAAGGCAGTCTGTCTATGGTCACTCCCTGATAATAATGGCCGAGTATTTCTTCATAGGAATGCCCGGCCTTTGCCATTTCCTGGGCGCCCTCCTGGCTGAGACCAACGCCATGGCCCCTGCCATATGTGGTGAACTCCACATCGCCGCCCGGGTATCGTATTATCAAATTTGACGACGGCAGCGAAAACAGCCTTCTAAGCTGGGTACCCGTGAGCTGGATCTCCCCGCAGATGACGCTCTCCACCCTTCCCGAGGCAAGCCGGGATTTCACTATCAACTGCTCATCCAGATCCCGTTCCTTCACCTTCGCATCCGGATATGCACTGTTGATTATCCCCGCCGCCTCCTTTGCGGTGAAGCTGAAGGTAGACTCGCTAAGAGGGTCGAAGCCATCCACGCTCCTGAGATAGGGCAGAGCGTCAGAGTATATGGCCTCCACATCCTCGGTAATCCCCCCTGAGTTGGCGTGGAACATCGCAAGGATGGGCTTGCCCTCATGGAGCGCTACAAGGCCTGATGTCTCGGCCACCGCAGCTTTCATCTTCTGGGAGTAAAAGTTGTAGTCGTCGCCCCATTGCTTTTTAAGGTCCTCGTCCCGGGCGAAGGTTTGGCAATGGGAAGAATCGGTGCAGACATCAGCGCCTGAGCTCTTGCTGCAGCCCGAGCCCCCGTAAGCGCCCATCTTGCTGACGGCATACGTGCGTATGGCCACCGCCTGGGCCTTTAGCGCTTCATCGTGGTAGGAGGCGGGCACTTCGCCGCTCAGGCAGTGGTAGACATACTCGTCCAATAGCATCACCCTTTTTACCTGTGCGTCATGGTCATAAACTGTGATATACAGCGGAAAATCCGCCGCACTCTCCTGTCTTGACGAAAGCCTTTCAAGGGACGGTTCCCCCGCTGCGGAGTTTTGTGTCTCCTTTGGATCAAGCTGCGGCTGGCCGGCGGAATCAGGCACGCTTTGCTCCTTCGATGACTGGAGGACAGGCGAATCATCAAAGCTCATGTAGTTTATTATTAGCTTAAAGGCAAATGATGACGCAAACATCAGCAGCCCCGCAAGAACAGTCATCTTTATCCTTCTTCTTTTCATGCGGCGCTCCCGCATCGTCATCCTCATGGCGCCTACCTCCTTGGTAATATATTCAACTATATGGCAGGTCCATTATTTTTATGATTTTTTTGTTTCGTCTCGGGCGTGAAACGACGTTGTGGTTTAAAGGAAAACGGCACAGGGCTCCGCCCCGCACCCCGCAAGGGATTCTCCCTTGACACTTTATTAATTCTGAGGAATGTTATTAAGGCGATAAGGGATTACAAAGAGTCTCCCTTGACCCTTTATTAATTCTGAGGAATGTTATTAAGGCGATAAGGGATTACAAAGAGTCTCCCTTTGGCGGGTGTTTGAGGGCAGTGCCCTCAAAGGGAAGCAGCGCGGGATCCCCCGTAAGCTACTCAAGGGCAGGACCTTCACAGGAATGAATATCCGCCCCCAGGCTTCTGAGCTTGCCGGAAAAGTCCTCATAGCCCCTTTCGATGTGGTGCGGGTCATGTATCTCCGTGGGGCCCTGCGCCATCAGTCCTGCTATCACCATGGCCGCGCCCGCGCGCAGATCTGTGGCGTTCACCTTCGCGCCGTAGAGCAATGGCACGCCCTCGATAATCGCCACCCTGTCCTGAACATTTATATCGGCACCCATGCGCCTCAGCTCTGTCACATGCATGAATCTGTTTTCAAATATAGTTTCGTTTACCACGCTGGTGCCCGGAGCGGAGCAGAGCATGGCCATCATCTGCGCTTGAACATCCGTTGGAAAGCCGGGGTATTGCATCGTGCGAAGATAGACCGGCCTTATTGCCCCGCCGGCCTTTAATCTCAGGCTGTCCTTCCCCTCAAAAACTTCCGCACCCGTCTGGGAAAGCTTGGCGCTTACGGCGCTTAGATGCCTGGGATTCACATTGCAAAGGGATATGTCTCCGCCGGTGGCCGCCGCCGCGGTCATAAAAGTGGCTGCCTCCACCCTGTCGGGAATTGGCAGATGACTTGCTCCCCTCAGTTTTTTCACCCCTTCGATTTCTATCGAATCAGTGCCAAAACCGCTGATCTTTGCGCCCATGGCCGTCAAAAACATGGCCAGATCGCTTATCTCCGGCTCCTTTGCGGCGTTTTCGATGGTGGTTTTTCCTTCAGCGAGGGTGGCCGCCATCATCAGGTTTTCTGTGGCGCCCACGCTGGGCAGATCCAGATATATCTTTGCCCCTTTGAGCCTGCCTGTCTTAGCGCTGATATAGCCCTCGTTCTGGCGAATCTGCGCCCCCATCTTTTCAAAGCCTTTAAGATGCATATCGATGGGCCGGGTTCCGATTGCGCATCCGCCCGGCAGCGATATCTCCGCCCGCCCCAGCCTGGCCAGCAGCGGCCCCATCACCAGGACTGAGGCACGCATTTTATGTGTATATTCATAGGGCGCATGGACGCTGGACAGATTTTCCGCGCATATTTCAAGGCCGCCCTGATCAAACTTTGTCTTGACGCCAAGTTTATTCAAAATTTCCAGCATTGTGCCAACGTCCGAAAGTCTTGGCGCTTTTTCAATGAAACAGGGCTCATCCGTCAAAAGCGCGGCGGCCATCTGCGGTAAAACAGCGTTTTTTCCCGCCGAAATATTGACCCTGCCCTCCAGCCTGCATGGACCGTTTATCTTCATATATGCCAAATTTTACTACGTCCCTTCTCTTATCTCACTGGCTCATTTTGTCCAAAGAAGCGGTGGCATATGTGATGCAAAAAACGGTTTATTTGAAAAACTGCGTGCTATTGACAAGTTTATATGCCAATATATAATGGATAATATAAGCAATTAACGGAGGTGCGCAATGGAAGTTTTTGAAGCGATAGAAGCAAGACGCAGCATAAGAAAATATAAGCAGAGGCCCGTTGAAAGGGGATTGCTTGAAAAGATGATCGGCGCAGCGCGGCTGGCAGCCCAGAGCACCAACCAGCAGCCGGTAAAATACTGCATAGTGGACGATCCGCAAAAGGTGGCCGAGATCAACAAGGACACTAAATGGGGAATGCTGATCTACCCCAAAGCGATGCCCGCTCTAAGCGAGCTTCCCCCCGCATACATTATAGTTTTAATAGACACCCGCATCAAAAAGGAAGCCGATGTGGACGCAGGCTCCGCCGTGGCGACGATGCTTTTGGCGGCTCAGGCGCTGGGCCTTGGCACCTGCTGGTTGGGGAGCATCAGCAGAAAGCAGATTGCACAGACAATAAACATGCCGGAGCATTTTGAAGTCCACACCGCCGTCGCAGTGGGATACGCCGCCGAAAGCCCCGTGTATGAGGATGCGCAAGGCCCTGTGGCATATTACAAGGACGAAAACGGCAGGCTTCATGTGCCGAAGCGCAAGCTGGAAGAAATCCTCTTTCACAACGAAATTTAGCGCAACATGGGCATGAAAAAAAGCATCTATACCGCTTACGGCAGCGATATCAAGGCCACAACTCTGCTGATATTAAATGCCGCGAATGCAAAAAGCATGGTGCCTGCGGGTGCTAAGATATCCCTAAAGCCCAATCTGGTGGTGGGCAGGCCCGCCAGCGAAGGCGCCACCACCCATCCCGAGATTGCAGCGGGAATAATCGAATATTTCAGGGAAAGCGGTTTTAATGAGATCGAGATCATCGAGGGTTCCTGGGTGGGCGACGACACCAGCCGCGCCTTTAGCCGCTGCGGCTTTGACGCCATCGGAAAAAAATATGGCGTTCCGCTTTATGATCTTAAAAAAGACAGGGCAGTTTCAGTTTCAACGCCCATCGGCGACCTGAAAATATGCCGGCGGGCCTACGATGCGGATTTTTTAATAAATCTGCCGGTTATGAAGGGCCACTGCCAGACGGTCATCACCTGCGCCCTTAAAAACCTGAAGGGCTGCATTCCCGACAGCGAAAAGCGCCGCTATCATGCCCTGGGTCTGCACGGGCCCATCGCCGCCTTAGCCGGGGCGCTTCGACCCCAAATGATCCTTGTGGACGGTATCTGCGGGGATCTAAGCTTCGAGGAAGGGGGCAATCCCGTCCAGCAGGACAGGCTGATTTTGGCGACAGATCCTGTGAAAACCGATCTTTACGCCTGCTCTTTGATGGGCGTTGACCCCGGCGAGGTGAACTATATCGCCCTGGCGGCCCAGTATGGCGCGGGGGAGCACTCCCTTTCCCAGGATGAGGTAATGCAGGTCAACAAGCCTTCGCCCTTGGCCGCAGCGCCCGAAAGGAGCTACAAGGTCAGGGCCTTGGCAAAAAACGTCCGGGAAGACAGCGCCTGTTCCGCCTGCTACGGCGCGCTCATCCACGCTCTGGGCAGAATTGACGAGCAAGGGCTTTTGCACAATGTGCCTGAAACCTTCATCGGTCAGGGCTTTAGAGGAAAGGCCATAAGCAATGACGGCGTTGGCATTGGCGTATGCGCCGGCGGTGCAAAGCGCTGCGTCATGGGCTGTCCGCCCTCATCACAGGACATAATAGCGGAATTGTTAAAAAAGTAACATTTACAAAACCGCCGTAAAATGGTATTATAATACGGTTAAGATACTATGAAAGGGGTCTTGTAGTGAGCGGCATTCATGTTTCAGATGTTGTGGTGCGCAGGCTTCCTCTGTACTACCGCCAGCTTGAAGCCCTGGAGCGGGCAGGCGTTAACCGTATATCATCCAAAGAACTGGGGCAGCAGATGGGTCTTACCGCTTCCCAGATAAGGCAGGATATAAATTTTTTCGGCACCTTCGGCCAGCAGGGCTACGGATATAATGTGAGCGACCTTAAACGGCATTTGGGCGAAATTTTGGGCCTGGACAAGGACTATAACATGGTGGTGGTGGGCGTCGGCAATATAGGCCATGCCATAGTCAACTATCAGTCCTTTCAGGCAAGAGGCTTCCAGATTGCCGGCCTTTTTGACAAATCAGAAGCACTTGTGGGCGCTCAGGTCAACGGCATCACAGTTTTCCATGTTGACCGGCTGGAAGAATTTCTCAGCTCAAATTCAGTTGACATAGGCGTTATCTGCACCACCAGGGACAGCGCCCAGAAGATCGCGGACATAATGGTCAAAAGCGGCATAAAGGCCATATGGAACTTTGCACCGGTTTCGATCATCGTCCCTTCGGATGTTGCAATAAACCATGTCCATCTCACGGATAGTCTTTTGGTGCTTTCGTATAAGCTGAAGCATTCCGCCGAAGAATAAGAGCATAACACAGAAACCAACAACTAAGGAGCAGACAACTTAATATGGCAACCAAAAAAAACGCTAAGAAGCGCACTGCGGGCTCAAAAGCCACAGGCCAAAGAAGCGCGGGCGGGAACAGGCAAAAGCATCCTTCGTCAGGCAGGAACAGGGTAGTCGTAGTTTTGGCCTGCGTGATCATATTCGTATTGGCGCTCATCGCCTATAATCTTATCAGCAGCAGCTCCCAAAGAAATGAGATGCGCACCGCTCTGGAGCGCACCACCTTCTTCGATGGCATATATGTAAACGACATCCATATCGGCGGCATGACTACCAGCCAGGCAAAGACCAGGCTGTCAGGCGTTGAAAGCGGCGAGGCCGAAAGCACGCGGATGTCCGTCGTCTATGAGGATATGAGCTGGATGGTGGACTCTAATTTCCTTGAGATGAGCTTCAACACGGATGAGGTTTTAAAAAAAGCATATTCAATCGGCAGGAGCCACAGCTCTTTGGAGGATAACTACAACGAGGTGATGGCCCTCAAGCAAAGCCCCGTACGGCTTACGATAGAGTCCCGGGTGAACGCTGTTGAGCTGGGCAGCCTCTTGGAGGACATCTCCAGCGCGATAGACATTCCTTCAAAAGATGCCACAGTGGAGCATTTCTCCCGTGACAGCGGCTTCATATTCTCCCGCGAGGAAACAGGCCTTCAGGTGGACAAGCAGGCCCTTAAAGATTCCATAATAAGCAGCTTCATGTCAGGAAACACCTCAAACCCTGTGGCTGTTCCGGTAAATATACTCTTTCCCGAGGTCACAAAGGAGCATCTCGAAAAATCCTACACGCTGATCGCCCGCTATCAGTCTGAAACCACAAACAACAGCGCACGAAACCAAAACATCACATTAGCATTGGCCGCCTTTGACGGCACGATTTTGGGCAGGGACGAAGAATTTTCAATAAATGAAAAAACCGGCGAGCGCACAAATGCCAAGGGTTATCAGGAAGCGGGCGCCATAAAAAACGGCATACTCATCCCTGAGTTTGGCGGAGGGGTCTGCCAGGTGAGCACCGCTCTTTTCAACGCCGTTGCCCGCGCCGACCTTGAAATTACCGAGCGCAACAACCACTCCTACCCGATCAATTACGTGGACATTGGCATGGACGCCATGATCGACTACCCCGCGGCTGATTTCAAGTTCGTGAACAGCACGGAAGGCGATATGTATATCGCAGCCTGGTTTGACAGCTCAAAAAGGCTGGTAAACATTGAGCTTTACGGCATTTCCCCCCTTGATGACGGCGTGACCGTGGGAATGCGCTCCGAAATATATGAAACGCTGCCCCAGCCGGAGGATATCGTCCGCGAGAGCGCGGAGATTCTCATCGGCGAAGTGGAGGAAACCCGCACGGGCAGAACGGGCTATCGCACCAATACATACAAGCAGTATTTTAAAGGCGGCTCCTTGATTGGCGAGGAGCTGTTGTGCAAGAGCTATTATCGGGCAATAGCGGCCATCTATTCAATCGGCACGGGGATTCCCGTCCCCGAAAATCCGGAGGAAATCCCGCAGCCCCTGCCATGATCCGCCTTTGCCAAATATCACTTCCCTTTAGAACGATCAAAGAGAACAAAGGTGAATGCAATGCAAAATCTTGATTTTTCTTCGATCTGCGGGCGCTTTCTTCCCGGAAATGAACAACTGGCTTACAGAGACCCGGCCGCCTGCTTTGTGGACGGCCGGTTTCATATTTTCTTCACGCTGGTGGAAAAGCACAAGGGCACGCCCTGCCTTTGTCTGGCGACCGTAATCTCCCGCGATCTGAAAAACTTTTCCCCAGTCAGGCGGCTGACGGAATACGACCCGAGGCTTAACTACTCAAGCCCCGGCAGCATAATCCCCTGGGGCGGGGAATATGTCCTCTGCCTTCAGACATATCCCCGGCCAAAGGGCGAAAAATACGGCGATGAAAGCGCCCGGATTTTCATTATGCGTACAAGTAACTTCGAAAGCTGGAGCAGTCCCGAGCTTTTGCGCGTCAAGGGCCCGGACGTCCCGGAAAATGAAATGGGCCGCATGATCGATCCCTTTCTTCTCATAGACAAGGACGACCCGGGCCTTGTCTGGTGCTTTTACAAGCAAAACGGCGTCAGTCTTAGCTACAGCCGCGATCTTCTGAACTGGACGTTCCATGGTCACACCCAGGCAGGGGAAAACGTCTGCGTTCTGGCAAAAAACGGCTCCTACTATATGTTCCATTCTCCGAAGAACGGCATAGGCATCCTTCAGTCTTATGATCTTAAAAAGTGGAAGAAGGCCGCAGAAACCGTCTTTTTAAAGGCCCATGAGGCCCAATGGAGCAAGGGACGGGTCACCGCCGGCTTTGTGATGGACCTTGCGCCCTGGCATGACAAATTCCTGATGCTTTACCACGCCAGCGGCCCGGAGGATGAGAGCGTGGATTTTGACAAAAACGCATCCCTCGCCATCGCCGTCAGCGACGATCTCCTTACCTGGGACTAGCTGCTCAAAAAAGGGCGCCTCCTGCTTTGGGAGGCGCTCTTGTATGCCATTATAAAAAAGTAGTGAATGATATGAACAAAGAAAGGCGCTTGCTTACGCGGCCGTTATCGCATTATTCCTGTGCCTAGCCGGCTGCCGCGCTCCGTGGCCGAAATCGCCCGAGGGGTATATTGCTTCGAGGGCGGTGGTATCGCTTACACCAAAGCCTATAATATCGAAAAGCTGGACTCCTTCTTAGGCGGAAACTTCCCCGAAAACGGCCCTCTGACCGTCATAATATACACCGTGGAGGGTGATCCTATAAAACACGGGATCGCCTATTCTGAAAATTCCTGCCGGATAAAATCGATAGCGGCTACGGCCGCCACGGGGACGGCGTGCTTAACCCACCGGCTTTCAAAATGAGGACGATGGCTTTATGCTTCTTTTAATCACTCGGTGAATCCTTACCGCGCCCTTCGATTGAAAGAAAATAATCCTCCAATATCCTTACCGCGCTTACAACAAGGCCCTGGCATATCAGCTTGTGGCGGGCTGCCTCCTCCGGCGTGGGCTTTTCACCCCGTTCCACACCTATGAGCTCCTTGCATAGCATGGAGCCGTTTTCCTTTTCAAAGCGGCTTGCCAGTTCTTCCGCGGCCTCGTAGCAGCGCAGCTTGCCCTGGGCATCGCTGCTGTCAAAGCCCCCGTCCAAAAGCCCCTGAGCCATCAGCATCCCCGTCAGGGCTCCACAGGTCTCGCGCATTCTGCCTATTCCCCCGCCCATGGCTGCGGCCACCTTCATGGCATCGCCAAACTCCATTCCATAATTCTGCGCAAATGCCCCCAGCACCGCCTGCGAGCAATTATATCCCTTCTGAAAAAGCTCTTTCGCCTTTTGCTGCCGGTCCATATGTTCCTCCATGCTTTGTTTTTTATATTTTTTACTTATCTTTTTAACTGTTGCCGCTATTCGGTCATTGAGCGGAAAGCAGCTCTGTGATATTCCTCATGGCCTTTTTTTCGTCTATGCCATCCACTTCAAATACCAGCGTCTGCCCCTTCGCCGCGCCCAGAGACAAAACCCCCATCATGGACTTTGCGTTTATAAAAACGCTCCCCCGCCTAATCATCACGCTGGATGAAAACTTGCAGGCCGTCTGAACCAGCAGCGCCGCATTCATTGCGTTCAGACCTTCAGGCTTGTTGAGTATTATTTCACGAATGATCATATGTGTTTTCTTCCTCCTGTCTAAGCTGCCGGGCGATTGAACGAAGTTTTCCCAGCCTGTGGTTTATGCAGGACTTGCTGCGGGGCGGATTATGCATCTCCCCCAGATCCTGCAATGAAACGTCCGGGTTTTCAAGGCGGATTTCGGCAGTTTCACGAAGGGGCCTTGAAAGAGTCTTAAATATGTTTTTGTCGATCAGGTACTGTATGTCCTCCGCCTGTGCCTTTGCCGCCACCAGCGTTTTAGACTCGTTTGCAATGTCGCAGTTCATGGCACGGTTGATATTATTGCGCATCTCCTTCATGATGCGGGTATTCTCCATTGCGAAAACCAGCGAGCTGGCGCCTGCAAGGCTCATGAAATCCACAATTCCTTCGCTGTCCTTCAAGTAGACCACATATTCATCCCTGCGGGCCGTCACCTTTGCATTTAAGATGAAGCTCCGAAAGAATTCGCAAAGGCTCTTGGCATATCTCTCATCCTGACAAGCCACCTCCAGATGGTAGCCTCTTTGGGGATCGCTGACCGTTCCGGCCGCCAAAAACGCTCCTCGCAGGTATGCGCGCTTGCAGCAGCTCTCTTTTAATATCTCATGGGGAACCCGGCGCGTGAAGTCCATCCCCCTGCCCGCCACCATTGTTTTTTCAAGCAGGCTCTCGGCTGCGGCGGCGTCTGATATCTCAAGCATGTACAGATTGCCCTTTTTCAGCTTGCTGCGCTTTGCAGCGCTTATCTCGCCGCTCACACCGCTTACCCGTTTCACCAAAGTGAATGCCCTGCGGATCACCCTTGCACTCTCGTTGAAGAATCTAAGCCCCGTGCCCCCGCGCCTTAAATATATGGAGCCGCCCAGGGCAAGCAGCGCCGAGAGCTCCGCCAATGAGCAGCAGTCCTCCTGCCCGGCGTTTGTTATCATTTCATTTTTTAAATCTGACGAAAAAGACATTCTTACACACCAAGCCCTAAAACCTATGATCTATAGCAGATTCCTGTTAAGTTCGTCCACATGGATATCCCTGTGCTTGACCATCGTCCTGTGCCCCATGGCTGAAAGGCGCTCCTCCAACATTTGGGATATGGCCACGCTCCTGTGGCGGCCGCCGGTGCAGCCGATGCCGATTATCGGGTAGCTATTTCCCTCGCGCATATAAAACGGAAATATATAGGCGAAAAAGTCGATTATCTTGTCCACGAAAACCTTAGCCTCGTCAAAGGATTCTATATACTCATACACCACTTTGTCAAGCCCGGACTTATATTTCATCTCGGGGATGTAATAAGGGTTGGGCAGAAAGCGCGCGTCAAAAACAAGGTCAGCCTCCGGCGGGATGCCGTTTTTATAGCCGAAAGAAATTATGTTCACGCTTATATCCCGGCTTGTCGACTCCGGGCGGTAAAGGGACATGAGCAGCTGTCGAAGCTCTCTTACAGGCATGTATGATGTGTCTATCCTTCGGGTCGCCCTTTCCCTCAAGGGCTGCAGAGCCTTTTGCTCCAGAGCAATGCTTCCGGCAATATCGCCGTCCCGCTCGAAAGGATGGCTGCGGCGGGTCTCCTTGTATCTTTTAACGATTACAGACTCCGACGCCTCCATGTAGAGGATGTCGATGTCTATTTCACTGCGCTCAAGGCTGGCAAGGGCCTCTATTATGCCTTCCATGAATATGCCACCGCGGATATCCACCACTATGGCCACTTCTTTTATGCCCGGCCTGCCTGTGCAAAGCTCCAGAAAGGAGGGTATCATTATGGGGGGGAGGTTGTCCACACAGAAGAAACCTATGTCCTCCAGCATCTTGAGCGCCTGAGTCTTGCCCGCTCCCGAGAGCCCCGTGAGAAGCACCAGCTTCATCATTGCCACCTTCCTTTCAAGCCGCCTTTGCTTTGGAAGCTGCGACATAAATAAATTTTCCCAATCTCTTTGAGAATCTTTTGTGAATCTATAGTATGATAAACTCGCGCTCCAGCCTGTAGCCGGTTTGGGCGAATACTATTTCTATTATTTTTTCCGTCAGGTCGATCACATCCCTGGCCGTGGCGCCGCCATTGTTCACAACAAAGCCCGCATGTTTGGGCGAAACCTGCGCCCCGCCCACGCTAAGCCCCTTAAGGCCGCATTCATCTATCAGCTTTGATGCATATGAGCCCTTGGGCCGTTTGAATGCGGAACCGGCGCTTGGCAGATGCATCGGCTGCTTGAAGTTGCGCTGCGCCCGCAAATCCTCCATCTTTTCGCGGATCTTTTGGGGATCGCCCGGGGTTAGCCTGAAGCTCACCTCGACTATCACATCGTCGCTTCCCATGAAGGAGCTGTGCCTGTAGCAAAGATCCATTTCCGCAGGAGAAACGCTGACGACCTCCCCCCGCCGAACCACCTTTGCTCCCACCACGATGTCCGCCATCTCCCCGCCATAGGCGCCGGCGTTCATCACCAGAGCGCCACCTGCGCTGCCGGGAATGCCCCCGGCAAACTCAAAGCCCGTAAGAAAGCGCTCCAAAGCGGCGCTTGCTATCTGCGAAAGCAAAGCCCCCGCCTGCGCGTGCAGCACAGCCCCCTCCGGCCTTATCTGCGCCATGGCCTTTGACAGCCTTATCACAATGCCCGCATAGCCCTCGTCCCTCGCCAGCACATTGGAGCCATTGCCCATCACGAAGAACGGTATTCCGTTTTCATTGGCTATGACGATAGCCTTTTCGATGTCACCGGCGCTTGCCGCGTTCAGCAAAACAGCAGCGTCCCCGCCAATTTTAAATGTTGTGTGCTTTTTCAAAGGAGCGTTTTTGCATAGGCTTCCATCGAATGGAACACCTTCAAACGCCCTTTGAATTCGGGAAACGATATCATTCTTCATTGTTACCTCTACAGCCATTGCGCCTACTATATATATTACTCCAAAAGGTTAATGTTTTCAAGTAAATCGCGAATGCTTTCCAATCGCCCGCTTGCGTCTCCGCCGCCCTCCTCGGCCCTGATCAGCCTTTGAACGCTCTCATCCCATAAAAACATATTGGGCACAATAATATCCGCGCTTTTTATGCCTGCTTCCATAGTGTGCATTGAGCTTCCCGCGGGATAAATATACTCAAACTCATCCAGCACGCTGAAAGCGCCAATATCCGCCAGGGCTTTTTGCCTTTGTTCGCTCAAAAGAATTTCGGCAAAAAGGTTTAGCGCGCTTTGCTTTTCATCGCTTTCGGCGGTTTTGAACATGTGCAAAGACAATAGCTGATCCGTATACAGGCAGGGTTCCTGATGCACCTGCCAGGCAAATGCGTTATTGCCGGCTTCCAGCTCCCTTATTCTAAACACTTCCTTTTGAGTGGCCACATATGCGGCGCTTCTTTTTTCAAGGACAAAATCCGCCCAGGCGAACTTGGCCTCAACGGTGAAAATATTGGGCGGAAGTATGCCCATGTCAACGGTACTAAGATCAATCATGTATAAAAGCGCTGAAGAATAGGAAATATACTCCGTCCTTGGGCAGCTTATGGCATATGACGCGCTTCGTCTGGGCCTGCTGGTCGCGCCCTGATGGAGCTCTCCGATATTTTCTGCCGTTATCCGGTCATTTATTCCGGCCTGAGCAAGCCTGTCTTTGTTATAGAGTATCGTATATGCTCCGGCGGATATCGGAATGCCATACAGCTTGCCGCCCTGGCTTACGGCGCTTTCCAAAACCGGAAGAACGCCCCAGTCGTCCTCCTGCGCCAGCAAAAGTTTTGCCACCGAAATCTCCGTGCCTGAAATAACGCCCCCTGAGCATAAAATTGCATCCGGAAGTTCCTCGCCCCGGGCGATAAGCTCCTTCGCCACCTGCGGCGCGACCACCTTCACATCGATGAAGCTTCCCGGATTCTGCCTCTCATATATGGCGGCGCTGTTCAAAAGCCATCGCAGATAGCTGCCCTTGCCCGGCTGAAATGTTTCAGAAAGCCAGATCTCCATCACACCTTCATAGATCGGCGGCTGTCTTGAAAGCATGTCCTCACGCGGGCGCGGCGGAAGCCTGCCGTAAAGAAAGCCTGCCGCACTTATCAGGGCCACGACCGCCACCAGCGCTATGGCTACCGACCCTTTCGTGCGCTTCCTCGCTGCATTTTTTGTTTTTACATTCGTTTTTTTGGTCATAAAAAAGCATCCTCCGCCAAACAAATCGATCTTTTGAGCAGTTTCCACTCTAACTTATATGCAAAGCAGGCGGTTTTATTTACAGAAGTATTAATCCTTGGCAAATATGCCCGGTTTTGCACTGCCGGGATTGACCTTGCCATGGTGTTTATAATATAATTAAGTGTTGTGTTCTGTGAACACAGGTTTTTAGACAAAGGATGATTAAAATGCAAACAAACGGCTTAGCACAATCACTGTCCGATGAGATAAAAAGAAGGCGAACCTTCGCCATCATTTCCCACCCCGACGCGGGAAAAACCACCCTCACCGAAAAACTGCTGCTGTACGGGGGCGCAATTCGCCTTGCCGGCTCTGTCAAAGCAAGAAAAGCCGCCCGCCATGCCACCAGCGACTGGATGGAGATCGAAAAGCAAAGGGGTATCTCCGTCACTTCCTCGGCGATGCAGTTTGAGTTCGGCGGCTGCCGCATAAACATACTGGACACCCCCGGCCACCAGGATTTCTCCGAGGATACATACCGCACTTTGATGGCGGCAGACTCAGCCGTGATGCTGATCGACGGCGCAAAGGGCGTGGAGGAGCAGACGATAAAGCTCTTTAACGTCACAAAAAAGGCAGGCATCCCCGTTTTCACATTTGTGAACAAGATGGACCGCGCCGCAAGGGATCCCTTTGAGCTGATGGACGAGATCGAAAGCGTTCTGGGCATACGCTGCTGCCCCATCACATGGCCCATCGGCGTTGACGGCGATTTTCAGGGCGTATACCACCGCCAAAGCAGGCATGTGGAGCTATATTTCGGGGGAAGGCATGGAGCGAAGCAGGCTGATGTGGAACGCATTTCAATAGTCGAAGCGAAAAACAGGCTTTCCGGGCATTATCTGGATAGGCTTGAAGGTGAGCTGGAGCTCTTGGATGGCGCGGGCGACGAGTTCGACCTTGAAAGCGTCAGAAAGGCTGAGCTTTCACCCATGTTCTTCGGAAGCGCCATGAACAACTTCGGTGTTGAAAGCTTTTTGGAGCGCTTCATCGAGTATACTCCCCCACCCTTAGGCAGAGAGGCGGAAGGCGAGGTTATCGATCCCGCCAGCCCGGACTTTTCCGGCTTCATTTTTAAGATACAGGCCAACATGAACCCCGCCCACAGGGACAGGATTGCCTTCATGCGCGTCTGCTCGGGCATATTCAAAAGGGGCGAGGATGTCTGGCATTCCCGCGCTGAGAAGATGATAAAACCCGCACAGCCCCAAAGCTTCATGGCGGACGAGCGCAAGGGCGTGGAGGAGGCCTATCCCGGCGATATAATCGGTCTTTTTGACCCGGGCATATTCGCCCTGGGCGACACTCTTTGCACCGGCAGACGCATTAAATACGCCGGCATTCCCCTGTTTGCACCGGAACATTTCTCAAGGGTCTGGGTGCTGGACAGCCTTCGGCGCAAGCAGTTTCAAAAGGGCGTGGCCCAGCTTGCCGAGGAGGGCGCTGTGCAAACCTTCAAGTATATCGGCAGCGGCCGAGAGGACTATATCGTGGGCGTCGTGGGCGTTTTGCAGTTCGACGTTTTGATACACAGGCTAAAGAATGAGTATGGCGTTGATGCCAGCATCGAGCCCCTTGGCTTCAGGCATGTGCGGTGGATAGCGAAATCCGCCGTCCCTCCGGACCGCTTAAGGCTGATTTCTTCCACCAAGCGCGGGGTGGACAGGCGGGAGAGGGATGTGCTCCTGTTCGAAAATGATTGGAGCATAAGCTGGGCCCTTGAAAATAACCCGGGCCTTGAGCTGACGGACGTGGCTGAAAGATAGCCATGCATGAATATAAAGGAGAATAATTTGCTTACTACAAGGAATGATTTGCGTAATGTGGCGATAATCGCCCATGTTGACCATGGCAAGACCACCCTGGTGGACGAGATGCTGAAACAGTCCGGCGTTTTCAGGGAAAATCAGGCCGTGATGGACAGGGTGATGGACTCAAACGATATCGAGCGGGAGCGGGGCATAACCATACTTGCCAAGAACACCGCCGTTGAATATGAAGGCGTTAAGATAAACATAGTGGACACCCCCGGCCATGCCGACTTCGGCGGCGAGGTTGAGCGGGTGCTGAAGATGGTGGACGGCGTTATATTGCTGGTGGACTCCTTTGAAGGGCCGATGCCCCAAACCCGCTTCGTGCTTTTAAAGGCGCTGGAGCTGGGCCACAGGGCCATCGTAGTCATAAACAAGATAGACCGCCAGGACGCAAGGCCCAATGAGGTTATCGACGAAATTTTGGATCTTCTCATAGACCTTGGCGCAGGAGAAAACCAGCTTGACTGCCCATTTTTATTCGCATCGGCCAGGCAGGGAACCGCTTCCTTTGACATGGATAAGCCGGGGGAGGATCTTCGCCCTCTTTTCGATACCATACTAAAATATATTCCCGCTCCCAAGGGCGATCTTGAAGGCCCTGCCCAAGCGCTGATATCCGCCATCGACTACAACGATTATGTCGGTAGGATCGGCATAGGCCGCATCGAGCGCGGCAGCCTTTCAAAGGGAATGATGGCTGTAAGGGCCAATGCTCTGCGGGATGAATCGCCCCAGCCTGAAAGGGTCAACACACTTTACATGTTCGACGGCCTGAGCCGAGTGGAGGTGCAGGAAGCGAAGGTGGGGGACATAATCGCCGTCTCCGGCTTTGCGGAGCTGCACATAGGCGATACCCTCTGCCCGCCGGAGGCCGTGGAGCCTCTGCCCTTCGTCAGGATATCGGAGCCCACCATCGCCGTTACATTTAAAGTGAACGACAGCCCTTTGGCCGGCAAAGAAGGCAAATATGTCACCTCACGCCATCTTCGGGAAAGGCTTATGCGTGAAACCCTCACCGACGTCTCCCTTCGTGTGGAGGATACCGATCAGACGGACTCCTTCAAGGTCAGCGGCAGGGGCGAGCTGCATATGTCGGTGCTTATTGAAAACATGCGCAGGCAGGGCTACGAGTTCGCCGTTTCAAAGCCGGTGGTCTTAATGAAAGAAGAAAATGGCAAGCAGATGGAGCCTATCGAAAGAGTGCTGGTGGATGTGCCGTCCGCGGCCATGGGCGCCGTGATGGAATCCCTGGGTGAGCGCAGGGGCAAGGTGGAAAGCATGGTGGTGGGCGAGCGGACGCGGATAGAGTTCACCGTGCCCTCCCGGGGGCTTTTCGGCTACCGCAGCGAGTTTTTGACGCTGACACGGGGCGAGGGGATAATGTCTTCCGTCTTTGACAGCTACGAAAGATACCGGGGCGACATCGTCACCAGGGTTTCCGGCAGCATAGTCGCCTGGGAAGCGGGAACCGCCATGCGCTACGGCCTTTTCTACGCCCAGGACAGGGGAGAGCTTTTCGTTACCCCCGGCGAGGAGATATATGCAGGCATGGTGGTAGGCAAGAACTCCCGCAGCGATGATATGGACATAAATGTCTGCAAAGAAAAGCAGGTCACCAACATGCGCAACAGCGCCGGCGCCGAGGATGCGATGCGCCTGCAGCCCGTGCGGCCCATGACGCTGGAGTTCGCTCTGGATTTTATCGCCGATGACGAGCTGATCGAGGTGACGCCAAAGAGCATCCGCCTGCGCAAACGCCTTCTGGATATCCACGAGCGCCGCAAAGCCGCAAGGCCGAAGAAGGACTCCTAACAATGGCTTAGGCGGAGAAGTAAAAATATAAAAAATAAAAAAGCAGCGGCGCATCTTAGTTTTTTGCCGCTGCTTTTCTTTTTTTCTCTTTCTTTTTACTTAAGGACTTAATAGGCTCAATCTGCGGGGCTTCCTTTTGAAGGCTTCATCCGGAATTCATCCGCAGCGGAGCCTTGCTTGATGTGCAAATGAAAACAGCAAAACAGATGCTTCTTCGCCTGATCTTGCCTGTCGGGAGCGCTATCTCTCTTTTAATTTGGGTTTTGATATAGCTACACTAATAAAAATACTGTTTTAATTTATATGCCCTTGTATATAAACAGTTGAAGCCTAAGGGTGCTGGCAGTTCAGGGGGCCCAAAACCTGCCCGCCCATGATATGTATGTGCAGGTGAAAGACCGTCTGGCCTCCGTCCTTGCCGATATTCGTCAAAACCCTATAGCCGCCTTCGTCAACGCCTGCAATGCGCGCGACCTTGGCCGCCGCCAGCATCAGATGACCCAGCAGCGTCTGCTCCGCCACCTGCGCCTGCGCAAGGCTCTCCACATGTTTTTTGGGCACCAGAACAATGTGAACCGGGGCTTGAGGCGCAATATCGGCAAACGCATAGCATATATCGTCCTCATAAACCTTCTGCGACGGAATTTCCCCCGCTATGATTTTGCAAAAAATGCAGTCCATAATATCATCCCTTCATTTTAAAAACTTTTTCTATAATAATTCGCCAATAATAACTCCGCCCTTTATCTCTTTCGCCGCGAAGCCGATAATTTCGCCGATGGGAGCGTTTTTTGCCTCGCATCTTAAATAATGCTGGCAATAGCCTCGGGCCAGTTCGCCCCTTTGCTCTTCGAAGATTACCTCCAGCCTTTGCCCCAGCTTGCTTTGCATGAAGCTTTCGGCCGCTTCCCCCGCCGCCTTTATGACCTGTCCGGCCCGTTGCTGACGAATATGCACCGGTAGCTGCCCGGCCATCGCCGCCGCCGGGGTGCCGCTGCGCTCAGAATAGGGAAATGCATGAACCCGGGCAAAGCCGATTTCCTTTATAAAAGAAAGGGTTTCCTCAAACTCGTCCTGGGTTTCCCCGGGAAAGCCGGCGATTATGTCCGTGGTTATGGCGCAGCCGGGGAAATGCCTGCGAAGATCTTCAACCGATTGCCTGTATATGTCGGTGGTGTATCTTCGCTTCATCCTACCAAGAACGCCGTCGCTTCCGGACTGCAGCGACAAATGAAACTGGGGGCAAAGCTTCTTTTCAAGGTCTTTTTTTATTATGCTTTGGCAAAACTCCCCGTAATGTCCACCCGGCTCAAGGGAACCAAGGCGCAGCCGCGACTTTTCCCCCGCGCTTTCAAGTGCGGCGATAACCGCATCGGTCATCGTAAGGCCGCTGTCCAGCCCGTATGAGTTAAGGTGAATGCCCGTCAGCACTATTTCCGAAAAGCCCTTTTCACACAGCCTTTTCACTTCGCTGCGGATGGAGTCGATGCCTCTGGACCGCACCGGCCCCCGCGCAAGGGGGATGGCGCAGTATGAGCAGCGGTTCTTGCAGCCCTCCTGAATCTTTAGTATGGCCCTCGTCCTGCCTTCGGCGGAGTCCACCTGAACGTTTTCAAACTCGGCGTCCTCCAACCCCTCCACAGCGATTACAGTTTCCCCCGACATAACCGCCTTTTCCAGGGCCAAAGCCACGCCCTCGCGCCGCTTTGTGCCCATCACCAGCCTCACATTGGCCATTTGCGCCACTTCCTGGGCCTCTCTTTGGGCAAGGCAGCCCGCCGCTATTATCGAAACATCCGGGTTTTCCCGGGCGCAGCGGCGTATTGTCTTTAGGGATTTGTTATCGCCCGTGCCGGTGACCGTGCATGTATTGACGATAACCACATCGGTTTTTTCCCCGAAGGGCAAAACATCATAGCCATGGCGGATAAATTCCTCCAGCATGGCGCTTGTATCATATTGGTTTACCTTGCAGCCAAGGGTGTACGCGCTGATTGTCTTCCTGTTCATATATCGCTTTTCTTCCTTCACAAGGGGCGTAAGTTAGTAGGATAAGTTAAATGGACCACTGGCCTTTAAGGCACATGAGCGCCGCAAGAGCGCCGATTGCCGCCGTCTCCGTGCGCAAAATCCTGCTGCCCATGGTGACGATGACCGCCCCCGCCTCTTTCAGCAGGGCGATTTCTACTTCCTCAATTCCGCCCTCAGGGCCTATGACAATGCCGATACTCGCGGCCCCGGGCCTGCTTTTCACCGCTTCGTCAAAGCTGATGCCGCCCTTTTCCCAAGGCGCCAGCAAAAGATCATGGTTTCTCATCATCTGCGCAGCCCTTTCTATGGGCATCGCTTCGTGCATCGTGGGAATCATAGACCGCCCGCTCTGCTTTGCGGCCTCCAGGGCGATCTTAGAAAGCCTGTCCAGCTTCTTTGCGCCGTCCGAAAGCTTAACATCGCAGCGAAGCATCTGCACCGGCACATAAGCAAAAAGGCCCAGCTCCGTGCACTTTTGCACCACCAGCTCCGCCTTCGCCGCCTTGGGCAACCCCTGATAGATCGTCACTAAAACTTCCGGCTCGTTGGAGGGTAGCCTCTCCTTTATCCGCACATGCGCTTCTTTTATCTCCCGCTGGCTGCCGTCAATACGCAAAATTTCCCCGAGAAACCTGCCGCCCCTGCCGTCTATAAGCTCGATCCCGTCGCCCTCTTTAAGGCGCAGCACCTTGATATGGGCCGCTTCATCCCTTCCAAGCAGCGCCATTTCACCGTTTTCATAGCTTTTTTCGTCTTTATCGCTCTTGTCAACAAAAAACCTATGCATTTCGCCAGCACATGGCGACCCACTCGCCCTTCCTTCGCACATCCTCACAGATAAACCCCAGGCTTTCAAGAGCCCGGCTCACATCGTCTTCCCTGTCCTTGATTATGCCGGAGCAGATCAGATGTCCGCCCTCTTTAAGCTTCTTCGGCACATCCGAAGCCAGCATTATTATCACATCCGACACGATATTGGCGAATATCAAATCGACCTTTTCGTCAGAGCTGCCGGAGAGCAAATCCCCCCGCATGACCACTATATTTTCTTCCATGCCGTTTTGCGCAACATTTTCCCTGGCGCAGTCCACCGCCATCAGGTCGATGTCTATGGCCCTTGCCCTCTTTGCGCCCAGCAAAATGGCGGCGATTGAAAGTATCGCAGTGCCGCAGCCCACATCGGTCACGATATCGCCCTTTTTCACATACTTTTCAGCCAGCTCCAGGCACATGGAGGTGGTCTCGTGGGTGCCGGTGCCGAAAGCGCCCCCCGGATCCATGTGGATTATCAGATCACCCTCCCTGGGCGCATAATCCTCCCATGAGGGCTTTATGACCAGCCTTTCGCCGACAGGCGTCGGCTTGTAGAACTTCTTCCAGCAGTTGACCCAGTCATTTTCGCCAATCTCATTGCTGCTGACGGAAAGAGCCCCCAGATCAATTCCCTCTATCTCCAGCCCCTTCAGCTCAGAAAGCTTTTTGTTTAAGGCGCTTAAATTATCGGCAAAGGAAGCGTCCTGACGGAAATAGCCTGTAACCTGCGCCCCCTCGCCCAGCCCATCGTATACGCAGGGATCGATCATATCCCAATAGCCGTCGGGCCTTTGGGCTGAGTCTATATCCGCCCGGTCGGATATAGATGCGCCGTAGCTGCCGCAATCCACCAGCGCCTGTGCGACTATCTCCGCGCCCTGGCTGGTGGTTGAAACCGTTAACTCCGTCCATCTCATATTGCTTTGATCCATCTTGTCTCCCATCTTCAGCGCACCTTTCAGCGGCCTATGGATTCGCGCATCCTGTCCCAAAGGGATTTGCGCTCCTCACCCATGGCCTCGTCATATGCCCTTAGCAGATCTTTTTGCTTTCCCGTGAGCTTTTTGGGGATGTTTATAACAACCTTTGCGTAAAGGTCGCCCTTCTGGGAGGGATTGTTCACATTTGGCATACCCTCGTTCCTAAGGCGTATTATTGTGCCGGGCTGTGTCGCCTCGGATATGTTGTGCTTGGCAAGGCCGTCCAAAGTTGGCACTTCGATCTCTCCGCCTAAAACCGCCTTTGAATATGGCACAGCCACATCGCAGTGGAGATTATTGCCCTGGCGCTTGAATGTCTTGTGGGGCTTCACCGTAATATATATCAGCAGATCGCCCTTGGGCCCGCCCTTTCTGCCGTGATCGCCCTGACCTCTGAGTGTCATCACCTGGCCGTCATCAATGCCGGCTGGAACCTTCACCTCTATCCTGCGGTTTTTCCTCACCCTGCCCTGACCATGACAGTTTTCACAGGGGTTTTCGATGACAGTGCCCTCGCCCCTGCAGGTTTCGCAGGTTCTGGTGGTGGCCATCTGCCCCAGAATGGTGTTTTGCACCGTGCGCACCTGCCCGGAGCCGCCGCAGGTGGGGCAGGTTTTCGCTTGAGCGCCCCCTGCCGCGCCGGAGCCGGCGCAGACATCACAGGTTTCCGCCCTGGCGATCGACACCGTCCTTGTGACGCCGGTGGCTGATTCCACAAAAGAAATGCTCATTTCATGGCGCAAATCGGACCCTCGCTGAGGCCCTGCGCTTCTGGGCCTGCCGCCCTGAGGTGAGCCGCCAAAGAACTGATCGAATATGTCGCCCATATCGAAGCCGAAGCCGCCGCCACCGCCGCCGCCAAAGCCACCGAAGCCGCCACCGCCGCCGAAGCCGCCACCGCCGCCGAAGCCGCCTGCGCCCATTGGGCCGTCGTGTCCATAGCGATCATAAGCAGCCCGCTTTTGATCATCGCTTAAAACCTCGTAGGCCTCATTCACTTCCTTGAACTTTTGCTCGGCCTGGCTGTCGCCCTGGTTCACGTCAGGGTGATACTGCTTCGCCTTTTGTCTGAAGGCTTTTTTTATCTCGTCTTCGCCTGCGTTTTTGGAAACGCCCAGCACCTCATAATAATCTCTTTTATCAGCCACTTACAACACCTCTTATTTCGCTTAAAGCCTGGATTTAGGCCGCAAAAAAGCAAAACATATTCCTTCTATTTTATATTCTATACCTTTTGCTGTCAACCTTCCAGCAGAAAGAGTATCACGCTGTTTAAAACTTCAAAACCACGCCGGCTGGGCATATACCGCCCCTCCCGCCCTATGAGCAGCCCTCTTTCGGCCAGCTTTTGCGCCCTATTAAGCTGCTCTGCTGAAAAAACGCTTTTGTGCAGACCCTTTGAAAGGCGCATCCCAAGCATTATCGTTTCCGCAAGGGCATCATCCACTGAAATTATATTGACTTCGCCCACGGTTTTGCCCGAAAGATATTCCTCCGGCGAGGACGTATTGGCGATTCTCTTGCCTTCATCCCTTAAAAACGAATGGGCTGAAATGCCAAGGCCCAGATAATCCCCCCTGAGCCAATAGTTCATATTATGCAGGCATTCGCGGCCCGGCTTCGCAAAATTGCTTACCTCATAGCGCAAAAAGCCCCGCTGCTCCAAATGCTGCGCCGCAGCCGCCATCATGTCGCTGCAAGCATCGTCATCAGGCAGCGCGATTTCACCCCTGCCGGCCATCCGCTCAAGGGGCGTGTTTTCCTCCAACTGGAGCTGATAGCATGATATATGCTCTGCCCCCAGATCGGCCGCCCTGTCTATGCTCCTTATCAGGCTTTCTTCCCTCTGGCCGGGAAGGCAGCAGATCAAATCCGCGCTGATGTTTTCAAAGCCCGCCTTATTGGCGGTATCGAACGCTCCGGCCGCCGCCTTTGAATCATGCGCACGCCCGATGGCGGCAAGCTCCTCGTCGCAAAAGCTCTGCACGCCGATAGAAATCCGGTTTATTCCAAGCCCCAGCCACTGCCGCGCCTTGTCAAGTGTGATGCTTTCAGGGTTCGCCTCTATTGTTATTTCAGCCTTCTGCCTTAGGGCAAAGCTATCTGAAATGGCCTGCATGAGCACCGCTATTTGCTCTTTTTCAAGCAGTGACGGCGTTCCCCCGCCAAAAAAGATGGTATCTACAGCCTTTCCTTCAAGCTCTCCCTTCCGAGCGGCCATCTCCGTTAAAAGGGCGCTTATGTATTCCTCAGCGTTCAGGAAAGCGCCCTCCCCGCAGATAGGAAAGGAAACGAAATCGCAGTAAAGGCATTTCTTTCTGCAAAAGGGTATGTGGATGTATATGCCCGTCATGCTTCTGCCCTGTCAATCCGCTTTTAACACGGATATGAACGCCTCGGAGGGCACCGACACCGATCCCACCTGTCTCATGCGCTTTTTGCCTTCCTTCTGCTTTTCAAGCAGCTTTTTCTTTCGGCTGATATCCCCGCCGTAGCACTTGGCTAAAACGTCCTTGCGCATGGCCCTCACCGTTTCCCGGGCGATTATCTTTCCGCCGGTGCAGGCCTGTATCGGTATTTCGAACATCTGCCGGGGGATTACATCCTTTAGCTTTTCGGCTATCGCCCTTCCCCGCCCGTAGGCTTTGTCCCTGTGGATGATTAACGAAAGGGCGTCGCAGCTCTCGCCGTTTAAAAGTATCTCCAGCTTCACAAGGTTTGACGGCCTGTAGCCCATCAGCTCATATTCAAATGAGGCGTAGCCCTTTGTGCAGCTCTTCATCCTGTCAAAAAAGTCGTATATGATTTCACCCAGGGGCATTTCGTAGAGTATCTGCACACGGGTTTCATCCAGATAGTTAAGCTCCCTGTACACCCCCCGCTTTTCCTGGCAAAGCTCCATTATGGCACCCACATATTGAACCGGCGAAAGTATCCTGGTCTCCACGAAGGGCTCCTCCATTGACTCGATGTTCGAAGGGTCGGGCATGTTGGTGGGGTTGTCAATCCAAAGCACGCTGCCGTCGGTCATGTTCATCTTATATATGACGCTGGGGGCGGTTGTCACCAGGTCCAGGTCGAACTCCCTTTCAAGGCGCTCCTGGGTCACCTCCATGTGCAGCAGACCCAAAAAACCGCAGCGGAAGCCCGCGCCCAATGCAACAGAGTATTCCGGCTCGATTGATATGGCGGCGTCATTCAGCTTAAGCCGCTCCAATGAATCCCTAAGATCCTCGTAGTTGGCGCCGTCGGCGGGGTAAATGCCGCAAAACACCATGGGCTGCACTTCTTTGTAGCCCGGCAGCGGCTCCTTGCAGGGGTTTTCGCTGTTTGTGATGGTGTCGCCCACCCTTGTGTCGCCCACATCCTTTATGGAAGCGACGATATAGCCCACATCACCGGCGGAAAGGCTGTCAATCTGCACCAGCGAAGGCGAGAAGACGCCCACCTCGGTCACATCGAACTTGGCGCCCGTTGACATCATCAATATGGGCGTGCCCTTTTTAACGGTGCCGTTTACAATGCGCACAAATGAAATCGCACCCTTGTAGTTGTCATAGAAGCAGTCGAATATCAGCGCCTGAAGAGGAGCCTGATCATCTCCCTTGGGGGGCGGCACATCTCTTACCACCTTTTCCAGAACATCCTCGATTCCTATGCCCACCTTCGCGGATATGAGGGGCGCATCCTGGGCCTCTATGCCCACGATGTTCTCAATCTCCTCCTTCACATGTTCCGGCTGGGCGCTGGGAAGGTCTATCTTGTTTATAACGGGGATTATCTCCAGATTGTTATCCGCCGCCAGATAGACGTTCGCCAGAGTTTGTGCCTCTATGCCCTGGGACGCATCCACCACCAGAACCGCACCCTCACAGGCGGCCAAAGATCTGGACACCTCGTATGTGAAGTCCACATGGCCGGGGGTGTCTATGAGGTTCAGTATGTATTCGTTTCCATCCTGAGCCTTGTAGACCATCTTCACCGGATGGGCCTTTATGGTGATGCCGCGTTCACGCTCCAGATCCATGGAGTCCAGAATCTGCTCTTGCATGTCGCGTATGGCGACAACGCCTGTTTTTTCCAGCAGGCGGTCAGCAAGGGTGGATTTACCATGGTCAATATGCGCGATTATGCAAAAATTTCTTATGTTGTCAAGATTTTTCAATAAGTTCCCTCCGTGTCTATGCGCACAAATATTCTATTTTATAATAGCGCAAAAACCCCGAGAAATCAATCCCCCCGCGCACAGCCAATAAAGAGCATTTCCCATCAAACCGCCTTCCGTCAGCTTTTTATTCCGCGCTTTTCTTTTATCATATTTTATCTTTTGCAGGCGCCCGGCTCTCTCCCCGGCTATTCCTGTGACTTTTCCCCGTATTTGTCATCTTTTCAGCCCTCAGCCTTGCACAATGTGCTTGGCGAAGCGCCGAAGCTGCGCTTGAAGGCCTTATAGAAGGAATTGCGGGATGTGCAGCCGCATTTTCCGATGATGGTGCGATGGGCATGTCGGTTTTTGTCACCAGCTCCCAGGCGCTGTTCATGCGCAGGCCCTCCAGATATTTAAAAAAGCTTTTGCCGATCACGATATACACCGCCGTGAAGCCGATCGTCAGGTTGCGCAGCGGGACAAGCTCCCCTCATACACGAAGCTGTCAACCTGCACGGTGGCAGTCAGGCCATAGCCCGCGCTGGTGTGGCTTATTGCGGCGAATTTTTTCGATCGCACATCGCCATGGCTTAAAATCAGATTGCCTGAATCATCCGAAAGGGTGGCCTTCGAAGATAGCAGCATATCGTCGTATAAAAGCTTATGAACTATATAATCTTTTTCGATTGTGGCATAGAGCAAATACTGGTTGTTGCTGGCGTTTATGGGCAGGCGTTGGATGAATGCAAGGGCCGCCTGGCTTTTTTCGTTCAGCGTGATGGCCCGATTTCCCAGCAAGCGGCTGCTGCCTGATAAATCGCCTATAAATTCGAACCAGTGCTCGAAGGATGAGAAGTCGGCGTAGGCAAGGTGCTGCTGGTAAAAAAGTCCGAGGGTGTGTGGGCGTTTCCGCTGCTTGTCAGCACAATGCTGCTGTTTATAATAAGCCCTGCGCTGATCTGCTCGCCCAGATAGAGATATGTGTTCGCCATGGCCTCGCACGACTTTTTAAGCAGGTATACCCTGCGGCTTGAAAGGGGCAGCTTTGTGTTGTCTAATATGGAGTACAAAGACTCTTCAAACAATGCCAGGTCCGTGGTTTATATCCGCTCAAGTTTATTTTCAAGCACCAACACCCCGCCCTTGAGCGTCTCCCTACCGGTCTTAATAGCGATTTCCATATAAAGAGAGCGCGCCAGAACAAAATCAAAAGACAAAAAAGGATAGATATACGATGAAGAAGCGCTTGAGCCCGCGGTTGCTCATATAGCATCACCTCGTTGAGCGGAGCATGTGGTCACTTAGAGAAACATGCCCTTACAATAATTATATCATAGCCCCGTCCCTTTGCGTACCTTAAGGCCGGCCTCCTCTGCCCTGCGCTATATTCAAGGCCGCACCGGATTTTCAAACTTTGTTTTGAGCAAATTCAAAGGCTTTTTGAATCAAACAGCTTTTTTGTTTTTCACAGGATGTATTATGGCCTCGTCCGGCAGAAGCCGGATGAATTCCATATAGGAGGAGCGTAAATGAACTACCGCAGCCTGCCTAAGATGCTCATTTTGTCCCTACTGGTTGTTGTTTTGGCGGGATGCTCCGTCAACACCGGCAACACCGCCCGGTACGATCGCGCCCGAGCCTGCAACCACAGCGGCGCCCCAGGCCTTGACCGTCGGCATGGCCACCAACGCCTCTGTTAAGGACTGGGCCACCAACGAACAGACCCTCTGTATCGAAGAAATCACAGGCATAGACCTGGATTTCATCGACATCGCCAAGAATGAATATGTCACCAAGATCGACCTGATGATGGTGGTAAACAAGATCGCCAAAACCTATGGTGAAACTGGTGAAACCTCCCTATGGTGATAAGAAAGGGTATTGACGATGCTTTTTACAGAAACGAAAAAAGACCCAATAGTACTCGTGATATGAAAAACACAAAGAGCGTGAAAAAAAGCTTTCCCCCGACGATGCCCTCTATTTCGCGTTAATCTATTTTTCAGTCGGCATACTGACGCTTTCGGTGCTCTATCCCGTTTTGTACATGCTTTCCTGCTCATTTTTAAACCCGGCAGCGTTGTCTGTGGGGAAGGTTGCCTTGTTTCCGGTGGGCTTTTCTTTGAGCGGGTATGAACGTATGCTTTCATACTCCCGCGTATACATAGGCCTTCGCAACAGCGTGATATATGCTGCCTTCGGCACATTTTAAACGTCATGATAACCATGTTCTGCACCTATTCCATTGCCCGCAAGACGTTGCCTTTCAGAGGGCGCTTCACTCTGATATTCTCATTCACGATGCTCTTTATCGGCGGCATGATACCCACATATCCGGTGATGAGGGACTTGAATCTTCTTAACACTCCATGGATAATGACGCTGCCCAGATAGACTGCTGCAGCGCCTTCCATTATTTGGGGGAATTCGTCATGCCCTGTCTAAACCTGTGGTGGCCTTGTGTGTGCTTCAGTATGCAGTCGGCCACTGGCACTCATACTTTAACGCATTCATATATCTTACAAACATGGGGCTTTACCCCCGCAGATTTTTAAAGGGAGGTTTTGGTTTTAAGCCAGATAAGCCCGAAGGATTTTATCGACGAGGAACCGCCATGCAGGTTCAAGGCATGGCCGATCTGCTTAAATACGCGCTGATAGTCGTCTCCACCGTACCCATACTCTGCGTCTATCCCTTTGTGCAGAAGTATTTTGCAAAAAACATAATGGTCGGTTCTTTGAAGGGCTGATATAATGATAATAGGAGGAGCGCATGCTATATGAAATATGAAATTGCGGTGGCTTTCCGCCGCGCCATGACGGGCAGGGCCATAATGCACATATCAGACACCCCCTCCTTCGGCTACGGAGGAATCGAGCGGCTGCTTCGCGACATGAAGCCGGACCTGCTCATCCACACCGGGGATATGGCGGACGATTTTAAGGCGGGCCGCATACCCGAGCATATACCTTTATACCGCGAGGCGACGGCGCGGCTGCTTGCCATTATGAAGCGGCATTCAACCGAGCTATGGATCGCCTGCGGCAATAACGACGATATCCCCTGGCTTAGGGCGCAGGATGCCCTGCACCTTTTGCCGGCAACGGGAAGCGAGCGCAGCTACTGCGGCCTGCGCCTGTTTTTGCAGCACACGCCCGTCCCTTTTCTGGATCGGGAGCGCTACGACTTTGCCCTTTACGGCCACGGGTTTACCGACGACCGCCACGATCCAAATGACAACCGCCCCGGCGCTCTTTGCTATTTTAACGGCGTAAAACTGGCAACTTTGATCGACAGCGCCACGGGGGAGTTTTGCCGTTTACCCTATTTGAAGGAGGAGTGAAAATGCGTATCTACATCGCAAGACACGGGCAGGTACGCCCAAACGGCACCATCGCAGAAGACCCTGATCTGCCCCGCGCGGAAGCAATGCTCACGCCCCTTGGCCATGTTCAGGCTGATTTGCTGGGTGAAAGGCTGAGGGATGCAGGTTTTTGCGGTGCCATCTATTCATCTCCTTTTTTGCGAACTCTAAGCACATCACAGAGAATCGCCCAAAAAACCGGCAGCAGTATCCGCGTGGCTCATCAGCTTCGGGAAATTGTCAAGGAAAGCGGCAGTCTGTCGGATTATGCCGGCCTTAACATGTCCCGGATAATGGCGCAGTTTTCCAGCGTGGAAAAGGGGCCATTGCCCTATCCCTGGTGGGATGATCTGGCCGAAACCGGCGAAGACGTGCGCCGAAGGGTTCTGCCGCTTTTGACTGAACTGCTGCAAAAGGGCGAGGACTGCCTGCTGATCGGCCATGGAGCCACCGCCTGGGCGGCAAACGATATATTGCTTGAACTTGCAGGCAAACGCCCCGGCGCGCTGCACGGGGCTGTGGGCTATAACTGCGCCCTTTGCGAATATGAAATCCAGGGGGAATCAGTCCGGACCGTTAGGCTGTATGACACCGCCCACATGCCCCTTGACATGGTTTCCTCCAATATGGTGATGGCCCTTGAGTCCGCCGACGGCGCTGAAAAAAACGAAGCTCCGCTGAAGCTGGTCAAGGCCCATATGCATCTGCATACTTCCTTTGAGACCTCTGCCAGCATGGAGTCTCATGCTTATCAGGCCCGCGCCCTTGGTCTGAACGCCTTGTTTATAACCGATCACGACGTTCGAATGGGCTATTTAAAGCGCAGGGTAAACCAGCTTTATTTCGACCAGCCGGCCCTTTACATCGCCCGGGAGATGGAGGGCGAGGTTGTGGCGGAAGGTGGCTGGCTGACTCAAACGGACCGGCATGTCGGTGTTTGCAGGCCGCCTTCCCTCTATAAAAGCCACCCATACGCGATGCTCCTCAGCGCACCAGCGGGGGGAGGATGCTCTGCCTTCCTGGACTCCCGGGGCAAAGGACATCAGGCCTCTTTGCTGGCGGATCTGTCCTTGAATATGGCGTTTTTACTGCCCGCTTTCAACCCCGAAACCCAAGGGATATGCCTGCGCATACCCATGTCCCAAAGGCCGGGGGACAACAGGCAGCGTCAGCTTTGCTATTTTACGGGCGCCTGTCCGCCCTCCGCGCTGGAAGGTGCCTACGCGCTGCCCTTTTCCATTGGAACAGGCCGCTGGGAGGAGCTAAGCCTCAGCCTTTCAAAGGATATGCGCGCGCTGGCCCCCTTCGGCGAGGATAACTGCTTTTGCACCGTGCATATAGAGCTGTACAACCAAAGCACTGAGCCATTTGAGCTTTATCACGGCGGGTTTTCCCTGGAGCGCAAGTACATCGCGGAGAAGGTTCGCCTTCGCCAGCAGGAATTGGCCGACAAGATCGGCCCAGTATACGGCCTTAAAATCTACGCCTGCACCGAGATCAGCAACGCGGGAAGCAACCATCGCAACTCATTTAGCCCACAGGTGCCGGTGCTGGACTATTCAAAATGGAATTATGACATTCCCCTTGAGGACGCCCTTGAACATGTCCGCCGCCACCGCGCAGTAAGCTCCCTCAATCATATGTTTCTGCCCTGGAAGAACAAGACCCTTTCTGCCGTCGAGCGCGAAAACGCCGTAAAGCAGCTCATCGAAACCCTTGCCGAAAATGACTGCGAGGAGGTGCAGGTGCTTGAGGTGGGCTTCCCCGAAGGCAGGTATGGCTTTAGCCTGAGCGACCATCTCAGGGTCTGGGATGCCCTCGCCCTTAAAGGGCTGCTGCTGACCGGCATAGGCGTAAGCGACTCCCATAACAGCGAAGTGGGTTGGCAAAACGGCAACAATTTCGCTGCCTGCATATTTTCAAAAAGCGACAGCCAGGAAGACCTTCTTAAGTCCATAGAAAGCGGGCGTCTTTACAGCGCGGATCCGGTGGTCTGGCCCTGGGCATTTTCACTTTCAGTGGACGGCGCCTGCATGGGAAAGGCCCTGCGCACCGAAAAAGGCGCAGTCCATAGCATCTGCGTTGAAGCAACAGCACCCGGGCCGGGCTTCACCCTTCGCATTTCAAGCCACGAAGCCGTCATCGCAGAGCGTACCCTCAGCCCCGGCCAGAGCAGGCTTAAGGCCTCATTTATCGCCGGCAAAGATATCGAGGCCATCCGCGCCCAGATTTTCGCGCCGGACGGCCGCTGCTGCCTTATCTCAAACCCCATATATCTGGTAACGGATTCCGGCATGTCCATTGCCGATGCGCGGCTTTTCAAAGCGCCTTCTCAGCCCTTTAAAAAAGCAATTAGAAAGGAGGATGGATGATGATTGGCGTTTCTCTGCCCTTGTCCATTCTGTATTCAAAGCCGGAGGGACATGCACAAAGGCTTTTGTTCCGGGGGTTTAACGATGCGGACTCTTTCCTGGGATGGCTAAAATCATTGGGCGTCTCCAGCGTTGAACCGCGGGCCGTCTCGCGGGGCGTTTCCCCCGAGCGGGCAAAAGCCGCCGCCGACGCAGTCCATGGTGCCGGCTTGAACATGACAATCCACGCGGAGCTATACGATGCCCCGGCGGAGGAGTTTTTTACCACAATCCTTCCCCTGTTTCCGGCCCGAACCGAAAGACCCATATGTCTTACTCTGCACACCCTGCGCGATCGTGGCCCGGAAAACGCCTCTTGCAGCCAAGAGATACTCGCCTCCTGGGGAAGGTACGCTCTGAACAACGGAATAAATGCGCAGTTCGCCCTTGAGAACAACCGCTTCGGCAAGGCCGAGCACGAGGCAGTTTCCTGCCCGGACATTCTTCGCATCGTCAAGGAGATCGACATGGCCAATGTTGGAACCTGCTGGGATTTCGGCCACCTTTATTCCAACCACATAAACTTTAAAGAGCGAACTCCCTCCATGCTGCCTCCCCAGGAATTCGCCGGCCGGGCCCTTCACACCCACATCCACGCCTATCAGGGCAGAACCCATTTTCCGCTAATCAATGAGACAGAGCTTCCCCTGGAGCTGTATCTGCGCTTTCTTGCCAAGAACGGCTATGGCGGCGTATATAATCTGGAGATTGAGGCCGAGCGTTTTTACACATTGTATGACCCTCAGCAGGCTCTTGCCGGTTCAATCCACCGCTTAAAGGAGTGTGTGCAGCTATGCGCGATAAATGGGTAGATGAAAAAGCAAAGAATTACACCCAAAATTACGGCCTCCTTTGGCGGCAGGCCACCAGCCAGTGGCGGGAAAACAGCGGCCAGGACGCCTTTTGGCTGATAGCCCATACCAGCTATCTGTTTTTGACCAATGGCGTGCGCTGGGGTATGGATCTGTCTTTCATGCCGCCGAATAACTTCGATATATGAAACCAGGTCGCTCCCACCCTCCTTCGCGATTTTCTGGGGCTGCGCTTTGTGGTCTGCACCCACTGGCATTATGATCATCTGGACATGCGCTTGCCGGAGGTCCTAAAAGACAGCGATATCAAATGGCTACGGCCTTCCCGGCGATGTGCGCGCCTTCGAGCCGTAGCGCATCCCGCATCCGGAAGAAATCAGCCATCTGTTTGCACATGTGTGGCTGGGGCGAGGCTGCGCCATGGAGACGCCTTATCCCAGATATCCGGCGAAATATGGGGCATTTGTCCACAGCTTTGACGCTAAGAAAATATACCTGACCCATGTCTCAACATGGAGCTCACAGGATCTTACCAACTGGTGGTGTTATAGCCACGCCGGAGCGGTTATTGATCAGCTTGTACATCTGGATTTAAACGCCGATGTAAGCATCCCCGTGCTCGGCAAGAAGGTGATCCTTTAGGATTTTCCCCCGCCAAAAGTGAAGTAAAAGTGAAGTTTAGGATTGACATGCTCCCGCCTTACATGCTATCATAGATTGCGCACAGGAAAAGATGCTGCAATTTGTTGCAAATTTTTGCAAACGGTTTTCTTTTCCGGTGAGCCCCATTTTGGCGCGGTCTGTTGGCTCAGTTGGTAGAGCACATCGTTCACATCGATGGGGTCACTGGTTCGAGTCCAGTACAGACCACCACGAAAAGGCCCCGTAAACAGCAGTTTTATGGGGCTTTTTCTTTGCAAAAAATTCATCTTTAACCCACCCCTCAAAGGCGTGTGTGTATGTAGCGCGGCCGTCAAAATCATAGCTATGCCCTATGGTTGCCCTGTTCGCCGTTTCCGGCAGCATTGGGCAGCAGCGCGATGCCGGCCCCACATTCGCAAATCACGCTGGTTGTTTGCGGTTTTTTCTTGTTCTTCGATAAATGCCTTGTTCATCTTCCCCCGTTAATGCTGACCTGATATAATGTGCATGATGATAAATAAAAATTTGCCGAGCAGCTCAAGACTGCGGATTATTCATTCTACGGAGGTGCCATCAAGTGTTAAGATTGCAGGGAAACCGACTCTATCTTGCGGTAATGGAACGAGCTGACTGCAAAAAGTTGTTTGAAGACGATGAATATGACTTCAATAATCCAACCGATATCTTGTTTATTGGAAATTCGGTGGAAAAAGCAGATGAATGGTTTGATGAAATACAAAAAATTCAAGGGAAGATAAATGTCAGACTCGGTATTTTTCTAAATAGCGGCGAAATTATTGGTGATGTGGCTTTGCAGGACATAGATAATAAAAATCGCTCATGTTCTGTTGGCATGGGTATTGCAAAACTTAAAAACAGAAACAAAGGTTATGGCAAAGAAGCTGTGCGGCTAATGCTTGATTACGGATTCTGTAATTTGGGGATGGAACGTATCACCGCAAGCACAGGCGAAACGAATATTTCTGCACAACAGTCTCTTGAAAAGATTGGTTTTGTGCTGGAGGGAAAAGAACGCAAGGCCACATATTTTGGTGGCAAGAGATATGATAAATATAACTACGGTTTGCTTGTTGAGGAGTACCGTAAAGAATAAGCATAACCTGGCGCCTATGGATAGATCTGCCGCAGCTTCGCCTGTCTCCTGTTGATGTCTCTTATCGTTGATCTCATCAAGCCGTCCCAATGAGGCTTGCGGGGCTGCGCTGCTTTCATTTAGGCGGGAAACGAACGTGCCGAGCTGCTGAGGCGCACTTATTTCAGCCTGCAAAGGGCGTCATTCGCTGCCTGCGCATTTTCAATTTCACAGGCAGCCTGCTCGGTCCGCCAATAGATCATATCCGGGATCACCTCGGGATCACAGAGCATGGCTGCTGTCTGTTGGATAGAAAAGTTATTGTCGCAGCCCCGATATGTTTTTTAGCGCTCATATATCATCGGCTAAGGGCGGATAATCACATTGCGTTGCCTGGGCATTATCAGCTTCTATGAAATGCAGAGTCGTATGGCTATTTCGTATGAAACATGGCCCGTCAGGCTTACTTCATATTCATGATCCTATCTCCTTTTCATATTATTTGCTTTGCATACATCGTATCGCCCGACCCAGGGTAAGTGTCAAGGCTTTTTTCAATTCATTTTGATCCGGCAAACTTTTGCTGCTTTCTGTAGGTTTTCGACATGCCGCCGCAGCAAATGACCAACCCCACCCGACCGGGGCTTAAGCGGCAGAAGCAAATGATCGCAGTTGCAATACTTCCGATTGCCTGCTCTTTCAGGGCGATGAGAATCTGCTTGCAACCCCGAAATATGACGGTGTTTTTGCAGATAACCGACATAGGCGAATGCAAGGCCGGGCTATATGGGCGGGTGTTTTTAGAGGGAACCTGCCACCGGGGGAAAGGGTCAAAACACGGCTGGCACCCGTCGGCATCAAGAGCGCAGGGCCGGATTGCATTCCGGCCCTTTTACCGTTAATTCTTCATATTAGTTTTTCGCTGTCTTCTACTTGGGCTGATCTCCCTTGGTTAACATATAAAGATGCGCGCTTTGGGCCTGCAGATGAAGCGGCAGTTTATGCACTCCCCCCTCCACGACAATCTGGTATTCCCTGTTCGGCGTCAGCTCCGCCGCTTTTCTGAGGGCAGCCATGTCTACCGCATCCGGCTCACGCCTTCCTCCCATTGCCTGCCAAAGACGGTATGTATTATGATGCTCCCGATCCATAAGATACACCTGCACATTGTAAACACCATCCTTCAGCCCACGGATTTCAGCCGTGCCGCTGCGGGGCGCAGACATCGCCTCCTCGTCATATTCGCTGAAATGATATGCCAAAACCTGTGCGCCACCGCCATTTTTAGCCGCCAGTATTCCCACTGGCCCGCCCGAGTTGAGCCCGCTCACAGCAGCAAGCCTATCTCCCATTAAAGAGAGTAGTTCATGGGCGGTCTGAATCGGCTTGGGCAGCCTATGCGCCGTAGTAAGAGAGCGATGGCCATGGAATATCTGGCCGAAATGATCCTCTGCGCAAAACCCCCAGTACAGCAGCATCGAAACCTCAAAGCCGAACTTTTCCCTCAGCTTGAATATGCAATCAACCAGCTTTATAAAAAACAGCGCAGAGAACTCACTATCGCGTATTGATAGGGCGGTATGGTCAAGGGAGCTCTTTTCGTAATGGGAACAAACCCCCCATTCATTCAAATGGAAGGGCACGTTTATAAGGGACGGGTATGCGCCTATGCTCCGGCCGATCCAAAGGAGTTCGTGGACAAACCTCTGCACCGTCGGCATTGCAAGGGGATATTCGTTAATCCAGCCTCCGGACATGCCGTATATATGGTGAGAGATAAAGTCGATGCGCGTACCCTTCTCCCCTGTCTCAGCGTTTGTTCCGTTTACCACATGGTTTAAAAACCCCTTTAGGAAAGGAAGCGTATATGTGCCGGGGCCGCCCACCTGCAAAGAGCCGTCCACCCCCGTCACTGCGGCTACAAAGATATCATACATGCGGTAGAATTGGGGCCAATCATCCACAGCCCAACTGTCCGGCTCGTTCCAGACCTCAAAATACCAGGTGCGCACCTCCTCTATCCCAAATCGCGCCACCAGGTTTTGCGTGAAAGCCACGAGGAGGTTTCGCCATTTCCCCCAATCATTTGGCCAGGAGCGACCATTATGCCTGCCCTCTTCCACCCCGCCGACCGCGTCACTTTCCCGAATAAGCGCCTTGGGCAGATAGTCCATCTCCACCACCGGTTTGATGCCATATTCAAGATATTTTTCATAAATTCCGTTCATGCGCTCGAAGCTGTAAATGGGGTTCCCGTGTTCATCCTCGCTGTAGGCCTCGCCGCCTGCGCGCAGGGTTTCGCGGGTAATCTCGCTCAGCGCATGATGGTTGCGCAGATAGCGGCAGGTGCCGAATTTGCGCATGCGCTCCATTAGATATGCTCCGCTTTCACTCAGGCACAACGGATAGAGGGAGTCCAGCCCCGCTGCGGCCCAAAACCTTGTGTTCTCTCCCTCGTCCTTTAAAAGGTCAATTAATACGCTTAACGCCATATCTTCACCCCTTTAGCGACCCGATCATAAGGCCGCCCACAAAATATTTTTGCAGAAAAGGGTAAATGAGCAATATCGGCACCGTGGAAACTATTATGGTGGCCGCCTTCACCCCTTCCTCAATCTGTTGGTATTCCAGCCCCGCGTTCTTGATATCCAAGCTCGTGCCCAAAATCAGCATGTCACGCAGGATCAACTGTAACGGATATTTGCTGGCCTCCCGCAGGAATATCATGGCGTTGAACCAACTATTCCAGTGGCCGACGCCGTAATATAGAACCATAACAGCCATCGCAGGGACCGACAGCGGAATAAATATGCGAAATAGCACCGTACCGTGCCCTGCACCATCTATGAAAACAGATTCCACAAGGCTATCGGGGATGGTCTGAAAATACGACCTTAGCACGATCATATTATAGGTGCTGATTGCACTGGGCAGTATCAGCGCCCAAAGGCTGTTGTACAGGCCCAGCGACCTCACCGTCAGCCAGAAGGGGATGAGGCCGCCCGAAAAATACATGGTGATCAATATCATGATCATAATCGGCTTGAACCAAAACACATTCTTTCTCGACAGAAAATAGGCACCCAGGCTAGTGAGCGACAGATTAAACATGAGGCCCACAACCAGAACAAAAAGCGTGTTTCTATAGCCCGAGCTGATTCTGTGGTTGCTCAACACGATCTCGTAGCTCAGAGTGCTGAAGCCCAGCGGCCTCCATATTATTCCGCGATGGCGGATTAGCTGGGAAGAGTCGCTCAAAGATGTGAAAAGAACATAGAGCATCGGGTAGAGCAAGAGAACCGAAACAATGCAAAAGAATAAAACTATGAGGATATTGGCGAAACGGCTTGAAAAAGATTTACTGTATATCATAACAACGTCTCCTAAAACAGGCTGCTTTCCGTCAGCTTACGGCTGATGCCATTGGCCATGAAAACCAGCGCGAAGTTAATTATGGAGTTAAATAGACCGACAGCAGAGGAAAAGCTCCAACTGAATTCCAGCAGACCGCGCCGGTAAACATAGGAGGATATGACGTCAGCTACCTCTAGCGTGGCAGGGTTTTGGAGCAAGATGATCTTTTCTGAACCGACGGAGAGCATGTTGCCTACCTGCATTATGAACAATATTACAATTGTCGGCTTGATGCTTGGCAGCGTTATGTGCACGGTGCTGCGCAGGCGGCCTGCTCCGTCCAGCGCCGCAGCCTCGTAAAGCTGCGAGTCGATGCCCGCAATCGCCGCCAAGTATATGATTGAACCCCAGCCAACTTCCTTCCAGACGCCGCTGCTGACATAGATGGTGCGAAAATAGGCCGTTTCCTGCAACAGCGATTTCGCTTCCAACCCAAAGACAGCACGAACTTGGTTAAAAAGGCCGTCGCTCAGGCTAAAATCCGTCAGCATACCGCACACGACCACCAGTGAAACGAAATGCGGGAAATAGCTGATTGTCTGCGTGATGCGCTTAAACATCTTGTTTTGAAGCTCGTTTAGCAGCAGCGCAAAAAGTATGGGTGCCGGAAAAGCGAAGACAAGGCTATATAAGCTTATTAGAACAGTGTTGCGGATTAGCCGTCCAAAGAAGGGAGATGTCATAAAATCCGCAAAATGCCTAAGGCCATACATATCGGTAAAAGGGCTGCCAAGGATGCCCTTTGCAGGCGAATAATCCTTGAACGCAATTATTACACCAAACATCGGAACATATGAAAAGATAATATAAAAAGCCAGAACCGGCAGAACCATCAAATAGAGCACCCGGTTTCGGACGAAATCGCGCTTGATGAGCTTCCACTGAGAGCCCTTGCGCGGCAGCATTGCAGACGACAAAAGATGACCTCCTCGCATTATCATAAAGAAGACAGGGCGGCGCATTGCTTTTGACGGCCGCCCTGCTCAGGCTGTTTATCAGCGTGTTAGATATCGCTCGTAGGCTATCTGCTTAAATTCGAGCACCTGTGAAGCGCCATACGATTCAAGCGTTGAAAGGAAGTTGTCGTAGTTTGCAAAGTTCTCCGTGCCGATGATGAATTTCACGACCATCTCTCGGCAGTAGGTGTCCAGGTCATTTGCTTTGCTGGTGATATATGTCGCCTCGGTAGAGGTGTGGGTAATGGGCGGCAGAATTAACTTCTCCATGTTGTTTTGTGCCCATACGACTTTGATCTCCATCAGAGCATCGGGATAGGCAAAATCATGATCAAGGCCCCGATAGGGGAAGTTGGAAACACGGCCAAATAACGAGCGTACTGCCCGCGCATCCATGCCATCCGGATTATCAAGCATATAGCCGCCGGCAACCACTTTATCGCCCTCCAGCTCATATGAAACGCCCTCGGTTCCATAAGCGTTCAGCATCTGCCCCTCATCTCCCCAGGAATAATCACAGAAGCGGAATGCTTTTTCGATCTCTTTACACTGAGAGCTGATTGCAAATGGGAATGCGCCGGAATATGAGTTGTTCAGCTGTCCAAAATTTCTATCATCTCCGGCGTTGAGCACGGGCGTTGGAACAGCGTTAATCTCAAAGGAGGCATCGTCCGCCGTGGCCAGCAATATGTTAAGCAAATTGCCTGCCTGAATGATCGCCATGCCGGAATCGCCGCTTGAAAGCTTCGCCTCCACAGACGCCTTGTTTATGCTGGGCATGTCTCGATCGATGAGGCCTTCGGCATACCAGCGGTTCATCTCCATTAAAAAATCCTTATAGGCCGGCTCCAGCGGGCCATACTTTACCTGTTCATCCATCACAAAATACGGATAGCACACTTCATAAGGCGAGCTGAGCGTTGAGGCGGCATACTCAAGGAACAGCCAGCGATACTCAAACGTCAAAGGCGCAGGCGCGCCGATTTCGTTTTTAAATGCAACAAGGGCGTTATACAACTCGCTCATGGTGACGGGAACCTCCATGCCGACCTGATCCAGCCAGTCCTTGCGCACGACCATGCCGGTGTAATTCATGCCGCCTATTTCCGCTATATAGGGAAAGCAATAGAGCTGTCCGTCGTCCGTTGATATATCGCTGCGAATCTTAGGCTCTTTTTCAAGCGCCAAAAGGAAGTTTGGGTAGTGTTCTTCATATCCGTCAAAGGGGATTATATAGCCTTCGTTTATGGCTGTTGTTGGGCCTCCGGGAAAATTCAACCAGTTAGCCTGAAGGATGTCGGGATAATCCATTGAGGCCAGAAGCAGTATGAATTGTTCGCTCGCCGCCATAGGATTCGACGCCCCACCGATGTGTTCCAGAGTCACGCCTGTTCGGTTTTGAAGCTCAGTCCAAAAGTAATGCTCCTGCGCCCATTCGGGCACCGTGGACATGTCCACCGGGTCGGTGTTGATAGTGAGCGTGACTGGCTCCATAGGATAGGTAAAGGCATCTGCCTGGCCGTCACTGGTTTCTCCCGCCTGCGCAATCTGTGTGCCGGATGTGGCCGCCGGCGTGGCGGCTGCCTGCGCTGCGGGGGGCGTGGACGATCCAACTGATGGGCTGTCCGTGGTGGTACATGCGCCTACAAGCATGCTCACCAACAGTAGAAGTGCAATTGCCATTGCTGACTTACGCTGGGTTTTGATCTGCATCCATGGTTCCCCCTTTATTAAGTTTTGCACATCGGCTGTGCGTGTGTGATTCAATTATATAGATGCAGTGAAAAGCCAGACAATCTTCGATTTATTCACTTATGGACGATATGGTTTTTTTGATATGTTCAATATCATCGCCGTTGACTTTATGTTCATGATCGGACAGTATATCCCGGTATTTCCCCGGAGTTATCCCCTCGTAGCGCTTGAAAACGCGGATGAAAGTATTGCTGTTCAGATAGCCGACCCGTTCGGCAATTTGGCCTATTGGCATCTCCGAGGATGCCAGCAGATGCTTTGAAGCGCTGATTCGAGATACATTTATCTGATTTAGCAAACCTTCTCCCGTTGAATCCTTAAACAAATTAAAAAGCTTGGTTCTGGACTTGCTAAATGTCTCGCATATCTGTTCCACTGAAAGCGCAGGATCAAAATAGCGGCGGTTTATGTAGGCTATGATGCGCTCCTTTAGCTCTATATCCTCATCCTTCTTTTCCTTCAATATCATCTCGCACACAGCGCTCACCGCATGCTCCAAAAAGGCATAATTCTCATCGATGTTTTTGCTTTCAAGGTTATGCAGCTTTTGCATAGGAAACTGGCGGATCATCTGCGGACTCGTTTGATCGGCAATGGCCTTATAAAGGGAGCTTATTATATCATACAAAAGTATGCGCAGATGCTCCTGGCTGCCATGGCTGTTTTGCAGGTTTTTAGCCCATATCTCCCGCATCAAATTTAACGCCGCTTCACTGTTGCCGGAGGATATGGCCCCCATAAATCGGCGCTCATGCTCCATTGGGTAGTAATACACCGTTGACTCCGGCATGGTGATCTGAGTGTAGGAAACCGGCTGTGACGCTCCCGTCGCAAGGGCGTATTCCACGCAGTAAAGCGCCTCCTCGTATGCATCGCTGATGCCCATTGCCGAGGAGTGTATCGAGCTCACGCCGACTGCAAGATCGCTGAAGCGGCGGCTGAGCTGGTCATGCAAACAAAAAACAGATTCATTGAGCACAGCTTCGTCCAGCCGAGCGATCTCTGCCAAAAAAGCGATACGTCCGGAGATCTCCACGCTGTGGCCATAGAGCTTGAACTGCCGCATGTCTCCCGGCCGAAGTTCTCCCCGAAGACCTTCACCTTGAGGGTCAGGCTCAAACAAAATCACAGCGAACAAGCCGGAAGAATAATCCAGTTGGAGCAAGGAGAGATATTCCTCGGCAGGAATGCCCATGCCTGCCCGCCCAAGCATCAACCTTGTCAGATATGCTTGTTGCAGCTTGCTTGTGCGCTCCTGGAGAAGCTGCCGCTCTTGCTGGCGGTTTGCGAACACGCTGTCTATAGAATCCCTTAAAAAAGCATATTCGCTCTCATTTGCCAGGCTGTTCAGTTGTAGATTGCTTTCAAGTTGATAGACCAGGGCGCGAAGGGGGGAGTAATTGCGCCGCATAGCATATGCGATTATGAAGATACAAACGCCAAATGAAACAGCGATTGCCGAGTATCCGACAAGCTTGATCCCCTTGCTTTCCTCCAGATAGATATCCCTTGGTATCAGCGATTCGTAGCGGAAGCCGGTTTCCTGTGAGACAATAGATGACTTGATGTAAAGGCTCGTGTCTTCAGGAAGACTTCCTTCGTAATTTGCCGCCAGCTTCGTGCCGCCGGGGTCATAGATTGTAACCAGCATACCCTCTCCCGTGCTGATCCGGCTGATGAGGTGGGCGATAGCATCGGACTTCAGCTGCATCACCAGCGCGCTGCGCGCCCCTGCGCCTGCAAGAGGACATATATACCATATACAGCTTTCCGCACTGTCTTCGATATACACGAACTCGTTTTGTGTCTTTTGAGTCAGCAGATCAAGCCATTGGTGGTGTGTCATATCTTCAAGACCGATCTCCGTCTCAAAAAACAGCTCGCTGCGCACCAGCGTAGCGTCGGACATAACCAGATCGCTTTCCGACACATACAGGTAGACGCGCCGTATGGAGTCATTGCGCGTTACCACGCCCTTTAGCGATTCCTTTAAATAATACGCCGATTGCGCGCTATATTTATCGAGAATGCCTTTTTCGTGGACGAGCCTTGTCACACGCTCATTGGCCGCCACATGCATGGAATCCTGAACAATTTTATTGATCCGCAAATCAACCGCTTCGTTTAGGAGCGCCAACATGCCCTCGTTTATTGTATCAGTCTGCTTTTGAATGACGCTGTCGGAGACGGAAAGGGAAATGATCGCCGTTATTATCGGCAAAAAAAGAACGAGCGCATAGGACAAAAGCCATGTGCCCAAAACACCTTTGCGCATTTTTCTAAAGTGTTGAAAGATGATACCATCACCACCCAGCATTTTATTTAATGCAGATCTTAGATATATCTATATTATAATTAATATATTCTAAATAGCAATAGGAAAGGGTTGTGAAACTCACAGCCATATGCAGGGCGGTTTTTTTTGGGGCAGATCCGCCGCGAGGAAAAACAAAGGATGCATCTGTCCTGCGGTTAAAATGAATAGCAAAAATCCGCCCCCGGCTGGAGGCGGATTCGATGGGGAAGCTATGCTGTGCGAACGTTGATGGCCCGCAGCTTGCCTGAATCCTTTGGATCGGGCTCTGTGTCATACACGACTTTTTGACCTTCGGCCAGTGTTTTATAGCCGCTGCCCTCAATTGCGGAAAAATGCACGAAGACATCCCCTGAGCCATCATCATTGGAGATAAACCCGAAGCCCTTGCTTTCATTGAACCATTTGACAGTGCCGTTATTCATAACGTACCTCCTATAAATTATTACATTGTTATAACTTTGCTGCTAAAATAAAAGCTACAGGAGACAAGTCAAACGAACATTGACCCACTTCCTGTAGAAATCAATTAGTGCATTTAGAACATGCTCTCAGTATATATGAGCATGGCGAAAGTGTCAAGCCGTATAATCCAATCTGCTGCCTTTACTGCAAACAACTGCCATTTTCCCAGCCGCTAAAAATGAATAATTGCACCTGTCTTTGACACAATAAGCCTGAGGTGATGAATGTGGACAATCTTCAGGACCTGCCGATGGGCTTTGGCATGGCCTTACTCCAAAACAGGCAGGCTGCGATGTATTTCGGCTCCCTTCCCGAGGCGCAAAGACAGCGTCTGATCAGCCAAGCGCAGGGCATAAGCTCAAAGGAAGAAATGCAGGCATTTGTGGATAGTTTAAGAACGAGGTGAACTTTATGAAGCAAAAATACAGGGATTTGTACGAGTTATTTAAGAACGATCAGGAAGCACGGCAGTATTTTGACAAGCTCCCCGATTATGTCAAAGACCAGATCAGCACCCGGGCTGACGGCGTTAACTCATTTGAGAGCCTTCGCCACTATGCGGATAATCTGACCCGAGGGGACGACTGAGCAGTCATTGCCCCCTCCTAAAGATGACATATTTTTGAGGTTATTATTTATGGAATCCAACAAAAATTTCCCCCTAAAACGTTCCTTTTCCAAGAAAAAATCCGACAAGCCGATACCGCAGGATATATATCCGGTCATCGACACCGACCTTGCCCGGGATAATATCGAAAACGACCTGTCGGATATCGATATTTAAAGCGCGCAAATCTGCTTTGGAAAAGATGAAGATGAAGGCTTTGCGGTGTTTAAGCCCGCTGCGATATGCCATAATCTCCCCATGAGCAGAGTTATTAAATGCTATTTATGCTGCTGGCGCTGGCCGTTCTTTCTTCATGCGAAAAAACCGGCATTACTTTTGGCAAGGCTTCATTTACATATAAGAGCATTATTTACAGCTATAATGGTGCCATCCTCGAAGAGCTTCCCAAAGGGACGAGGGTTTACTCAAGCGAAACCGGCAGATATCTTTTCATATGCTATGTGGAAGTTGACTAAAGGTTCCATGAATTTGCCTACCGTGTGCCTGCGGGAAGGCCCTGCGTTAATGCCGCGGCGCCATATACGTTATGGCTGACATCAATTACGATGACCTTCCAGGCGGCTATATCCATATTGGAAACGTGGCCGAAAAAGCATCACATATGCCAACAGAGCCGTTTCAGGCGGCGTTTATTTCCGAGAACCTCACCATATTTTACAGCAAGGCAGATGACGCCGTCCTCATCTACAGCGAGCATTTTTCAAAATATGTACTGCATGAAAGATCGGAAGAAGCATTGCCGCAGCCATGAGCGGAGAACTGTGACGCCGTCACATACTTTTGCCCGTTTTTTTGGCAAAATGAAGCAAAGAGGTGATCGCAATGAAGCCAGTCTTTGTTTATCTTATCGGCGCAGTTGTCGGCGGGGTGGCCGGCTATCTCTACTATCGCTTTGTGGGCTGTGTGACGGGGGCCTGCCCATTGACCGCCAACCCTTTCATTTCATCCATATATGGCGCGGTGCTGGGCGCTCTGATTTCAAGCTTTTTCATAAAGTGAGCCCACCTTGCACATTGGCGGCAGTAAGCATATGCCGCTTAATATAAAACAGCAAGCAACGGACTTTTCCGCCTCTTGCTGTTTGTTTTTATCTTTTTTTCTTTGTTTTTATGATGAATTTCGCCGGCTCTAAACCAGCTTGCCGTCCACCATCATCGAAACGGCATCATCCATGTCTGTGAATATGTGAAGGCGAAGCTTATCAAACGCGCCCTCCATGTCGCCCTTCTTCAGGCAGTCAAATATGGCATTGTGATATTCCTGTATCCTTTTGCAGCTTACCGTGTCTATCCGGCAGCGGTTGTATATAAATGTCATCTGCGCCCGAAGCTTATAGGCCGCCTCCTCCAGCCTGGCATTGTTTGAGCAGGCGTGAAAGGCCAGGTGGAAGCCGTCAGAGCGCACCTTCCACTGGTCAATTTTATCCTCCAAAAGAAGCCGGTTACAGCTTTCCACGTTTTCCCTTAAAAGGCTCAAAAGCCTTTCCCTGCTGCCGGAAACCATGGCGTATTTTATGGCCAGGCAATCAAAATCATAGCTGAGCTGGAATATATCCCGCACATCCTTTTCGGTTAAACTGATGACATTTACCCCAACATTGGTGCAGTGGGTCACCAGCCCGTCCTCGGTCAGCCTTGTCAGCGCCTCCCGGATGGGGGTATGGCTCACCCCGAAGCGCTCCTTCAGCGTTTGCAGCGTGAGCTTCTCGCCCTGGGGTATTCGCAGATCCAAAATATCATCCCTTAGAATCTGATATATCTGCTCAGTCAAAGTTTTCTTCAGCGGATTATCCATTCTTCCACCTTTCCGGCAAGCGGAAACTTTCCCCTGCCCTCATTCCTGTTAAGTCCTCCCTTTGGATGGCTCGCAGCGCAGGCAGGCCACAAAATGGTCGCCCCCCATGTCCTTTAGCCCGCCGTCCGTCAACTTGCACTCATCCATTCGCTGATCGCAGCGGGGATAGAAGCGGCAGCCCGGCTTGGGGTTGACGGGGCTTATCACCTCTCCCTTCAGCGGGACGATCTCCCTGTGGCGCATCTCCTTTTTAGCCACCGGTATGGCCGAAAGCAGCGCCTGAGTGTAGGGATGCAGCGGGTTTTTAAACAGCTCCTTCGAGGGGCAGAGCTCCACGCATTTTCCCAGATACATGACGGCGATATTGGTTGAAATATGCCGCACGACGCTAAGATCATGGGTGATAAACATGTAGGTGAGCTTAAACTGCTCTTGAAGATCCATCAAAAGATTCAATATCTGGGCCTGAATGGAAACATCCAGCGCCGAGACAGGCTCATCGCAGACGATGAACTTCGGGTTTAGCGAAAGAGCTCTGGCGATACCTATCCTCTGGCGGCGTCCGCCGTCCAGCTCGTGGGGATATTGCCCCGAAAGGCGTTGAGCAAGGCCCACGGTGTCCATCAGCTCCGCGACTCTCCTGTAAAGATCGGACTTGGAGCTAAACACCCGGTTTACTATCAGCGGCTCGGCGATCAGCTCCTGTATGCTCATCCGGGGATTAAGCGACGAGTACGGGTCCTGAAAGATTATCTGCATTTCCCGGCGAAGCTGTGCCAGCCGCCTTCTGCCGGCGTTGGTCACGTCCTCTCCCCGGTATATTATCTGCCCTGAGGTGGGCTTAAGCAGCTGCAAAACAGTCCTGCCAAGGGTGCTTTTCCCGCAGCCGGACTCACCCACAACGCCCAGAGTTTCCCCCTCGAATATTTTCAGGTCAAGGCCGTCCACCGCGTGAAGGGCGCCGCTTTTCACCTGGAAATATTTTTTTAGATCCCTTACCTCCAGCAAAGGCCCGCTCATGCCTTCACCTCCCCCGCTTCTGCTTCGTTCAGGTTTTCAGTGTAAAGATGGCAGCGAATACGGTGGCTGCCCCTCACGAATTCCCCCGGCGGCTCGATTCTGCAGACATCCATGCACTTTGGGCAACGGGGCGAAAACTTGCAGCCTTTTGGCAGGTCGGTCGGATCCGGCATGAGGCCGTCTATGGGCGAAAGCCGCCTTAGCTCCCCTTCCAGGTCCGGTATGGAATTGAAAAGACCTTCCGTGTAGGGGTGGTGAGGGCCCTCGCCAAAGATATCCTCCATTTCCCCCTGCTCGATGATTTCCCCCGCATACATAACCCCGACGCTGTCGCACACCTGCGCCACGATCCCAAGATCATGGGTGATCATCAGCATGGCGGTTCCCAGCTTGTTTTTAAGCTCCTTCATCATGCTAAGCACCTGGGCCTGTATTGTCACGTCAAGGGCAGTGGTTGGCTCGTCGGCTATCAACAGCCCGGGGTCGCAGGCAAGGGCGATGGCTATTACTACCCGCTGCTTCATGCCCCCGCTGAACTGATGGGGATACTCCCCCTTGCGGGAGGCGGGAATGCCCACCATTTCAAGGCTCTGCTCCACCCTGTCCTCGATCTCATCGCGGGTCATGTGTTCGTTGTGAAGCATCAGCGATTCAGCTATCTGCTTCCCCACCGTCATCACCGGGTTAAGCGCCGTCATCGGGTCCTGAAAAATCATCGATATCTTTTCCCCGCGGATTTTGCGCATCTGAGCCGGGCTGAGCTTCAAAATATCCGTCCCTTCAAACAGGATTCGCCCGCCGGTTATGCTGGCTGTGCGCTCCGGCAAAAGCCGCAGTATGCTCAGCGCCGTGGTGGTCTTTCCTGCGCCCGTCTCCCCCACCAGGCCCATTGTCTCGCCCTTTTTAAGCTGAAGGGAAATGCCGTTTACCGCATGGGTGACAGCGCCGCCGGAGCGGTAGACTACGGCCAAATCCTCTATTTCCAGCAAATTTTCCGCAAGTTTTTCCGAGCTTTTTTCGTTTTTGATATCAGCAGCCATGTCCATCCCTCCCCTTAATCCCTCAGCTTTGGGTCAAGCGCATCCCGAAGGCCGTCCCCCACCAGATTGAATGAAAGTGCCGTCAGCAATATCATTATGCCGGGGATGTACAGAAGATAGGGCGCCTTGAACATGTGCTGGCGGGCGTTTGAAAGGAGCGCCCCCCACTCCGGCGCCGGGGGCTGAACCCCCATTCCTATGAACGAAAGACCTGCCGCGGAAAGTATCATCGAGGATATGTTCATCGTGGTGTGAACGATAATCGGCCCCATGGCGTTCACCACCACATATTTCATTATGATCCTGAAGTTGCCCGTGCCGTATGACTTTGCCGCCTCGATATAATCCTGATCCGCCACCGATATGACCACCGAGCGCACAAGACGCACTGTACCGGGCACGCAGGATATGGTGATTGCTATCAGAAGATTCTGCAGGTTCGCCCCAAGGGCCGCCACCACCGCCAGCGACAAGAGAACCGGCGGCACAGACATCACCACGTCCATAAGCCGCATGACGAAGTTATCCAGCTTTCCGCCGAAATAGCCGCAAACGGAGCCTATCAGACCGCCGATTATCAGCGAAAACAGGCTTGTGGAAATGCCGATCAAGAGCGAGTAGCGGGAGCCGTGGACGATTCTGGCGAAAAGATCCCTGCCCAGGTCATCGGTGCCAAACCAATATTCGGCTCCGGGGGCGGTAAATCTGTCCTTTCCCACCTGAATTATGCACTTTTCATAGGGAACGATAAGATCCGCAAAAATCGCCATCAGCAATATGCAGCACAGAAGCCCCAGACCTAAAACTGCGGTGCGGTTTTTCAAAAAGCGCTGCCATATTTCTTTAACCTGGCTTTTTTTCTTGTATTTTCGCGCCGGCATGGCGGCGATGGTTTCCAGATTCATACTCTCATCCTTTCCAGCCTCTGTTCCGCTCACTTTTCAAACCGCGAGCGAATTCGCGGGTCTATGAAGCCGTAGAGTATATCCACCGCCAGCATTATCAGGCAAAAAAGCGCCGCAAGAAACAATGTGCTGCCCATCACAACAGGCACATCCTTCTGCCGGATAGCGTTGACGATATGGGTACCAAGGCCGGGCATGCCGAACACGGTCTCGATGATTATCGCCCCGCCCAATGACGCGCCGAAGTTCATCCCAAGGGAAGTTATCACCGGTAAAAGCGCATTTTTAAGAGCATGGCGCCATATCACCATGCCTTCCGTCGCTCCCTTTGAACGGGCTGTGCGTATATAATCCTGGCGGACGGTTTCCAGCATGGTGGAGCGGGTCAGCCGCAAAAGCCCCGCCGCGCCCCCGAAGGCGAGGGTCATCACCGGCAGCACAAAATGCCGCCAAGAGCCGATGCCGCTGGCGGGCAGCCAACCCAGATGCAGCGCGAACAGCAGCATCAGCATCAGCCCCAGCCAAAAGCCGGGTATGGCCGCGAAGAACATGGCTATAACCGTCAGAAAGCTGTCGGCAAATGAATATTGGCGCACGGCCGATATCACCCCAAGGCTTATGCCCAAAATTGAACTGAGGGCGATGGAGCCCAGCGCTAAGGCCAAAGTGTTTGGGAAGCGCGCTAAAATTTCGTTGAAGACAGGGGTGCGGGTGCGGTAGGAGGTGCCGAAGTCAAAGTGCAGCAATATATCCTTTATATAGTTGAAAAATCTAACCATGAAGGGCTGATCATAGCCGAACTCAGCATTTAGCTTGGCAATGTCCTCCGGCTTTGCAGTTATGCCCAATATCAGCGAGCCGGGATCCCCCGGGGTCATTGACATTATCGCAAAAACCAAAAACACCGCCCCCAGCAGAACCGGGATGGTGAGCAATAGCCTTTTTGCCACATACTTAATCATAAAACACCTTTTCAGTCTCCATGCTTCTTATGTTCTTTTATGTTTCAGCGGTTTTCCGCAGGTTTTAAATAATATAGCACATATCCCATCCCCGCACAAGGGATTTTGCAAAATATATATTGCAATATTCTCCGCTATCTGATATCATACATGACAGTATAAATATACAATTTTCGCTTTTTGGGCCATCTTTGGCCAATTGCGCAGCTAATGCAGATAAAACCGAGTTAATATTGTGATGTGGAGTGAATTTTTAATGGTAGAAAGCGGACGCTGGCCCTATGCCTGTCAAACCGATGAAATGGAAGAAACAGACGCCGATGTGCTGATTTTGGGCGGCGGCGTTGCAGGCTGCATGGCGGCCATTTCTGCCGCTGAAAAGGGCGCGCGCGTCATTCTGGTGGATAAGGCTAACCCCAACCACAGCGGCGCGGGCGGCGCGGGCTGCGACCACTGGGAACAGGCAGCCTCCAACCCCTGCTCGGAAGTTTCCCCGGAGGAACTGCTCCAGGCCATGATGGACGACAACGATGGCTACAACAACGCCATCTCCCATTATATCGAATGCCGCGAGGGCTGGGACAGGCTTTTGGAAATCGAGGATATGGGCGGCAAGATACGCGACACGCAGGGCGAATTTGCAGGCGCAGCCTTCCGCGACGAGGAAACCGGCCTACTATTTGCATATGATTATGAAAACCGCACCACCCTTCGCATATGGGGCACAACCTTCAAAGCCGCCATGGTTAAGCGGATGCGCCGCCTGGGCGTGAAAATTTTCTCCCATGTGACCATAACCGGCCTTTTGACAGAAGGGGGAAAAAACGGCGCTACCTGCATCGGCGCCACGGGTTTTAGCGGCCGCACGGGCAAATTCTTCGTTTTTCGTGCAAAAGCTTCGGTGATGGCCATGTCCCGCCCGGCAAGACTCTGGCTGTTTTCAGCGGCATACCCGGGCCTGTGCGAGTTTAGGCCCATGTCCTGCATAGGAAACGGCCACGCAATGGGCTGGCGGGTTGGCGCTGAGTTCAACATGATGGAAAAGTCCTGCACGGCGCAGTTTTCTGCGGCGGGAAGAAGCTTCCCCCCCTACCTCGCAGGCAACAACCATAACACATGGTACCCCGCCTCTCTGGTGGACGCCACCGGCAGAGAAGTTCCTTATTCGGACAGAGACGGCAACCTGCTGGGCGATGTCATGGACCGCTACAAACCCGCAGCCGGCCAGCACTTTTTCATGAAAGGCGGCAATGTGGAACAGGCGAAATATGCCTACGACGGCCCGGAGACGCTGCCCTATGAAAAGCTAAGGGAGATGGGCTATAAGCTCCCCTTCTATGCCGATCTGACAAACCTGCCGAAGCAGGAAAGGGATGTCATCTGGAAGATGATGCTTGGCGAAGAAGGCAAGACCCGCATACCGGTTCAGCGCTTTTATGAGGAGCAGGGCTTTGACCCCGCCCGGGATGTGCTGCAATGCTATGGCGTGGGCTGGAAAAGCGGCGAATTCTTGCCCCAGGAAAGGCAGATGTTCGGCCTGCCCGGCGGTTTCATGAACGACTGGCGGCTGATGAGCAATCTGCCGGGGCTGTTTGTGGCGGGCGATGCCCTTTTTTCATCAAATTGCTATGGCCATGCCGCCACCACAGGCAGCTACGCCGGCCGCCACGCCGCAGTCTGGGCCGGAAAAAGCGCCCTCATTGAGCCGGACAAGGCTCAGGTGGAAGCCGAGCGGGAGCGGGTTTTTGCGCCGCTTAAGCGGGATCTTTCAGACAGCTGCACATGGAAAGAGCTGAACCACGCCATATCGAAGGCCATGCAGAACTACTGCGGCGGTGTAAAGGAACAGCTTCTGCTGGAAACCGGCCTTGAAGTTTTAAAGGACTACGAAAAAAACGTGCTGCCCTTCACCGCAGCGGCCAATCCCCATGAGCTTATGCGATTGCTGGAGGTTCACGATATATTGACAGTTGGACAGATAGTCATCCACGCCTGCATGGAGCGCAAGAACGATTGCGAAATAATGGAATTTTTCCGTTCGGACAGCACGGGCGAGGAACAGGAGCCCTTCATAATCATCAGGAACGACGGCGAGAAAGTCGTCTCACGCCGGGAAGCCCTGGATTTTGCCGGGGATGTAAAGAGCAATTATGAAAAATACAACGAGGATTATATCAAGGAGGCTGAAAAATGAATGACAAGCTAAATTTCGCCTTCAGAAATGTCGAGCCAGCAAAGCCCATCGTCTTTGACGAGGAGCTTTGCATAAGCTGCAATCGCTGCGTGGACGCCTGCCCCATAGACCTGATGCTGCCTGCCGAAAAGGGCGGCACACCCCGGGCGGCCTATCCGGATGAATGCTGGTACTGCGGAAGCTGCGTGGTGGAATGCCCCACCGGCGCCATCAGGCTTCAGCACCCGCTGATGAACAGAGCCCGCTGGGTAAGGCGGGATTCCTTAACAAAGGGAGGGAAATAAATGGAGCTTTTAAAGGAGCTGACACAGGCCTTCGGCGTGTCGGGCCGGGAAAGACAGGTGCGCGACATCATCCGAAGGGAGATCGCTCCCTATGCGGATGAGATCGCCGTGGACGCAATGGGCAACCTGATTGCCCTTAAAAAAGGCAGCGGCGGGCCCAATGCCAAGAGGATAATGCTGGCTGCCCACATGGACGAAATCGGCCTTCAGGTGACGAAAATCGAGGCTGACGGGCGCATAAGGGTTCACAGGATCGGCTGGGTATGGGCGGCGGCCGCTTATAACAACACGGTTGTTTTTCAAAACGGCATATTGGGTGTGGTGGGCTGCCAGGGATCGATTGAGGACGCGAAAAATGACGTGGGCAAGCTCTACATCGACATCGGCTGCACCTCCAAAGAGGAAACCCAAAAACATGTGAACGTGGGCGACTACTGCGGCTTCGTCGGCCCCTTCAGGGAGCTTCAAAATGGCAGGCTCTGCGCCAAGAGCTTCGACAACAGGGTAGGCTGCTACATAATGATAGAAGCCCTTAAGAAGAACGACGGCGCCCGCATAAATGATGTTTACTATGTCTTTACCGTCCAGGAGGAGATCGGCTGCCGTGGCTCTGCCGCCAGCGCCCAGAGGATAAAGCCGGATATAGGCATTTCCTTGGACGTCTCCCCCGACCATGCCTATCCCAGTGATCTTGACGGCGGCAACGCAGTGGGCGCAGGCGTGGGCGTTAAGCTGGGCGATCCTTCCGCCGTGCAGGACGAGCAGCTTGTGGAAATGATGCTTGCCTGCTGCCGTGAAAACGGCATCCCCCACCAGCGGGATGTGATGGACAGGGGCGGCACCGACAGCTCCGGCATCAACAAGGCCCATTACGGCATAAGGGTCTGCGGCATATCAATCGTTGACCGCTACCCCCACAGCCAGAATTCAGTCGTCGCCAGGGATGATATAAAGGCGGCCATAAGGCTGACCGACGCCTTCACCGCCTTGGAGTTCGTGTTCGAGGAATGACCCGCGGCCCACAGGCGATGCGGATCTCAAAAAAATGGAAAGCGCCGGGAGTCGCGCTTATAAATAAGGAGGAAACAGATAATGAAAAAACTTACCGCCATAATTCTGGCAATCGCCCTGGTGGCTTTGGCCGGATGTGCCGGCACCGGCGCGAAAGATGCGGCCGCGAAGGACAGTCTGATAATCGCCATCGACAAGGATATCACCACCCTTCATCCCAGCGACTATGCCTCCACCAACGAGAACATACTTTCAGAGCAGGTATATGATACTCTGATGTACCTGCCCGAAAGCGGCCATGACTTTGAGCCCCGCCTGGCAGAAACATGGGAAGTGAGCGAGGACGGCCTTAGCTACACATTCCACCTGCGCCAGGGCATCAAGTTTCATGACGGCAGCCCCTTCACCGCCGAGGACGTGAAGTTCTCAGCCGAGCTTTACAGCAATTCCAGCTATCAGGGTGCGGTTGTGGACGGCCTTTCAAGCGTTGAAGTGCTGGACGAGCACACGGTGGTTCTGCACACCGCCAATGTTTTCTCCCCCTTCCTTGAAAACATCGCCACGATGCGCATCGGCAGCAAGGCCTACCACGACTCCGCCAGCGCCGAGGACTTCGCCAACAAGCCCATCGGCTGCGGCCCATATGAGTTCGTCAGTCATGAGCTGGGCAGCACCATCACCCTTAAAGCCTACGAAGATTACTACAGGGGCGCTCCCTCCATCAAAAATGTGACCTTCCGCATTTTGGCGGACGACGCCACAATCGCCGTTTCCCTCAAGACAAAGGAGATAGACTTCGTTAAGATCAGCGAGACAAACCTCGCGAACCTTGAAAACACAGAGGGCATTAAGATAATGGAGGTGCCCGAGTCCCGCTTTGGGTTTATATCGCTGAACCATGAGAAGGAGCCCTTTAGCGACGTGAGGTTCCGCCAGGCGGTGGCCTATGCCATCGACCGCCAGAACCTGCTGGATCTCGCCATGGACGGCATCGGCACCGTTAACTCCAACATAATCAGCCCCCTGCGCTTCGGCTATTCAGATGACCAGCCCAAGTACGGCTATGACCCCGAATATGCCAAGTCAATACTTGCAGATATGGGAATCACCACGCCGTATGATCTTGGCATCATGCATGTGGCGGAGCAGTACAGCACTCAGGCTCAGGTAATCCAAAACGATCTTGCGGCCATCGGCCTTGAAGTTAAGATTGAAGTGGTGGAGTTCAACACCCTTTTGCAGAACATGTTCAACGGCGATATCGGCATCACCACCATGTCAATGGTTTTAGAGGGCACCACTCAGCAGTACGCCATGGCCCTCACCAGCGATTATGTGGGCATGGCTAACAATGTCCGCTACAGCAATCCGGAGATCGACCAGCTCTTCAAGGATGCAGAGCTTGCCATCGACGAGGACGAGCGCTTCGAGATATATAACACCATCTTCACAAAGGTGCAGGAGGAGGCCGTGTTCATCGTCCTTTATAACACAATCTGCCTTTATGCATATAACGATCAGCTAAACGTTCCTCAGCTCCCACTGGAAGGCGATTTTTACATCTATGATTTCCAGTGGAATCAGTAAGGTATAGGCATTGAAGTCCGGCTTTTTTGGTTTTCACAGCAGGAAGGGCCGCAGGCGCAATAATGAGGAAAGAAGGAATCTGCTGAAGATATTCGGTGCGGCAGCCGGCGGCATGATTGCCGGCGCGCTTGTATTCCTGATAGCGCTATTGATTATAAAAATTCTTGCCTAAGCGCCATATCTAAAAGACCGCTCGTTCTTCATCGCAGATCGGGCGGTTTTTTGCATTGACAAAAGCCTGCCTCGGCGGATATAATTATAAAAACCAACTAGGAGCTTATCATGCCGCTATTTTTTCGCCCCAACCAAGACGATGATATATAGCGCTTGTTCCCTTTAGGATTTCGGCCGTGCCGTTTCCGCAGGTGCAAGCGCTTGAAGATTTGCGTCTTTGCGGTGGGCGGTGCGGCTTTTTATTGCTGATTTTACCATGCCCACACTTGCGGCATGGTATTTTTTATCGATTATGGGTTTGAAAGGTTGTGATGGATTGCGGCATACAGATTATGTCGGGATGGACTCTCCGCATTTTTCCACAGAATAAAAACGCGGAGGTCATTATGATCAAGAAAATTGAAGCGATTATGAAAAAAACACGGCCGGAAGCACATGAGCTTCATAAATACATCGGCCAGGAAACAGAAGTACATGGAGCAGTGCATAAGATAAGGGAAATGTCAGGCTTCGCCTTTGTGATCTTAAGAACTAAAAGAACGCTGCTGCAATGCATATATATACCTGGCTGCTGCGAATTCCCCTTATCAGACCTGAGGGAGAATATGAGCGTCGTCATCAGGGGTGAAGTGGTGGAGGACCCGCGCAGCAAGGCCGGCTTTGAGCTGCGCATAAGAGCAATCAAAGTGCTTTCCGCTCCAGACGGAGAATTGCCCGTGGCCATAAACGGCAAAGAGATTCCCGCCTCCCTGGACACATTGCTGGATCTGCGCCCGGTCACAGCCCGCAATGAAAAAGAGAGGGCCGTTTTCCAGATCCAGGCCGGCATCTGCCGGGGCTTTCGCAGCTTTTTGGAGAAAGGCGGGTTCACTGAAATCCATTCACCCAAGATAGTTTCAATGGGCGCCGAGGGAGGGGCGAACATATTCAAGCTGGACTATTTCGGAAAAGAAGCCTTTTTGTGCCAAAGCCCTCAACTCTATAAACAGATGATGGTGGGCGTCTTTGAAAGGGTTTATGAAATCGCCCCGGTTTTCCGTGCGGAAAGGCACCACACATCCCGCCACATAAACGAATATACCAGCGTGGACGTTGAGCTGGGCTTCATCGAAAGCTTTTATGATATCATGAAGCTGGAGGCGCAGATGCTTTCCCATTGCCTGAGCTTTCTGGGGGAGCATTATGCCGACGAGCTTGCGCTGCTGGGTGCGAGCCTGCCGGCCATTAGTGAGATCCCTTCGCTGACATTCACACAGGCAAAGGAGCTGGTATCAAGGACATATAAGCGTCCAATCACCGACCAGAGTGATTTTGAACCGGAGGAAGAAAGGCTTCTCAGCGAAATAATACGCCAAGAGACCGGCTGTGAGTTTGTGTTCGTGACCCATTATAAATCCTCAAAGCGGCCTTTTTACGCCATGGACTCCCCCGAAGACCCCTGCGTGACCGAAAGCTTTGACCTGCTCTTCCGTGGGCTCGAGATCACCACCGGCGGCCAGCGCATCCACGATTATAATCAGCAGCTTAAGAAGATGCGGTCCCTCGGCATTGAAACCCGGCCCTTTGAAAGCTATCTGATGGCTCACAGATGCGGCCTGCCTCCCCACGGCGGGTTCGGCCTGGGCCTTGAACGCTTCACCGCAAGGCTGCTGGGCTTTCAAAACATACGCCGGGCAACGCTGTTTCCGAGGGATATGAACAGGCTTGAACCATAGGATAATAAAGAACGAGCGGTCGCCCGGCTGATGCTAGGCGGCCGCGTCGTTTTGCTTTTGTTTTTGCTTTTGATTTTGCTTTTTTACGTGGATCTCCCCGCCAATCCAAACGATCAGCGGTATAAGCACCTGGAATGGAAAGGCATAGAACGGATAGTATGCGATGAAAGCGAACATCTCCATGGTGCTCTTGTAGAGTATTGCGCAAAGGGCCATTATCAGCAGCCCTATAGGCAATATGACGGGCCGGTAATGGTCAAGATCAAAGAGGCTGGCAACCCCCTTGCCTGCAACAAGCAAGCAGGCGGTAATCTTCACTATGCCGGCGAACAGGAAGTTGGATGATATTGAGCCCTCTATCCTGGCCAGGAAATCTCCTATGCCAATTATCCTTGCAGTCACATATGAAGGAAAGTAGTTTAAGGATGATAAAGTGGTGCCCAAAAGCGTTACGTTTCTAAGAAAAACCACAATGAACGCCGCCAGCACCATCAAAAGCGAATATATGAACAGCTTGTAAGGGCTGTCCTTTTTTTTGAAAGAGCTTGCAAGCCCCAAAAATACGACTGTTTCCGCATATGGGTAGGAAAACACCTGCATGGTTGTTTTGCCTATTTTTTCAGGAGGACTCTCAAAGAACGGCATGAGAATATCAAACTCAAGCTGTGGAATCGCTGCAACAAAAGTTAGAAAAACCACCGCCATCACTGCAAAAACCACCACCATAGACCATTTTCCGATTGTCCTCATGCCGCTTCGCGCAAAATAAACCGTTGTGAGAATCATGATTATCATTATAGGCAACTGAGGCGTTTCCGGCATGGCGGTTATCTGGGTGAACTCGGAGAAATTGCGAAGCACCAAAGCGGCAAGATGCACCGTGTACCATATGAACAGGACGGTGAGAATCTTTCCTCCAACATTGCCAAACACGGTCCGCATGATTTGAAACAGATCCCTTTCGGGAAAAAGCTTAAAAAGCCGCGCGTATACGAGAAACAAAGGCGCCGCCAAAACCGCCGCCAGCACTATCGCCACCCATGTATCCTGCGCCACGTCATCGCTAATACCTATCACTACGCTGCTGCCAAAGTTAAACAACACTATGGCAAACATCATCTGCGGGAATGTGACTTTTTCACTCATCGGATCATCCTTTCAAAACGCCCCGAAACCCCCGGAGCAAAACCCATGCCGCTATCCGCTTAGTTTGAATATTGCCTCTAAGATATCGATGATCGCATCGGATGGAGAAGGAATATCAACATTCAGACTGTACAGAGTCAGCACACTAAAACTGGCCAGCATGATCGCAAAATGGATGACCTTCACCTTCGTTCTCGCCTGCTTTAAAACAGTCGCACTTTCGTAGAGAGCTGAAAATAAAAACAAGAATACCACCACCATGATCATACGTATTCACTCTCCCCGCTATCTTATAAACCCCGAATTTGTAATGCGAACAGTCGATGAAACCTCGACTTCAAGCTGGGGAAACAAATCGCACCAGCTATCGGAGATTTGCCTCCATAGGGACAGATCACGCTTGTATATCATTTCTCCGAAGCCAAATATGTCTGCCTTAAGCTCATTTTGCACCTTGGACATCATGTCCGCAATATTTTGCTCTATCATTTTCGCGGCGGCATCCTCGATATCTTTGACAAAATCCGCATTCATTATGTTCGAGTGGCTATGGTTTTCCGCAACGGCCACCCGTGTGTCGGTTTCAATCATAATTATTATTCGGCCCTGCTCATACCGGTATGATTTCTTGGTTGCATTTTCAAATATCTCAAGGGATATATCATCGGTTTGCAGCCCTGCCATTGAAAGAGTTAGTATGCCGCCCTTTAGTTGATCCGACACAAACAAGGCGTACTTGGACTCATCCGGGGAAAGGAAGCCCACCAGCATGTCCCCTCTGCATACGGCGGTGCCGTTAACCTCTGCGGTCATTAAGTCCCCTACTTGCGTTCTTGTAAGGGCAGCCAACATTGCTGAATCCTTGGGTGAATTGATATCATCGAATATCTCAAAGAGCATTCTGCTGACGACTGAAGCCGTAACTCCGTTATCCTCCAAAACAATATCATTTATTTTTACAGACATGATCCCTGCGTCGTCTTCGGTGCTTTCCAGCACCTCCTTGGCCGTCTCGCACTGTGACACGGCCACCTGCATGGTTTCGCGGCACTCACCATCCCGCAGGAACCACTCAAGGACATGGGAGATGCCAATTTCCCGTGCGATCTCTTGGCTTATCACCACAATATATGCGCTGCCAAAAAACAGCCTGTCGGCTTCCTTGCGCTTCGCGTTTCTTGCAGCGTCAAACAGTGTTTTCCCCTCGGCCTCAACAATAATCCCCTTTACAGCGCTGTTCTTATCCGCTCCGATCAGGTCAACCACTTCATAGCTCACCTTATACATGTTTGTTTCCTTGTCGAAGTCGATGGCTATGCCCACCACGATATCCATCTGGTCCAGCCCCCGGTAATTCCAGCAGCCCCCCAGCGAAAGCACCATAAAGAGACTGGTCGTCAAAGCTAAAAAGCGCTTAATCATTACTATTCTCCTCAGGCTGGCGCTTCCTGTTCCTTGACAGCCTTTCCGGCCGGTCAATCATCGCCCACCAAGGCGCGCGAATGAAGGTATCCTTGTTTTTCTGAAACTTAAAAGAACCCTCAAGAGCTATCTGTTCAACGCCGAAGGAGGTCAGATTGCTGATATGAATTAATAAAAGCGACAGGGCGATTGCAAGGCCGGCGAACCCAAAAGTTGACGCAAACGCCAAAAGTATCAGACGCCAGTATATTATTGGCGCGTTAAGGCGGGGTACCAGCAGGCTTGTGATGCCCGTGGCTGCTACGACGATTATCATCGGCGCGGCCACCAGGCTTGCCTCCACCGCCGCCTGCCCTATGACCAAAGCCCCGACGATGCTGAGGGCCTGGCCGATATTCGACGGCATCCGGATTCCTGTTTCTCGAAGGATGTCAAACACCAGCAGCATGATCACCGCCTCGACGGCAGCCGGCAGCGGCACGTTTTGCCGCTCCAGAGCGATTTTTATCAGGAGCTGCAAGGGCAGCATCGCCTGATGGAATGCCGTTATGGCAATGTATAGCCCCGGCACCGCAATCGTCAAAAAGAATGCCATTACCCGCAGTATTCTGGCGAATGAGGAATAGTAGAAGTTGAAGTAATAATCCTCAGCGCTCTGGAAGTTTTCGATGAACAGGTACGGAACCGTCAGCACGATGGGGCTTCCGTCCACCATTATGGCAATCCGCCCCTCCAGAAGCTTGGCGCTCACCACATCGGGCCGCTCGGTATAACCTGTTACCCTGAAGGGCGTATATCTATGCTCGCGGATGAACTCGGTTATATAGTTTGAGTCCAGCACCCCGTCTATGTCAATCTCATACAGGCGGTCAAGGAGCTGATCAAGCGCATCTTTATCCACCAGGCTGTCAATGTAGCAAACGCAGACAGAGGTATTGGTGCGCCTGCCAAGGGTAAGAGCTTTCACCTTGAATTCATGGGTGCGCAGGCGCCTAAGTACCTGCGAAATATTTTGCATAAGGCATTCGGTAAAGCCCTCCCTGGGGCCGCTCAAAACTTTTTCATTATCCGGCTCGTCCACAGAGCGGATGGCAAACTGCTTTGTGTTGAATGTGGCCGCCTGATCGGAGCCGTCGGCTAAAAGAACGGTATCGCCGTAGGTGATGCTTTGGATTATTTGGCTGAAGCTGTCCACCTTGCGCGACTCCCCCACCAGCACCACATCGTTTAAAAGCGCATCCATCAGCGGCCCGTCCGGAGTTGCCTGCATGTCCATAAGAGGCTTCATTATATGGTCGTTTATAATCTGCGAGTTTACAACGCCATCAAAGAATACGAGAAGGCAGCGGGGCGCGCCCTTTTCTCCCGCCTGGATAGGCTTGTAGCAGACGATATCCACATCACGCAGAAGTTCATTTAAAGCCTCCAGGTTTTTATCAAGGGACGAGCTCAGCTTGCAGCTTTCAAGGGGTTCGTTCCATTCACCGACCCTGTCCTCAACATTTTTATTCTTTTTTCTAAAACGCAGTTTTTTTAGCAAACGGATCATAGCGCCCCCCGATGGTTTGTTGGCCTTTCAGCTTATCTGCCCTGCCGGGATTAATTGAAGCGTAACTGACGATGTCGACAAAGCAATATCTTTAGTATGAATTTACATGGTGAATTTTATTCCGCTTTGAATTGATCGCATCCATCTAAAGAGAGTGCGCCAATCCGCAGAAAACAGGAGACAGAAGGCAAGAATGAAGGCAAGAATAAAGGCAAAAAAAGAAAACCGATCGCATAGCAATCGGCTTTAATGATTTGAAAATATAATGTTTTAAGGCCGGCAATTCTTGCAGGGCTCATATCCGCTTGATATCGCTTCATCCCTTGTGCACTCAAGATAAACCTTGTTTGAATCCTTCATCTGTTTGACGCTGGAGCATGAGGGGAGATGAAGCTTCTTTGTATTCTTGTTGGCGATGAAAGAAAAGCTCTGGGGAGTTTCGGTTGAAGTCTGCGTCGGTGAAGGTGTGGATAATACCGTTGCTGTCGGTTGCGGCGAAGGGGTAGCAGCAGGCGTATTAGCCGAAGCGGTCTCAAGCGGGGCGGATGAGCCGGGGGACCGCGTTGAGGTTTGCGCCGTTGGGGCCGTGGCTAACGCCGATGCTGCGGCCACAGTTGGCGCGGGAATCTCCTCCGGAAGAGCAAAGTCCGCCTTTGTGTCCATCTCAAAATCGCTTAATCGTGCTTCGAGCTCTTCAATTTTCTGCCTTTGCTCTGCATTTTCATCCTGAAGCGCTGCAATTTCAAATCTCATTTCGTTTTCCCTTGTGGAATAATCCGACAAAAGCGCTTCAAATGAGCCGGAAACTTCAGCCATGGCATCATCATAGCCATCTTGACGCGCGGCGCTAAGGTCCGCGGATACGCTCTGCGGCGCTTCACAGGCTGTAAGCAAAATGCTGGCGGCAACTATCAAAAAGCAAATAACTTTTCGTGCTTTTCGCATATATTATCCTCTTTTCAAGTCCTTGCACATTTAATAATACCACGAAAAACGTCAGCATACAACCTTATGCCGCAACAATAACGCAGCTTTGCCGAAGCCAAATGTATCGTCGTTATTATTATCCTCATCGTTCACAATATGTGCATCAATAAGCCCGTCCGTTATATGGCCTGTTTTAATGCAGTTCACGTTTGCCAATTCGCGGCTTTACCCCTCCAGCCACCGCTCAAGAAAATGGCGCTGCTTTTCAGCCCCGCCTTACACGGCGTCATTTCCAACATTCGGCCTTTCTAAGGCGCATCCTTTTGCATGGGAGCGTCGGCAAAAAAAGCGATGCCCTGTTCTAAATCAGCGTTCATATAAAGGGACAAGGTCTTTCCTGAAAAGCTTTTCTTCACGTCGATGACTTTCAGCACATGGCTTAAGCAGGCATATTGAGGCAATAATTCGCCCAGCATATTATCCGCAAAGCACAAAAGGCGCCCCTTGAAAACTGCCCCCGGCTGATCGGGATAAATGGGAAGATAGGCGATATCCGCCTCCACAAGATCCTGAAAAAAGTGGGTTCCAAATGACAGCTCGGGAATATAGCCGCGCTTTTCCTTTGCCACCTCTATCAGCGCCGCCGTGTTGCTGATGTCGGAATAGGTCACGCGAACCCCAAGCTGAATATCGCCCCTGCTTCCCCAGCGCCCGGGCCCTATCAGAACATATTTGCGCCGAGGCAGTAAACCGCCCAGCCTGCCAACAGCCATGCCCACATCCAGCATGGCCTCTTTTGACGGCAATTCGCCATAGGCATCTGCGTCCACATATACGATGTGGGTTATGCCCTCCAGCCGCGCGTTAGTGATAAAGCGATTGGCGGTAAAGAGCAGATCATTGGGCGAAAGTTGCGGAATCGGCGCAGGCTCTTTCAGGCTTCCCCTGCTCTGGGCGCGGCACTGAAGAAGATACATGTGTTTTCCATCGTGGGCGAACTCAATATCCACCGGCGTATTCATTTTCTTCGACAGCTCTGCCAGCATATGCGAAATCATAACCGGCAGTTTGTTTTTTGCTAATATTCCCTCAAAGGTGATGACCATGTCATCATTTTTAAAATCCAGATCAAAAGCGCTTTTGCTTTCCATCTGCGCCGGGGTGTAGGTCGATATCATATCGCCGACCGCAGGGGTTTGAGCCCCCCAGTTTTTTAAGAACTCATCAGCCTTAACCGTTTCAAATATACCTTTTTCCAGATTGATCAGGTCAATGTATTTTTGTGAGTAGCGCTTCACGTCCGAAGGCCTTTGATTTATCCGCATGCCCGGCTGCCCGGGTGAAAACAGCAGCGGATAATCGTCGTTGACCCTGTCAACAGACCTTGTGCCCAGGCCCATCACCATGCGTACAAGGCCGCTTTGTCTGTTGATTCTCGCAGACCATCTAAGGGGGTTTTCCGAAAACGCCACGCCGGAATAAAGAGGCATGAAGTACGGCCCTATCTTTCTGCCCACAACCTCCTGAATCAGCACTCCCATCCTCTCGGTAAAGTGGATGAGCCCCCGCTCATTCCGATATTGGACGGAGTCCGGATTGTACATGGAGGAATACACCTCCAGCACGGCGTCTGTAAGCTGCTGTAATCGTTCGGCCTTTGACCCCTGGTTTGCCAAAAACAAGCTCTTATATTTACCGCTGAAGGCTGCGTTTGTCCTGTCCTCCAAAAGGGAGGATGACCTGACTATCATGGGTGAATCGGCAAGGTCGTCCAGGAGCAGGCTGAGCATCCTTATGGTGTAAGGAGGCAGCCGCCCGCTTTTTACCTTTGAAACCACCTGGCCGTATGTAATGCGCAGATGTTCGGGAGAGTTGTATTTATATGAATGAAGCTCCTCCAGATGGTTATAGTGGATGAAATCCGTCAGATGATCAGCGGCGATATACCAGGTGCGCGGCGTCTTTATATCCGCCAGCAGAGGATTATCCTTGGCGGCAGCCGCCAGCACCTGCTGGGCGATGAATATCCCCGCGCCCTTGCCGCCCACATGGCCGCGGCTTTTGGGTGAGCCTATGTTTCTTTCCAGCATAGGCTGAAAGTCCTCTATTTTGAATGTGTCCAGCACGAGGTTTATTAGCTGCTCATCATCTGTAAGAAAACGATGGGCCAGCTCGGAAACCAGCCATGTCTCTGTTAATGCATTGCCGCGGCCGTCCTGCCCCACCATGGCGGCGTATTGGCGCAGGGCGTCCAGTATGTCCGATACACTGGCATCGTTTCCTCCCACTGCTTTCACCAGCGCAAAGGCGCGCTCGTCCTGTATCCACCTGTTGAATGTGTCAAGCAGCTCTGAATCCGACATGTATTTTGTTCCGCCGGCAATCACCTTTCTGATGAGTTCCTGAGTCTCCATCCTGTCCAGCCGCGAAAGAGGCGAGTTGACCTCCCCGTAAAAGGGCATTTTATCCAGACCGATTTCTTTGAAAAAATCATCGATATCGCCGCTTTGCCCATCGTGGACTAAGCCGCTCAGGTGAAGGCGAAGCTTGTCGCAGATGCGCAGCAGCATATCCGGATTGATTCGCAGCAGCATGTCAAAGAGCATCGATATCTTCCGTTCCGAATAAAAAACAAGCCTGGCAATATGGCTTGCAATCGTATCCAGCAGTCTTATCTCACTGTCCAAAAGTGCGCCGTCGCAGTCCCCAAGGAGCGCCTTTATATAGCCCTGCTGGATATGGCCGGCCTCGTTTGCATCGGTTATTATGGGGGTACTGTGCAATATTTCGGCCCTTTCAAAATCCGGCTGAGAATATATATTCCCATTAAGCAATATGCGGACACGGCAGGCCTTTGGGCAAGTAAATCCCGGCGGGATGACCTGGGTCAGCGCAGACATCGCCTGAGATATGGTCAGTGTTTTATCCTGGAGCACCTCGTCCACCGCATAGATGCACTCCAACTCTTTTGCCCGTTCGGTCAAAAGCAGCCATGGCTCGTGTTTGTCCATATCCCGTCATCCCCTTCCAGCTTCAAAGAAAAGCCTTCAAATGTCAAAGATGCAAGGGCGCAGGGCGCGAAAATATCATCATGCCCTACGCCCATATCCGTATTTATTATGCTTTCTGTTTTCTATCAGACCCAGCCCCGCTGCTTGATGGCGTTTGTCACACGGTTGATGGCGATTACATAAGCAGCATCGCGCATGTAAAGATTGCGCTCCTTGGCAAGATTATATACGGCATGGAAGGCCTTGGTCATGTTGTAGCTGAGCTTTTCAAGAACTTCTTCGAGGCTCCAGAAGTAGTTCATGTTGCACTGCACCTGCTCGAAATAGCTGCATGTGACGCCGCCCGCATTGCACAGAAAGTCGGGAATGAGCAGAAGGCCGCGCTCTTTTATCAGGCTGTCGCAGTCAGGCGTTGTGGGGCCGTTGGCAGCTTCGCAGAGGACGCGCACCTTTTTTGATATTTTAGGGAATGTGGCGGGGGTAATCTGGTTTTCCAAGGCCGCGGGGATAAGTATATCCACGTCCTCCGACAGCCATGCGTCTCCCGGCAGCACTTCGTAGCCAAGGGCCTTCGCTTTTTCCTTGTCGATGCCGCCAAATGAATCCTTTATCCCGGCCAGCTGGGCGACATCGCAGCCGCTCTTGTTGCGGAATGTGTAGGCTGCGCTGTCCTTCTGGTCCCAGCAGGAAACACAGATGACCTTGCCGCCAAGATCTGAGTAAGCTCTGGCAGCGTACTCTGCCACATTGCCGAAGCCCTGGATGCTGGCAGTCGTGGCCGTAATGTCGATTTCCTCCGCCTCCAACAGGGCTTTAAGCATATACACAACGCCGTAGCCGGTGGCCTGAGTGCGCCCCAAAGAGCCGCCCATGCCCACTGGCTTGCCGGTGATAACGCCCGGATACCGGCCTGCGGCGAGGGTTTCGTATTCGTCCATCATCCACAGCATGTGCTGCCCGTTTGTCATGACATCGGGTGCAGGCACGTCGATGTTTGGGCCTATCTGGGAGAAAGACTGGCGGATATAGCCGCGGCAAAGGCGTTCCTGCTCTGCAAGGGACAGATTATGCGGATCGCAAACCACGCCGCCCTTTCCCCCGCCCAGTGGAATGCCCACAACCGCGCACTTCCAGGTCATCCACATGGACAGGGCGCGAACGGTATCGGCAGTCTCGTGGGGGTGAAAGCGGATGCCGCCCTTGGCCGGGCCCAGCGCATCGTTATGCTTAATGCGGAAAGCCTTGAACACCTGGGTGGAGCCATCATCCATTTTCACGGGGATGGTAAAGTGAAACTCCTTCATCGGCTGCCTGAGCAGATCCCTGGCACCCTGGTCAAGGTCCAAAAACTCAGCAACATTATCAAACTGAGCCTGAGCATTTTCATATGGATTATAAGCCATTACAACATATCCTTTCCTGTTTGCAATTATTAATTATTATACTTTGCCTGATAGCTTTGGTCAATAGAGCCGCCTCCTCAAATTTCTTGACGGAACGGCACTGGATGCGGCTTTTCACCGGCCTTTTCATCATCTGTGAAAACAGGGGTGAATATTTTCTCTTCTTCTCATGCATAATTACACATAATAAAGCTATAAAAAAGAGGTAAAAGATATCAGCAGCTTTAGATCGCCGGCAAAACAGCTCAGACAAAAGGCATTGGCAAAACCCCGGCAAAAAAGCTGAAAAGGGTTAAAACAAAACCAAAGCTCGGCTCCCTGCGGCAGAGAGCGGCCCTGGCTTTTGTTTTATGAGACGTATATGACGGCTTCTAAACAATACCCTTTGATTTCTCTTCCAGATATTCCTTCAGTATAATCGCATGGTTGATCTGAGGATCTCTCGCTCCATACAGCAGCGTGACAGTTCCTTCCTTGCTTTGCAAGATAATATCCCTGACGGTTGCCTGAGCTTCGGCGCTTGCATCCAGCTCAGCCCGGTAAAGCGCGGCAAATTCCGGAAAGTTTTCTGCCTTGTGTCCGAACCACGTCCGAAGCTGACTGCTGGGCGTCAATTCTTTTGTCCACCCGTCCAGACGCGCAGCCTCCTTTGAAACACCCCTGGGCCACAGACGGTCCACCAGCAAGCGCAAGCCATCGCTTTCCTGAACGGAATCATATATTCGTTTTATTTGGATAGCCACCCTTATTCGCCTCTCCCTTTTTGTTTTTTGATAATCTTCCCGGCCGGCCGTTCGCCTTTCTTCTGCATGTCATGAACCCTTATTAAATTATAGCATATATGCCCAGAAGTAAAAGGCCTGTAAAAATAATCCTCCCGCTGCTTTAAATACTTTATCAATGGCACAATAATTTGTAGCAATAGGGCTATAAATAGCAAAGCAACAAGAATCAGTTGCGGATATTTCATCGCCGAGCAAAGCAAACTCTGCTCCTAAACAACGCCATCAAAGGTATTTGTATAAGCAGTGCAAAAAACCGCAAGCTACTACAAGCTGTTTGGGTATTTGGAATTGCCGAAGATGAGCAGGAAAGAGACCATCTTACTTATCTTAAGAATTTCGGCAGGAACGAGACAGGCCGGCACGCCCCGTGAATATTCTGCTGCCCCGTGCTGCCAAAAGGATGCGCACTGAAGGGGATTAATAATAAAACCGCTTCTAAAATAGAAAATGCCTGCATTCATCATTGCAATATAAGTCCCGGCAATAATGGGGAAAATCCCACTAAGCAAGCTGTTTAATTTGGGTATTAGAGTTTGGAAGTTATCGGCTGTACCAGCATTTCCATAAAAAAGAAAGAGTTAAAAATCCGGACAGAGGTCACCCCAATTTAGTGATGAAGAAACCCCTTTGAAACCCTAAAACCTCTTGATTAGTAGAAGTTTATCAATCGCTGAATATATTGATGTCCGCAAACATTTTGTGAAGCTTATGCTCGTCAAACGGGAGATATTCTGCAATTGTAAATCCGACAACATCGGCATTTTCGATTATACACTTCAGCACGCTGGAGAGCTTTTCCATCGTCATCCTTCCGCTGCCACTGCCATCTCCAACCAGATCTTTGTTTGCGAAATAGGTAGAGTGAAAAAGACTCGCATCCAGCACATCGATATCAAGATGAATTAATATGTGGTCAAAGCGACGAAAGAATTTCTTGATCTCATCATCAGATATAAAAGACTCTGTCTGCACTTTGTAATCCACAGCCATATCCTTGAGAAACTTCTCCTGATAGCTGTGCAGGTCTTGTAATCCAACATACAAAATTTCATCCGCTTCGAATTTTCTATTCTTCATCAGACCGGAAAGTGTGGTATCCCCATGACCCATGAGCGAGCCAAGTACCATCGCATGGGCATTAGGGTATCCATCCTCCACAGTGGATACATCCGGATGCGTATCAATCCAGACAATACCAACGTTGTCGTAGATTCCATGCAGATAATCAAATGGAGCTTGTGAAACAATACAATTGCCTCCAATTGTAATAATCCTGCCCGGTTTGGCAGCCTCAATAACGTCAGTGGCCTTCCTTATTCCAGCGACGACCTCATCTTTGGCATAAATGCCATCTGTCACATTGCGTTCCTTCCCATTGGGCGGAGCAATTCTTACTTCCAGCAAAGGCTGGTTTTCATTTTCGGGAAGAATATGTGCGAGCAGTTTTGCACCGAAATAATATGTTTCTAATCCACCGCTTAAATAATCTGGGTACAATAATCTAATTGTTTTCATATGTTCCCTCCTTGGTCACCAGTCTATTATTTCTGAAATCTAACCTGATACAGACTATTATATCATATCACAAAAGCATCATGCTATAAGCTGTCACGAAATATGCACGCCATATCCAAACAATATCGACTTCAGATCGCATACCGCTTCCTTGAATGCAAAACCGCAGCTACTGTTGAGATTGCTGCGGCCAGAAGCTACAGGCGCAAAACTCATGGCCTGGTTTTTGTTTATTTTATGGATGTGGTTTTGATTTCAATCTGCTCCGCTGCAAGGCTATTGCTGCGAAACGCCTCATCTGCCTTAACGGCAACCTCGCTGTGGGCCTTGCTTGCCAAAACATATAGCGCCCAATGGCATCGGCCAAGGTCTTACTCATCATGCTTCTCCCATTCTTGTCTTTCAGGCTGTTGACCAGTTCAACAACCCTGTCTGCTTGTTCCTTTGAGCGCTTTACCATATCAGAGGACAGGGAAGATTTGGGTTGAAGCCCAACTTCCAATCTAAAAAGGTTGCTATTGTTGGTGGTGGGGCCGCAGGTCTGGAGGCAGCAAGAACATCTGCAATAAGAGGACATCAATTCACCCTTTTGAAAAGGGTTGTTGTCTTGGTGGCAATCTTGTTCCTGGAGGCTCCCATACCTTTAAAAAAGAAGTTCGTGATTTAAATGCATGGTATCAATTACAACTCAAAAAATTGAATGTAAATGTGCAGTTAAATAAAGAGATTTCAGCAGAAGAATTAAAACAGATAAAAGTAGATGTCATCATTCTTGCAACTGGTGCATCGCCAATTATTCCATCAATAGATGGAATCCATAATTTCAAAGTATTAAATTGCATGGAGGCATTGGCTTCACCGGAAAAAATTGGTAAGGAAGTTGCTGTTATTGGCGGGGGTTAGCTGGATGTGAAATGGCTCTTGAATATATTTAAGAGGGAAAAGAAGTTACAATTGTAGAGGCATTAGATGAAATTCTTTCTGCAGGAATACACTCCCCAATACCTAACCGTCAAATGTTATTAGAAATGTTTGAGCATTATCAAGTAAACATTTTGGCCGGACACAAACTAACCGCTGTTAAAGATGATAGAATCGTTTTGCGGTCAGGCAACACGGAATCAGAATTGGAAGTAGATTCTGTGGTAGTTGCAGTAGGCTTTAAGTAACTGGCATCCATGGGTCGGCAACTTGCAAACAGTGGACCTCTGTTTATGAAATTGGGGACATCAAGTAGCAACTATATTAAGAGCCATTTGGGAGGGCTACGAAGCAGTAAACAATATTTAACTGTGTTGTTTCAGTAAGCATAGTATTAAGCTGTAGAAGAAGCAGCAATGAAGTTTGTAAAAACTGTCGCGGAGGGAACTAACTCCTATGCAAAAGAGTTGTTCCATGATGAAGCAGTATTATTTAGCTATTTGGATGGAGAATTTGAACACGGTTCAATTCAAGCATTCTGTGAAAATGCAGATAAAGCAGGAGGCGACGCGATTTTTAAAGCTCTTGTCGATGTAGTTGCTGTAGAATAAACATTGGCTATTGTGCGTGTTATTGAAAAGAACTGGCAAGGGCGTGTTGATTTAACTGATTACTTGCTCCTACTTAAAATGAATGACGAATGGAAATGTGTTGCAAAAGCATATAAGCAAAATTCCGATACAGTTTAGAAGAACTAAATCCATGAATTATTTATTCGGAAATTTAGCGTTTTTATGAATATCCCCCCCTTTGCACATACTGTCTGAAATAGGCATGAGCGATTTCCCTCGTTCCGTTAGATTATATTCTACTTTTGGAGGTATCTGCGAATATTCTTCACGGTAAACAAGCCCATCTGTTTCCAGCTCTTTTAACATCATGCTTAATGTTTTGTGGGAAGTTTTTTGATGTGCTCCTTCATTTCATTATAGCCCATGCTCTTGGTACAGGCGGTAGGAAGTTCCGCGTATGTCATGAGGTCAATAGGGCTTTCAAATTAAAAAACGGCTTGATGTCCTGATCAGCAGGCAAACAAAATGCGCTATTTTTATCCCCGCCGGGGGCATCTCCTCTGAATCCATTGCTATTTTGATAATAAGTGCCGCGTATATCGGCATTCACAGGTTTACTTTTGCTGTTCATCACTGCGAATACTGCATTGCGATAATCGGCGCTCTCATATAGCAGGCCGCTTCTGATAAAGTCCGCAATCACCTCCCGAGAGCGCCCCTGTTTGATGTAATAGGCGAACGCGCGGCGGCACTCCGCATGGGCTTTGGGCAAAGCAAATGCAAAAAGCGGCTTGTTCTTGGGAGCAGCTACGAAATGGGGCTTTGCATGAATAGGATGATCACGGCTGTGACCGCCCAAGTCCAACAGATACCGAACGGATTTTTTGAAATCCATGCCGTGATGCTTTCCAAGAAAGGTGATAGCGCCGCCCGAATCCTGTTCGTAGCTGTCGCAATCACTAATACGGCGCTTAATCATGATGCGGGGCATCTAGGCAAAAGTATGGGAAGTGCCTTTAGCGTGTATATGGTAACCAAGTGAAGTAAATAAATCGGGCAGATCGGTTTGGCGGGCGATGTCTATTTCATCAGATGTAAAGGGTGAACGTGCTGATCCCCTAAAAGCACTCCCATCCGTGTAGGAAATACAAAAATCCGTCATCAGTTTTGATAACAAAATCCGATGGCGGCTAATGTAGTTAATTATTATTTAAGTGAAGTGGTGAATGCCCGGGAACGCCCGTGGCATAAGGATTAGCAGGCATGTGTCCAAATGCTGTTTTGCATCTCCGGTGAAGCGGTTTTTGAAATTTGGCCTTTAAGCATGAAAAAAGCCCGTAACCACGGACTTTTTCGTCTATGCATCATTTTTAGCAGCATAGGGTGGTGCCGGTGGCCGGACTCGAACCGGCACGGTATTGCTACCAACGGATTTTGAGTCCGTCACGTCTGCCAATTCCATCACACCGGCATTCATTTTCTGCAACGAGATTATATCACAGCAGTTTTCAAAATGCAATCGCTTATTGCAAAATCACGCTGCTTATTTGTCCTTGCTGCTTGTCCGGAATGAGCCTCGTCTCTTGCAGAAAAGGCGGAGATATCCCGATCCGGAAGCTATCAACGCGCTTATCAGGCTCTTTTTTCGCAAAAACAACAGCTTAGCATACCATCAAATCAGACCGGTGCACAGGTGAGTTATCGCATCCTTCTATCCATTTGCCGCCCTTGGGTGCAAAGAGCGTTGCCGCTTCCCGCTGCAAAAATGTCACCAACGGTCTTAATTTTTTTGAGAAATAACGAACTGCTTTTTATCTTTGCGTTCAAGGCTTGCGCAGCTTAGAAGGCTGTATGATTTAAGTTAATAGCAATCAATGGAAAGATTAGTTCAGTTCTTTGAAAAGCTATTATCGGAAATTTGCAGCTCTTTTTTGGCAGGATTGTTTATTAAATTACCCTTTCTGTCGAAGCGGGAGCCGTGGCAGGGGCAATCCCATGTGCGCTCATGCGGGTTCCACCTAAGGGCGCAGCCCATATGGGGACATCTTTTGCCGAAAGAAATCAGGCCCGACGCAGACTGGCCCATGTTGACTAAAAGCTGAGGGTGCAACATCGAACGCGAGGGCGAAAACAAGGCCTCGTATCTTCCGCCCCCCTCGCTGATCATCTGGCTGATCAAAACCGCTGCGGCCATGCAGCCGGTCATCCCCCATTTGTTGAACCCGGTAATGACAAATAGCTCCCTGCTGCTTCGGCTGTGCCTGCCGATATAGGGGATGGAGTCAAGCGACATACAGTCCTGTGCGGCCCAGGCATGGCTCTCCTTAGCGCCCGGGTATGCCGCCCTTGCCATGCGGCGAAGCTCCTGCCAGCCCTCTCCTTTTTCCCCCGGCCTGTGTCCTCCCCCTCCCAGAAGCAAATATTCGCCCTGCGATCGGAAAGATAAGCCGCCCTCCCGCTCATCGATGTACATGCCCCCAGGGTCCTGCGCATCCTTTAGCGCCAGCACATAGGAACGGCTTTGATATAGCTTCATGAAAAAAAGTCCCCTCAGGTTCACCATGGGGAAATGCGTCGCCAAAATTATCCGCCTAGCGTTTATGGCGCCATCCCGGGCAATTACTCGCCCCGGCTTAATTTCCTTTACAAACGTGTCCTCATATATGCAGAGCTTCCCCGCCATTGCATTTATAAATTTAATGGGGTGAAACTGCGCCTGCCCTTCCATACCAAGGGCGCAGACAGCTCTCACCGGAATCGGAGGGTTCTCCTGGATGAAAGGCTCGACCCCCATCCGGCGATATACCTCTGCTTCCTCGTCAAGCTTTTCGCGGCCGTTCACGCTGTATACATAGGCGGTCTTATCCTCAAAATCGCAGGGAATATCCCGGGCAAGCCGCCGGTATTCCCCCAAGGCCTCCTGATTGGCGCTTAGGTACTCTCTGGCCCTGTTCAGGCCGTGCTGCTTTTCTATCCTTGAATAGATAAGGCCGTGCTGTGCGGTTATTTTGGCGGTGGTGTTGCAGGTTGTGCCTAATCCTGCAAGCCCTGCCTCCACCACAACGCTGTCAATGCCGCGCTCTTTCAGCATATAGGCACAGAGAATGCCGGCCAGCCCGCCGCCCACTATCACGGTGTCGGTGTCCAAATTGCCTATTAGCTTAACGCTTTTGCGGCTTGAGTCATAATCATCCATCCATAACGACTTAAAATTCATTCCTTTACCTGCTCCCCTGCCAAATACCATTACGCATAGTATTATATCCCTCTGCTGCAAAATTATTGGAGGAGCGCCTGACTTTCCGACAACCTAAAAGCCCCGGCGATGCAACGCCAGGGCAAGCGGAAACAGGCAGAAAGGCAGAAATTTACATGATGCGCATTTCAGGCGATCTGGAATCAGCGCACGGCGTGGCGGGTGCGATCCTGCCACCGCAAAAAACGTTCCCGCAGCATTTTAGCTCGCCCCCTTTGTTCCGGGCATTCCACAAGGTTTTGTCTCCAGCGGGTCGGCGTTTAGGTCCGCGAGGACATCCTCTCCGATGGTGCTGTGCTGATATTTTAAGCCGTCCTGTGTGACGATCATGCGCACCCGGGTCCGTCACGGAAACGGCAAAGCCATTGTTCGACCTGCTCCACGGATAAACACATCGTCCTTCGCACGGCTCAGCAGGCGCCCCGATGGCCTTCAGAAGCGTGGGGATCAAATCCACCTGGCTTACACGAAGTCTGTGCAGCGCATGTTCCCGGCGGCCGGGAGGCTTGATTATAAGCGGCATAAGCGGCACTTTAACCGCCTACTCATACATCACGCCTTTTGCGCTCAGCTTGTGGCTGCCCATCATATCGCCGTGATCGCTCGTGTATATGATTACGGTTTTATCCAACTGGCCGCTCTGCTCAATAGCTTGCATGATCTTTCCTATCTGGCGGTCAGCCATCGTGATCTGGCCGTAATAACGGCTGATCAGCCGCTTCCAATCCTCATAGGTTTTATACATGGTTTGATACATCAGAGACAGCGCTCTGTTCTTATATGGAAAATCTTCACCAGGGAAATCGACATAATTGGCGGGAAGCGGCATCTTTGTCCAGTCACAATAATCATCAGAGGGGCTGTAAAACGGCACATGTGGCTTGAAGAAATTTAAATACAGAACAAAAGGCTCCTCTTGGCTTTCCTTTATAAAACGCGGGGTCATAATGCCGACATATGCGGCCATGTTGAATTTCTCGGGCAGCTTCACACAAAACTGACGGGGGATGCATGGGTATTCGCTTTGTCAATACGGACTGAGCGCCCTCGACTGCTGCCTCATTCAAGAGCGGCCCTTAATCTTGTATTCCGGCCAAGGGCTTTGCCATCCCATAAGGTGAGTTTCAGATGATGGCAAAAGGGACAGGCTGAACTTCTAATTCAATAGATTCATGCACGCATGGCTGATGTAAAAATGGTTAACGGCTGTATTGCGGGTACGCAGCCGGCATTGCATCAATTTTTCAAAGTGGGTTAAAAGTTGGTTTTTCATAAAAAGCAACCCCCGCAAACGCATGTTTACGAGGATTATTTAATGCCTTGAGCTGCCAATAATGATGCAACGTTTCGCCGAGGTATAAAAATATCACTATAATCTCTACTAATGTTATGTTGTATGCTTGGGTTTAGCATTTGCCATACGGCATAATGACCATTTCAAAGAAGATTTCTGTACCGCTTCACCTAATTGCCATAAATTTTCTAAAACCCGTACTTCAACATTTCTTTTAAAGAGTTCTTCATACAAATTTTCATGCTTCGAGACAAAAATAGGAACTTCCGTTTTGTCGCTTACATAAAATCCCGCACTTTTGTCAAAATAGAAGTTTGAAATATCAAATTCATAAATATATAGTGTTGTATCTAACATTCTCTGGTGCCAGTCATACTCAATCGCAACACAATGGCGGAAAGATGACGAAAAAAACTTAGAAATATCATCTTGCGTGGATTCATCTGTAGCACGATAACATACACGAGGACAATCGCGAGGTGTTCCCCAATTTGGAAGAGCCGACTCGGTTAAAGCCCAAACTAACCCTTTCGACTGGTCAACGTCTTTTCTACACGGAATACGTGGCACAAACTTCTCGATATTAGATTCTTCGCTGACATGAAACAATCTCATTACATCCCTCCGATTATATAAATACTCTATGATTATCTTACTATATAGCAAACCCACCATCAATCGGGTTTATCAATTGATGGTGGGTTCTTTGGTGCCGCTGACCGGACTCGAACCGGTACGATCAAATGATCGACAGATTTTAAGTCTGTTGCGTCTGCCGATTCCGCCACAGCGGCAAGAAATTGCTCTGCTTAAAGCTCAGCACGTATTTTAAAGAATAACACCTGCAAAGCTGTCTGTCAATGCTATTAATTTCCCCCTGATTTGTTTATTGCTCAGGCTGCGGCCTTGGGCGGCGCTGCCCCTTATAGACATATACCCCGCATTCCATTTTGCCATTATACATCTTCCGTTTTCTGTCGGCGCGCCTGCCGAAATGCCTTTCAAACTGCAAATGTGCCGTTATTGCCGAAAAGCCCCAATAAGGATAGGCTTCGTGCCATTTGCCCAGATTTCTGTAAAGCTCTTCCGCCGCCTCTTTTGTCATCAGCCGCGTACCATATGGAGGATTTAAAACGAATGCGCCCCTATCCGGCAGATCTGAAAGCTGATCATACGAAGCCCGGCGGATTTTTATCTGATTGCCTATGCCGGCTTGCACCACATGCTTTTTCGTGAGGGCGATTGCCTTGGGATCGATATCGCTGGCAAAAATATCACAAACCTCACCCCGCTTGAATCTGCTTTCAGCCTCCTCCCTCGCCCTTGAAACCATGGCGCGATCCACATAGGGCCAGCTTTCCATTGCAAAATTGCGCATCAGCCCCGGGGCGCGGTCAAGGGCCATGAAGGCCGCCTCAATAGCGATGGTGCCGGTGCCGCACATGGGATCGCAAAGGGGCTGGTCGGTGTACCAGGCGCTGTAAGAAAGAAGTGACGCCGCCAGCGTCTCCCGCAGGGGCGCTTCGCCCGTGTACGTCCGGTAGCCCCTTTTCGCCAGAGAATCACCCGATGTGTCGATGCTCAGCAAAGCGACATCCGAATGTATGTGAACACTCACCTGATATTTTACGCCGCTTTCAGGTAGAGCCGCCACCCTATGGGCCTTCATCAACCTTTGAGCGATGGCCTTTTTCGTTATCGCCTGAGCATCCGGCGCGCTCATAAGCTTCGATTTGGCGCATTTCCCCGCAACAGGAAAGGCCGCGTCCTTAGGCAGATATTCCTCCCACGGAAGGACGCTAACGCCGTCGAAAAGCTCATCAAAAGTCTGAGCGCTGAAGCTGCCCACGTGCAAAAGTATTCGCTCGGGCGTGCGCAGCCACATATTCGCCCTGTGGGCCTCATCAAAGCCGCCGGAAAAAAACACCCTTCCGCTCTGAACGGAAACATCCTTAAAGCCCAGGCTTTTTATCTCCTTTGCGGCAATTCCCTCCATCTCAAATGGGGTTGTGGCTATAAACTCCGGCATATGCTGGCTCCCTTCACGGGCTTTTCGCCCTTCTTTACCATAATACTATATCCCGTTTGCCAGGGCAACACTCCCGCGATATTGATGCTTATTCCGCCGGCGAACGCCTGAGCGCGCTCAGCTTTCTATACCTGCGCAGTATCACCTGCCGGAAAAACTCGGAGCGGGTTCTGCCCGTTTCGCGGCAGCAAAAATCCAGCATTTCAAGGTCTGCTTCCGTCATGCGGACCTCAACTCTCACCTTCTTGGGATTTTCAATCGGCGGCCTTCCAATTTTGGCCATATTCTCACATCCTTAGCTTTTTGTACGGACGCATGTATTATATACCGTACGTACGCCATTGTCAAATAATCCCCTTGCAAAGCTTGCAAATTTATTGTTAAGGGATTATACTAATGAGCGTATGTGAGATTTTTAAAAGAGAGGTGCATGACCAATTGTACAGCAGATTTCTGCGCAAATATGGCTGGCGATACATCCCCGGCGCCGCGCTCATAGTTGTGTGCTCGTACATCCAAACGCTCTCCCCGCTGGTTTTAGGGGAAATTTTCGATCTTTTCGACGCGCCCTCGGTCAACAGGGCAATGGTGATGAGCAAGGCCTGGATGCTGGTTTTCATCGCAATGGGGGTTTTCGTTACCCGCATCTCCTGGCGCTATCTGGTGATGGGCAACGCCCGGCACATGGAGTGTATGCTGCGCGAGCAGCTCTTTGAGCATCTCCAGCGTATGCCCCCGGCATTTTACCAGACAAAAAAGACCGGCGACCTGATGGCCTACGCCATAAACGACATAAACGCCATCAGAATGTCCTACGGCCCGGGCCTTGCCATGGGCCTTCAAGGGCTGGCCACCGGGGCGCTGGCCATCAGCTCCATGATCAACCGCATCAGCCCCCATCTTTCATTTCTGGCACTCATACCAATTCCCATAATAATGGTTGTGATCATATTTATGGGCAGACAGGTCCGCTCACGCTTCACTCAGGTGCAAAAAACCTTCGCGGAAGTCAGCGACAGGGTGAATGAAAACGTGGGTGGCATCCGCGTGGTGAAGGCATATGTGCAGGAGGAGGCAGAGATCGACCGCTTTGAGGGGCTGAACAGCAAAATGAAGGCAGCCAGCATGCGCATGGTGCGGGTATCCGCCCTTATGAATCCGTTGATTCAACTGCTTTTCGGCGTTAGCTTCACCATCGGGATAGTCTACGGCGCATCCATGGTCTATAGCGGAATGCTGTCCGTGGGCGATTTCGTGGCCTTCAACTCCTTCCTGACGCTGATCGTCCGGCCGGTGACCATGCTGGGGCGCATAATAAACATACTCCAAAGGGGTAATGCATCCAATCTGCGCCTGAAAGAAGTGCTAAGTGCAAAGAGCAATGTTCCCCAGGGCAGCGAAACTTTAAAGAATTACTCCGGCGCTCTGGAGGTAAAAAACCTCACCTTCTCCTATAATGGCATAAACGAAAATGGAGAAAACGGTGAAAATAGCGCAAGCAATGGAAAAAATAAACCGGCCCTAAAGAATATCTCCTTTAAGCTGGAGCCGGGGGCGACCCTTGGAATAATCGGCCACACGGGTTCCGGCAAGACATCTTTGGTGAACGCGCTGATGAAGTTTCACCCCGTCCCCGACGGCGCCATTTTCATGGACGGCGTGGACATCAACCGGCTGACCCTTCGCAGCGTGCGCGAGCCATATGGCTGCGTGCCCCAGGACGGCTTCCTGTTTTCATCCACAATAAAGGAAAACATACTATTTTATGATCCCTTTGCTGATGACGAGGCCCTTGACGAGGCCGCAAGGATGGCCGATATATACGAAACCATCCAGGAGTTCCCCGATGGCTATGACACCATTTTGGGTGAGCGCGGAGTGAACCTTTCCGGCGGGCAGAAGCAGAGGGTGGCCATAGCAAGGGCGCTGGTAAAAAAGCCGGCCATCTACCTCTTTGACGACGCCCTTGCCGCTGTCGACACCCGCACGGAGGAAAGGATAATCGCCGGTTTAAGGGAGGCCACCAGCGACAGAACCACCATATTTATTGCCCACAGGGCCTCCGTCATAAGGCATGCGGACGAGATCCTTTTGCTGGAGGATGGCGAGATCGCCGAGCGGGGCAGCCACGAGGAACTGCTGGCCCTTGCAGGCAAGTACGCCGAGCTTTGGCAAAAGCAAAGCGGCGAGGAAAGCCAGGATGAATTCATGGACGAGGAGGTGGAGGAATGAATATCGGCCTAGATTCCGGCGCCGAGTCAAAGAGCAGAGGAGCGAGGAAGAAAAGCAAGCATAATCTGCGGCGCATTCTACTGGAAGCCAGGCATTACTGGCCTTCGCTTCTGGTCTGCTTTGCGGCGATAATCATCATAAACGCCGCCACAGTCGCTAAGCCTTTCATACTCCAGATCATCGTGGATGACTTTCTCTACGCAAAAAACGATGAGATCGGCTGGTACTCAATAAAAGGGCTTGCTCTTATATACTTCATGTCGATAGTCCTCGCCAACGGCTTCACATATCTCCAGTCGGTCATAATAAACCGCGTCGGCCAGGATGTAATAATGAAGCTGCGCAGAAGAGTGTTCAGCCATATACAGCTTATGCCCCTTACCCAGCTGGACAAGATCAGCGCCGGCAGGCTGATAACAAGAGCTACTAACGACGTGGAAGCGCTTTCAGAGCTCTTCACCGATATTATCGTAAACTTGGTGAAGGATGTCTTTCTTCTGGCGGGGCTGGTGGCGGCGATGGTCGTCTTAAGCCCGAAGCTGGCTCTCATAAGCTGCATCGGCATCCCCTTCATCGCCGTCACCACCGTGATTGCAAGGCAGATGCTGCGCAAGAACTTCGTCAAAATAAAGGCTTTGATCGGCCAGATCAACGGTTTTTTTGCAGAAAACATGTCCGGCATGAAGATCGTGCAGATGTTCATGAAACACAAGGAGAAGTTCAAAGAATTTTCTGCGCTAAACCAGCAGTATTTCAAGGCCTCATTAGTACAGCTTATGATAAATAACTTCCTTCGCCCGTTGATGGAAGTGGTGAACGCGCTGGTGATATCTGCGCTGGTCTGGTTCGCATTTGAGGACATCGTGTCAGCGGTGCTGCTGCCGGGCGTTCTTTACGCCTTTACTGACTATGTGAAGCAGTTCTTCAACCCCATCAACGACCTGGCCGAGATGTACACCAACATACAGTCCGCCTCCGTTTCCGCCGACAGAATATACGAGCTTTTGGACAAAGAGGATGAGCTTGAGAGGCTGGACGAGGGCGACCATGTGGAGCGCTTTATCGGAAAGATAGAGTTTAAGAATGTCTGGTTTGCCTATAACGACGAAAACTGGGTGCTTAGGGATGTCAGCTTTACAATAGAGCCGGGGCAGATGGTGGCCTTTGTTGGCACCACCGGCAGCGGCAAAACCACGATAATATCGCTGCTGACACGCTTTTACACCATCCAAAAGGGTCAGATTCTGGTGGATGGAAAGGATATATACACCATGAAGCTTTCGGAGCTCAGGCGCAATATCGCCGTGGTGCTTCAGGATGTGTTCCTCTTTGCCGGCACCATAAAGGACAATGTGCGCCTGGACGACGACATCTCCGACGACGAGATTGAAATGGCCCTTGTCACATCCCAGGCTTCCCGCTTCATAGACACTTTGCCCGACGGCATAGACCACGCCGTGGTGGAAAGAGGCGCCGCCTTCTCATCCGGCCAAAGGCAGCTCATATCCTTTGCAAGAGCAGTGGTGCATGATCCCGCAGTGTTCGTGCTGGACGAAGCCACCGCCTATATAGACACCCAAACGGAGCAGTTGATACAGGAGTCCCTGGTCAACATGGCGAAGGACCGCACGATGATAATCATCGCCCACAGGCTTTCCACCATCCGCGACTGCGACTGCATATTTGTCATGTCCAGGGGTAAAATACGCGAGCGTGGCACCCATGACGAGCTTCTTGCCCTCGGCGGCCGCTACTTCAACCTCCACCAGGCGCAAAGCACCTGATCCCTTTTCCATAACAGAAGCACAACAAAACCCCCGCTAATGCGGCGGTGAATTAAGAAAACATTG
>JBMNOE010000035.1:0-18933 GCA_050942895.1 Christensenellales bacterium
GTGGTCCATGCATAAAGTATACTTTTTCGTGTCAGACTCAGGCAGAAGAGCTTCTTTATGGGCTGATACAGTGTATGAAAATGTTACGTTTCCCTAACGTCAATCCGGCAATCTGATGTGTTGATCCACGATAGTAAGGGGTGAACCGGCGACAATCCGGTAGAATAACGCGGGTGTTAATACCAAGCATTTTCTTTTGATGTAATGAAATTGTGAACACGGTTATCCTGAGGTTTTACCTCAACCCATTTGTATATAGGGGAGCGGCTTAAACTTCGGGATAACTGTTTTTTACATCATCATGGTCATCGGACATCGGAATGACGGCGGCATTTCCATTGGGGGACGCATGGTAGATCTTAGAGGAACATCTATGCTCACTTCCTACTTTAACGCTTTTTTTAGCAAGCATCTCATTTCAAAATCCGCATCTGGAAATGAATACCCAACAAACACTATTTTTGCTGCCTCTGTTAAATCCATTAGCGCATTGTGCCAAATGTTTTTATGTGCAAGTTGTTTAAATCCTTTAAGGAGCAGGGGTATCAACATGTTATGTTGCCCTTGTAAGGCTCCGTGCAGGGGCAAGTGTATCGAAGATGGGATAGGATAGATGGATACGGAATGTTGTGTTTCGGTATCATTTGGGGGCTGCATTTTAGTGCTCATGTTCAGACTCCTTTTTCTTGGATTTTTCCGTTTCGGCAAGCTGATCGGCGGCCTTTCGGATTTTCTCCACGGCCTTGATGTCCTCACGCATGGCCTGCATTTGATGGTACAGAGTATCCTTTTGGGAGGTAAGCGCCGTGTGCCCCCTGCCTCCATTGCTTGGGCGTAACGGCTTCGCCGGACACTTTCAGAACATCCAGATACCGGGCGGCAGCGTCATACAAGGCAAGTTCGGCGCTGTGCGCGGCTTGATATTTTCCCCGCGCTTTAGGCTTCATGGGAACAAGTTGTTGATGGACGCGTTTGTTTTTGGAATACTGCGCCCACATGGAAAGGCGTTCATTGAGAATGGAAACCCGGCGCTCGGCGCCGACGATTTCTCCGCGCAGGGCGTAATAATCACCGTTCATTGCAGAGGTTTTTCCATGAAGCTCCCGCATGGAAGTGATGCCGTTGGATTGCAGGAAATTGAACAGGGCGACGCTTTCCTTGAGCGCCTTTACCTTGCCTTACAATGGAAGCAGGTACAAACTTTAGACATTAGGGCATGGTATAATAAAACTACATGAGAGGTGATGATATGGAGCTTGATTATCTGAAAAGTAAAAAGCACCTGCTCGTAGATGATGAGCCGGAGCTGCTTCAAATGCTTAGGTCTTTTAAAGCGTATCCATGTGGACGGTGTGCGGTATGAGGAAATTTTTATTACCGATTATGAAACCGACATTCCCGGTCTGTATGACTGTTTGGGCGAATACGAAAGTATTGACGAACTGAACTATCTGGCTTTTCTGCTGGATGATTTGGAAGAATGGGAAGCCGATAAATTTGCCGCTGCTGTGAGCTTCGGAGAATACAGCAGCGTAAAAGACCTAATCAATCTCACACAAAATCTGGATTGCTTCGAGCTTTACGCCGGGATTGAGGACGAGGAAAATTTGGGCCACTATTACATTGAGGGAATGTGTACTCTGGAAATCCCGGAGCATTTGGACAACTACATTGACTATGAAGCCTATGGACGGGATATGAGCATGGACGAGGACGGATGCTTTACCGATGGCGGATATGTGGTGCGAACGGGTGACAGCCTTATCGAGCATTATTGCGGCAAGGATGATTTGCCGGGGAATACAGGATTTTTGCTTATCCTGAACCGGGAAAATCCATTAGAAAGGCGCTGGAAAGCTATCGTCAAACGATAGGAGAAGCCGACTTTGCCACCCCTGGGCGCCCTCAACCTACCAACGAGGAACCATAAAAGACTTCGGGCCACCTTGGCCCGAAGTCTTAAAAATCGCGATATTCCATATCCGCAAAACGTCTTACTGTTTATTAATTTAGAAGCGCTATTCCAAGGTTTAAATATCCCGCAAAAGTTACCCATAACAGGTATGGAAGCATTAAATACATTGCAGGTTTTGAAATATGTGCAAAAGAAATCATTGTAGCTAAAATCAAAAGCCACAAAATAACCAGCCAAATAAATGCAAAGAAATAAAGCCCTAGATTGAAAAACCAAAGTGCCCACAAAAAATTAAAAAAGAGCTGTACTCCGTATAACTTGATGGCTTTGCCAATGCTTTCCTGTGGCGCACCTGATGTAACAATTAGATAGGAGGCGATGCCCATGAGTGTATAGAGGATAGTCCATGCTACAGGGAATAGCCATCCGGGTGGCGACAGTGGCGGCTTGTTGAGCGTTTCAAAAACACTCATGCTGTCTTTTGAGATGAAAGCTGCAATCCCACCCACAATTAGTGGAATAGCGATACAAATTAATAGTGCTTTCCATTTAATTTTCAAGCAATCACCCCTTTGAGTATAGTATACGCCAAAAAATCATGGACTATGAAGATAAAGCCTATGCGCGCTGTTTTCTGGATAGAGAATAGAGAGTTTATAACTTCGGAAAAATTGGCCCGAGGTGAGGAAAGGAGGAAGTTTATGCAGGAAGATATGGAACGCCGTACCGTTGCTCTATCCGTAAATGCCTCCAAGCTGACAGGCCGGGTGCTGGCCAGAGTTTTTGCGGCGGCTATGGGGAAGATCTAAAAGGAACATCAAAAAGCACAGACTCCGCAGGGCAGGCAGAGCGTCCAACGGCTGATGAACCACGGCGTTTCCACCAAAAGCATTGACCTTTCGGGGGATACCAAGCTCTTTGACAGAGTGGCCCGAAAATACAATGTGGACTATGCCTTCCATCAGACAGGGCCGAAAAAGTATCTGCTTTTCTTTAAGGCGGGGCAAGCGGATGCCATTACCGCCTGTTTTGGCGAATACACAAAATCAGTGATGGGCCGGGCAAAGCAAGGCCGCCCTTCTATTTTAGAGCAGATGAAACAGCTTGCGGATAAGGAACGCGCCAAGCCCCGCCAGCATGAACGGACGAAAGAGGTGGTGCGAAATGACCGATAAAATCCGTAAATATGTGTTGCCCAATGTTCCATATCTACTGGTGCTTTAGTTTTGCATAAAACTCGGTCAGCCTATTGCATAGCCCCAAGCACAGACTTTGGCAATAAGCTGATTGGAACCAATACAGACCATAGGCCCGGCGTTTGCGACCATATCACCGGGCCTTGTGCTGCCCGATTGGCTGACAGGGATTTCCGGGACGATACTCATTCGCTTGGTGGTGTGGGGCAAGGTGAAAAAGGCGGAAAAGTTTCGATGGGATGTAGAATACGGCGCGGCCCGTTGGGGGAACGGAAAAAGACATCAAGCCCTTTATCGACCCCAAATTTCAAAACAATGTCATACTGACCGGAACCGAGCTTCTCACCATTAACACTCGCCCGGCAAACCCCGCCAACGCCCGAAACCTGAATTGCTGTGTCATAGGCTCCAGCGGCAGCGGTAAAACCCGCTTTTGGCTGACCCCGAACCTGCTTCAAGCTTATTCTTACTTTGTGGTGGTTGACCCCAAGGGCGGGATTTTGGGGCAAGTGGGTACATTTCTGCAAAAGCGAGGCTATAAAATCAAAGTGTTCAACAGTTTAGATTTTTCCCGAAGTATGCACTACAACCCCTTGTCGTATATCAAAACAGAGAGCGACATTTTGAAGCTTGTCAACGCCTTAATCGAGAACACGAAGGGCGACGGTAAGGAAGGTGACCCCTTTTAGACAAAGGCCGAAACGCTTTTGTACTGTGCCTTAATCGGCTATATTGTCTTTGAGGGGCCGGAGGAAGAATGCAATATCAACACCCTTGTGGATATGATTAACAGCATGGAAACGAGGGAAGATGATGAAAACTTCAAGAACGCTGTGGACTATATGTTCATGGGCTTGGAAAAGCGGAACCCCCATCACTTTGCGGTACGGCAATATAAAAAGTACAAATTAGCCAGCGGTGATATATGCTCTAAGTGACTTCTTAATCACGAGATTTTCTCATGGTTAATGAAAGCACTTAGAGCATTTTACATACAGGAGGGCAAGAGCATGAACACAGGCAAAATCACCCCGTTATACGAGCGGCTGTCCCGCGATGACGATCTGCAAGGCGAGAGCAACAGCATCAGCAATCAGAAGGCTATGCTGGAGGATTACGCCCGGCGAAACGGCTTTCCGCGTCCCACCCATTTCACCGACGATGGCATCAGTGGTACCCGCTTTGACCGCCCCGGCCTCATAGCCATGATGGAGGAAGTCGAGTCCGGGAACGTAGAGGCTGTAGTCATAAAGGACATGAGCCGCCTGGGGCGCGATTATCTCAAGGTCGGTCAGGTTATGGAGATTCTGCGGCAGAAAGGTGTGCGCCTGATTGCCATCAACGGCGGTGTTGACACAGAAAAAGGCGAGGACGATTTTCTCCCCTTTCGGAATATCATGCATGAGTTTTATGCCCGTGACACCAGCCGGAAAATCAAGTCAACTTTCAAGACCAAGGGCATGACCGGCAAGCATCTGACCGGCACCGTTATTTACGGTTACTTATGGGATGAAAAGCGGGAAAGCTGGATCGTGGACGAAGAAGCAGCCGCTGTGGTACGCCGTATTTTTGCTATGACAATGGACGGATACGGCCCGTATCAGATTTCACAAAAGTTGTCCTATGATAAAAACCTGATCCCATCAGCCTATCTTGCCAAGCATGGAGAGGGCGTAAACAAAAACAAGACCTTTAAAGATGTTTACGGCTGGGGTTCATCCACTATTGTTGAAATTCTGAAAAAGCGGGAGTATTTAGGCCATACCGTCAACTTCAAGACCCGCAAGCATTTCAAGGACAAGAAAAGCCACTATGTCGATGAAAGCGAGTGGACAATTTTTGGGAATACACATGAGGCCATCATTGATCAGGAAACCTTTGATAATGTGCAGCGTATCCGCCGCAACGTCAAGCGCTACCCGGACGGATGGGGCGAGGCTCACCCACTGACAGGTTTAATGTACTGCGCCGACTGCGGAGGCAAGATGTATGTCCACCGCACCTATAACGGCAAGCGCGTCCCGCAGTATACCTGCTCCCAATATAGTAAAGTCCCTGTGGGTGCGCTCTGCTCCAGTCAACACCGTATCAAAGCCGATGTGGTTATGACCTTGATTGCCGATACGCTCCGGGCCATCGCCGCTTATGCGAAGAATGACCGGACAGATTTTGTGAGGACGATTCAGGAGGCACAGGCCGAGCGGCAGACCAGGGACATCACAAAAAGAAAAAGAGGCTGATTGCGGCGCAAAAACGGGCCGGGGAGCTGGAAAAACTGATGTGCAAAATCTACGAGGATAACGCCCTTGGCAAGCTGCCGGACGCGCGCTATGCCGCCCTTGACGCGCAGTATGCCAAGGAGCAGGATGAGCTTTCTGGTGAGATTGCAGAGTTTGAAAAATCCATTGTCGGCTATGAGAAAAGCCGCAAATCCGCGGATCAGTTCATCGCTCTCATCGACAAATACGAGAGCTTTGACACGCTGACGACCACCATGCTCAATGAGTTTGTCGAGAAAATCCTTATCCACGAGCGCGCCCGCAAAGGCAGCCAGGATACCATGCAGGAGGTTGAAATCTTCTTCAATTTTGCCGGTAAATATGTACCGCACCATTTTGGTGAGGTTACGCTTACGCCGGAGGAACAGGAAGCCCTGCGCAAGAAAGAGGAACGCAAGGACAGGCTTCATCAGAATTATTTGCGCCGCAAGGCCAATGGCAAGCAGAAGGAATATGAGGATAAAATTAGGGCAGCAAAAAAGGCCGAACTGGAGGTAAAGAAGGCAGATATCCGTACCGAGGACATCGCTGAAGGCATATTTATCCCAGCCGGTCATTTACCGAAGGCGGAGCCTCAGAAAGGGACGCTCCCGGCCCGCACCGTCGTTTAAAGGTGTTTTTTCTACAGAAACCTGCAATCGGGGCAGTTTTCGCGGAGGCGGAAGCTGCTCCCTGCTCTGATTGCCGCTATAAATAATTGCATCAACTAATTACGAAAATGAAAGATCCTTTATTTGTGACGGGTCTTTCATGCAATGAAACGCCATGCGTTTTCTATATTCCGTTGGAGCTATGCCCATCTGCTTTTTAAACGAGGTCGAAAAGCCTGTCGGGGTATCAAAGCCAAGGCTTCTTGCAATCGCTTCAACGCTTAAATTCGTATCGGAGAGAAGGTGAGCGGCTTTGTCCGCTTTCTTTTCGAGGATGTATTCCGTGATCGTTCGTCCCGTAAACTGCTTAAACAGGGATTTTAGTTTTGTTGCACTCATATTGGAAAGCTGGATAAGCTCACACTGCTTCACGGTTCTATTCAGACTGGCATCCAAGTGATTGATAATGGCAAGGATGCGGCTATAGTCGGCGGCATTGCGCGGAGAACGCGCATCTCCCATATTGACCAACATAGCCATTAATTCGTATGCCTTCGCAACCAAAAACAGTTCCGCCGCTGCACCCGGCAAACTGCATTCCTGAATGCTCATCAAAATATTCATCATATCGGAGGGCCAGTTATGTTCGCCTCCCATATCCTTTAGTATTTGAGTGGGATTGTCCCTCAACCCGGGGAAACAGCGATTCAAATGCTTTTTATAAAAATCCGGGGCATAAAGCACCTCTGTATAGGCCACTCTGCTACCCGCCTTCATCTCGGTACTGACAGAGGCGCCTGCTTCCTCCATAAATGAGATAATTTTCCCCGGGGGAAGATGACTGGCGATATCAAGCCGCAGCGCAATATAGGTTGCGCTGGAAGGCATTTGAATCTTGCAGTTTCGGCAAAACACAAAATCGCAGTGGGATATTACAAAGTAATTTGCATGGACATAAAACCAAAAGGATCCCTGCGTTATTTCTCCATTGCCTGACATGCGGGTGCCAAACATATCTGTTTGATTTTCCTGCGGTATCATCCCCATTGTGCCACACATTTGCGCTATAAATTCTTTCAAAGAATACTCAGTCATGTTATCACATCTTTTCTATCGGACATTTTTAGTGCTGTGAAAGACATATTTGGTTTTTCGCTCTTGAAGATAAGAGAATCCGCCCTTATACTGATATCGGTTAGCTTGATCTAACTAAGATCAGTATACCCGTATACATGATTTTTTACAAGAGTTAGGGGGGAAGTCTATGAAAATAGATGTGAGATATAAATTGCTGCTTTTTATTTTCATCAGCATCGCGGCGTTCATCGCAAAGGATTTGCTGTATGGAAGCATCCTGTTCTCTGTTGTCGCCGCCATAACCTTTTGTATGGGACAATGGAAAATAGCTTTGCGCTTTATTGGGTTGTACCTGATACTTTCCATTGTGGTAATGCTTTCGTCGTATCTTCCGGCATTACTTGCAGGTATTATTCTGATGATCGCACTTTTTGTCCGAATGTTCCTACCGCTGTTTTTTTATGCAAGGGTTTTTATTGCAACAACAACAGTCAGTGAAACAGTTACCGCCCTGTATGCTGTAAAAATGCCGCGCGCCTTTGTCATTACATTGGCAGTGGCCATGCGCTTTTTCCCAACGGCAAAGGAAGAATTGCGCCAAGTTCGGAATGCGATGCATCTTCGCGGAATCGGGTTTTCTTTTCGTAATCTTATAACCCATCCCTCCCTTTTGCTGGAAGGGTTTATGACACCTTTGATGGTACGCGCTTCGACGATAGCGGACGAGCTCTCGGCAGCATCCATCACGCGGGGAATTGATAACCCCTCGCCGCGCACAGCTTTTTTCGTTTGAAGATTACCCCCAAAGACACAGCAGTTACCGTACTTGCCGCGCTGATGATCGTCGGTACGCTGGCGGCAAAGTATTGGGCGTGAGGAGGTGAAAGATGATAGAAATTGAACAGGTAAGCTTCCGCTATGATGGAAGCACCGAAGATACGCTCCAAAACATCTCTATGTCAGTAAAAAAAGGTGAATGCGTCGTACTGACCGGAGCCTCGGGCTGCGGAAAAACCAGCGTAACGCGGCTTGTAAACGGATTAATTCCTCATTTTTATTCTGGGAGACTGGAAGGGCGGGTGATGGTTGACGGCAGAAACATAGCGGGCTGTGAGCCGCATGAATTGGCGAATGTCGTCGGGTCGGTTTTCCAGAATCCACGAACTCAGTTTTTTACCACTGATACGGACAGCGAGCTCGTTTTCGGTATGGAGAACTGCGGTGTTCCCTATGATGAAATGCACAAAAGGTACGCCGATACAATATATGCTCTGAGGCTTGAAAAGCTGTGCGGCAGGAACATCTTTGCCATGTCCGGCGGAGAAAAACAGAGGATTGCGTTTGGAAGTGTTTTTGCCTTGCACCCACAGGTGTACATATTGGATGAACCCTCCGCTAATTTGGATGCTGCCGGGATTCAAAAGCTTCAGGAGATTTTTCTTCTTTTAAAGGAGCAGGGCAAAACAATCCTGATTGCAGAACACAGACTGTACTACCTCCGTGAGGTGGCCGACCGGGTAGTGCTAATGAAGGAAGGTGGAATTTCACAAATATTTCCCGCTGACGAGCTTGCCGGATTGCCAGTATCCGCGCTGAACGCTCTCGATTTACGGGCGTTTCATCCGACGCAGCTTCAAATAAAGCCAGAATCCACGCCTCAGGAGATCCCTACGCTTGAGCTTCGCGGCTTATCGGCGTCGTTTGAAAAAGGCAAGGAGATTGTTTCAGACATCAATATTGTCGTATCAACCGGCGAAATCGTCGGTATCATCGGTCCCAATGGGAAAGGGAAAACAACGCTGGCCCATACGATATGTGGACTGCACCGCGAAAAAAGAGGCAAGGTCTTGTTTGATGGGAAATTCATAAAGCCCCAAAATCGGTATCGATATGCTTTTCTTGTTATGCAGGATCCCAATTATCAGCTTTTTTGCGACAGTGTGTTGGCTGAACTGGAGTTGGCGGCGTCCGGCAGGCCGACCGATGCTAAAGAGCTTGCTGTGATACTTGAAGCTCTTGATTTGGAAAGCGTGAGGGACAGACATCCGCTATCTCTTTCCGGTGGGCAGAAGCAGCGGCTTTGCATCGCCCTTGCGGCGCTAAGCCCTGCAAAAGTTTTGATTTTTGACGAGCCTACCAGCGGACTGGATTATGCAAACATGAGGCGGGTGTCCGAAATGCTGAACATGCTGGCGGCGAAGGGTAAAGCCATACTGGTTATTTCCCACGACAACGAGTTTCTTTCCGGAGCTTGCAGCCGGGTTATTTCATTATCTGCAAAAAATAACATCAATCATGAAAGCGAGGAGTTTTATTATGTCTCAGAACACTGTGTCCATGGAAAAAAGCTTAAGGCTAAAGATTTTATCAACACAGGCATCTTTTCCGTCATCTTTCTTGTGATCTTTTTCATCAGCATCACGGTTATGTGCCTGGTGCCTGTCACCCAGCCCTTTGGTGTTGCACTGTGCGCCCTTATCGCCGGGCCGGTTTATATGCTTCTGCGCGCCAAGTCGCCGAAGCCGGGCGGCATACTTCTGTTTGGCGCTGTTTACGCGGCTGTGATGTTTGCCACGGGTACCGGATGGCCGATGCCGCTTGGTATTATGATCGGCGCGATAATTGCCGAGCTGGTTACACTTGGAGAAAGACGAGCACATTTCTGGATGAACGGCATAGGCTATATGATCCTGATGGTAGGCGCGGCAATCGGCTCCTATACGCCGCTTTTGACCATGAAGCAATACTATTTGGACGTTTCAGCTTCGAACAACGTGAGCGGAGACTTCATGGCGCGGCTGATGGAATTTATCAGCGGGCCGGTGCTGATTGCGGCCTTTGCAGTGACGGCTGTTTGCGCTGTTTTGGGTGTGCTGCTAGCACGGTCAATGTTCAAAAAACACTTTATCAAGGCTGGACTTATTAAAGAGGTGGTGTAATTGTCCGCGCAAAAGCAAGCAAAGCCTAAAACCGGTCTTGCCCGAATTTTTGAATTGGCGGCGAATCGAAAGGGATTGCTGGTTGTGTCCGGCATCCTTTCGGCGCTGGCCGCTATTTCTTCTTTTGTTCCATACTTTGCAGTTTACTTTATGATACGGGGCATTATAACGGTCTATCCTGACTTTTCATTGCTGGACAGGCAGGTGTTTCTGGGATACGGATTGTTGGCGCTTGCAGGTGTTGCGGCAGATGTCATTTGTTATTTTGCAGCCTCCGTCTGCGCCCATATTGCCGCATTCGGAACGCAGTACAAGATGAAAAGCGACTTCACCAAGCATCTGGCAAAGATTCCGCTGGGGTATCACCTGACCTTTGGAAGTGGGCGGTTCCGCAAAGTAATTGACGAGGATATTGAAAAGGTCGAAACCTTTCTTGCCCACTCTTACCCGGATATCGTGGCGTCCTTCGCCGCTCCGCTTGTGATGATTGTCGTCCTGTTTTCTTTTGACTGGCGCTTTGGATTGGCGGCAATGGCGGCGGTGGTGATCGCGTTCATCACGCAGATGATGACCTTTGGAGCCGCCGGGCCGGAATTGATGGAAAAAATGCAAAAAGCTATGGCTGATATGACAAGTGCATCGGTGGAATATGTCCGGGGGATGCCCGTTCTCAAGGCCTTTGGGCAAACAGCCGGTTCCTTCAAGCAACTGTCCGGTTCCATAGAGGCATATACGAAATTCATGCTCACATACACCTTGAAATGGGAGAACTACACGGCCGCCTTTCAGACGATCATTAACAACATCTATCTTTTTATCCTGCCGGTAGGAATTTTGATAGGCCCCGGAACACAGGATTACGCTTCTTTTGCGCTGACCTTTATCTTCTACCTGCTGTTTGTGCCGTCGATGGCCTCCGTGCTGCAAAAGTTGATGTATGTGGCGTCATCCAGTATGCGGATTTCTGGCGGCATTGCCAGCTTCGACGCCATGATGAATTTGCCGGAGCTTGTGCCGCCCGCTGTCCCGCAAAACTGTAAAAGCAGCGAGGTATCCTTTCATGAAGTGTCCTTTGCCTACAATGACACGGATGGCGAGGCGCTTTCCAAAGTCAGTTTTACTGCTAAGCCCGGTGAAGTAACAGCGCTTGTCGGCCCATCGGGAAGCGGAAAAAGCACCATTGCCCACCTCATTCCCAGGTTTTGGGATGTAGACGGCGGCTCTATTTCCATTGGCGGTGTGGATATCCGGCAGATGCGTGAGGAAGAACTCATGGGACAAATCAGCTTTGTGTTTCAGGATGTGTTCCTTTTTGGGCAGTCTATCCGCGAGAATATCCGCATGGGCTGTCCGGAGGCTCCCGATGAGAAAATTGTGCGTGCGGCGAGGGCTGCGCAATGTGATGACTTCATCAAACACTTGCCCAAGGGCTACGATACGGTCATCGGCGAGGACGGGGTGCATCTTTCGGGAGGTGAGCGGCAGCGCGTTGCCATTGCCCGAGCTATTGCACAAAATGCGCCCGTGTTGGTACTGGATGAAGCCACGGCCTTTGCCGATCCGGAAAATGAGCATCTCATTCAGCAGGCTTTGACAGAACTAATGAAAGGGAAAACCGTTATTATGATTGCCCACCGCCTAAATACTGTGCGCGGCGCACAGAAAATTGTAGTGATGGAAGATGGGAAGGTTGCCGAGGAGGGCACGCACGATCTGCTTTTGCAAAAAAGCGGCGCTTATGCCCGGATGTGGAAAAGCTATAGCGCCGCCGCAGATGGGCAGACCGGCGAAAGGAAGGAGGCGGTGGACAGTGCAAATGCTTAATCAGATATTACTGCTCGATAAAAACGGGAAAGACGGCATTCGCAGTGCAGTCCTCGCCTGCACAATTACAAGTCTCTCTTTAATGATTCCCTTTACACTTACCATACAAATTTTTATAGAGCTGCTAAAACCGCTCAGCGGTGAAAGCATGAATTGGATCCGACTTTGGCTGATTTTCGGCATTGGCCTTGCATCGGCCCTTCTGATTTTTCTGCTTTCCAAGCATGACTACAAGAAAACCTACGGCAATTCCTATGGGCAGGCCGAGGCCACAAGACTTCGGGTTGCGGAGCAGCTTCGCAAGCTTCCTATGAGTTTTTTCAATGCGAAAGATCTTTCCGAGTTGACTTCAAACATGATGTCCGACTGCACCAACATTGAACAGACGATGGCGAATGGCATTCCGCAGCTTTTTGCAAATATCATTTCGGCATCCATTGTCTGCGTGGCCCTGGCCTTTTTTGATTGGCGAATGGCCTTGGCTCTTTTCATCAGCTTACCCATTGCCCTGCTTATCTTTTGGTTGAGCCGAAAGCTGCAGAGCCGCCTGTTTGCGGGGCAAGTGGACGCGAAGCTCAAAGCAGTGAAGCAATCACAGGAGTATCTGGAGGGCATCAAGGTGATTCGTGCCTGCGGTCTTGGAGGAACGAAATTCAAGGCGCTGGATGAAGCTTTTTGGAGCTTAAAAAAGCGTCCCTGCGCGTGGAATTAGCATCCGGTTCCATCATGGCTATTTCCAGCATCGTATTGCGTTCAGGGGTCGGTATTGTGGCTTTTATCGGAGCGATTCTCCTTTTAGGAGAGCAGATTTCCTTTTTGCCGCTCCTAATGTTTTTACTCATTGCCACGCGGGTGTATGGGCCAATCTTGACTGTTCTGACGCTGCTGCCGGATATGCTGTATCTTTCCGTATCCACAAAACGACTGCGTGCGCTCATGGATACAGAACCCATGAAGGGCCGCGCCGATATTGAAATTCCCAACTTTGGTGTTCAGTTTGATGATGTTTCTTTTGCGTATGGAGAAAGCGATGTGCTTAAGAACATCGCTTTTAACGCACCGGAAGGCACTGTAACCGCTCTTGTCGGGCCCTCTGGCAGTGGTAAAAGCACCCTTGCCAAGCTGGCTGCCCGGTTTTGGGATGTGCAAAAAGGAGCCGTGCAGGTTGGGGGAATTGATGTAAAAAAACTTGACCCGGAATATTTGATGCGTCACATTTCATTTGTCTTTCAGGATGTTATTCTATTTAACGATACAATCGAGGGCAACATTCGCATCGGGAAGCCGGATGCCACGATGCAAGAAATTCAAGATGCCGCGAGGGCGGCGCACTGCCACGACTTCATCATGGCGCTGCCGGAGGGCTATAACACAATGTTAGGCGAGAGCGGAAATACTCTGTCAGGCGGAGAAAAACAGCGCATCTCCATTGCCCGTGCGCTTATAAAGAACGCACCCATCATACTGCTCGATGAAACAACCTCCAGCCTGGACGTGGACAACGAGCAGGAAATTAATCGGGCGCTGGATGTTCTGATGCGGGGCAAGACGGTTCTTGTCATTGCCCATCGGCTGAATACCATTATGGGAGCAGACAATATTTTGGTCTTGGATGGCGGTAGCATCCGTGAACATGGCACCCACACGGAATTGCTCGCTCAAAACGGCTGGTATGCACGCATGGTTGAACGGCAGGAGCAAGCATGTAAATGGGTTGTCGGATAGAGGTTGAGGGGCTATCTGTTAATGGGGGATAGAATGAAACTCTATGTGTCGGGCAAGGGATATTTGGAAGCTGTGCCGATGCTCAAAATAAAATGGGTATGGTGCGTTCCGTTGACCTTGCCCAGCACATCGATGACCTCAAGTCAGTATCAGTGCAGCTTCTTACAGTCGCAACATCAACAAACATGCTAAGACGCAAGAAAGGAATACCGGGATGAAAAATCTTACGCCGTCTCAATCCCATTATATTAGAGCGGTCTATGAGCTTTCCTCTGATTGCGATGATGGCGTGCGCGTATGTGATGTTGCGAAAAAGCTTAGTGTCTCCAAAGCCAGCGCCAGCCTTGCTCTCTCAAAGTTAGCTGAGCAAGGGTTTCTCTATAAAGATGCTGACCGACACGGTCACTTAACGGAAAGCGGCGAGCGCAAAGCGGTTCTATTGCTGGACAAGTTTGATGTTATCAGGACGTTCCTTGTAAAGACTTTAGGTGTAGAAAAAAGCGTTGCAGCCCATGACGCCTGCGCCATAGAGCATGTGATCAGTACGGACACCCTCTGTGCTATTTGCCACTTCTCCAATAGAACGAGATGCACGAATTCATGTTCTCTATCTTGCAACCCCGACCCTTAGAAAATACTGGAACGCAGATTCTCTTATTGGCCGATAAGATGCAAATATTCTGACTGCCAAAGCCATTCGGTGTTGGTAGGCTGATGAACACGCGCTTTTTTGGTCTTCCAATGGCAGTCATGCGATTGGAGGATCTTTTTATGTTCATACAAGAATTTTATCGGCTGATGGAGGGGCCGCCACTTGACCGTGACGGCTTTGCTTAGCTGACCACAGAGTTTGCTGTAGATTCAAAAAATCCATAGAAAATGGGCGCGTATATTGCGCTCATTTTTCATTCGACACCTTTTGCGGGTTTTCCCAAAAAGGTGTTTTTTTGTTGCCCTTTTCGGTTGAATATTGGCCGGACAAGCCAATGATTGGCTGTCCCGGCTGCCGTTCGCCTCCCTGTCCTTTCTGAAACTTCAAATCATTCAGAAAGGACGAAAAGTCATGGAGGTACATATCAAAATCAACGGGCAAGCTGTGTCCGTTGAAGTAAGGATAGAAGTCTATGAATTTCTCGACTGTGCCAAGCGCAAAAGCGAAAATCTTCACCATGAGAAGCGGAGGCATTGGGATTACCGCGAATTTGATGAGTACATCGTCTTGACCGAGGGCCGCAACTGCTACTATCAAACGCCGGAACAGATATATTGCAGCAAGGAAACCATGCTGGAAATATTGGCTGCGCTGTCGCTCTGCACAGAAACACAGCGCAAAAGGTTTTTTCTCTACGCTCTGGACGATTTGAGCTTTGCCGAGATTGGCAGGCTTGAGGGCTGCTCCAAATATGCCGTGCGGGATTCCATTGAAGCGGTACGAAAAAAATGCAGAGATTTTTTCAAAAAAGGCCCCCACGAAACGCCATTTTCGGGCTAACCAAGTGAGAGTATTTTTCTCTCACATCACCGGATCGGGACAGGCATTTTTGCCTGTCCCTTTTCCGTTTGGAGGTTACGCCCATGCCCATTATCAACCTAAGAAAGTTCTGCTACCCCATTGTCAAAGAAGACACCTTTGTTGAGGTTTCCGAGGAGGTGGCCGAAGCCCTATTGGAACTCAAGCGGGAGGAAAACAGGATCATCAGCAGGATTTTCTATCACAAGGCATACTTCTCGTTAGACTGCGAGGACGGGATTGAAAATGATGCTATTGGTTGGGAGCAGCCCTCCCCGGAAGATATCTTGATTCAAAAGGAAGATGAGCTGTTGCATGAAATTACGCTGGAGCGCTTACATAAAGCGCTCTCCCAACTCACGCCGACTCAGGCGCGGCGCGTCCGGGCGCGGTATCTGGAAAAGAAAAAGTTTTGCGAGATTGCGCGGGAAGAAAGAGTTAGCCCTGGTCAGATCAGCAAATCCGTACAAAGTGGCCTGAAAAATATCTGCAAGTATTTTGAAAAACACAAATGGCCGAAGGGAGATTTATAATGAAGCCGATTAGTGAAAAAGAACGCTCTGTTCAGGAGAAGATCCGGCAGCTTGAGAACCGCCAGAAGATTCTGCTGAACAAAAAAACAGACGCGGAGCGCAAAACCCGAACCCGCCGCCTCATTGAACGCGGAGCCATTCTGGAAAGCGTCTTTCCTGAAATCGTCCCCATGACAGGCGAACAGGTTAAAGCATTTCTGGAGAAAAAGCACTGAGCCGCCGTCCCATTCCCTTGGTGTAATTATACCAAGGGCGCACTTATACACCGCTGGCGGTGTTGTGCGCTCTGCGAGGCTGTTGCGTCCTACGGACGCGATGGGGAGCTGCACTCCCCAAACCCCTTGCGCAACCTCACGTCGCGCCACATTCTCTGTGGAGAATATGACTCGGCATGAGGTTTTTATATATCGCCGCTGGAAGGAGGTCTGCCTATGGCGATTTACCATTGCAGCATTAAAATCATCAAACGCAGCTAGGGCCGGAGCGCCGTTGCCGCAGCCGCCTACCGCAGCGGCGAAAAGCTCGTAAACGAGTGGGACGGCATGACCCACGACTACATCCGCAAGGGCGGCGTTATCTATACGGAAATCCTGCTGCCCACCCATGCCCCGCCAGCGTTTCAAGAACGCTCCGCTCTCTGGAACAGCGTGGAGCAGAGCGAGAAATCAGGCAAGGCACAACTTGCCCGTGAAATTGAAATCGCCCTGCCGGTCGAATTAACCCGAGAAGAACAGATTGTCCTTGTCCGTGCCTATGTCCGGGATACCCTGGTATCAGCCGGGATGTGCGCGGATTTTGCCGTTCATGACAAAAACGACGGCAATCCTCATGCCCATATCATGCTGAGCCTGCGCCCGCTGGAGCAGGATGGTACATGGGGAGCGAAATGTCGGAAGGAATATGAGCTTGACGAGCACAGCCAGCGCATCCGTCTTCCAAGTGGCGAGTACAAAAGCCGCCGCGTCAACACCACTGATTGGAACTACAAAGGAAAAACCGAACAATGGCGCTCCGCGTGGGCTGATCTGTGCAACCGCGCGTTGGAGCAAAAGGGCCTGCCGGAGCGCATCGACCACCGCAGTTACAAAAGACAGGACGTGGAACAGATACCTACCGTCCATATGGGCGTCGCCGCTACGTTGATGGAGCGGCGTGCGATTGCTACCGAGAAAGGCGGCGTCAACCGAGAGATCGCCGCGCAGAACAAGCTGCTGAAAGAAATCAAGGCACGGATCACCTGCCTTTACAACTGGTCAAAGGAGCAGGCCGCGAAGCCGGAAGAACGGCGCAGCATATGGGAGCAGCTTGAGCAGGCAAAAGCCGCCATACGGCAGCCCGTCTCCCTCTACGGCAAAATCAAGGCACTCAAGGAAAGCGCCTCCCTGTTTAACTTTCTGCAATCCAACGACATCGCGTCCATGTGGGAGCTTCATGAAAAAACCTCCTCCATGAACGGGGATTATTACGCCCTGTGCGGTGAGATCGTCAGCGCCGAACGCCAGCTTGCCACGCTCAATGAGCGCCTTTCCATGTGGGAGCAATATTCCAACAATAAAGCTGTTCATCAGCGGTTCGCCGCAATGAAGCCGAAAGCCGCAGCCAAATATCAGGATGCCCACAGCGCCGAGCTTGCCTTGTATGACACCGCCAAGCGGTATTTGGATGATCTGAAAAAGTCCGGCGAAGTCATTGCCCCCAAGAAATGGCGGGCTGAGGCTGACCACCTGACCGCCCACAAAGACGAGCTTTACCAGCAAATGCGCGCCATGCGCGAGGACATCAAGGCCGTGGAGAAAATCCGCAAAACAGCCGACCAGTTTGCTAAAACCGAATCCCATCGGGATCGGGAGCATGACCGCTGACAGGCAAAGCAAAACGCCGTACAGGTTTCCCCGGTACGGCGTCGCTTCATTTTCCAAACAAATCGCTGTGGGTTCCGGTGCGGGCCAGTGTCAGTACAAGAATATCATCATCGACGCGATACACAAGCAGCCAATCGCTTTGAATATGACATTCCCGATGCCCGTTCCAATTCCCGGACAGCGCGTGGTCGCGGTTAGTTTCAGGAAGCGGCTCGCCCTTGGCAAGCAAACGAATGATATCGTCCAGCAAATTGATGTTTTGCCCGCGTTTCATCGCCAGCTTATAGTCCTTTTTGAATTGGGATGTCCAAACAATGTCCAGTTTCATCTTTTAAGCTCCCTCAACGCTTCCTCTACATCGCTGTAGCGTTTGGCGTTGGGGTCGCGGGCAATACGTTCCGCTTCCTGCATCGCCGCAATGGTTTCGGCATTGGGCTGGTTGAGCGAAACGTCAAAGGGAATCCGGCCTTCCCGAAGCGATTGACGGACAAAAATGTTGAACGCCGTGGAGAGGTTCATCCCCAACTCGTTAAACAGCGTGTCGGCCTGCGCTTTCAGGTCGGCGTCCATGCGAATGCTGATATTGGTAGTAGAGCCAGCCATACAATCATCTCCTTTCGTGCTGGTACTTATATTATATGCCATCTGCACGAAAAATACAACACTATGCACGAAGAAATGTTTTGAAAAGGAGTTTGAACATGAGCATTGAAAAACACTCCCCAAATGATACCGAAACACGACAGTTCCTATCCATCCTATCCCATCTCCGATACACCTGCCTCCCGCACGGGGCCTTACAAGGGCAAAATTCCCCGGAATTGACACCGGGGAGCTACACAAAATCCGTCTATCGGTTCATATCACCGTGACCGTCGGGAAGGAACCGTTTCCATGCCCCGAATGAGCAAGAAGCGAAAACTGGAATGGTCACTATTTCTCAATCACCGCAACCACATCACTTACAATGCTTTGTGCCGGAAATGCGTCCATGACTGCAAACAGAGTTTCCGGGTCGTAATCATTGAATGCCCGCGCTATCTTTCCAAACGCGCCAAAAGAAAAAACGATAACACTGTGTAAGCCCTTCATCTTGGATGGAGAGTATTTTCTTTTTAAAGGGGAGTTGTCCATGAACAATAAAAACGCCGTCATCATTGCCACTGCCGATAGAAAAAGGCCTCTACCCGAGCAGAGGGATACACGCCCTGCGCTTGTAAAAAAGATCGGCAAAACCACCTATCGCGTGACAATTCATTTCAGCGCCACCAGCACCGAAACCATGAGCGATAAAATAAATCGGATGCTACGGAATGAGGTGAGTCATATTTGATGTCCAGATATCAATAAAAAGTCCTTTATATCTTATTTGAAACGTGACATTGCAAATTATTTGTGATATTGTTATAATATGGGGTATAGAAATGAGTCTGATTTTGTCTGATGGATCCGCTCCACTTCTATTTAAACGATTGCCTGTTCT
>JBMNOE010000010.1:0-83905 GCA_050942895.1 Christensenellales bacterium
GGCGGGGAGCTGAGGGGCTCTGCCCCTCAGACTCACCGCAAGGAGGAGTTCCTCCTTGACCGCCCCAGCGCGTCATACCTCTGACAGTCTTTTCCAAGGGTTCCAAGGGATGCATCCCTTGGCGGGAAGGGGTCCGGGGGAGGGCGGCGCCTTACCCCGGAGAGATGCAGGCCGCAATTCGTCCCCGAAAACGAGCAATTCATCCCCGGTTTTACAATCGGGGATTATTTAGTGCTAATATAGCGACGAGGTGATTCGCATGGAAGATGTCGCAGACATCAACGTAAGTGAGGCTGAAAAGGCCAAAGAAAGGCCGAAATACAATCTCTGGCAAAACTCAGCATATATGATATCGCTGGCCTGGAAAAACGAAAAAAGCGTCCTGTGGCTGTGTCTATTGCTGGCGGCAGTGGCGGTGCTTAGCAGTCTTGTGGAGCTTTTCATAGCGCCGGCGGTGCTGGGGCGTGTGGAAGCGGCCGCGCCTATAGGCGAACTGCTGCTTACCATAGCCGTCTTTTCAGGTGCGCTGATGCTGGCAAGAGGGTTTGATAAATATCTTTCAAACAACACCCTTTTCGGCAGGGTGAGCGTCCGACTTGCCATAGTGAGGTTCATCCACAAAAAGATTGCGACGACATCATTTCCCAACACGGAAAGCGCCGCCTTCCAAAAAAAGCTTGATAAGGCTCATATGTCCGTAAATTCAAACTCGGCAGCGACGGAGGCCATCTGGGAAACGCTGACGAAAATCCTCGTCAACGCGTCGGGTTTTGTCATCTACCTGGCGCTGCTCTCATCGCTGGACATGTTGATGGCGGCGGCCACGCTGATAACCTCCGCTGCCAGCTATCTGCTCAGCAAGAGGATTAACGAGTGGGGCTACCGCCACAGGGACGAGGAAGCTCAGTATTCAAAGCGCATGAACTATATCGTGGAAAAGTCAAAGGACAGAAAGCTGGCCAAGGATGTGCGCATATTCTTCATGCGGCCCTGGCTGGAGGGCATGTATGAAAGCAATTTGCGGCTTTACCATGCCTTCGTCACAAGACGGGAAAAGGTGTATATCTGGGCCAATGTGCTGGATGTTGTTTTGTCTTTCCTCAGAAACGCAATCGCCTATGCTTATTTGATAAATATCACATTGCAGCAGAACCTTCCCGCTTCGCAGTTTCTGCTGTATTTTGCTGCCGTTGGGGGCTTTGCCGCCTGGGTCACGGGGATACTCACCGAGTTTTCAACCTTGCGCCAGCAGAGCCTGGACATCTCCACCGTCAGGGAGTTCATCGAAACCCCGGAGCCCTTCAAGTTCGACGAAGGGGAGGGGCTGGAGCCTCAGACCGGGAAGGATTATGAAATCACCCTGAAAAACCTATCCTTCAGGCATCAGGGCGCGGAAAGCGACACCATAAAGGGTATTGATTTGAATATCCGCCCCGGAGAAAAGCTGGCCATAGTGGGGTTGAACGGCGCGGGAAAGACCACGCTGGTGAAGTTGATCTGCGGCTTTTATGACCCTTCAAAGGGCGAGGTCCTGTTGAACGGAGAAAATATAAAGAAATATAACCGCCGGGATTATTACCGTCACTTTGCCGCCGTTTTCCAGGACTTTTCGCTGCTGGAGCTGAGCGTCTGGGAGAACGTCGCCCAGACGGATTCCGATATCGATAAGGAACGAGTGAAAAGATGCGTGGCGCTGGCGGGGCTGACTGAAAAAATCGAAAGCCTGCCGAAGGGCTACGGCACCCCAATCGGCCGCCAGGTATACGAGGACGGTGTGGAGCTTTCCGGCGGCGAAACCCAGCGGCTGATGCTGGCCAGAGCCCTTTACAAGGATGCGCCGATGATCGTGCTGGATGAGCCCACCGCCGCTTTGGACCCCATCGCCGAGAACGATATCTACATGAAATACAGCCAGTTAACTGCGGGCAGAACTTCGCTTTACATCTCCCACCGGCTGGCCTCCACCCGCTTTTGCGACAGGATAATCTATCTGGAGGAGGGGCGCATCGCCGAGGAGGGCAGCCATGACGAGCTGATGGCAAAGGGCGGCAAGTACGCCTATCTTTTCGACGTGCAGAGCCGCTATTACAGGAAGGGGGAGAAAAATGGCGAAGAAAAATGACTCGAACAAGCAGGAGCAGGTACCCTTGAAGGAAGCCTATGAGCTGACGAAGCGGGCCTTTCTGATATTGTGGAAAAGGCATCCGAAGATATTTATATCGTCGGCGCTGAGCGCTGCTGTGTCGTCCCTTACGCCATATGTGGCTATCTTCCTTTCGGCGCGGATAATCGACGAGCTTGCCGGATCGAGGGATCCTCTCGTCCTTAGAAACTGGATAGTAATCGCCCTTATCTCAGCGGCGGTTTTAGCGCTTTTAAACGCGGCGCTGCTGCGCTGGAAGAATGTCCACCATGCGGTGCGGTATTATCAAGGGGAAAAAATCCTTGCAGATAAACTGCTGGATATGGACTTTGCCTCGGTGGACGACCAAAGAACCCACGACCTTCTTTCCCAGGTGCGGCAAAACCTAAACTGGGGCGGCTGGGGGTTTATAAGGATTATCCGCTCCTTTGAGAGCTGCGCAAAGGCGCTGATATCCATTCTCGGCGCGGCGGTGCTGTCGGTGAGCCTGTTTACCCAGAGCGTTCCTGTGCAAGCAGGTATGCTGGTGTTTTTGAACAGCCCGCTCTTTGTCGGGGCGTTGATCGTTTTGATGGCAGGGGTCACTTTGCTTGCGCCCACGCTTTCCAATAAGGCGGAAAGCTACTGGGTGAGATGCGCCGAGGACGCCAGAATGGGCAACAGATACTTTGGCTTCTTTAGCTTCATGGCACATGATAAAAAAAGAGCGCTGGACATCCGCACATACAGGCAGGACATAATATGCGATAACTATGCGTCAAAGGAAGGATCATTTTCCACAGGCTCCAAAATCGCCAATTACGCACGGGGGCCCATGGGGCTTTTGCAGGGCCTTTCGGCGGTTGTTTCCACGGCTTTTACCGGCGTCATATATGTTTTCGTCTGCCTGAAAGCCTGGGCGGGGGCATTCGGCGTGGGGGCCGTGACCCAATATGTTGGTGCGATAACCGCACTTTCAAAGGGCGTATCAGACCTGATCTCAACTGCGGGAACACTGCGCGCCAACGCCGAGTTTCTGCGGCCAGCCTTCGAGTTTCTGGACATTCCAAACGATATGTATCAGGGGAGTTTAACCACAGAAAAGCGCGCTGATTGTGATTATCAGATAGAGTTTAGGAATGTTTCGTTTAAATACCCCGGGACTGATGATTATGCTCTTAAAGATGTTTCAATCGCCTTCAACGTGGGCGAAAGGCTGGCGGTTGTTGGGCAGAACGGCTCCGGCAAGACCACATTCATAAAGCTGCTTTGCCGGCTGTATGACCCCACTGACGGGGAAATTCTGCTGAACGGAATCGACATACGCAAGTATGATTATGATCAATACCTATCCATTTTCGCCGTCGTCTTTCAGGATTTTCAGCTTCTGTCACTTCCGCTTGGGCAGAATGTGGCTGCGGCTCTCGATTATGACAATGAAAAAGCCAAAGCGACGCTTATCGAGGCGGGCTTTGGCGAAAGGCTTGCAAATATGCCCAAGGGGCTTCAAACTTGCCTGTATAAGGGCTTTGAGGACGACGGCGTTGAGATTTCCGGCGGTGAGGCCCAGAAGATCGCTCTTGCAAGGGCTCTTTACAAACAGGCGCCCTTCATTATTCTGGATGAGCCCACGGCCGCACTGGACCCAATCGCTGAATATGAAATTTACACCAAGTTCAACGAATTTGTGGGGGAAAAGACCGCCATATACATATCTCACCGTCTGTCGAGCTGCCGTTTCTGCGATGATATCGCTGTTTTCGATCTTGGAAGAATAGTGCAAAAAGGCGGCCACGATCAGTTGTTGCGGGAAGTGGGCGGCAAGTATCATCAGCTATGGCATGCTCAGGCACAGCATTACGAGTAGGGTGCGGGACAAAGCCCTGCATCGCCCCTCGATAAAAAGGCACGGCTAAAACTCCAAAGATCATGACAAAGGGTCAAGGGAGAATCCCTTGTGGGGCGCGGGACAAAGCCCTGCATCATCCCCGATAAAAAGGCATGGCTAAAACTCCAAAGATCATGATGAAGGGTCAAGGGAGAATCCCTTGTGGGGTGCGGGACAAAGCCCTGCGTAGACCCCAGTGCCCCCCCCACGCCTAACTAAGTCTGCTGGCCGGCGAACTGGCTTTCATAGAGTTTTTTGTAAAATCCCTGCTTTTGCAGCAGTTCGTCATGGCTGCCCCTCTCGACGATCTCGCCCGCCACCATCACCAATATGAGGTCTGCGTTTTGGATGGTGGACAGCCTGTGGGCCACTATGAAGCTGGTGTGGCCCCTCATCAGGTTTTCAAGGGCCCGCTGTATGATCAGCTCTGTGCGGGTGTCAATGCTGCTGGTGGCCTCGTCCAGAATCAGCATATTCGGCCTTGCCAGAACGATCCGCGCGATGCAAAGAAGCTGCCGCTGGCCTTCGGAAAGGCTCTCGCCCCCTGCGCCGATGACGGTGTCATAGCCCTTAGGCAGGCGCATTATGAAGCTGTGGGCATGGGCGGTTTCCGCCGCGTCGATGACCTCCTGCCTGCTGGCGCCGGGCCTTGCATATGCGATGTTGGCGTGAACGGTGTCGCCCTTGAGCCATGTATCCTGAAGCACCATGCCGAAGCGCCCTCTGAGCCGGTTGCGCTTTATTTCATTGATATTGATGCCGTCAACGCTGATTTTGCCTGAGTCGATATCGTAAAAGCGCATCAGAAGATTGATCATGGTGGTCTTTCCGCAGCCCGTGGGGCCCACCAAGGCGATGCGCATCCCGGGTTTTGCTTCGAAGCTCAAGTTCTGGATGAGGGGCCTTGAGGGATCATATGAGAAGAAAACATCTTTTGCCTCCACATGGCCCTGAACGCTTTTCAGCTCGGCAGCAGTTTCTGCGTCGGGCTTTTCTTTTTCCCAGTCCATCAGCTCGAAAAGCCTCTCCGCGCTGGCGATGGCGCTTTGCACCTGGGTTAAAACGGCGGTTACCTCGTTGAAAGGGCGGGTGTATTGGGTGGCATAGCTTAAAAAGACGGAAAGGCCGCCCACGCTGATGCCACCGGAAAGGGCGTAGATGGCGCCGAACACCGCCACAGCCGCATACACGACGGCGTTTACGAAGCGGGTGCCGGGGTTTATGACGCTGGAATAAAAGGTGGCCTTGAAGCTGGCTTCGTAGTAGTCATCGGCAAGGTCGGCAAACTCATCGGCGGATTTTTCTTCAAAGCCCAGGGCTTGCACAAGGGGCTGGTTGCCCACCATTTCATTTATATAGCCGGAAAGCCGCCCCTGGGTCTGGGACTGCTGGCGAAAATAGCTGCTTGTTCTTGTGCCAACGAACCTGGCAAACCAGATGGAAGCCGGAGTGACGAAGATGACCACCAGGGCGATCCATATGTTCAAAAGACACATCACAACAATAGTGGCCACTATTGTGACGATGCCCGGCAGAAGCTGGGATATGGTCTGTAGGAAGCCCTCGGAGACGGCATCGGCGTCGTTCACAAGACGGCTGACGATATCGCCGTGGCGGCTCGTGTCTATCTTGGAAAGGGGAGCGCGATTTATGCTTTCAAAGGCCTGAGAGCGCATATCCTGAGCGGCGCCCGCAGAAATTTTTCTGGTGAAGAACTGAGAAAGCCACGAAAGGGCGGCGGAGCCCAGAATGGTTAAGCCAAGCCATATCAGCGAGCGGATGACCAGCGGAAAGTTCACATCCCCCGGGCCGACGGCGGCATCGATGGCCTCGCCAATGAACACCGGCCCCAGCAGTGCCAAAGGCACGCTCACAAGGGCGGCTGCGAATGCCGATACGAGCATACCCCGGTATGGGCGAAGGTAAGAGAGCATGCGCTTCATCACTGTTTTCTTCATGCGCTCGCCTCCTTTCCGTTGCCGTTTGTAATTCCCTGTGACTGGCAGATCTCCTTATAAACATTGTTTGTTTTTAGCAGATGCTCGTGGCTGCCCTGGCCGCAGAGCCTGCCCTCGTCCATCACGAGAATATTGTCCGCGTTTCTTAGGCCTGCTGCCCGCTGGCTGATTATAAGCACCGTCATGGCGGGGTTTTGCTTTTTTTCATTGGCGATGGCGGCCCTCAGGGCGGCGTCGGTGGCGTAGTCAAGAGCGGAGGAGGAGTCGTCCAATATCAAAAGCTCTGGCTTCCTCAAAAGCGCCCTTGCGATGGTCAGCCTCTGCCTTTGCCCGCCTGAGATGTTCTTCGCCCCCTCCTCAATTTGCGAGTCAAGGCCGCCGGCCATGTTTTTGACAAAGCCGGCAGCCTGGGCGGCTTCAAGGGCATACCAAATGTCATCATCGCCCGCCTCTGGGGCGGAAAGCTGCATGTTTCTTCTGATGCTTCCGGAAAAAGCCATGGCCGACTGGGGCACAAGGCCTACCTTTGAGCGCAAAACGCCGGGGTCGATCTCCTTGATGTTGACTCCATATGAGAGGATTGCGCCGTTTTTCACGTCGAAATAGCGCATTATCAGGTTCACGATGGTGGTTTTGCCGCTGCCTGTCCCGCCGATAAGGCCCACTGTTTGGCCGGGCATGATGTCGAAGCTCACGTCTTTAAGGGCGCTGTCGGCACCCTCGTAATAAGCGAAGGTTACATCTTTAAATGAAAGGGCCGGTTGAGAAGGATCGCTCTTTGCCTTCTCTGCGCTATCATCTGCAAGGATGCTGGGCTGCGTGTCCAGCACCTGGGCAACCCGCTTTGCGCTGGCAAGAGCCCTTGTGAATATCACCAAAAGATTTGCCGCCACTATGAGCGCCAGCAATGTCTGGTTCATATATGTCACCAGGGCGATGATCTCGCCGCTCAGCATAGTCCCTTCAAAAACATAGCGGGAGCCCAGCCAGACGATAAGCATTATGGCAAAGCCCGCCACCACGCTTGTAAGTGGGTTCAGCGCCGTCGATATCTTTCCCACGCGGATTATCAGCGCCGTCATGTCCTTTGCGGCGGCTTCGTAGCCCTGGGCCTCGTCCTTTTGGCGGGAAAAGGCGCGGATGACCCGCACGCCCGCCAGGTTTTCCGCCGAGAGCTTTGAAAGGCCGTCCTGCTTTTCCTGTATGCTGCCATAGCTGGGCAATGTGCGCTTCATAATCATGTATAGAAAAAGAGCGATAAAAATTGTGGCGGCCAGGAATATCAAGCCGATGCGAAGGTTAAGGCGAATCGCCATAATAATCCCGCCGATGGCAAGGTACGGCACTCTCACCCCTAGGCGTATGGCCATGTTCACGCCGGTTTGAATCTGGTTAATATCGTTTGTAAGACGGGTGATGAGACCGCCCGCGCCGAAAGCGGAGGTGTCGGCAGCGGAAAGGCTCATGACATGGCTGTATGACTGCTTTCGAAGATCCCTGCCAAAGCGGCCGGCCACGATGGCTGCATAGTATTGGCAGATGAGCGCCGATGCCATGCCCAAAATGCCTATGACCAGCAGCAAGAGCCCGCGGGTTATGATGTAGCGGGAATCGCCGCGGCCGATGCCTATGTCGATTATTCCCGCCATGACCAGGGGGACGAACAGCTCAAGCACCGCCTCCAGCAGCTTAAAAAGCGGCCCGAGGATTATTTCTTTGTAATGGCCGCGGAAGTTTCGGGTAATTTTCTGCATTCGCATCCTCCGTATTTCCTTCAACACAAAATAACGTTTCTATTCTATAATATATCCGCTTAATTGTAAAATGTATCCTGTGCTTTTTGCTTTCCGGCAAGGGCTTAGGGCGCAGAAAAGGGATTCGCCGTGGACGAATCCCTTTTCTGCATTGGGTGGGCGGGCCTGCCGCAGGTGGAGTAGACCTGAGCGCGAAAGCAGGCGGCTATAAAACCACTGCCAGAAAGACTGCGGGCTTATCGCCGATGGCCTTCATGCCATGGGGATAGATCGAGTTAAAATATATGCAGTCTCCTTCGTTTAAGACGATCTCATGTCCGTCGACTACCACCTTCAGAGTACCGGAAAGAACAAAGTCAAACTCTTGCCCCGAGTGGGAGTTCTGGCTAACCGGTGTGTGTTCCTGGTCGGGCTCCACCGTCACCATAAACGGTTCTGCGACTTTCCCGGAAAAGTTATACGCCAATGACTGATATTTATATCCAAAGCTTCTGGCAACATCCACTCCGCAGCCCTTGCGCGTCACGGAATATATGGCCAGCTTGGGTTCGCCTCCGGTCAGCAGCGCGCCAACCTCCACATTAAACCTTTCGCCGATGGCTATCAGCACGCTGATGGGAATATCCATCGCTCCGGACTCATATTCCATATAGAGCTTCTCGTCTATACCAAGATGCTTTGCCATATCCTTCACGCTCACATCGGATATCTCCCTTAAATCCTTTATGCGCGAAGCGATCCCCATTATTTTTTCGATCATTCTCCACACCCACTTTCCGATTTTTATGAATATTGCCCAATTAATCCATATCAAACAGTATAGCTTAAACCCGCCCCTCGCGCAATGCAAGACTCGCTTTCAAGCAGTTTTTTTGAATGTTTTTATCTGCCGTACACCCTGAGATTAGAGTATTCGCCAATCAGCGGCGCCATCTGCCTAAAACCTATCTTGCCGCCCTCCAAAACGCCGCCGTATGTCTTGCCCTCGTCATTGAATGTAAATATATGCAGATCGTTTATGTAGAAGGATACATTCCCGCCGGCTTTCTCCAATGCGATTCTGTAAGGAGAAACGGCATCTGAAACGGAGGGGATAGGGTCCGCGCCTTGGGCCACCAGATGGAAGCCGTGGCTCTTTCTGAGGTTGCATGTGTGAAAGGAACGCTCGTCCTCCCATTTGCGTCGAAAGTATGAAACATGGTATGCGTTTATGTCGCCGCTGTGGTATTGCTGATATTCACCCGTCCTTTCCGCCAGACCTCCGGACAATATATCCTCGCCCTTTCCTCCTTTTGCGGAAAAAAACAAAATGCACAGCCCCGGCTCATAAATCGGGTAGAAATCCCAGGTGATGAGCAGATCCGCTGGGAAGTCAACCGGACACCAGTAAACAAAGTTGGACTTTTGCCCCTGGGCGGCGTCCATCAGGTTTTCCATGCGCATTCTTCCCCTCGGGAAAGATATGGCTGCGCTGCCCTCCATCACAAAATCCTTGACATCCTCCGGCGACGCCAGAGGGTTTTCATATATTAGCTTTGAAAATTTCATTTTTCTCTCCTGTTTTTATCATCAGATGCAAATTTTCGCAAATTTGATGTAAAGTTTTTTTCTGATAATTAATTAGTTCAAAATAAAAATGAAAAATCCTGCTAAAAAAGCCTATTGACTGTTTTCCTTGCAAACGAAGTCATATTCTGATAAAATACGGCAGGGGGATATATATGTGGGTAGTGATACACATGGCCAAAGGAAAGCAGCGCTGCGACGCGATCGAGGCCGCCCTTACAAAGGACGGTGTGCTGGTCAAGATAAAGCCGGCCTACAGAAACGTGTCCGAAAGCGATAACTATTTCCAAATATGCGTTTTGCAATCGGAAACGGAGCAGGCGCGCCAGGTGCTGGTGGAAAACGGATTCTGATTTTCATATTAGCGTTTTTCATATAGGTTTTGCATCGAACATACGGGAAAAATTAGCAAAAGTCATTTACTATTTTAATATTTTATGAATACAGGAGGACGCATGATGGCAAGAAAGATAGGCATTTTAACCGGCGGAGGGGACTGCCCCGGCTTGAACGCAGTCATAAGGGGCGTTGTTGAGCGCTGCTCGGTGGACGGCGTGGAGGTTTACGGTTTTCTGGGCGGCTGGCGCGGCGCGCTGACCGGCGAGGGCAGGTTTCTTTCGCTGGATGATGTCGCCGGCATACAGACGAAGGGCGGAACCATCCTTGAAAGCTCCAGGACGAATGTGACCAAAATCCCCGGCGGCTTTGAACAGGTAAAAAAGACGATGGACGATCTGGGCCTGGAGGCACTGGTTGCCATCGGCGGCGACGATACTTTAGGCGTTGCCAACAACCTTCGCAAGAATCTGGGAGTAAATGTGGTGGGTGTTCCTAAGACCATAGATAACGACCTTAACTGCACCGACTTCACCTTCGGCTTTGACACCGCCGCAAATATCGCCATGGAGGCAATCGACAGGCTGCACACCACAGCCGCGTCCCACGCCCGCTGCTTCATAGTGGAGTGCATGGGCCGCTCCTCCGGCTGGATCACCCTTTATGCCGGCTGGGCAGCAGACTGCGACCTGGTGCTTATTCCCGAGCATCCCACCACCATGGAAGCTATAATGGAGCTGGTTAAGGGCCGCTACCAGAAGGGCCAGCGCTACACAATGATCGCCGTGGCGGAGGACGTGCAGATTGCAGGCCTTGAGCAGGGCGATCTGGGCACCGATGCCTTCGGCCATAAGCTGCTGGTGAACTCCAACCTGGCCAAGGACCTGGCCTCCGCAATAGAGAAGAACATGCGTGAAGATGAGAGCCTCGATGAAAAGCGCAAGTATTTCGAGTGCAGAAGCGTTGTGCTGGGCCATCTGCAAAGGGGAGGCCCGCCCTCCAACTTTGACCGTATTTTGGGCTCGCGCATGGGCGTTAAGGCCGGTGAAATGGTCGTCAACAGGGACTATGGCAGCATGGTGGCGCTCCAGGGCACGAAGATCGTCAAGGCAGACATCGACACCGCTGTCACAGTGCGCAAGGACGTTCCCGCAGACATATACGAAGCGGCAAAGATATATTTTAAATAATTTTCAAATAATTTTTTAATAATATATTTTAGTAAATAAAATAAAGCAAAAAAAGCAAAAGATTTAATTTTCCCGTCGTGTTTTTCTGCGGCGGGATTTTCTTTTATTTGGCTGTTTATGGCAGAAGGCATGCAAAACACCAGAGATTTATGCGCATTCACATGTATTTCATTTCCGATGATATCATGATATAATAAGCTTAGCTATTTTCGAAGAAAATTGCGGGTTGGCGGGCCCGGAGGAAGGCCGTAATGGATACAGCGCACTCAATACGAATAGTCAGAGGGGATTTTGTCTGCTCAGATGGATTTTTATGATGACATAGAAAAACTCTGTATGGGCTGTCTTGGCTCAATGGAAGAATCCGGCGGCATATGCGAACATTGCGGCTTTAATAATGGCGCGCCTGTTTATCCCCACCAGCTTCCGCCAATGACCGTGCTGGCAGGGAAATATCTGACGGGCAGGGTTCTGGGTGAGGGTGGCTTCGGCATAACCTATCTGGGGATAGACATGAATCTGGGCCTTAAGGTGGCCATTAAGGAATATTACCCCGCAGGCTTTGTAAGCAGAACCTCCCAGTCTGCCACGGTTGCGCCCTATTCAGGCACCAACGGCGAATATTTTACCGCCGGTTTAGATAAATTTTTGGCCGAAGCAAGGGCGCTGGCCAGATTTCATGATCTGGAAAGCATCGTTGAGGTGCGGGATTTCTTCCGCGAAAACGGCACCGCATATATAATCATGGAATTCATCGAGGGCATGACACTGAGCCAGGCTCTTGAAAAACAAAACGGCAGAATGGCTTCGGATTATGTTTTTAATCTGATGGAGCCGGTTATATTGGCCCTTCAGCAGGTGCATAAATCGGGCCTTATACATAGAGACATCAGCCCGGACAATATAATGCTGGACGAAAAGGGCAGAATGAAGCTGCTGGACTTCGGCGCCGCCAGACAGTTTGACTCAAGAAAGACAATGTCGGTGATGCTCAAGCCGGGCTATGCGCCCATAGAACAGTACCAGACCAGCGGGCATTTCGGCCCCTGGAGCGATGTGTACGCCCTTTGCGCCACCATATACAAGCTGATAACGGGCGCGATGCCCATCGAATCGCTGGAAAGGCTGGTGGAGGATACCTTGGCGCCGCCTTCGCTGCTGGGTGCGGACATCGACCCCGGGCGCGAAGCTGTGCTGATGCAGGGCCTTGCTGTGCGTAAAGAGGAACGCTTCAGCAACATGAGCGCACTGCACAGCGCATTTTATTCAAGCCGAGGGCAGGCCCCTCGGCAGGCTCCACTCGAAGCTCCCGCCGAAGCGCCGAAAGTTTTCCCGGGGGCTGTGGAAGGCGCAGAAGAAATTCGTGACAACAAGCAGCCTGCAAGCAGAAAAAAGCCAACCTTGCCCCGTGGAAGGCTGGCACTGATCCTCTCAGGTGTTTTGGCTCTGTGCGGGGCGGCGGCACTGCTTTTTGCATTATGGCATAACGGAGGGAACAACCCGCCGTACATCGCCATACCCACGCCCAGCGCTATACTCTTAGGGACGGCGCAGCCCAGCCAAAGCCCTCAGGAGACGGCGGCTGTTCAGGGCCTGTCATTTCCGGATGCAGGCGTTTTCGCCGGAGTGTACGGAAACTCCAGCCAGGCTGATAACGGCGTCTTTTACTACTACGAGATGGACTCCATTACGGCATCAAATTATCTGGAATATATACAAAGCCTTGACCGGAGGATAAGCTTGCGGCAGGGTGAAGATACAAGCCATTTCATAGTCCTTTATGCAAGCGATATGATAGGCGGCGCCAGAGTGAGCGTGGCCGAGATGCGCCTTTTACAGGAGGGAATGCTGGAAGTCTTCGTTCCTTCCGGCACGGACATGAGCTTTGCAGAGCCGGCGGTGACCCAGTCATATCTAAGCCAGAACGGCATCAGCGCCGCTCAGTGGCTGGGCTTGCCAGAAGGATATAGCTATGGAGGTAAAAATTACCGTGGGAACACGGCCGCCAACTACAGAAATAACGCTGTGATGGTAAAGCAGGGGCGCTGGGTTTATTTCAGCGATCTCAACTCCGGCGGGGATTTAATAGCCTTCGACATGGACGATGAAAGCCATGTAGTTCTAACCGACGGCTTTGAAAGGGTGACCGGCATCAGCGCCTTGGGGGAATGGATATATTTTTCCGCATATGAGAAAGGCTCTGTGCAGCCGGGCCTTTACAAAGTCCACGCGGACGGCCTTGAGGAGCCTCATCTGATAGCAGAAAGTCTCATGTGCGTGGCTGTTTATGGTGATTTTATATTCGCCATGGACACCGAGACGAACGGCGGTCTTATCAGAATCCACAGGGATGACGAAAACTCCGTTATAGAGCTTCTTCCCGCCAACGGCGTTTTCACAAATGTGGCCTACGACAGGATATATCAGTGCGATGTCGGGGGAAAGACGGGCATTTTTTCAATGAATATGGACGGCAGCGGTCTCACCCTTATTTCCAGGCAGGATGTCCACGAAATGATAATCCACGGCGGGTGGATATATTATATCACCCCTCCCGAGGAAGGCAGCGAGATCTGGAGGATGAGCCTTGACGGCATTGAGAACGAGTTGGTGGACCAAGGCCCTGCCCTCAACATGGCGGTGGATGATCAGAGCATATATTTCACAGGCTATGATGACAGCGCCCTCTACGGCCTTTACTTGGACGGAAGCGGGCCGGAAAGGCTGGCTGAGTCATGCGCGGCGCCGGTGCTCATCAGCGATGATAACTACATTTACCTTTTCTATATGGACACCGATGGCAGGCTGATGATGTACAATTTCAGCCAGGAAAGCTCGGTGGAGTTTGGGCTTAACTAAAAATGACAGAGGCAAAGACGGCAAAGCTGAGGTTTAAGCCATGCAGATGAAACAGTGTGAAAGAGGTCACTTTTATAACTCTTTAAGGCATGAACGATGCCCCTATTGCTCCGGTGAGGCGGACTTTCAGTCCTCGTTTGCCGACGCAATCCCATCAGTCACCTTAAGGGCGGATGCGCCCATGCCCCAAAAGCCGAGAAATGACGGCGTCACCGTGGCGGTAATCGAACAGCAGACGGGCATAGATCCGGTTGTGGGCTGGCTGATAGCTCTAAACGGCGAGAGCAGGGGAAAGGACTTCCGCCTTCACGCCGAAAACAATTTTATCGGCCGCGATCCGCGAATGGATGTCTGCCTGCTGGATGATATCTCCGTTTCCAGGAACAAGCACGCGGTTATTTCATATGACACTTTAAGCGGCAAGTTTTATCTTTCGGTGGCGCAGGGGCGCAGCATAATGAGGGTCAACGGCGAGCCGATGCTATCCACAAAGGAACTGAGCGCCTATGACGAGATCATCATCGGCAACACCAGGCTGATGTTTTATCCCCTTTGTTCGGACAGGTTCCAATGGAGCGCCAAGGACGCCGGCGATGGCGAGGAGGATGCAGTTGAAGAATAAGCTCTGCAAGAAAAGGCTTAAAAGTGCATATATATGCGTGCTGTTCGCCGCTATGATGATCCTTTCGGCTCTTTTTTCGCCTGCTGCAAAAGCGACTAATCAGGCGGTTTTAGACGCAGCCAACAGTGTTGTGCGCATTTACGCAGAGTCTGCAGGGTCTGAATACGCTAGCATCGGCTCCGGCTTCGCGGTGGGTGTTCGCGGGCAGGCTGTTAAATATATTGTGACCAACTTCCATGTGATAATGGATGACGAGGACAGTTCCGACGGCATATACGATGACATCTATGTGGTTTTAGACAACATATACGACGACTCCAGCGTTTTGCTGGCCGAAATAGTGGCATATAACGAGGCCGTGGATTTTTGCATATTGAAAATCCCACCCACATATCAGCGAACGCCTTTGTCATTGCTGAGCGCCACCACCGTTCAGCGCACCCAGGAGGTATACGCTCTGGGCTTCCCCAGCGTTTCAGACGAGATAAATGACGATGGCGAGAATCTTCCCTCCACCATCGAGGACGTGACCATCACCCGCGGCGTAATAAGCAAGACCAATTCAAAGATAAACAACGCCTATTTCCTCCAGATGGACACGGTTATAAACAGCGGCAATTCCGGCGGCCCGCTTGTGACGGAGCAGGGTTATTGCGTGGGTATAAACACATTCGGCGCATCCTCGGGGGACACAACCAACGGCGCCATGTATATCGACTACACCATCCAGGCCATGAGGGATTTCGGCGTTCCTTTCACGATGGCCAGCGGCGGCCCTGAGATTGCCGTTTCACCGCCGCCCACGGAGGCAGTTGCGCCGGCTCCAGCGGAGTATGAGGACGAGGATGAGACCGGCAGCATTCTTTTGGGAGCCGCTTTGCTGCTGGGCATTGGGGGCGGCGCGGCGGCCGTTATTGTCTGGGCAGCAAAAGCACGCAGGCGCAGAAAAGCGCATGGGCATGAAAAAACGCAGGGAAGGGGAGCCGTCATATCTTCGGTTCCCGCCGGCGGCGCACACGGAAAGACCATCGTCGTGCCTTCGCCTGCAAGGCAGCAAAAGTTCTCCCTTGTGGGAGTGACGGGGGTGTATTCGGGCAGCATTTTCCCGATAAACGGCGTGACTGTCATAGGCCGTGATATCGCCTCATGCAATATCGTATACCCGGAAAAGACGCCGGGCATAAGCAGCGTTCATTGTCGTGTTTTTCCCGGGAAGGATTGCCTGTTGATCGAAGACCTGGGCTCCACATACGGCACTTTTATAAAAGATCATACCAGGGCAAGGCTGGAAGCAAACAAGAAAACGCCTTTGCCTGAGGGCGCCGGGTTTTTCCTCGCCGTGGAAGACAATGGCTTCATAGTCCGCAGGGAGGGCTCATAACCTTCTTTCCAGGGTGGCCTCCTTCCCGGGGAAAATTCCTTTTGAACCACCCATAGTGATGCTTACTGCGAACGTTATCGTGCGGCGGAGAGGTCAAGTAGGTGTGCCTCCTTGCGGGGAGTCTTAGGGGAGGAGCCCCTCAGCACGTCTCCGGGCAAGACGAGGAGATTTCTTTCCGGAAAGCAGCTTGGGAGAAAAACAAGGCCGCCAAACAGGCGGATTGTTTTGCGTGGGTGGGTGGGGCCCGCCGGCGTGGCTGTAAACCGCCTGGGCAGGTCTGAAAAATTCTCGCAGCAAAAAGGCTTTCCCATACCGAGAAAGCCTTTTATTATGCCGTTAGTAAAAGGTTTAATTATCTTTGTACGCGCCCGGAGACACTGCCGCCCATCAGAGCCTGAACCTCAGCTACCGTCACGCGGTTGAAGTCGCCCTCAATGGTATGCTTAAGCGCTGAAGCCGCAGCCGCAAATTCAACTGCAGTTTGATCGTCGTAGCCTTTTATCATGGAATATATGAGGCCGCTGCCGAAGGAATCCCCGCCCCCCACGCGATCAACTATACGAATGGAGTATTTCGTTGATTTATAGAAAGAATCATCCTTAGCGTCATACAGCAGGCCCGACCAGTTATTATCGTTGGCGGACAGGCTCTCGCGCAGGGTTATGGCGATAAATTTGCAGCCAAAGCGCTTAACCAGCTGGCGCGCCACAGACTTGTAGCCCTCGTCGTTCAGCTTGCCGGATTCGATATCGGTTGAATCGGCGTGGATGCCGAAAACGTCCGCGGAATCCTCCTCGTTTGCTATCAGTACATCCACATATTTGACTATCTCGCCCATGACCTTGCCGGCCTTCTCCCGGCTCCACAGGTTCTTGCGGTAGTTAAGATCGCAGGAAACAGTGATGCCCTTGGCTTTGGCGGCTTTCACGGCCTCAAGGGTGACCTCCGCTGCGCTATCGGAAACGGCGGGGGTGATGCCCGTGAAATGGAACCAAGCAGCCCCGTCTAAAATCTGATCCCAGTCAAAATCAGCGGAAACAGCCTGGGAAATGGCGGAATGAGCGCGGTCGTAAACCACCTTGGAGGGCCTCATGGAAGCTCCCTTTTCGCAGAAATATATGCCTAAACGGTCTCCGCCTCTTGCGGCAAGGGAGGTGTCAACTCCAAAATACTTAAGAGATGCCAAGGCTGCGTCGCCAATGGGGTTGTTGGGTATCTTTGAAACGAAAAAGGGATTAAGGCCGTAGTTAGCAAGGGAAACGCTGACATTAGCCTCCGCGCCGCCGTAAGTTGCCTCATAAATTGACGACTGTCCAAAGCGCAGATATCCCTCGGGTGCCAAGCGCAGCATGATTTCACCAAAACAAACAACTTTTGCCATTTTAATTAACCTCTCTTCTGAATTTTCAAAAAAATATTGATACTTATTCACGCGTTATTCACGCATTACATCTTCAGTTTGCCGGCGTGCTCTCCTACGGGCCCGCCGTCCCGCAATTTTCTGCGCAAATTGCTAAACCTTCATCTTCAGTTTGCTGGCGTGCTCTCCCACGGGTCGCCGCCCCGCAATTATATTGAAAATAGCCAGACTTATTATACCATTTTACCCCACCTTTAGCAATATTACTTTCCGTTGGGAAATAAAGATTGAAAAAATGGGGTTTTTTGTATACAATGTTATTATTAAGCAGAACGAATAACACAAATGATAAACTAAAAAGAATCAAAGGAGAAACGGATATGTCAATCACGCCTATCAGAGAGAAATGGAAAGGCACGATGACCGACCGCGAGCGCTTCAACCGCCAGATGCACTATAAAAGCGTTGACCGCTGTTTTAACATGGAGTTCGGCTACTGGAAGGAAAACTTCAAGCTCTGGGATATTTTCATCGATAACGGTATCACCAGCAACGGCGAAGCCGATATTTTCTTCAATTTCGACAGGATCGTAAACATTGGCGGAAAGGTGTTCATGTCGCCGCCATTTGAGAGCAAGGAGCTGGAGATCAGGGGCGACAAAAAAATAATCATAAACGCTGAAGGGCTTGTCGCCGAGGTGCCCCTTGATGACCATGACACCATTCCCCATTATATAAAATCATCGGTGGAAACCCCGGATGACTGGAAGCGTGTGAAGGAGGAACATTTTGACATCAAGCATCCCTCGCGCAAGATCGATCTGGATGCTTTGATTAAAAATCACGGCGGCGCGGACAGGGACTACCCCCTTGGCATCCACTGCGGCTCCATGATCGGCAAAATAAGGGACATGCTCACCTTCGAGGGCCTGGCTTACGCCTGCTTCGATTATCCCGACATGGTGGAGGACATGGTGGAGACCTGCTGTCTGATCGTGGAGGATTCGCTGGATCAGCTTCTGCCGCATTTTGATTTCGACTACGCTTCCGGCTGGGAGGATATCTGCTTCAAAAACGGCCCGATAGTCTCCGTGCCGTTCTTCAGGGATGTAGTAATGCCCAGGTATAAGAGAATACGCAAAAAACTGGACCAGCACGGCATCGATGTCTGGTACACAGACTGTGACGGCGATGTGCGGCCCATATTGCCCTATCTGCTGGAAGGGGGCATAAACTGCCTGTTCCCATATGAGGTAAATAGCTGCGCCCATCCGGGCGAACTTTTGGATCAGTACGAAGGTCAGCTTCGCATCATGGGCGGCTTTGATAAGATGAAGCTGGGCGAGGGCAAGCAGGCGATAAAGGAATACATGAAATCCCTTGAAAAGTATGTCGCCAAGGGCGGCTATATCCCGTTTTGCGATCACCGCTGCCCGCCCAACGTGACAACCGACGATTATCTCTATTATCTGGATCTGAAGGAAGCCACTTTCGGCATTAAATGATATGTTGGGGCGTTATGGGTTTCTGCTCATAGCGCCCCGGTTTTATGATAAGGCGTGATAAGGGTTTCCAAAGGGTTTGCCCTTTGGCGGGAGAGCGAGGGCAGCGCCCTCGGATAAGCGCATGAACCTCAACTTTTGAAAAGAAAAACCCGCCCCGGTTTTATAATAAGGCATGACAAGGGTTTCCAAAGGGTCTGCCCTTTGGTGGGAGAGCGAGGGCGGCGCCCTCGAATAATCGCATGAACCTCAACTTTTGAAAAGAAAAACCCGCCCCGGTTTTATGATAATGCATGACGGGGGTTTCCAAAGGGTTTGCCCTTTGGCGGGAGAGCGAGGGCAGCGCCCTCGGATAAGTGCATGAACCTCGGTATTAATTATGATAAGGCATGACAAGGGTTTCCAAAGGGTTTGCCCTTTGGCGGGAGAGCGAGGGCAGCGCCCTCGGATAAGCGCGCAGATTGCGCCCCGAGAAAGGTCCCCGTTGGGAGCGATTTATTTCTGATGCTCTTTCTTGTAGGCCAGAAGCGCCAGGGCTATCTGATTGGGGCAGGAGTCGCCCCCGTCACAGGTGATGCCGGAGAGCTTTTCGATCACATCGTCAATCTTCATGCCGGTAATCAGATGCGAAAGGCCCATCAGATTGCCGCTGCAGCCGTCGGAGATATCGACACTTCGCACGATGTCGCCGTCGATATCGAAAACATATTTTGTGGAGCAGACTCCCTGGGGAAGGTATGTATACTTATGCATTGGCAACCTCTCCGATTCATTATTATTTTAAATATAATAACGCTTTTTTAATACAAGGTCAATATTAACCGGAGGAGATTCAGAATGGATGGCTATATAAAGCTAAACCCTGATGACAATGTGGCGGTGGCGCTGCGGGGAGGGCTGGCCGTTCCCATGGGGCACAAGATCGCCCTGCGCAATATTTCAAAGGGCGATGATATAATTAAGTATGGGTTTTCAATCGGCGAGGCGCTGGCGGACATCGAGGAAGGCGAGCATGTGCATGTCCACAATCTGAGGACGAAGCTAAATGAACTGCTTAAATATAGCTACAATCCCTCACTTTCGTTTTTTGATGCAGAAAAGCCGGATGCAGAAAAATCTGATGCAAAAAAACAGGAGACATTTTCCGGCTATCTGCGCAGCGACGGCGGCGCGGGCATTCGCAACGAAATCTGGATAATCAACACCGTCTGCTGCGTCAACACCACCTGCCGGCATCTGGCTGACATGGCTGCCAAAGCGCTTTTGCCGAAATACGCCGGAAAGATTGGCGGGGTTTACACTTTCAGCCACCCATATGGCTGCTCACAGATGGGCGATGACCATAAAAACACCCAGAAAGCACTGGCAGGGCTGGTGAATCATCCCAACGCGGCAGGTGTGTTGGTGGTTGGGCTGGGCTGTGAGAACAACCATGTTGCTGCATTTAAGGATGTTTTGGGAAGCTGGGACGAAAACCGAGTGAAGTTCATGGTGGCTCAGGAGGTTGAGGACGAGTACGAGGAGGGCCTGCGGCTTTTGGCTGAGCTGATGGAGTACGCTGCCGGCTTTAAGCGCCGCGAACTTCCCGTTTCAATGCTGAAAGTGGGGCTGAAATGCGGCGGCTCCGACGGATTTTCCGGCATAACGGCCAATCCGCTGATCGGACGCTTCTCCGACATGCTGATATCAAGGGGCGGCACAAGCGTTTTGACCGAAGTGCCCGAGATGTTCGGCGCGGAAACAATTCTGATGGACCGCTGCATAAATGAAGATGTTTTCAATAAAACTGTAAAACTTATCAACGATTTTAAGCTTTATTACCAAAGTAACGGTCAGGTGATATATGAAAACCCTTCCCCCGGCAACAAGGACGGCGGCATCACCACCCTGGAGGATAAATCCCTTGGATGCACCCAAAAGGGCGGAACCGCGCCTGTCGCGGATGTAATCGACTATGGGCAGCAGGTGAAAACGCCGGGGCTGAATCTTTTAAGCTCGCCAGGGAATGACTTGGTTGCTGAAACGGCGCTGGTGGCCGCTGGATGCCAGATAGTGCTGTTTTCTACGGGGAGGGGGACGCCTCTTGGCGCGCCCGTGCCCACGGTTAAGATAGCAACCAACTCACAGCTTGCGCATAAGAAGAAGGAGTGGATCGACTTCGACGCAGGCAGACTTTTAAGCGGCGTCTCAATGGATGATCTGTCTGGGGAGTTTTACGGATACATACTGGATGTTTGCTCGGGAAAGCTCCTTGCAAGGAACGAGATTCGCGGCTTCAGGGAGATAGGCATTTTCAAAAACGGCGTAACTCTTTGAGTGATGCGCATCGGGATGCCTGTTACAGCCTGGCAGGTGAAATTCAGGCGCCAAGGAATGGCTTGCGGGAGGAAGCATATGTTTGCTGATTTGCACTTGCATTCAATATATTCAGATGGCACAGACACGCCGAAGGAGTTAATTCAGTTATCGCTTGATGCCGGGCTGAAAGTAATCGCCATTTCAGACCATGATACTGTATCCGCCTATGATAATGCCGCTGATCTGCATGCCTTGGGAATTACGATTATTCCGGCCATTGAGATATCAACCGTATTGGGGCATCATTATCTGCATTTATTAGGTTACTTTATAGATACCCGTTCATATGAATTGCAAAAATACATCGCAAGAGTATCAGATGAAAAACTCAGAATGCTCGGATTAACTTTGAAAAAGCATTGAATAGTGGATGTTTCGACTATCCATGGAGCCGCGTGTTAGAGCTGCACTGCGATCAACCGCGAATTTCCGGTGTCCATGTTGTTTATGCTATGCAAAAAGATAATTACACTATTGACGGCATGGGATTATGGGATATGTTCCATAAGTATTTTGGGCGGAAAGTCCTGATTTCATCTCTACAGAAACAGCCACGGCTTACGATGCAATAGATATTATCAAAAAAGCAGGCGGAATACCTATTATTGCTCACCCCAAAAGCATCGGAAGCGATGAAGCGGTAAGCGATTTAATTAAATATGGAGCACAGGGGCTGGAAGTGTTTCATCCCATACATACCAATGATGAAGTAATTAAATATCGACAATTAGCTGAGAGCAAGAAAGTATTCATTACGGGCGGCACGGATTGGCATGTAAAGAACAACGGAGCGGAGATAACCCACTTTGGCATGTGCGGATTAGAGAGCGGGGAGTATCCTATTTTTCATCTGTGCCGAAGATGAACTTGGGGCCAAGCTGGAGTTGTTGAGAAGAATATATTTTAGGCTGTTTCGCATTAAGTAGCCTGGAATTTGTCATGAAGCTGCTTTTGTCAAATGCAAATGAAAAAAGCGCCGCGGAAGGCAAAAGCCCGGCGCTTTGCTGCGCTAAATTATTGGTTGTAGTAATAGCGGCCCACGAACAGCGGTCTGCCGCTTTGCATGGCTTCAAAATCGCAGTATATTTTGTAGTTGTTTCCAAGCTCCAGCTTCTTGCCCTCCACCATCCTGATTAAAACGATTATGTTTTCGCCCATATCCATCGTGTAAATCGCCGGTGAATCATCCGATATGGCGGTGACGATGCCTGTGCCAACATATATTTTCCCCACCTTGTTTTCCGAATAGGACATCAGATCGCCAAAATTCTGGCTGTCTATGGGCCAGGCCTGCTTTGAATATTCGTCCAGCTTGGGGGCGTAGTCGATGGTGAGATGGTAAAGTGTGTCCTCCTTGCCGGGCATTGTCGCCCGTATTATGACCTGGTTGACGCCGATCCTGGTCATAAGCGCCTTCACGGTGAATGAACCGTCGCTGTCCACTTCCCCTTCGCCGGACTGGCTGGTGTCAAGGGAGATGGTGGCGCCGGGCAAAGTTGTGCCTCTGAGCTCAACCGTCTTTGACGTGGAGCTGCCTGAAACGGTGGCCGCCAGTTCTATGGGAATATCCATATAGGGGCGGTTAAGTGTGATGGTCTTTTCAGTTGCGGTGTGGCCGGGCGTCTGGGCGCGGATGACCACGGCGATGTCGCCAAACTCGGAGGTGTCTATGTTCTGCAGCACATTGCCGTTTGAATCGGTGAAGTCGGATACATCGGAGCCGTTTACCAGCACCCTGCTGCCGGGGGAAACTCTGAACTTTACCGGGGTGATGGAGGTCTGCACAGAGGCGGAGTCGGACTCGGGCTGGATAAGCTCTATCTTCGTTTGCGGAATGAGAAGCTCGTATGATAAGGCGCCGCCCAGCTCCTGCTTGCCGGAGGGGTGGTAGAAAACAGGCGTGAGCTGCACGCTCATGTTCTCATGCTCCGGCGCATCGCCTATGATTAAATCGTCATAGAGCAGCATCCGCGCTTCGCCGGCGGTGAAAAGATATGTGCTTTTAAGCTCTTGGATATATACGCTTTCATATTTGTCGCTGCGAAAGACGATCTCATGGGCGCTGCGCTCGTTCCTTTCAACTGTTTCTATTGTGAAGGGAATGTTTACGCCGCCTGCATCCTGAGAGAAATCGCCGCTGGAAGTTGAAAACATTTGATCGATCTTCGGGAAAAGGATATAGCCGCCTATTGAAAGGGCCACGATAAATGCTGCGATGGTTGAAAGTTTGAAAAAAGCCCGCAGAAAAGAACGCCTTTTGCGCTTGTCCTTCATAGTGTAAAGGGGCTTGAGCTCGGTTTTTTTGGCGGCTTGGGCGCCATAGACCTGGGCGCTTTCCCTGGCGCGACGGGTTTGGGGCTCGGCGCTTGGCGCGTTCCTGACCTTTTTGCGCAGCTTTCTTGTGCGGGGCTCGGAAGCAGGCGCAGCTTTTGGTGCGGGCTTTCTCACATATATGTTTTCATGCTCAAGAACCTCGATGGGCTTTCCATGCTGAGGAAGCGGCGCAGGGCGCACGGGAAAGTCCCTCTCCAGGCGGGAAATGCCGGAAATATCCGCGCCGGAGGCATTGCCGCCCAATCGTTCGCCAACGCCTTTAGATTGCTTTGTTTGCCCCAAAGCTTCGGATGCGCCGGGGAGCGGGAGCGCCGCAGAATATACGGCCGTGTCGCCGACTGTGGAAGCAGAGGGGGGAGCGTAGAACTCGTCAAACTCCACCAGCTCCTCCTGGAAGGAATCGGCGTCTGCAAAAAGACTGTGGGGTCTGCCGCTGTCGTGGGGGAGGAAGCTTTCCTCATCACCATGGCGGCGCTCCGGGGGCATGGCAAAGGAAGGCTCCGAGCCATCCAAGGGCTGGCCGCATTGAAAACATTTGGGGAATTGCGCTCTGTTCCAGAAGCCGCAGTTAGGACATTTCAATCTAAAACTCCTCCGAAGGTAATTTGCTATATATGCTCATATCTATTAACGAAACTCCGTCCGTTTATGTTTGTGGGGTTTTAAGGCCAAATTCTGCCTGTATAGCCCAAGAAAATTCCAAGGTTGAATGCCAAGAAGCCTTTAAAAGACTTTTTGCTTCTTTTCTGTTCTTAATTACTATGATATAATATCGGTATACAAAATAGCAAGACAGCGCAAGGAGTATTTTATGGATAATTTTAAAGAAGAAATCGTCGTCAAAAAAGGTGGAAGCGGGTTTAAGGCACTCATGCTTGCGCTCACATATCTGTTTGTGGTTCTTTTCGGCATACTTGGCATGATCGGCCTTTCGGGCGTAATGAGCATGAACTTCACAGTGCAAAACTTCGTACTGCTGGCAGTCGGCTTCGGCATCGTGTGGCTTTTGTGGCGCAATAAAGATAATTTCAACACCGAGTATGAATACACCTTCACCAGCGGCGAGATGGATTTCGCCAAGGTCATGGGCGGAAGGCGCAGGAGACATCTGCTGACGCTGCGGCTTGCCGATACCGAAGCAATGGATGACGTCTCCTCAGAGGATTACCGCCGCTATTCCACCATGCAGGGCATAAAAGAGATCGACTATACATTGAATAAGGACACGAAAAAGCAGTTTATATACTTCATAAAAGAAGGCAATAAATTCATCCTCATCCTGGAGTGCAGCGACGGCATGTGGGACATGATGGTGAAATCGGTGCCTAAATTCAGCAATCAGCGGGTGTTAAGGAGATAGTTTTTCACGATGCAAACCAGCGGCAAAATCCGTGCTTATCTTGACAACAGCGCCACGACCATGCCCTGCAAAGAGGCTGTGGACGCGGCCTGTTTTGCTATGGGCGAAGGTTTTTTTAACCCCTCAGCGGCATATGGGCCGGCAATCCCCGTGATCAAGGCCATGAATTCCTGCCGAGGGGCGGTTAAGGAGGTTTTGGGGCAAAGATCGGGCGAGGTAATATTCACATCCGGCGGCACTGAAGGGAACTTCATCGCCATTTTGGGCGCCATGAAAAGGCGGGGCGCAAGGCTGGCACTCACCACGGCGGTGGAACATCCGGCGGTCTTGGAGTGCGTTAAAAGCTTTGAGCATGTCATAATTCCCGTGGATTCCTCCGGCCTTGTTGACCTTGACCTGTTTGAAGAAACAGTAAAAAAGAATGAGGACATCGGCCTTGTTTCCGCCATGGAGATAAACAACGAGACGGGAGCCATCCTTCCCGTGGCGCAGATGGCAAAGATCGTCAACGAAAGCAGCGGGGCGCTTTTCCACTGCGACGGCGTGCAGGGTTTTTTGCATATTAAGGAAAGGGATCTTAAGGATGTGGACACATACGCCATAAGCGCCCACAAGATACACGGCCTTAAGGGCAGCGGCGCTCTGTGGATAAAAGAAGGCGTCAGCCTGGGACAGGTGATATACGGCGGCGGCCAGGAAAAGGGCATACGAAGCGGCACCGAAAACACCCCCGGCATATTCGCTTTGGAGGCGGCCATCAGGGCGGATGACGGCAGCGCCATGGACACAGTGAGAGGGCTTAAGCTGCGGCTTTACAGCGGCATAATGGACATTTTCCCTGCCGCAAAGGTGAACGGCCCAGACCCTCAAAACCCCCGCGAAAGCGCGCCTCATATTTTGAACATCAGCTTTGAGGGCATACTTTCCGAGGTTCTGCTCCACGCTTTGGAGGGCGACGGCGTTTTTGTTTCAACGGGCAGCGCCTGCGCCGCAAGGCAGAGCCGTCCCAGCCATGTGCTTTCCGCCATGGGCGTTGATCCTCAGATGATAAGAAGCGCGGTTCGCTTCAGCCTTGGCAGATACACCACCCGGGAGGAGATCGACCTCGCCCTTGAAAGCCTTAAAAAGCATCTGCCGGTGCTGGCCAAGTTCCGCAGGAGATAATTTTTATTTTTCTATTTTTAAATGTGATCGATAAAGGAGATTTTATAAAAAAGATGCAGCCAAATATTTTGCTTGTAAGATACGGAGAAGTTTTTCTAAAAGGCCAGAACAGGCCCTATTTCATAAACAGCCTTGTGGCAAAGGTAAGACAGGCGGTAATGCCCATGGACGGCCGGGCCCATTTTGCCGACGGCAGGATTTATGTCCGCGCCGGCGATATCGATGACTGCGCCAAAAGGGTCAGCAAGGTGTTCGGCGTTCATTCCGTCAGCCCTGCCATCGAAACGGATAAGGAGATTTCCAGCATGGCCGCCGCCGCAATTTCACTGATGGAGGGCGCAAAGGGCAGCTTCAAGATACTGGCGCGCCGCTCCGATAAGACCTTCCCGATGCAGTCGCCCCAGTTGGCGGCTATAATCGGCGGTGAGGTGCTGAAGGCCTGCCCACATCTGACGGTGGACGTTAAAAACCCTGACCATGTGGTGGAGGTTGAGGTCAGGGAGAGCGCATATGTTCACAAAGAAAAGCTGCTGGGCGCCGGCGGTATGCCGATAGGCACCGGCGGGAAGGCTCTTTTGCTCATCTCCGGCGGTATCGACAGCCCTGTTTCCGGCTACATGATCGCCAAGAGGGGCGTCGCCTTGGAGACCATCCATTTCTTCAGCCACCCTTACACCAGCGAGCACGCAAAGCAGAAGGTCATCAGCCTGCTGTCGGTTCTGGCGGAATACTGCGGCAACATACGGATGCACGTGGTGCCTTTCACTAAAATTCAAATGGACATATATGAAAAATGCCCCGAGGAGGAGCTGACGGTGATAATGCGCCGGTTTATGATGCGCATATCCGAAAAGCTGGCGGGAAGGCTCAACTGCAAGGCGCTGATAACGGGGGAATCCGTGGGGCAGGTGGCCAGCCAGACGATGGACAGCCTTATCTGCACTGACAGAAGCGTGAACATGCTGGTGCTAAGGCCCTTAGTCGGCTTTGACAAGTCGGAGATAGTGGACTATGCCCAAAAGATAGGCACATATGAAACGTCCATTTTGCCATATGAGGACTGCTGCACCGTCTTTACGCCCAAGCACCCCGTCACGAAACCCCGTCTGGACAGGATCGAGCGCTCGGAGGCTTTGCTGGATGTGGACGGGCTGATCGAGGAGGCCATGGCGGGCATAGAGCTGATAAATATCGGCAGCGACGGGCCGATAACGGCCGACAGAAAAGGTGAGGAAGTTGAATCTTAAAGGTTTTTTGGACAGCCTTCGTTATGATCGTTCCTTCATGGACAGCGTGACCTGCTGGGAGGTTTTGCCCCCGGGCAAGGGCAGCTATGCAGATTTCCCCGAAAGCATGTCGCCCATATTGCAGAAAATGCTGATCGGAAGGGGCATTGGCAGGCTGTACAGCCACCAGGCCCAGTCATTTGATGCGGCCTCTAAGGGGGAGAATGTCTGCGTCGTCACGCCCACGGCATCGGGGAAAACACATTGTTACAATCTTCCGGTGCTGCAAAGGGTAATCGACGACAGCGACAGCCGCGCCCTCTATCTTTTCCCCACGAAGGCCCTGGCGGCAGACCAGAACGCGGAGCTTAATGAAGTCATCGCCGCCATGAACAGGGATGTGAAGGCTTTCACATACGACGGCGACACCGCCGCTTCCGCCAGAAAGGCCGTGAGGGAGGCGGGGCATATCGTCGTTACCAACCCGGACATGCTCCACAGCGGCATTTTGCCCAACCATGTGAAATGGGTGAAGCTGTTTGAAAACCTTAAATATATCGTCATCGACGAGATACATTCATACAGGGGCGTTTTTGGCTCCAACCTCGCCTGCGTGATAAGGCGGCTTAAGCGCATCTGCGAGTTTTACGGCTCGAAGCCCCAGTTCATCTGCTGCTCGGCCACCATCAAAAACCCGGCGGAGCTGGCGGAGATGCTCACCGGCGAAAGCTTTACCCTTGTGGACAAAAGCGGCGCGCCCACGGCGGAAAAGCATGTGATATTCTACAACCCGCCGGTGGTGAACCGCCAGCTTGGCATCAGAAAGAGCGCGCTGTCGGAGACTCGCAGGATCGCTGAAAGTTTGGTGGGCGAGGGGATACAGACAATTGTCTTTTCAAGGAGCAGGCTCTCGGTTGAGGTTTTGGTCACATACCTTAAACGGATGAAGAAGGACGCCCTGGGCAACGCGCCGGAGGTCCGCGGCTACAGAGGCGGCTACCTGCCGTCTTTGCGCAGGGAGATCGAGCGGGGGCTTCGCAGCGGCCAGATACAGGCTGTTGTTTCCACAAACGCCCTGGAGCTGGGCATCGACATCGGCTCTCTTGAGGCCTGCGTCATCTGCGGCTATCCTGGCACAATCGCCTCCACATGGCAGCAGGCGGGCAGGGCGGGCCGGCGGCAGGGGGAAAGCGCCATATTCATAGTGGCGGGTTCTTCGCCCTTGGATCAGTACATAATCAACCATCCGGATTATTTCTTCAGGCAGTCGCCGGAAAATGCGCTGATAAACCCGGAAAATATATATGTGCTTATGAGCCATATCAAATGCGCGGCATATGAGCTGCCATTTAGGGACGGCGAGGATTTTGGCTCCATCGCCACAGAGGGAATGCTTGACTATCTTGAAGAAGAAAACATAGTGAAAAAAATCGGCGGGCGCTATCATTGGTCGTCGGAGGAATTCCCCGCCAGCGAAATTTCCCTTCGAAGCGCAAACGACGAGAATTTTTTGATAATCGACATCAGCAACCCGAAGCATCATCTTGTCATCGGCGAGATGGACCGCTTCACAGTGCCGATGCTCTTGCATGAACAGGCCATATACATGCATGAGGGCAAGCAGTATCAGGTGGAAAAGCTGGATTTCCCCAACAAAAAGGCCTACATCAGGGCGGTGGATGTGGACTATTACACCGACGCGGACTTAAACGTGTCTTTGCGGGTGCTGGACAGCTTTGAGAGCAGCGAAAGCGGCAAGCTGCGGCTGCAAAGGGGCGTGGTGATGGTCACCAGCATAGTAACCATGTTCAAGAAGATGAAGCTGGACAGCCATGAGAACGTGGGCTTTGGCCAGGTGAACCTGCCCGAGCTTGAAATGCACACCAGCGCGGCCATGATCACCGTTCAGGAAGACATATTCGAAGGCATGAAGAAGGACGACGCACAAAGCGGTATGCTGGGCATAGCGACGGTGCTGAAGAACATCGCGCCCCTGAGCCTTATGTGCTCCACATACGACATCGCCTGCTCATACCATGTGCGGGACACCTTCACAGGCGCTCCCACGATATATGTCTATGACACCGTACCCGGGGGCATGGGCCTTTCAGACAAGATATACGAAACGGCGGGAGAACTGCTGCGAAGCTGTCTGGAAGCCATAGTGGAGTGCCGCTGCCAGAGCGGCTGCCCCTCCTGCGTGGGGCCATTGGGCGGCAAGGCCCACTCCCTTAAGATACTCAGAAGGCTTCTGTGATGAGCAACCTCTATGCGCGGCTTAAGACCGCTTCGGCAAGGGCGAAAACTGCGGAGGAAAAACCGCCGGAGAGAAAAAGCTGTGCCATGAGGCGGCTAAGCTTTGACCCTCCGGGGGAAGGCATCCTTTCGCAAAGGGATTTGGATATAATCTGCGCCATGGAGGGAATCGCCCCGCCGCCTATGGAGGACGTCGTCTTTTTGGATACGGAGACCACCGGCCTTGGAAGGGGCGCCGGCACCGTGGCTTTTTTGGTGGGAATAGGCTTGTTTTCAGGCGAAAGGTTTTGCTGCCGCCAGTTTTGGATGCGCGGCTACGACGAGGAGGAGGATTTGCTCCTTCGCATAAGCGAAATCATCGCGGGGAAGCTGGTCATTTCGTTTAACGGCAAGAGCTTCGACATACCGCTGCTGGAAGGCCGCTTCGTGATGAACAGGCTGCGCTTTCCTGCCATAGAAAGCGTGGATCTTCTGACCCACGCAAGGCGCATATACAGGCTCAGGCTAAAGCGTGTGCGGCTTTCCTATCTGGAGGAGATGATCCTGGGCGAGCCAAGGGTGGATGATCTGCCCGGGGCGGAGGTTCCCGGCCGGTACTTTGACTTTCTAAAGACCGGCGACGAAGCTTTGCTGGATGAGGTCTTTCAGCATAACGCGCTGGATGTCTTTTCGATGGGGCGCATAATGCGGAAAATGGCGCAGGCATATGAGACGCCCCATGAACTTGCGCACGGCAAGGATATATTCAGCGTGGGCAAGGTCTATGAAAAGCTGGGCAATAGCGAAAAGGCCGAGGCCTGCTACCGCCTTTCCAAAGAGGAATACCGCTTGCCGTCCATCTCGCGGCTATCGCTTCTGTACAAGCGCGGCAAGCGTTTTGATGAGGCGATGGCGGGCTTCATGGAGATCGCGGGCTTTGATGCCTCCGCCAATGTGGAGTTGGCGAAACACTATGAACACAGGCTGAAGGATTATCATTCGGCATTGGATCATACCGACAGGGCGATCGCCCTTGAGGAGAGGGAATATGAGCTGGAACTGCTCTTTGCCCGGCGCAAACGGCTGTTGATTAAAATAAACAAGAGCGAAGCAGATAAATAGAAAAAGTGAATGGAAAGAGGCGTTAGAATTGAGTTTTATGACCAAGATCAGGGGAAACATGGGCTGGCTTGCGCACGCAAGAGGGAACATCGAAGGCGCGGAAAAGCTTTACCGCAGCGCTATCGAAGGGGAGAGCACCGACGCTAAGGTTTATGCGGGGCTGACGGGCATATGCGTTCGGCGGGGCGATTTTGACGAGGCCTATGAGATCATAATACAGGGCATTGAAAGAGCAAAGGTGGGGCCGAAGAACCGGCTGGCGATAAAATCGCTCACCTCACAGTATGTGATAACCCTGTGGAAACTGGGCAGGCTTGAGGAAGCGATATCGGAGATGGAAAAGATCCACGAGGAAATGCCGTCGGCCAACTCCTACGGCACTCTAGGCTATCTTTACATCGAACAGGGCGATAAAATCGGCGATTATGAAAAGGCTCTTGAATTCAACCTGGGCGCGGTGGATTACGCCGACGATGACGCCAATATTTTGGATAATCTGGCGCAGGTTTATTATCGTTTGGGAAGAATCGATGAGGCGGAGGAGTATTTCCGAAAGGCCCTTGAGGACAACCCGGAGCAGATGGACACAATATATTATCTTGCCAAGGTGCGCTTTGAAAAGGGCGACATAGCCGAAGCAAAAACTCTTATAGAAAAAGTGCTGGCAAGGGATATCTCCAAAACAGCCACAATATCCCGGGAGATGGTGGAGGATCTGGCGGAGAAGATCGGCTGACGCGGATGCGGAGAGGGACGGCGCTATGGGCGATATATATGAGAAATATTACTGGCAGAATCACAAAGTCAGGCTCAGGGCTATGCGGCCGGAGGACGACGACCCGCAAAGGTGCTTTATCGAGGATTTGGACTCCCAGGCTTGGGCCATGTGCCATGAGGAAATGGTTTTGCCGGCAGTGAAAAAAGAGGTTCAGACAAGCGATTCCAAAGCCCTGATGAATGAAAAAGCCCCCGCCTTCTCGATCGAAAACCTCGATGGCGATTATGTGGGCCACATTCATTTTAATTACATCAATGAAAGGCATGGCACCTTTTCCATCGGTTTGATTATCTGGCGGGAGCATCGCGGCAAGGGCTATGGAAAGGCGGCCATGGAAATCCTGCTGGACTATGCGTTTAAGCAAAGGCGGCTGAACAAGTTCAACGGTTACTGTCTGGACGAAAATACCGCATCGGCCAATATGATGCTGTCGCTGGGCTGCCGCCAGGAAGGAACGGTAAAGGAAGAAGTTTTCATGGACGGAAGATATCATGACAGGCTCCTGTTCGGTTTGACAGCAGGAGAATATGGCAGGCGAATGAAATGAAAGATAGTAAAATGGGCGGTATCAGGATTGTTGAGTTTCCCAAATGCAAGATGGCCGCTTCAGGGTACTGCAAGATGGAGGACGGCCCTTTTGAGGAGGGCGGGAAATTGAAGCGCTTTGAAAACTGGTGGAGCGAGTATGATAAAACTCGGGCGGACCGGTGGTTCATGAGGGATTTCATGATGTATGAACGGGGCGAAAAAGCGCTCATATGGTATTACGCCTTGCCTGAAAACAGCGATATATATTGCGAATACGAGATTATTGACTTTGAGGGTGGCCTATACGCCTGCGATGTAGCGGTGTTGGATGACTATGACGACGAGCAAAGGGTCTATGGCGCGATCAAGGAATGGATAAAGAGCAGCGAAGTATTCGAGATGGACGAAAGGCCGGGGCATTATGACTTGTCCCATGGAATAACGCCGGAATATGCCGCAAAGGCGATGGGGCATATGCAGCTTGAAATCTATGTGCCAATAAAGCTGCGGTCCGTATGAAAAGGGCGGGGGTTTTCCCTGCTCTTTCTAATTGCTTGCGGCTTTGGGATGTGTTGAAGGTTTGGTTGAAACAGGGTTGCGGATAGTCAAATAATGTTCGACTTTATCCCTAAAACATGGTATCATAAAGGCGCAGAAAACAATTTCACAGGAGGATCAACCGATGCTGTACCCCAAAAACGCCCAGACCGGCCTAAGCGCAGAGCTGTTTGAAAAGCCCACCAGCGAATATCGCGGCGCGCCCTTTTGGGCCTGGAACTGCAAGCTGACTAAAGAGAAGATATTTGACCAGATCAACATGATGAAAACCATGGGAATGGGAGGCTATCATGTCCACGTGCGCACAGGCATGGCCACGGAATACCTTTCCGACGAGTTCATGGCCTTCGTGGAATACGCCCTTGAAACCGGGCGTGAGCGGGAAATGCTCACCTGGCTTTACGACGAGGACCGCTGGCCCTCCGGCACTGCGGGTGGTAAAGTCACCAAGGCGAACCCGGAGTTTGCCGCACACTATCTGACGTTTTCGCCTCAACCCCATGATCCGGATGTAGTCCCCGGGGCGGGCATCAGCTCAGTGCCGATGGTGCAAAAGGAAGCGGAGCAGATCGGACGCTATGATGTGAAGCTGGACGGCGAGGGTAATCTTGAAAGCTATTGCCTGCTGAATGAGGGGGATGAGCCAAAGGGAGATATCTGGTATGCCTGGGTGTGCAAGGCGGCGCCGGACCCATGGTTCAACAATCAGCCCTATGTGGACACGCTGAACCCTAAAGCCATCGAGTCGTTCGCTAAAATCACATATGATCGCTATGCCCAAAGCTTTAAGAAGGATTTCGGCGGCGCCATTCCAGCCATTTTCACCGACGAGCCCAACTTCACAAGGAAGTCCACATTGGGGTTTGCCCACGAAAAAAAGCCCGTCTTTTTGCCTTGGACGCCGGGAATAGATGAAAAATTTGAGGAAAGATATGGGCAGAGCCTGCTAAAGGGCTTGCCGGAGCTGTTCTGGAATCTTCCGGAGGGGAAGATATCCACAGTGCGCTATAATTTCCATGACCATGTAGCAGAGATGTTCACATCCGCATTTTGCGATACATTGGGCGATTGGTGCGAGGAAAACGGCATTATGCTGACAGGCCATGTCCTTGCAGAGCCGACTTTGGCCAGCCAGACCGGCTCTATCAGCGAGGCCATGCGCTGCTACCGTTCATTCCAGCTTCCCGGGATTGATATGCTATGCGACCGCCATGAATACAACACCGCCAAGCAGACCCAGTCCGCCGCCCGCCAGCAGGGAGCGCCGGGGGTCATGTCAGAGCTTTACGGCGTCACCGGCTGGGACTATGAACTGCGCGGCCACAAATTGCAGGGGGACTGGCAGGCCGCTTTGGGAGTTACCGTACGGGTGCCCCATCTGACATGGATGTCGATGAAGGGGGAGGCCAAGAGGGATTATCCCGCCTGCATTGGCTATCAGTCCCCATGGTATGATCAATACGCCCTGGTGGAGGACCATTTCGCCCGGGTGAACACAGCCATGGCCCGGGGCAAGGCCAGCGTCAAGGTGGCGGTCATTCACCCGATAGAGAGCTACTGGCTCCACTGGGGGCCATCTGAACAGACCGAGGCCATCCGCAGCCAGATGGAGGAGCATTTTGCGTCCCTTACGGAGACACTGCTTTTCGGCGCCATCGATTTCGACTTCATCTGTGAATCGCGCCTGCCCCAGCTCTGCGAAAAGGGAGGCAGCCCTCTTAAAGTCGGTGAGATGAGCTATGATGCGGTGATAGTCCCCGCATGCCAGACTCTTAGGAAAACCACACTTGAGCGCCTGAATTCCTTCCGCGATGAGGGCGGCAGCTTGATCTTCCTGGGCCAGTGCCCCTCTTTGGTGAATGCGGTGCCATCCGGTGAAGTTATGCCGCTGTATGAAAAATCCCAGCAGGTAAGCTTCGATGCCGCTTCCGTGCTTTCGGCTTTGGAGCCGTTCCGGTTCATCGACATCCGCAAGGAAGATGGCGCGCGGACAGATAATATTATTTACCAGCTTCGTGAAGATAATGAATGCAAATGGCTGTTCATCGCCATCGGCAAGAACCCCGGCTGCTTTGATGTGGACGAGGATGCCCAGCATCTGCGCTTCACATTAGGCGGCGAATACGCCCTTACGGTCTACGATACACAGACAGGAAAGACATATCCCCTTAAGGCGGAGTATGAAAACGGCCGGACAATTTTCAGCAAGATGTGGTACATGGGCGACAGCCTGCTTTTGAAGCTGGAAAATGGCAAGTCCACTGCTGGAGAAAGCGCCGATGTGTATGTACCTGCCACAGAGCCCTTGCTGTTCCTTGGCAAAGTTCCGGTGACATTGCACGAGCCCAACGCGCTGCTTCTGGACATGGCCGAGTTTGCCTTCGACGACGAGCCGTATATGCCCATGGAGGAGCTTCTGCGCGCCGACAACTACTGCCGCGACCGCCTGAATATCCCCAGAAGAAAGAAGCATGTGACTCAGCCATATCTGATACCCGAGCAGAAGGCCACCCACAGCATATCGCTCCGGTTCACGATCAACAGCGAAATCGATGTATTAAAGCCTCAGCTTGCCGGCGAGGATATGGCTGATATGGAGATATCGCTGAACGGCAAAGAGGTTTCCACCGATTATGTGGGCTGGTATGTGGATAAGGACATAAACACAATCGACCTGCCGCCGATTAAGACGGGCGAGAACATACTTGAGATAAAGTCACCCATAGGCGAAAGAACGAACCTTGAATGGTTCTATCTGCTGGGCGATTTCGGCGTGCGGGTGGACGGCGCCGTCAAGACCGTTATAAAGCCCGTGAGGGAGCTGGCTTTCGGCAGCTATGTACATCAGGGCCTGCCCTTTTACACCGGCAATCTCACATATCACGTTGACTTTGAACTGGAAGCCGAGGGAAGCGCGAAGCTGCGCGTTCCTGCCTATAGGGGCGCATTGGTGCAGGCCAGCGTGGACGGCAAGGCGGCAGGGCCGATTATCTGCTCGCCATATATTATTGATATCGGCCGGCTTTCCCCCGGGAAGCACAGGGCTGACCTGCTGCTCTACGGCACCCGGCAGAACGGCTTTGCCCAGCTCCATCATGAACATGGCATCTATTTCTACCAGAGCCCCGATTCCTGGCGCTCCACAGGGGATCTTTGGCGCTATGACTATCAGCTTAAGCCTGCGGGCATCATGAAAAGCCCTGAGATATACGGGTAAGGCAGGGGAGATGCTGTGGGGCTTTGCCCCACGCCCCACAAGGGATAAGCCCCTTGACCCCATAGAAAAGGGGATGCTGCGCTGCTTCGCACCAGACCCCGCAAGGATTTCTCTCTCGACCTTTGCCGCGGTATTAAAGTTTTGGTCAGGCTTTTTCAAAAGCTTGCGGGGTTTGGGGCTTTGCGCCATTATGAAGGTTTCAAAAGGAAGTATTCCTTTGGCGAAAGCTCGAGGGCAGATCCCCGACGTAGTCCAACAAAAAACCAATCAAAAAGACGGGCGTTGCCCGTCTTTTGTTTATCGTAGAAGATTATTCCCTGGGGTTGCGTCCGTAGCGTGAGGTGTTCATTGTGGAGGTTGCTCCGCCTGTGCCGCCGGCGCCGAAGGAGTAGCCCTCCTTTTCCCAAATGCGCAGCCATTCCTTCAGGCGGCGCAGGAACTCCGCGTTGGAGGAGGTTTTCATCATCATGGACAGCATCTGGTCGGTGGTTTCGGTGATGTTGCCGTTTGACAGTACCTTGCGCATCGTCCACATTCCCTCCATCTCGTCGGGGGTGAGCAGCAGTTCCTCGCGGCGGGTGCCGGAGCGGTGAAGATCTATGGCGGGGAATATGCGCTTTTCGGAGAGCTTTCTGTCCAGATGAACTTCCATATTGCCCGTGCCTTTGAACTCCTCATATATGATATCGTCCATGCGGGAGCCGGTTTCGATCAGCGCCGTTGCGATTATCGTCAGGCTTCCGCCCTCCTCGATATTTCTGGCGGAGCCGAAGAAACGCTTTGGCTTGTGCAGCGCCCCCGGGTCGATACCTCCGGAAAGGGTTCTTCCGGTGGGGGGAATGGTTATATTATAAGCTCTTGCAAGGCGGGTGATTGAATCCAGCAGAATAACCACGTCTTTTTTGTGCTCGACCAGACGATGAGCCCTGTCCAGCACCATTTCGCTGACCCGCACATGGTGGTCGGGCGTCTCGTCGAAGGTGGAGAATATGACCTCGCCCTTGATGGAGCGCTGCATGTCGGTCACTTCCTCCGGCCGCTCGTCGATCAAAAGCACGATCAGATAAACCTCCGGATTGTTTATGGAGATTGAATGGGCAATCTTTTTAAGGAGTATCGTCTTTCCGGCCTTGGGCGGAGCGACTATCATTCCGCGCTGGCCTTTGCCGATGGGGGAGATGAGGTCGATTGCCCTTATGGCAAGATCGCGGGAGGCGTCGGGCAGCTCAAGGGAAATGCGCTTGTTGGGGAATATGGGGGTCAGATCGTCAAAGCTGGGCCTGCGGTTGGCCTCCTCGGGCGGATCGTCGTTTATGGCGGTGATATAAAGCAGCGCCTGGTAGCGCTCGCCCTCGCGGCTTGGGCGGGTCTTGCCGGTCACCTTGTCGCCGGTTTTCAGGTTAAAGCGGCGTATCTGGGCGATTGAGACATAGACATCCTTGTTGCCGGGCAGGTAATTTTCGCTGCGCAAAAAGCCATAGCCGTCGGCGGTGATCTCCAAAATACCCTCGCAGTCGCCGCAATCCGGGTTGTTCAATATGTCTGGAATGTTTAAATTGTTAGGGAAACTGCTTCTTTGACGGCGCTGGCCCCGCTGCTCCTGCTCGGCCGGCCTTTTCGCCTTTTCATTTGAACTCGCCGCGTCAGATTTTACTGCGGCTGCCGGCGCAGGTGAAGGCGCTTGCCTGGTTGCGGCCCGAACGTCTTCAGCCGGAGCCGGACTTTCAGGGCGCGGCGCGGGCGCGGAGCTATTTCCCCCCGCGTTTTTTCTGGGCCTGCCGCCCTTTCTTTTTTCCGGGGGCGGGAGCTCAAGCTCCGATACGGAGACGCCCTGGGCCTCCATTATCTTTAAAATTAAATCCCTTTTGGGGAAAGTGGTGGGAGAATCCACGCCTACTTCCTTTCCAAGCACACGCAGATCCTGCAGCTTCATTTTCTGCAAAGCGTCATATTGCATAGGTATCCTCCTAAGTATAAGAAAAAGTACAAACAAAGAAATCATAAGCGGCGATTGGTGCTGCTGATGAAATGGATGTGTATTCTTTAGTCGCCTGGTTTGATTATGAATTAGACAATTTGTGCGCATTCGCGGAGCTTTGCGACGCGTTTTGATTTAACCGAGATATAACCAAGATATGCAGCCGAGGCTCCGGCCGGGGAAACGCATAAAAAATACATTTACACATAATTATTATATCATGATTATCGCAAAAGACAACCGTTCTTTAACCCTTTATTAAAGTTTATGCAAATTTCACAAATAACTAATGGCCCTAATAGTAATATTGCGTAGTTGGGCTGCAATTATACGACTCCTTTCATTGAAACCACGCCTTTTCCTTGAATGTTTTCCGGCTCGTTGATGGAGGCCGCCTCTGCCAGCAGCCTTGATTTCACATCATCAGGGGAAAGTTCCGGCTCTTTTTCCAGCAGCAAAGCAGCGCATCCGGCTACTATCGGCGTCGCCATGGAAGTGCCGGACATGTTTGTGTAGGCACCCTGCTTTGCCGCAACGCTCCTGATGTTCACCCCCGGCGCGAGAAGATCAGGCTTGTCGCCGCCCTCTCTGTCGCGGCTGGAAAAGCGGGCAATTTTAAGCTCCGGGTTTCTATCATCCACAGCGCCGACGGTTATCACGCTTTTGGCGGTGCCTGGGGAGTTGATGGTGCCTTGGGCGGGGCCTGAGTTGCCTGCGGCGGCGCAGACGACTATGCCCCTTCGCCAAAGGGTGGTGGCCGCTTCGGCCAGTGAATCGCGGAAGGGGTTTATCATAAACGGCTCTATGCCAAGGGACATTGAAAGCACTCTTATGTTATATGTATCGACATTGTCGTAAACCCACTGCATGGCCCTGAGTATATCGGAAATCCTGCCCCCTCCGTCCTCATCCATGGCTTTAATCATCAAAAGATTCGCCTGGGGTGCAATGCCGGCAAACTCTCCGGCAGAGGCCATGCCGTTGCCGCCGGCGCAGCCCATGCAGAATGTGCCGTGGCCGTTGTCATCATACGGTTCCGTTCTGCCGTTTATAAGGTCCAGAAAAAAGATGATGCGGTCGCTGGGTGTCACAAAATCCTCGTGGGGGAATATGCCGGTGTCGATTGCGGCGATGGTTATGCCCTCCCCCCGAAGCCCCTCGCTTTGAGCCATTGAAGCGTAGACAGTGCTTCTTGCGATGTCCATGGATATCCGGACAACGGCGTCGTCCTCAATGTGGCGTATGTAGCCCATGGAAGCAAGGGCGGGCAAAGCGCGCATGGAAACCTCAGCCACGAAGGCGTTCATCATGGGGATCTGGTGGAGTATGCTTATTTTTCGCTTTATAAGGTGATCCTTGCAGGTGACACAGCCGGCGTGTATCACAACCCTGCGAAGGTTGTTAAGGCCTATTGGGGCAGAGAGATCCCTTTCAAGGGCAAGGGATAGCTTTCCCTTTATACTGCTCATATAAATCTCCTCCTAAAGCAAAATATGCGCAGCCTGCCGCAGGTGTCACAAAGAGAAATTAGGGAATATACTGCTATTGTCTGAAGTCAGGCTTGCCTGAAGCCGGACGATATCCGCCGGCAAAGGGCGGTTTTTCTGGACATATGCGCGGCCAGGGGTTATAATCAATTATTAATGCCGCTTGAGGAGGTGGTCTAAGTTAAAAGCGAAATCATAAAACAAAAGAGAGGAAAAGAGGAGAAAAAGCGAAAAAGAGAAAAAAGAATAAAAGCGCCAGAACTCATATGAGTTGACGAGGACAGAGCTTATCGAATTTTCGGCGGATGGCTCTGCGGTGGAAGCATCAACCGTGAAAGCGCGTCAAAGCCGCGGGGCAACCTGTGGGACAAAAGCGTGCGGATGCTGCAGCCGGCCTGTCATTGATTTGAATGACAGAGCAGGCGTTATTTTGATGCCCCTAAAAGACGGTTTTGTTTAATTTTAACCGCCCGGGGGAAAATGAATTGTACGGAGGTTTTAATATGTGCGGAATAGTGGGCTATATCGGCTTTAAAGACGCCCTGCCGATTTTGATAGACGGGCTAAAAAGGCTTGAGTACCGGGGCTATGACAGCGCGGGTGTGGCCATAAACACCGATGGCGGGCTGTATGTGATGAAAAAAAAGGGCAGGCTTTCGGAGCTTGAGGAAGCCTTGGATTTTGAATCTTTGAAGGGTAATATGGGCATCGGCCACACCAGATGGGCTACCCACGGTAACCCTTCCGATGAAAACAGCCATCCCCACACAAATATGGAGGGCAGCATCGCCCTTGTTCACAACGGGATAATCGAAAACCACGGGCCGCTAAGGCGTTTGCTGGCCGAAAAGGGCTATCAATTCCTGAGCCAAACGGATACGGAGGTTCTGCTCCACCTGATCGATTCAAAGCGCTCTGAAGATATAAGCCTGTATGAGGCTGTGCAAAGCGCTTTAAAAGAGGTTCGGGGTACATACGCTCTTTGCGTTATAGACAAGGATAATCCGGATGAGATAATCGCCGCGAGGAAAGACAGCCCCCTTGTGCTGGGCATCGGCCAGGGCGAATATTTCATCGCATCGGATATCCCGGCCATAATAAAGCACACGCGGGAGGTCTGCATACTGGAGGACGGCGAGGCTGCAATCCTGACCCGCGAAGGAATAAAGATATTCGCAAGCGACGGAATGCCGGTGGAAAAAAGCGTCATGCATGTGGCATGGGATGTGGAGTCCGCAGAAAAAGGCGGCTATCCCCATTTTATGATAAAAGAAATACACGAGGAACCCAAGGCGGTGGCGGAAACACTGAATTCAAGGCTTGCCCTGGATGATATTCACATCGAGGGGGTTGATCTGGCTTCAATAATGAAAGATCTTCGTAAGGTTTTTGTGGTGGCATGCGGCACGGCCTACCATGCCGGCCTTATGGCGAAATATACCTGGGAGCGGGTTTTGCGCCTGCAAATTGAAGTTGAGTACGCGTCTGAGTTCCGCTACAGAAGCCCCATAATATCTAAGGGAGATCTGGTTATAATCATCAGCCAGAGCGGCGAAACCCTTGACACTCTGTCCGCCCTCAGGCTTGCAAAGTCTAAGGGCGCGAAGATACTTGCGATAACCAATGTGGTGGGCTCGTCCATCAGCCGGGAGTCGGACTATGTGATGCACACATGGGCCGGGCCGGAGATCGCCGTGGCTTCCACAAAGGCATATTCTACCCAGGTGCTTTGCCTTGCCATGCTGATGCTCAAGATGGCCAACATGAAGGGCTTCATGGTGGGCGAAGAATATCAAAGGGCGCTGGACGAGCTGCGCAGGCTGCCCGCCATGGTGGCTGATATGCTGGGCAATGAAAAAAGAATTGAGGCTTTGGCGGAAAGGCACTATAAAATCCGCGATGCATATTTCATCGGCAGGTCAATCGACAGCACCCTCGCCATGGAAGCATCCCTCAAGCTCAAGGAGATATCATACATACACAGCGAGGCATTTCCCGCAGGTGAGCTAAAGCACGGGCCAATCGCCCTGCTGGAGGAGGGGACTGTGGTAATCGCCTTTGCCACCCAGCCGGAGCTGTTTGAAAAGACCGCAAACAGCGTTATCGAGACCAGGGCAAGGGGGGCATATGTAATCGCCATCGCAGATGAAAGAGCGCAGGAGATCATCGCCGAAGCAGATGAGGCGATAAAAATACCGCCGGTGAGCCCTTGGCTGGCGCCTGTGCTGGCGGTCATGCCCGCGCAGATATTCGCCTATTACTGCTCGGTAAAGCTGGGCTATGATGTGGATAAACCCCGCAACCTGGCCAAGAGCGTCACAGTGGAATAAACCGCAATATCGAACATATGTTCTTGACTTGACTGCCGTTCGGTGCTAAACTGTGCTTGTAAGCTATTGATGAGGTGATAACTTGGAGCGCAGCATATTGCACGCGGACATAAACAACTTCTATGCCTCCGTTGAGCAGCTTTATAATCCGCAGCTCAGGGGCAAGGCCGTCATCGTCGCCGGCAGCGAGGCCACGCGCCATGGAATCGTTTTGGCGAAGTCTCAGGAGGCGAAAGTTTTCGGCGTTAAAACGGCGGAGACCATCGCCGAGGCCAGGGGGAAATGTCCCCATGCCATCGTCGTTCCGCCCAACTATGATAAATACCTGATAATCAGCCGCAAGGTGCGCGACATTTTCGGCCAATACACCGACCAGGTGGAGCCATTCGGCCTGGATGAAGCCTGGCTGGACGTGACTGAAAGCCGCAAGCTGTTCAAAGACGGCCTTAATATTGCAGAGCAGATGCGCCAGCGGGTGAAAAAAGAGATCGGCGTGACCATTTCAGTGGGCGTTTCATACAACAAGGCCTATGCAAAGCTTGGCAGCGACATGAAAAAGCCCGATGCCATAACCAATATCACAAAAAGCAATTACAGGCAGTTGGTGTGGCCCTTGCCTGCCGGCGAACTGCTCTACGTGGGCAGGGCCACTCAAACTAAGCTGGCAGCCCGCAGCGTCAACACAATCGGCGACCTTGCGAATGTGCCGGCCGCCATGCTGGAAAGCTGGTTTGGAAAATCGGGGGCCTTGCTCCACTGCCTTGCAAATGGCGAGGATATTTCACCTGTGGCGCGGGCGGGCGAGGAGTCCGCCATAAAGAGCATTGGCCATTCAACAACTACCCCTCGCGATCTGGAATGCGAGGAGGACTGCAAAATCGTATTTATACTGCTGGCGGAATGCGTCGCCGAAAGGATGCGCGATCAGGGCTTCAAGGCGCGAACTGTTCAGATAAGCCTGCGATCGAATGATCTGCAGTGGATTGAGCGGCAAGCAAAGCTGGAGCCGCCGTCGAATCTGTCGAAAGACCTGTACGAAGCGGCATTAATACTTCTGAACAGAAATCATGATTTTAGCCGGCAACGCTCCTTGCGGAGCATCGGCATACGGGCGGCTGATCTGCTGCCGGCAGATGCGGCTGTCCAGACATCGCTGTTCGTCGATGAAGCTTGGCGGGAAAAGGCCCAGCGGCTTGATACGGCGATAGACGCCATCAGAAAAAGACACGGCCATCACGCTATAGTGCGGGCCGTGACTTCGCTGGACAGGACCTTGTGCAAGATCGCCCCCAAGGACGAAAACGGGATCCAGATCACCGGCTTTTCAAAGTGACGGGAGAGATGGGGGGAGGGGGACGATATGGGGTTCCGCCCCACACCCCGCAAGGGATTCTCCCTTGACCCTTTATCATGTTGAAGGTGCGTAGGCTGAAGGGGAGCGATATGGGGTTCCGCCCCATACCCCGCTAAAGGGTGCCCCTTTAGAATCCCGTTATCATGTTGAAGGTGCGTGGGCTGAAGGGGAGCGATATTGGGCTCCGCCCCGCACCCCGCAAGGGATTCTCCCTTGACCCTTTATCATGTTGAAGGCGCGTGGGCTGAAGGGACGATACGGGGTTCCGCCCCATACCCCGCAAGGGATTCTCCCTTGACCCTTTATCATGTTGAAGGCGCGTGAGTTGGGGGGACGATATGGGGCTCCGCCCCACACCCCGCAAGGGATTCTTGACCCTTTATCATAATTATAAGGATTTTCAAAGGGGCACAGCATACATAAGCTTTGGCGGGTGCTCGGCGCTAATGTCCGCCGCTGAATACTTCGTCCGTTTTAACGGAGCTTATACAGTCTTCAACGAAAGCATCCATTTCCTCTTTTGACAGGTAGGGGAACGCTCTTGACTGATCCTCCTTATGGTTCAGGTAAAATTTGGAGATGTTCTTAACCTGCTTTATCAATGCATCTTTCGCGTAATAATCAAGATAAATGTTATCAAAAGCGTCGATTTTGGCGAACATATTAAAAAACACACAGTCCTTGTTTTGGAAAAGATAGAGATGATCCTGGCCGTACCAGTCTTTTTTTATTTTGCGGACAAATGAGTTTCCCTCTGCCAATCCATCCTTGTACAAGGGTTCAAGCTTTTTGCGGCTATAGAGCTTTGCCCATTCCAAATCAGTCAGCAAATGCAGGTAATAGCCCAGATAGAAGGGATACTTTGAATCCCTCGCTTGAAGGTGGGCTTCTTTAAAGGCAGCGGCATCTATCGCGCCCCCTTCATTCTTCCAGTGGGTGATCTCAGAGTCGGGGACGTAGGCGCTCCTGTCCTCGTTTGGAACTCCGCAGTCCGGCCCGATGTTTCCCACCAAAAATGCTTCATTGTTCAATTCGTGGAAATTATTCATGAAATATTCTGCGACTCTCATATGCGCAATCCATGTAGCCATTTTTTGCACCTTTGCCTTCCCGGGTTTATTTTCCCGCCGCTTCGTCCAACTGGCGCTGATATTCTTCCACAAGAATGTCCAGGCCCAGGCGCTTAAGGCTGTCTATCTCCGACTGAAGGTGGGAAATATCCTGCCTTCCGTTGCGGATGGACAAAACGCCCAGAATGCCTCCCATGCTTCGAATAACATTGTCATATGCCTCCTGAACAGGGGAAGGGTCAAAGGGCGTGATAACTGCCGGGCTTAGATAGGCTTCCTTTGGGCCGATGTCCAGATAAGCCGACCACAGCGCTTCGCTGATTCCTTCCTCCCGCAGCATGTCCTCGGGAGCGCCGTATGACGCGGTGTATGTGATGTGGCGCTCGCTTCTCTCCTTCAGATAGCGAACTTCGCCGCCGGCCGTCAGTTCATATTCCACGCCTTCCTGGCCGTAGCTCAAAAGCCGCCTATTGTCGCCGCTTTCATAAAGCCATCGCAAAAACACCAGTGCTTCCTCAGTTTTTTCGGACGCTGAGGGAAAGACCTGCATATTGCTGTCGGTTCTAAGCCTTAAGTTCGGCGCATCAGGGTTTAGGAGGATGGGGATCACTATATCCTCGGGAGTATTTCGGTTTATCGTGAATGTGTCGGATATGTAAAGAGGCGGAAAAGCGATGGGCATATTCCATTCTCCGACGATTCTCTCATATGCGATTGAGCCAGATCTGACAATTAGATCCCGGTCAATAAGCTCTTTAAAAAACCCATGATCCTTCAAAAACGCCTCGGACTCGGCGTAGGCGCTCACATTGCCGCCTTGATCCACCAGAAAAAGTGACTGCTCGTCCACATAGAAGGGCCAGCCGTCATATGTGCGGTGGAGGGCATACGGGGGGGAGGGCTTCGTCCAAAATCCGGATTTGCGCCCCGCCCATGGCCTGGGAAATCTTTGCGGCGGCTTCGATGAGTTCCCCCACATCCGTTGGAGAGGGGATGTTTTCCTGCCGCATGATATCGGCGCGCATCAATATTCGGGCCGTGTGGGAGCTTTGCCCGGAGAAATCCGGCATGGGGATGCCATAGCATTGGCCGTCCACATAGGCCATGTCCCAAAGATGCTGCTGCTTGACCAGATCCAGATCGCGGATATGATGGATTTCACCATATTCATCAAGGCTTTTTATCAATCCTGCCCTCGCCAGATCGGGAAGCGCCCAGCCAAAGTCAAAGAAGGTGGAAACGAGATCGTAGTCAAAGCTGCCGGCGGCATATTCCCTCTGGATGATTTCATCGTACTCCTTTATGGTTTCGAAATTCATCTGAACTTCGATATTATGGCCATCGCTTTGCAGCGTTTCGTTGAGGAGTTTCAATATTTCATTCTGCCTGCTGTTTTTATAACTGGCAAACCGCCCCAACCATTTTATATCCACAATATCTTCGCTCATGTCCGCGATGGGCGCATTATCGGTGGCAACGGGAGAAGCGGGAGGCGTGGGAGAAGAAGCGCCTTTAAGGCAGCCGGTCAGAAGCAGAGCAATAGAAATCAAGATTAATGCGCACCTTTTCATATCATAACCCTTCTTCCCAATCTTCAGTTAATTAAGGGGACACTGCGGGGTTCTGCCCCACGTCCCGCAAGGGATAGGGCTCTTGCCCCTTTATCATGATTATAAGAAATTACAAAGGGATGCCCTCTAAGAAAAACCGTTACCGCTCCTAAAAATACAGCCTGCGCTTGCGCTCTATCATCTCGCCGGTTCGGGCGATGTATTCCTCCACGTTTTTGACATTGGCGGCCCGCTCGATGCGCCGGCCGCTGTCGTAAAGCCATTTTGATATCGCCCCCGCGCCAAAGGCAAGTATGGGCGTGGTTTCCTCCATTATGTCTATGTTGTAGGCGCACTGAAAACCCGGCCTGCAATAGCCCACGTTCTCAAGATTCCCCGCCATATACTTCTGCCGGTAGAGATAATAAGGCTCATAGCCGTTTGAATCAGCATAAAGGGCGGCGCTTTTTACCATCTCCTGGGCTTCCCGGTGGGATGACTGGGCGTAGCTGCTCTCTTTAAGCCGCGACGAGCGCTTTATGGCGAGGGTATGGACGGTTATGCTCTCCGGCGACAACGGATGAAGCCTTTCGAGGGTCAGGGCAAAATCGGCGGAGGTTTCGCCGGGCAAAGCGGCTATTATGTCGGCGTTGATGTGGCCAAAGCCAAGGCTGCGGGAAAGGTCGAAGGCGGAGACAATATCGGCGCTGCTATGCCTGCGGCCGATTTTTTCAAGGGTCTTGTCGTTCATCGTCTGTGGATTTATGCTGATCCTGTCTGCGCCGGAGCGCTTTATGGCGCGAAGCTTGTCGGCGTCAATGCTGTCGGGCCTTCCGGCTTCAACGGTGAACTCGCCCGCCCGGCCGAAGCAATCCGAGGCCGCATTAAGCATTTTTTCAAACAGGGGCAGGGGAAGGGCGGTGGGAGTTCCCCCGCCGATATAAAGGGCGCGGACATTTTTGCCGAGGTTTCGCATGTCGGCGGCGCAGGCTTTCATCTCGGCGATCAAAGCCTCCACATAGGGCTGGGCGAAATTCATGCCCCTTGCCATATCAAAGGAAACGAATGAGCAGTATGCGCAGCGGGTGGGGCAAAAGGGTATGCCGATGTAGACGTCAAAGGCATCATCCGGCGCCGCATAAATGCCCCTTTGCATTTCGTGGATACGGCCGAGCAAGGCTGCTTTTTCGCCGCTCAGGTCGAAGTCGTCCATGAGCTTGCTTAGGGCCTGGCTGGGTGAAAAGCCCCGCTCGATGTATTCATACAGAAGCCGGGTGGGACGAATGCCCGTTAAAGAACCCCAGGGCGGTTGGTAATTGGTCGCTTCTTTCAAAAGAGAATAAAGAGCGTTTTTGCAAAAGCGCTTTCGCTGGCGTATTACCTCCAAAGGGTCTGGGTCCTTAAGCGCAGGGGCTTCAAAAGACCGTGCGATCTCCCTTCCGCAGGCGTTGGCTGAAAAGCCGTCGCGCCAAAGAACGCCGTCATCGCCGCTATGGAAAACGGAGATATCATCGCAGACGGCGGAGAAAAGCTTGGCCACATCCGCCAGCTCATTTTTGATTTTTTCGTTATTTGTGTTTACTTCAATCATAATTTTAAATTCTTTAAAAAACTAAAAAAGTTTGCCAGAGTCCAGCAAAATGGTGACGGGGCCGTCGTTTATGAGGGCCACCTGCATGTCAGCGGCAAAGATTCCCTTTTCAACCGGTACCGTTTTCGAGACGGAATCGCAAAGAAGATCGTAATATTCCTGCGCGATATCGGGTTGTGCGCTTGCAGTGAAGCCGGGGCGATTGCCCTTCCTGGCATCGCCTGCCAGTGTGAACTGGGAGATGATCAGCATCCGGCCGCCGACATCGGTGATTGAGCGGTTCATCTTGCCGTCTTCGTCCTCAAAAACTCTAAGTGCGCAGAGCTTTTTGGCGATGTAGCCGATATCCGCAGGGGTATCGCCGTCCATCACCGCCACAAGCACCATAAAGCCCTTGCCGATTTGCGATATTAGCTCTCCCTCCACGCTGACGCTTGCCTGTAAAACCCTTTGAACAACTGCTCTCATGCAAAATACCTCCCTGCTCCCGGTTTTAGGATAATTATAACATGTAAAACGGCTTTTATAAAGGACTCGGAAAAGGACCCTAAAAAAATGCTAAGCGGTATTGATTTTGGGAAAGCTGCATGATATAATTAAAAAGCTGTTGATTAAGCGGCCCTTTTGGCTGCTTAGACCTTCAAGCAAAGAGGTGAGAAAAATGAAAGAAAAGATACATCCCAACTACCAGATGGCCACGGTGCGCTGCATATGCGGGGAAACTTTCGAGGTTGGCTCCACCAAGAAGGAAATGCGCGTTGAAATCTGCTCGAAATGTCATCCTTTTTATACCGGCAAGCAGAAGCTGGTCGATACCGGCGGACGCGTTGACCGCTTCAAAAAGAGATACAATATTTAGCAATGCCTTTTTCAGCCCCGTGCCCAAACACGGGGTTATCGCTATTTATTAACCATGATTTGCGCCGCAAGAATCGCAGATGCGGGGCGCTGAAAGGAAATTGCATTGGCAAAATTGGCTAAAACAAACAATAAAAAAGAAAAAACAAAATATACCAGCATAGGGGGACAGGCTGTTCTTGAGGGCGTGATGATGCTCTCGCCGGAGGATAAGATGATGGCTATCGCCGTACGCAAAGAAAGCGGTGAAATCGTCGTGGAGAAAAGCCCCCGGGAAGATGCCTCCAAGAAAAACAAGTTTTATTCGCTGCCGGTCATAAGGGGCATAGTCCGCTTTGCGGCAACCCTTGCCATGGGCTATAAGACCATCTCCTTTTCGGCGAAGATGTACGGCCTTGAGGAAGAGGAGCCGGGCAAGTTTGAAAAATGGCTTTCCGAAAAGCTGGGCAAATCCGCTGAAAGCGTGGTGATGGGCTTGGCCATGCTGTTGGCGGCGGTGATGGCTGTGGGACTTTTTGTTCTGCTGCCCTCGCTGGTGGCACAGATGGCGAAAGGGTTCATCGAGAACCGCATTGCCGTGAACTTGATCGAGGGCCTGACGCGGATGCTGATCTTCATGGCGTATATGTTTGCCATAAGCCTTATGAAGGACATAAAGCGGGTGTTCATGTACCATGGCGCGGAGCACAAGACAATATCATGCTTCGAGGCAGGCCAGCCTTTAACCACTGAAAACGCCATGAGGCATTCCAGGCTTCATCCCAGGTGCGGCACCAGCTTTTTGCTGATAGTGATGACAATAAGCATACTGTTTTTCTCGGTGGTCGGCTGGGATTATAACTACCTGACAAGGATATTAAGCCGCCTGCTGCTGATGCCTTTGGTGGCGGGAATTTCATATGAGGCGCTTATGTACATGGGTAAATATGAAAACGCCTTCACAAGAGCCCTGAGGGTGCCGGGTTTTTGGGTGCAGCGGCTTTCAACAAAAGAGCCGGATGAAAAAATGCTGGAGGTGGCAATAGCCGCTTTCCACGCTGCTTCCGCAGATCGCTACAGAACCGAAGAAGAAAAGGCCGCCATGGCCGCGCAGGCCGCTATAGAGGTTGAACCTGCGGTGGAAATGGCGTCATTTAAAAATGAAGATATCTTGGGCACGGCGCAGGGCTGAAGAAATCCTGAGGGCGGCGGGCGTTCCCGACCCCGGGGCCGATGGCGACTGGCTTATTTGCCATGTAATCGGCTGCGAAAGGGGAGAGCTGCTCCTTCTTTCGATGAAGGGCCGTGAGATTTCGTCCGCTGAGGAGGAAAGGCTTTTTGTGCTTTTGAAAAAACGAGGGGAAAGAGTTCCGCTTCAAAGGCTCACCGGCAGGGCATATTTTATGGGTATGGAGCTTATTGTTTTTGATGATGTGCTTATCCCGCGCCAGGACACCGAGATACTCTGTGAGGCGGCGGTCGGTGCCATAAACGAAGCCGGATACAAAACCGCCCTTGATCTTTGCTGCGGCAGCGGCGCAGTGGCGCTGGGAATGGCGAAGCTGACTCGAGCGAATGTGACGGCGTCGGACATATCTGATGCCTGCATTGCCGCTACCAAGGCAAATGCGGCGAAAAACGGCGCTTCGCTGGAAGTGATAAAAAGCGATCTTTTTTCCGGTTTTGAAGGGCGAACGTTCGACATTATAACCTGCAACCCACCCTATGTGCCGGAGGGTGACAGGGCGGGCATACAGCCCGAGGTGCGCCATGACCCTGCTTTGGCCCTATACTCCGGCGGGGACGGCCTTGACTTCATCCGTAGGCTTGCAGCCTCCGTCGAGGGCTTCTTAAACCCCGCAGGCAGGCTGTTGCTGGAGTTCGCAGACGGCCAGGCAGAGGCGGTAAAAGCCCTTTTCCGCGGGGAGCGCGGGCATAATGTCATCCTGCACAGGGATATGCAGGGGCTGCACAGAGTAGCGGAAATTTTTAGCACCGCATCTTTTAAAAGAAAACAATAAAAACTATAAAACAATAAACGGTGATAATATGATCGAGAAAATTGGAGCCCTGGCTGCCAGGTTTGAGGAGCTGAATCTGCTTCTGGCGCAGCCGGAAACCACGAACGATATAAACAACTGGCGAAAGCTGATGAAGGAGCACAGCGAGCTGGCCCCCATCGCCAACGCCTATGAAGAATATAAAAAAATATTGGATCACATCAGCGAAGCGGAGGAGATGACCGCCGATCCCGACATGAAGGAGATGGCGGAGCTGGAGCTGAGGGAGCTTCTCCCGAAAAAGGGGGAGATGGAGCAGGAGATACAGATTCTGCTTCTTCCCAAGGATGAAAACGACGATAAGAACGTGGTGGTGGAAGTGCGCGCGGGCGCCGGCGGCGACGAAGCCGGCCTTTTCGGCATGGAGCTGGTGCGGATGTATTCCCTTTACGCCGCCTCTCAGGGCCTTAAAACTGAGGTGGTAGACGAAAACCTGACTGAACTGGGCGGCCTTAAGGAGGTTGTTTTCACCATTTCGGGCAAGGGGGCATACAGCCGCCTTAAATATGAAAGCGGCGTCCACAGGGTGCAAAGGGTGCCGGCCACCGAGTCCCAGGGGAGGATTCATACATCCACCGTCACCGTGGCCATAATGCCCGAAGCCGAGGAAGTGGACGTGGAGATAAACTCCGGCGATCTGCGCATCGATACCTACCGTGCGGGAGGGGCAGGCGGCCAGCATGTCAACAGGACGGATAGCGCCGTTCGCATTGTCCATCTTCCCACGGGCATAGTGGTGCAGTGCCAGAGCCAGCGCAGCCAGCTTCAGAACAAGGACAAGGCAATGCAGATGCTGCGCTCCAGGCTTTTGGACAAGGCGATACAGGAGCAGAGCAGCTCCCTTAGCGCAGACAGAAAAAGCCAGGTGGGAACCGGCGACAGAAGCGAGCGCATCCGCACATATAACTTTCCCCAGGGCAGGGTGACGGACCACAGAATCGGCAAAACCATCTACAAGCTGGGCGAATTCATGAACGGTGACATGAGCGAGATGATAGAGGCTTTGGCCATGGAGGAAAGAGCGCTGAAGCTTCAAAGCCAGAGCGCAAGCTGATATTTATGCAGAGCTTTAAAGAATACAAAACGCTGGTAAGGCGTGACTATGAGCTGGCCATCCCCGAGGCGGCTCAGCTTTTGATCGACGGGGAACTGGTGGCATTTCCCACGGAAACCGTCTACGGTCTGGGCGCAAATGCCCTTGATCCTGTGGCTGTAAAAAAGATATTCAAGGCAAAGGGCAGGCCCGGGGATAATCCGCTGATAGTCCATGTGGCGGAGATAGCACAGGCTGAAGCCGTTTCAAAGGAATTATCACAGGATTGCCGAAAGCTGATGGCAGCCTTCTGGCCGGGTGCGCTTTCGCTGGTTGTAAAAAAGGCTGACTGCCTTCCCGGGGAAGTGAGCGCGGGCCTTAAAACAGTCGCCATAAGAATGCCGGACAATGATATCGCCCTGAGCCTTATAAGGGCTGCGAAGCTGCCTATCGCCGCGCCCAGCGCCAATCTTTCAGGGCTTCCAAGCCCCACAAGGGCGGAGCATGTTCTTGCCGATATGAACGGGAGAATTCCGGTGATAATCGACGGCGGGCCGTGCAGGTACGGTGTTGAATCCACAGTGGTGGATGTGAGCGATGAAGCCCAGGGACCGGTGATACTTCGCCCCGGCGCAGTTACGAAGGAAATGATAGAACAGGTCTGCGGCCGCTGCTCAGTCAGCGAAGGTGTCACAAGGCAGCTTGAAAATGACGAGGAGGCCCGCTCACCGGGCATGAAGCACAGGCATTATTCCCCCAAAAATGGCAGGGTGCTGGTGCTCGAAGGCGACGAAGGCCGCCTGGCGGACTATCTAAAGGGTTTCGCGATGACCCACGCCCACAGATGCGCGGTTTTGGCCCTTGCACCCCTTGCGGAAAGGCTTTCTGACATCAAGGGTATGACAGTTTGCGATATGGGGGACACGGCGTCTTATGCGGCGGGGCTTTTCGACAAGCTGCGCCGGTTGGACGACGATGATTACGACATAATGATCTGTCAGGCAGTGCCGGAGGAAGGCCTTGGCCTGGCGCTTATGAACAGGCTTCTTAGGGCTTCGGGTTTTCAAAGGGAGAGAATTATATGAAAAAAATCGAAAAGATTCTTTTTGTTTGCACGGGCAATACATGCCGCTCGCCCATGGCCGCCGCGATGTTTAACGCGATTGCCGGGGAGGAAAAGCTGGAGATATCCGCCACGAGCGCGGGTGTGGCCGCCCACGAGGGCCTTCCCGCTTCTGTTGGCGCAATCTCTGCCATGGAGGACATCGGCCTTGACTTGAGCCATCACTCAGCCGGCGCTGTAAACGAATGGCTGATGGAAAGCGCGGATCTGGTGCTTTGTATGCAGGGCTCCCACGTGAGGATATTGAAAGAGAATTACCCCCAGCACGCGGAAAAAATCCACACATTGCTGGGCTATGCCTTTGGAAAAGAAGGCTCCATCGCCGATCCCTTCGGCGGCGACAGCAGCGAGTACGAGGCCTGCGCGGCCGATATCGCCGGGGCGCTCAGGGCGGTCATCGGGAAAATCGCCGGGGTTTAGGGTGGACGGCGCAGTGCTCTTCCCGGCACCCGCAAGGGATGTCTCCCTTGGCCCATTTATCCCTTTATTTTATTAAAATTATTAAAACTATTAAACAAAGTTAAAACTTGCGAAGCTCGGCGCGAAGCCCCGCGAAACCGGTATCGACAATCACAAAATAACCGGAGATGTCTTAAAATCTGCGCCGGTGGGGATGCCCAGACCCAGATCGAACAGATTTTGCGCGGCCAGATCAATTTCGATGCATTCGTTCATCTGCGCATCGGCGAATTTATTGATTATTGGAATCGTGGCAAAATCCCGAAGCGCGGCCAGATAGGGCAGGGCGCTTTTTTTAAAGCCCAATATGCGCAGATATGGCGCAGAGGGGTATTTTGCGCAAAGCTCGCCTGTGATGCCCAGCATATGGGAAAGCACGGCGCGGCGTATTCGGGCCATTGTATAGCGCTTGGATTTAATGTCTGCAAAAAGCTCATTCAATGTGGCGCAGCTTAAGGCGGCTTTCATTATCCGCACCTCAAGCCCTTCGGACACCCCGGGAATGTTCAAAAGCTCTTCCCGCTTGGCATTTCGCAAAGAATATAAAACAGCCTGCTGAACATTTACAAATGAATTGTAATTTTTCCCCTCTAAAAGAGGCATGATATGTGGAGGAAGCATGGCTAAAGCGGCATCTTTTTCGCCTTCGATAAGCAGTGAGCGAAGCAAAGTGGCGGAAAGCCCGTCGCCGCGGTCGCGCTTTATGGCAACGGGCTGGGTTTCAGGGGCGATCTTCTCGATGGCGCGGATATATTCAACCCCAAGAATCATGTTGGGCATGTCGGCGAGATCCGGTGAAATGCCCAGGTCTTTATAAGCTTCCTGGGCCGCCCTTGGGTATGAGAAGCCCTTTCGCAGAGCCTCTTTAACGTGAAAGTTTTCATCCATATCGACCGCGGCTGCCGCCTTCAGCAAAGAGATATCGCTGATTTCACTGCCGAATGAGATTGCATGAGCGCCGGCGGCCGAAAGCAGGGACACGCCGCCCATTGCAAAGTCCCGGGCGGGTCTTACGGCGAACAGGGCAGGAAGCTCAAAGACCACGTCCGCGCCGCAGGAAAGGGCCATCTTTGCCCTTGTCCATTTGTCGATAATGGCTATATCGCCCCTTTGCACACAGGCCCCGGACATGGCGCAGACTATAACATCTGCGCCGGTTTGCTGCCGCGTTTTTTGAAGCTGATATTCGTGCCCCCGGTGCAATGGGTTATATTCACAAATTATACCGGCAATTTTCATAATTCTTGATCTTTCCTTTTTAGGCAAAAAAGTGTATAATAACTTATATACTACAAATTGGCATTAAGCCGACAACTTCAGGAGGTAGTTTTATGTCTGTGATGGAGCGTATTGTTCAAAGAGCGAAGGCCGACAAGAAGCGCATCGTTCTTGCTGAGGGCAGCGAGCCCCGCACGGTTAAAGCCGCGGAGATGATATTAAGGCAGGGGATCGCCGATCTGGTTTTGGTGGGCAAAGAGGAGGATATCCTCTCCCAGGGGGCTGATATCGCCGCAGCGGAGATTGTGGACCCGGCCAAGTCGGACAAGCTGGAAGAGTACGCCAATCTTTTTTATGAGCTTAGAAAGTCAAAGGGGATGACACTGGAGCAAGCCCGCGAAACCCTTCTTACAAACACCCTTTATTTTGCGACAATCATGCTAAAGGCCGGCGATGTTGACGGCATGGTGGCAGGCGCCATAAACTCCACCAGCAATGTCATCCGCCCCGCCCTTCAGATTATCAAATCAGCCAAAGGAATATCCTGCGTCTCATCTTGTTTTATCATGGATTGCCCCGCTCGTCAATACGGAGAGAAGGGCGTTTTCGTGTATGGAGACTGCGGCCTGGTGATTGAACCAACAACCGACGAGCTTGCGGCGATTGCGATTGCGACGGCCAAGACATCCACCGTTTTAACAGAGTTTGAAGAGCCCAGGGTGGCCATGCTTTCATTCTCCACCAAAGGCTCCGCAAAACATGCCATGGTGGATAAGGTCACCGAAGCGCTGGCGAAGGCGAAGGCGCTTGAGCCTGATCTGCTTATCGACGGCGAGCTGCAGGTAGACGCAGCTTTGGTTCCCGGCGTGGCTGAGCTGAAGGCGCCGGGAAGCCCGGTGGCAGGCAAGGCCAATGTGCTTATATTCCCGGATATAGACGCGGGGAACATAGCATATAAAATTACCCAGAGGCTTGGCCAGGCGGAGGCATATGGGCCGCTGATACAGGGCCTTGCAAAGCCCGTTAACGACTTGAGCCGGGGCTGTGTGCCGGAAGATATAGTGTGCGTGGTGGCGATAACGGCAGTGCAGGCGCAAAACAATTAAAATCAGCTAAAATATTTCAGCAGAGGGCATGGCCCTGATGAAGTGAAAGAAGCTCATAAATTTTAGGAGGATATATCATGAACGTTTTGGTAATTAATGCCGGCTCTTCTTCGCTTAAATACCAGCTTATTGACACGAAAACCGAGGGCGACATAGCCAAGGGCATAGTCGAAAGAATTGGGATGGAGGGCTCAAAGCTGACCCACAAGGTTAATGGCAGGGAAAACTATGTGGTTTTTCGCGATATGGAAGACCATATCGAAGCCATGAAGGCGTTAGTGGCGGCTTTGACGGACAAGGAAAAAGGCGTTATCGAGAACATGTGCCAGATTGACGCGGTGGGCCACAGGGTTGTTCATGGGGGAGAAAAGTTTTCGACATCAGTCATAATCGATGAAGATGTGATGGCGGCGATCAGAGAAAATGTGCCCCTTGCGCCGCTGCATAACCCGGCGAATATTCAAGGCATTGAAGCCTGCCGCAAACTGATGCCCGGAGTGCCCCAGGTGGCGGTTTTTGACACGGCATTCCACCAGACGATGCCCTCATACGCATATATGTACGGACTGCCCTACGAGATATACAAGGAACTGCGCTTGCGCAGATATGGCTTCCACGGCACGAGCCACAAGTTTGTTGCTTCAAGGGTGGCTCAATTGATGGGCAGGGATGTCTCTGAGCTTAAAATAATCACCTGTCATCTTGGAAACGGCTCGTCCATAGCGGCGGTCATGCACGGAAGGTCTGTCGACACTTCAATGGGCCTCACGCCGCTGGAAGGCGTAATAATGGGAACCCGCTCCGGCAGCGTTGATCCTGCTATAATTGAATTTTTGATGAGCCATAAGGATATGACGATATCAGAAGTGACCTCTATGCTGAACAAATACTCGGGCATAGAAGGGGTTTCGGGGGTTTCCTCGGACATGCGCGACATTCAGGATGCCGTTTTGGAAAACAATGAGCGCGCAGAGCTGGCCCTTGACATGCTGTGCTATGGGATAAAAAAGTACATCGGCTCTTATGTGGCGGCGATGAACGGCGTGGACGCGGTGGCATTCACGGGCGGCATCGGTGAGAATGACTGGGTTGTTCGCGAAAGAGTTATGAAGGACATGGAATTTTTCGGCATGAAGATAGACCTGGAAAAGAACGAGCAGGATAACCGCAAGGAGTCTGATCTGACGGTTCCCGGTTACAAGACGAAGGTGTACATCATCAACACCAATGAGGAACTTGCGATTGCAAGGGACACTGTGGCGCTTTTGCAATAGTCAGACCAGAAAAGAGGATGCAAAAAGAGGATGCAAAAAGGCATCCTCTTTTGTGTTTTACGTGCCGGTTTACAGAATCTGCGGCGGGCCCACCCGCCCACGGCCAAAACTCCCCGCGCCTCGCGCCGGGAAGCTTTGGCCTCCCTAAGTTGCTTCCCTAAAAGCAAGGGTCTTTTTTGTTCGCACATCTGGATGTAAAGGCTGCCGCATATTTCCCCCTGCAATATGTATTGAAGGTAAGAATGCCGCTCTTGCAAAGGGCAAGCTAATCCTTGTCCGCCCAATAGAGCATCATATCAAGGGCGGCGGCCACTGCTGCAGAAATTATAATGAATGGCATATTGATTGCTCATAAAGCTTAGCTTTAAAATGTTCGGCCGTTTTCTCTACTAATGAAATTCGCGGCATTGGCAGAAAAAAGCGCCCCGCGCTATTGAAAAAATAACGCTGGGGCGCTGTTGCGCCGCGATCACAGCATCTGCACGTATTCCATGCGCTCTCCGTCAGGGCCTTCGAAGAATATGTTCTTAAAGCCGCCGTACACTTCCTCGATAATGCCCACGCTGGCGTCTTCGCTGATTATTCCAAGGGCCTTGAGCTCCGCAACCTTGTCATCGATGTCTAAAACTTCGATGCAGACATGGTCCACAACGCCGGCCGGCCGCCCGACACGGCTCTTGTCCCCCGGCTGGATCAGCTCCAGAACGCAGGAGCCGGCCTCGGCAAAGGCGATGACGGTGCCTCCCGGACGCTGATATGTGCCCTCGATAACAAAGCCGATCTTCTCATAAAACGCTTTTGATCTTTCGGCATCGCTGACGAAAATTCCGATATGTCCAAGTCCTTTGATCATTTTTTTCTCCTTTTCACGCCATTTTCTTTGATGAAACTGCAATGCTTACAAAATAATGGAATAAATATAACATATTGCAAAGTTTTTTTCAATTTTTTCTGCTATATTCAGGATTTATTCTTGCCCGACAATAAAAAATGCGATACAATAAGTTGTCGGTATTCATAATGAAACCGAACTTACTAAAAGCGGCCCTAATAATGTCAGGTATCTTTCAAGAACTTGAACGGAGGAAAATTATGAAAAACAATGTAAAGCAACTCGTTGTGATGTCTTTGCTGGTTTCCCTTCTGCTGATCTTCGCTTTCACCCCAATTGGCTATCTTAAGGTTGGCATAGCTGAAATTACTTTTATGTGCCTGCCGGTGATAATCGGCACGATCACTTTGGGCCTTGTGCCGGGACTGGTTCTTAGTCTCATCTTCGCTTTCACAAGCTTATATCAGCTACTAGCTGCGCCCTTCGGGCTGTTCGGTATCATATTCTCTCAGTTCGGGCTCTGGCCGCTGATACTTGTGATCTTTCTGCCCCGTTTGCTGATAGCGGTGTTCACTCATCTTGTTAGCAGGGCGGCTAAAAAGGCCAAGCCTTCTGTCCGCTACGCGGCGGCATCCGTCGCCGGCTCCTTGACGAACACGGTTTTTGTCCTGGGGGGGACGTATTTGCTCTATAGCAGCACGCTTTCCACCTTTTTCGCGGAAAACATGGGAGTTTCTGCTCTGGCAGGGCTGGGCTTCATCGTGCTGACAAACGGCCTCGCCGAGGCGGCCAGCGCTCTTTTGATATGCACGGCGGTACTCCTTGCGCTGAAGAAGGCCATGCCGTCAATGTTTGTCGGCGAGGGTGCATGACAGGAGCTAAAACAAATAAAGGCGGGATGCCGGGGCGGCTTATAATCCCGGGCATTTTGCAAAGATAGCAAAAAGATAACAAAAAGATAACAAAAAATTTCGAGGTGTCACTTTGATTTTAACTATAGACGTGGGAAATTCAAATATTAAATGCGCGATATTCGAAGGCATGAAAATGGTGCACTATTACAGGCTTTCAACGGACCTTTCAAAGACCAGCTTTGAATATGGAATAATGCTCCATATGCTGATGAAAAGAGATAACAGAACAGCGGAGGAGATCGAGGGGATAATCCTTTCATCGGTGGTGCCGTCGATGAATTTCACCATTGAGCACATGATAGGCGATTTCTTTTTCCAAAAACCCATGTGGGTGGCCCCGGGCATAAAGACAGGCATCAATCTAAAGTATGAAAACCCCCAGACCTTGGGCACCGACCGCATCGCCAACGCTGTTGCCACCTACGAATACTACGGTGGGCCGACGATTTTTATTGACTTTGGAACCGCCACCACCTATGGCGTGATGAGCGCTAAAGGTGAGTTTTTGGGGGGCGTTATCTGCCCCGGAATAAAGCTTTCGATGGAGGCCCTTTCAGAAAAAACCGCTCAGCTCCCCAAGATCGAGCTTATAAAGCCTGAGTCGGTTATCGCCAAGAACACAATCAAGAACATGCAGGCGGGCCTTGTCTACGGCTTTGTGGGGCAGGTTGATTATATTGTACGCAAGATGAAGGCGGAGCTAAACGCCGAAAGTGCAAAGGTGGTCGCCACAGGCGGTACCGCCAGGATGATTTCATCGGAGGCTCACTGTATCGATTTTATAGACGGAGAGCTTACGCTAAAGGGCCTGAGGCTGCTCTATGAGAGAAACAAGAAAGCCTTTAATTGAAAGTGAATCACTGTCGCATGCTTTTTCTTTGATGAAAGCAAGACAATCTGAGCCGCCTTTATGCGACTTGGTTTCTTTTTCTGTTTTCATTAATCCTTTCTGAATGCAATTCGTTTGATTTTCTCTGCGGAGTTAAAAATATATAAACGTTTATTGTCGGCGCGAAGGGGGCTTCATGGAAATGGAAAATGGACTGAAAAAGAGCAGGCTGGGCAGCAACTACATGCTTTTTGCAGGCAGCAATGGGCAGAGCTTTGCCCAGAGGATGGCGGAATATTTGGGAGCGAGGGTGAGTAAATCCACTTGCATCCGCTTTACCGAGGGAAATCTCTTTGTGCGCGCGGACGAAACTGTGCGCGATAAGGACATCATTTTAGTGCAATCCATCGGCATCACTCCCGACAGCGATTTCGTGGAGATACTCTTCTGGTTGGATGCGTTTAAAAGGGCGAGTGCCAGCACGGTTACGGTTATTATGCCATACTTTTCATATGCGCAGGGGGATAAAAAGGACGAGCCGAGGGTTTCGATAAGGGCCAGGGTGTGCGCGGAGTGCATGGAGCTGGCAGGTGCGGACAAATTTATGATAATGGATCTGCACAGTATGCAGGTTCAGGGCTTTTTCAAAAAACCGACGGATAATCTGCTGCCGACAGCGCTTTTGTGCGAGGCGGTAAAAAAGCTGGGCTGGTATGAGAACCTGACGGTGGTTGCGACGGATGCGGGCGGCGCAAAGAGGGTTAGAAAATACAGCGAGCTTTTGAAGGTGCCTTTTGCTCTGGGTGAAAAAATGCGAGAAAGCCATGATGAAAGCTGCAAAATAATGAGTGTGGCGGGGGATGTTGAAGGGCGAAACTGCTTGATTGTCGATGACTTCACCATCACTGGAGGAACTTTGGTGAATTTAGCAAACTCTCTTAAGGAAAAAGGAGCGAAAAGAATATTTGCCAGCCTTTCACATAACACAATCTCTCAGGAGGGTGCTGAAAGAATACAGGAAAGCCCGATAGAATTCATTCTTTCAACGGATAGCATAATCAATGAAAACACGGAGCTGTCCGGCAAATTCCTGAGGATTTCAGCGGCGCCATTGTTTGCGGAGGCGCTTTTGCATGATTTCAAGCATCAGTCCGTTTCGGAGCTTTTCACAAAGGTGCCTAAGCGCCTGCTGGATGCAGCTTTTAAAGGCTTTGAGTGATGCCCTGATGGGGCCTTGGGCGGGCCCGCCCACCCACGATGAAACCTCTTTTCCCAAAGAGGATTTCATCTCCCCAAGTCGCTTTCAGCAGGAAAGGGGCGGCCTCTCTTGCGGCAGGGCGGTAAATACGGTATAATTCTAAGGATCGAAGATCAAAGGGCGATGGCAGCGATATTCTGATCGCTGATTAATCATGGGCCTATGATTAAAAGATGTAGAAATGGCAAAAATGATATAAAAATATGTAAATAATTGAAAACAGAAACGGAACGGGTGTAAAAATGGCAATTCCTCTTGTGGCAATTGTGGGCAGGCCGAATGTGGGCAAGTCCACCTTCTTTAATAAAATGGCAGGGCGGCGCATCGCCATTGTCGACGACACCCCCGGGGTGACCAGAGACAGAATATACGCCGACTGTCAATGGCAGCGCCACAGCTTCACGCTGATCGACACCGGCGGCATCGACCCCTACTCGGAGGATCCGCTGCTGCAGCAGATGCGCTTGCAGGCAGAGGTCGCCATAGAGATGTCCGATGCGATCATCTTTTTGGTGGACGGCAAGGAGGGCATGACCGGCTCCGACGCAGAGGTGGCGGACATCCTTCGCAGATCCCGCAAACCGGTGCTGGTGGCGGTAAACAAGATAGACAATTTTGAGCATGAAATAAACGCGACTGATTTTTACCAGTTGGGCCTTGGCACGCCCCATCCCATATCATCGGTAAATCTGCTGGGCTTTGGCGACCTGCTGGATGAGCTTTGCGAGCTTCTGCCCGAAGGCTCCCTTGAGAGCCCGGGCGAGGAAGAGGCCGATGAAGAAATAAAAGTGGCGGTTTGCGGCAAGCCCAATGTGGGCAAGTCATCGCTGGTGAACAGGCTTCTGGGCGAGGAACGGGTGATGGTTTCCGCCATTGCGGGAACGACGAGGGACGCCATCGACAGCCGAATGGATCATGAGGGCAGGAAATATGTGCTTATCGATACCGCCGGCATCCGCCGCAAGGCAAGGATAAACGAAAGGACTCTGGAAAGATACAGCGTCATCAGGGCCTTTGACGCCATCAGGCGCTGTGATGTGGCGCTGCTTTTGATCGACGCCACCCAGGGAGTAACCGAGCAGGACACCAAGGTGGCGGGCTATATTGAAAAAGAAGGAAGGGCCTGTATCGTCGTCGTCAACAAATGGGATAGCCTTGAAAAAGAAACCGGCACCCTTGAAACCTACAGGAAACAGGTGCTGGAGGAATTAAAGTTCATGGACTATGTGCCTGTGATGTTCATATCCGCATTGACTGGCCAGAGGACCCAGGGGATTTTGCCCCTGGTGGCCCAGGTATATGCCGCGGCCAGCCACAGGGTCACCACGGGGATGCTGAACGATGCCATCCATGACGCCATCATGGTCACGCCGCCGCCCACGGACAAGGGCAGGAGGCTGCGAATTTTTTACGCCACGCAGCAGTCGGTGCGCCCGCCCACATTCGTGCTCTTCACGAACGATCCAAAGCTGATGCATTTTTCATATGAGCGATACATAGAAAATTATCTAAGGAAAACTTTCCCTCTTGACGGAACGCCCATTAGAATAGTCGTCAGAGGTCGCGATGAAAAGAAGGAGGGCACCATCACATGACGGCGCTGAAGATTATTGCGATAGTAATAATAGGATATTTCCTGGGAAGCATTCAGTTCGGGCTGCTGATATGCAGGCACTTCGGGCTTGATGATATCCGCAAGGTGGGCAGCGGCGGGACCGGCGCCACCAATGTGATGCGGACCCTGGGGAAATTGCCCTCAGCGCTGACATTGCTGCTGGATGCCCTTAAAGGCGCTGTGGCAACCTTGGCGGGGCTTTGGCTTTTAGGAGAGAATGGAGCGTATATTGGCGGTGTGGCGGCGTTGATCGGCCATATATGGCCCGTTTACTACGGCTTCAAAGGCGGTAAGGGCGCGGCGACAACCATCGGCTCGCTGATAGCCGTTCAGCCTGCCGTCGGGCTGGTTTTCTTTGTCGTTGCCATAGCGGGGATTGCGGTCTTAAAGGTGGTTTCAATAGTTTCAATCGCCCTTGCGACGGTGCTGCTAATATATATTCTATTGTTTCACATTCAAAATGCCGGTTTTGTTGTTTATGGGGTTGTCGTTTTTGCGCTGATAGTCTACTGCCACAGGGGCAACATCAGGCGCATAATCAGCGGCGACGAGTTCACCAGAAAGGTGGACATATTTGGCAAAGGTAAGTAACGGTATTGATGAGAAATGATGCAGGGCACTGCCCTGAGCCCGCAAGGGAATTTTCATTTGCCCTTGACCCTTTTTCATATTATTAAAGTTTTAGCCAAGCTTTTTCAAAAGCTTGCGGGGTCTTGAGCGGAGTCCCGGCAGGGTGCGAGAGAGTGCCAAGGAAGAAATCAAAACATAAAATAGCGCATACGCCCTTTGATTGCCTGTCATATTTGTTTATGGCAGGCATATTCTTAATCAGATATGTATCATTGGGAGGAAATGCAATGGAGCGATTTGATATTTACAGCGATATAACAAAGCGAACCGGAGGAGCGCTGTTCCTCGGCGTAGTTGGACCGGTGAGAACGGGCAAATCCACGTTTATAGCGCAGCTCATGGATTTGCTGGTGCTCCCAAATGTGCAGGAAGGGCCTGAAAAAACGAGGATGCTGGATGAGCTGCCCCAGTCCGGCTCGGGCAAGACCATAATGACCACCCAGCCGAAGTTCGTGCCTTCGGAAAAGGTGAATGTACGCATCAACGAAAAGACCTCCATCGATGTGCGAATGGTGGACTGCGTGGGGTACCTTGTTCCTGGGGCTTTGGGCGCGGTGGAGGAGGAAATGCCCCGCATGGTTAAAACGCCATGGTTTGAAAAGGACATTCCCTTTGAGCAGGCGGCGGAAATCGGCACTAAAAAGGTGATCGAGGATCATTCCACAATCGGCATTCTTGTCACCACCGACGGCAGCATCGCCGATATCCCCAGGGTTAACTATGTCGGCGCCGAGGAGAGGGTCGCCTCGGAGCTTAGCGCCATAAACAAGCCCTATGTGATCGTCCTTAACTCTGCCAGGCCGAGCAGCAGCGAAACTAATGCCCTTGGCGCGAGCCTTGAAGAAAAGTATGGTGCGCCGGTGCTGGTGATGGATGTTAAAAACATGAACAAGGGCGATGTGAGCAATCTTCTGGAGAAGGTGCTCTACGAATTCCCCCTCTCTCAGGTGAACTTCACAGTGCCGTCGTGGATAGGCGCCTTGGACGAAAAACACTGGCTGGTGGAAAAGCTGATATCAGAAGTGCGGGATGTTTCCCAGGAGATGGGCCGCGTGAAGGATTATATGGCCGTCGATTCAATGATGGAGGGCGAGGATATGCTGAGTGCCCCCGTGCTTTCCTCCATCGACCTGGCGACAGGCGTCATAGATTTCGATATCGACATCGGAAGGGAGCTGTTCTATTCCGTCCTCGGCGAGGAATGCGGCGCGGATATAGAGGGCGACATGCATCTGATGAACTTGATGAAGGATCTGATGTATGCCAAGCGTGAGTACGACCGTGTGGCCGACGCCTTGAACTCAGTGCGCCGCACCGGCTACGGCCTTGTGGCTCCCACCCAGGAGGAACTTACGCTGGATGAGCCTGAACTGGTGAAACAGGGGAATAAGTTCGGCGTGAGGCTTAAGGCCAGCGGCCCCAGCCTCCACATGATAAAGGTGGATATCGAAAGCGTGATAACACCCACAATAGGCGCGGAGCAGGAATCCAACCAGTTGATCGCGTATATGCTTGAAAAGTTTGAGAACGAGCCGGCAAAGCTCTGGGAGACGGAAATGTTCGGCAAAAGCCTGAACGATCTGCTGAAGGAAGGGCTTGCCACTAAGCTGATGGGCATGCCTGAGGATGCGCGCATGAAGATACAGGGCACATTGCAGCGGATAATCAACAACGGCAACGGCAGCCTGATCTGCATACTGCTGTAGAGGGGGCGCGGGCTCCGCATCAGACGGTGCGGGGCCCTTGCTTAAGTTTCGCTGGGGCTATGCCCTGAACCCTGCTGGGCTTCCACCCCAGACCCCGCAAGTTTTTGAAAAAACTTGACTAAAATTTTATTAATATGAAAAAGGGTCAATGGCGAAGGGAAAATTCCCTTGCGGATGCGGGGCAGCGCACTGCGCCCTACCCCTAAAAACTAAATCGACCTGTAATGGAGCGCTTCATGCGCTCTTTTTTGCGCTTATATATTGTTGCGGCTAAAAAAAGAAACTTATGGGAAATGCGCATAATTTTGCAAAACGGAAAGATACTGTATATAAAGTGACACATGATCTTTTGTTATAAAGCAGGCTTTGCAAGGAGGATGGGCATGAAAAAAAGAAAAAACCCGGACATAAGGGCTTTAATGGGGCTGGTTTTGTTGGCGGCAGCCTTGGCGGGGACTTTTTTGCTGGGAAGCGAAAGCAAGAATGATCTTGCTTTGGCATATGAGTCGGGCGAGTTGCTGCGTTTGCATGTGGTGGCCAGCTCAAACAGTTCGCATGATCAGCAGATGAAGCTGCTGGTTCGCGACGAGCTGATAAAGGAGTTTGCGGGCGAGATGTCAAAGGCGGGCAGCAGCCGTGAAGCCGAGGAGATAATAGCAAAAAGTGGCCCAAGAATTGAGCAGGCAGCGCGGCGGGCCGGCTTTGAGGGCGGTATCAGCACCGAGCTTGGTGACTTTGCCTTCCCCGACAGGATATATTCAGGCACAATGCTGCCGGCGGGCATGTATCGCGCTGTAAAGATCATCCTGGGCGAGGGCAAGGGGGATAACTGGTGGTGCGTGATGTACCCGCCCCTGTGCTTCATGGACGAAGGCGAAGGCACAGAGCTTTGGGAAATGCCTAAGGTGAAGTTCAAGTCCTATTTTGCAAGGCTGATAATCCGCCTGAAGCAGGGCGAGCCGATTTATATCACCGATGATTTGGAGGTAATGGCAAATGGTAAATAAGACTGGAAGAAGGAAAATTAAAATTACAAAGGCCCAGGGGGTTTTGGCGGCGGCGGTTCTTTTGCTGCTGGCGGTTTGCATATCGCTTATGACGGCGGCCGAGGCGGCGACTCTGGCCTGGGGCTCAACCGGCAGCGACGTCCGCAAGGTTCAGCAAAGGCTTAAGGAATGGGGCTATTATAAGGGCACTGTGGACGGCGTTTTTGGACAGGCCACCTATGACGCCGTCATTTATTTTCAGCGCAGCAATGGTCTCACGGCCGACGGAAGGGTGGGCGCAAGAACAGCCGCGGCCATAGGCATAACCCTGTCGGGGGGCTCGTCGTCATCGGCTTCGGGCAACTACAGCAGCGCGGACATATACCTTCTGGCAAGAACCATCCACGCCGAGGCCAGGGGAGAGCCCTACACGGGCCAGGTGGCGGTGGGCGCAGTCATTTTAAACCGCGTGAAGCACCCCAGCTTTCCCAACTCGATTTCCGGGGTGGTCTATCAGCCGGGGGCATTCAGCGCTGTTTATGACGGCCAGATGAACCTGGAGCCCAATGAGGAGTCTTTGCGGGCAGCCAGGGACGCAATGAACGGCTGGGATCCTTCCGGCGGCGCTATCTATTACTATAATCCCAACAGGGCCGTCGTAGCCTGGATTTTCAACCGGCAGACGATAACCACCATAGGCAAGCACCGTTTCGCCATTTGATTTTTTGCTGAGGGAGGCATGAGCATGAAGAAAAGAAACTGGGCGCTTATAAGCGTCATAAGCATCGCCATAGTAGGGCTGTGCGTTTGGGCAGTGACGGAAAACGTCCACAAGAACAGATACCGCCGGCTGCTGGACAGCATGTATGAGCGCTCGTTTTATTCGCTGATTGATAATATGGAAAATATCGAGGTGAAGCTGGAAAAGCTGCTGATCGCCCAGGACACCAACACGGGAAGCAGACTGATAGCCGATATCTGGCGACAAAGCTATTCCGTTTCCGAAAACATTTCACAAATTCCCGCCGGGGCCGGCAGCACGGAGGAGATAATGGCCTTCGTGAACAAGCTGGGGGAATATTGCAGATCGCTTTCATACAAGGAGAGCGTCACCGACGAGGACAAAGAAAATCTTCGTGCGATGCTTGCAGCCTGCAGGACTCTTTCTGAGAATGCCCAGATGATAAGGCTAAGCTCCATAGACGGCAGCTATCCTCTGTCGCAGCCCCTGACGGACGAGGGCGAATATCCCATGGACGGCATCGCCATGAACGGAATCGACTACCCGACGCTGATATATGACGGGCCCTTCTCCGATGCGGCCACGGGCAGGCCGCTGGGGCTGCCCAGTAATTCCGTAGGCGTTGATGAGGCAAAGGACAGCGCGATAAAGTTCATCGGAGAGGACAGGATAAAGACCATAGAGCAAACAGGGGAGGAAGAGGGCGAGATTCCAACATGGGTTTTCACCGTTGCGCTCAGGTCTAATCTTGTGGTGCAGGCGGCGGTTACCAAGCAGGGGGGAATCATGCTCTGGATGCTGCCGGACAGCATCCCCGCCAATGTGAATTTACAGGTGAGCGACGCGGTGGCCTATTCGGATCATTTCCTTGCCGGCAGGGGGCTGGACAGGATGGAGATGATACACTGGCAGATATTCGGAAGCGCGGTGATGGTGACATATGCTGATGTGATGTATGATATGCTGATATATCCGGACATGGTGAAGGTGCAGGTCTCACTGGATACCGGGGAGATCATCGGCTATGAGGCGGGCAATTACATCAGAAGTCATCGGCTGAGAGGATATCCCGACATGCTGGTGACCGAGGAAGGAGCCCTTGAGGCGGCAGGAGAGGAGCTTCAGAACAAAGAGGTTCGCCTGTGCATTATCCCTATGAACGCAACTGAGATTCCCTGCTATGAGGTCAAAGGTGAATTTGAAGGGAGCGTATTCTATGTGTATGTGGACACGGTGACGGGCAAGGTGGTGAACGTGCTGAAATATGTAAGCACTGAAAATGGCAGCCTGACGCTATAACTGCGCCCGATCACCCACACATAAAAGAGCATGTTTTTATCACATGCTCTTTTTGCTTTATGGAGTTTCTGCCGGGTGCTGTCAGCGCGAATCGGGTTTAAGGCATATAAGGCTCAGCGGTGGCAGGTGTGCGAAGTTGTTGTCTGTTATAGCGACGCATCTTTCAACCGGATTGTCCGTTTCCGTCACGAGGGACATCCAATTTTCTGCGGCGATGCCATCAACATACCACCAGCTTCCCATGTTGTTGAAAAATTGGCCAGATAAAACTCACCGCCGTAGCTGATGTAGTCCGGCAGGCTATGGGCGCAGTTGAGCGCGTAATTCCAGCAGGAAGCAAGCCGCTCGGTGTCGGCCGGCTTTATGCTCGTGCCGTTTTTGCTGTTGAAATCGCGGATGACCGGCAGAACGGATTTTACAAAGCCCGGATCGCCTCGCCGGTAGATCACATGCTGGATATGCCTGCCTGCGGATAATCCGGCCTGCCCTGGCATCCTCGTGGCAGTACGCATCTCCAAGGAGCGATCGCCAGTCAGCGTTGCCCAGCCGTCGATCTGGGCGCTGCCGCTGGATTCCATATAAACCGCGCGTACCTTAGAAGCAACGTTCTCCCTCGAACAGGAACGCCATGCGAGCGGGCCGATGTCCATGTAAAGGCTCAGGGCAAGGTCGAAAATCTGGTTATGCGACGAGGCGACATAGGATGCGTAATACTGCGTGTTGCGAAAGTCCAGCGCCGGGTTATCAAAGCGTCCGCCGGCGGCCCAGCCGTCCGGATCTGCTTCGGATAGGACGCATTCAAGATGGCCGTAGCCGCTGTCCTTAGCGATCTTAACAAGTACGCGAACTTGATCCACCAAGGACTCAGCGGAAGGCGGGGCAAAGGTTTTTTGTCGGCGGCGTGGTTTATGCCCTGACGGCAGCTCACCAGAAAATCCCTGAGAAAATATTGCAGCCTTGCCCTGTGGGTTGCGGGTGCCGGTGGTGGGCCCGCCAAAACGCGCGGAGGGAAGGATGTCATGGATGTCCTTTTTCGTAAAATCGTATAACTTGCAAAACTCCTCGCGGGTGCCCGGCCAATAGAATATATCCGACCTGTTCAAAAGCTTGAAATATCAGGATACGGCCTCGCGCCGCCATAGCGGCAAACCAAATGTTTTATAAGCGCGCTGATCAAATCATGCCACTTTCCATAGTCCTTGGGCGGTGTGTTCCAGCCGACACCCTTATCACTGTATGAGAGAGGGCAGGCGAGCCCCGTCAAGGTTTGAAGCCTCCCAGAAGCGAGGATCGGCAACGTGCATGGGCATGAAGCCCAGCTCGAAAAAGGGCTTACAGTTGCTTGAAAGCCAGATATCACACATGCGGTCAATAAGGGAAAACCATAGACCGGGTTTTTCTCTGCGTCCTCAGTGCAGGCGTTTGTGGAGCCCCATTTGTAGGCGCCGTGGCCGCTACTGGTGCACAGCATATGGTGAGCCCGCACATAATATGGCTTTTCCAGCTTGCCAAGTTTCTTTAAAAGCGCCATGCCGCTGGGTGAATGTGTGTAATTGCACTCGTCATAGCCGATATAGTTCCATGTGTGTTCAAGACCGCCCACCCATTGGGAGACATCCACGCGCACCTGCACAGTTTGCAAGTTTGCACAGAGTCCATAGCATATTCCTTCTTTGAGGCGTTTTAAGTTAGGCCCGGTTTAGGCCGGGCCTTTAAAAATGATTAATATCCGATCATCGGTATGGATTTTGGGATCTGATCATAGGGAGCCATTTCGCCGTTTTTCACCTGATACAGTACGGCGGAGGTTTTCTTTGCGGCCTCTATCAGCTCCTTATGCGGTTGCATGCAGACGTCCACCATACCGATCTGGTAGTTCTCGCCGTCAAAGCGACCCAGACAGAACTGATCGTTGTATTGGAACCAGTGTGCGCCCACGCCATAGGGGTGCGCCGCGCATTTTTCCACAAAGAGCCGCCACATGACACCGCGCTCTTGCTGGTTTTTAACTCCTTTTAAACCCGTGGCGGGAAGCCCCCGGTCCAGCGCGCCGCAGTGGAACTCTCCTATCATTATCGGCAGATCCACGCCTGCGTTTTTGATAAAGTCCATATCCCGCGTTGGATCAAAGGAATAGCAGTTTACCGAGAATACGTCGAAATACTCCCAGCCCGCCATCATGTCAGGATTATCCGCCTTCGACCAGCGCAGACCTAAGTTCAAATGGTTTTGATCAACAGTCCGGCAGGCAAGCGCGGGCACGCGTATGTATTCGCGTATTAAAAATGTGGAATATTCCCTAAGATCAGGTTCACAGGCAGGGTACTGCTGTATGCAGTTGGGTATGGGATTTTCAAAATCGGCAAAGGAAGTAAAATTGGACTGCCACGCCGCATTCAGCGCATCAATGCTGCCATAGCGCCCGCGCAAAAAACTGATCAGCCCCACGCGGCAGTAGGTGAGGGCGGGGTTGTGCAGCACTTCGTTGGCGATTGCGAGGCCGGGCACGAAATTAAACTCCGGCTCATTGCGCAGAAAATAGCCGATCAGCCAAGGGTCGTATTTCCATTCCTCAAGCTGTTGGGCGTACTTTTTGCATTTGTAGTGGTACTCAGGGGAGAGGACATCCGGAAAATCTCGGAAAATTAAAGTGTCGGTAGCCGGAAAGCCTCCCACTTCCCGCACATAGGGCAGCTTGCTCTGGCCATCATTTACCCCCAGCATTGGGAAGTTGCCTTGAGAATTAACACCGCAGCTCATCAGTATGTGATAGGAAAGCTCTTTCCACTTCTCCTCCCACCGTTCGCCATACACCTTGTACAGATTAGCTTTTGTGAATCCGAACATTTTGAAGCTCTCCGGCTCCATATAGGCGGTGCGCCGGCGCACACCGGAGGTAAAAAACTCGCCATATTCCGGGTCATCCTGATCAGGCAGCCAATCAAGCAGCTTTTCAAAGTGATCAACGCGCCCCATGTCGCCGGGCCTGGTGCCGCAGGGGCCAAGAGAGAAGTAGTCGCAGCCCTCCGGATCTACCAGATGCCAGCGTCCGTCCTCTGTTTTTGTGCTGGTAAAAAAGCCCGTGCCATCCTTGAGCTTGCGGGTTGAATCGCCTCCCCATTTGTTCCAATGGGAGAAAGGATATTTGGCAGGTCCCTCGTTTTGATTCATCGCTGCTTTAAGCTGCTCCAGGCTCTCGACCTTGCCGGGCCATAGCTTTGGCTTCCACTGGCCAAACTCATCCACCAGCTTTATGTCAGGCAGAGGGAACTCGTCAGGCTTTTTGTCGGTGAGGAAAAAGTTTGAAAACAGCGCATGCACATCATGGAAGGTTTCCTCAAGCCCAAGTTCAACCCTCTCCACTTCTTGAATATCCGTGCGCAAACCGTGTATTACCAGCTTTAGGGTGCCCGGAGTGCGGTTGGTGAAGATGGAGCCATTGTCCAACCAGTTCAGGTCAAAGCAAACTTTGGTTTTCACCCTCGGCAGAAGCCCGAAGCGGATAGACATTCGCTCTTCCTGTGCGCCAGGCATGAAAAAGCGCACCATCATGGCCACTGAATGTTCCTCAAGAACTTCGATAAACCCCACTATGTAGCGCTTGTTTGTTCTCTCCGCGCCCTTTAGGGTGACTCCTCCGCCGCTTCCTCCGAGCATTACGTCCATGGCATCGGCAGAGCAGGAGAGAATGTCCGCCTGCCGTGGGATGGATTGTGTCAGGTCGATGGTGGTCACAGAGCATCCTCCTTTCGCGTTGGCCTTTCAAAGCAAAGGCCGAAGACCTCCTCCTGTTCGTCCAAATTGGATAGCTGCCTTGCCTTATCCAGCAAAGAACAGTCGCAGATCTTCGGCAAAAGATCCTTTTCGTTGACCAGCCCCTGGGCGTAAGCGTTCGCCTCATAGCGCGAAGCCTGCCAGCCCAGAACGGGCAGTTTTTCCAGGCAGAAGGAATTATTTACGTAGCGGTGGGATTTGCCATCCGCGTGAGTGCAGATTTCCAGGCTATCATCTGTGTTGATAAAGGTGTTGCCCTCAAAAAGAGTTTCAATGCCGGTGTCTGCCTGTACTATGCATCTGTGGTCGTTTACGCTTACATTGCCCCGCAAAATGGTGCCCCTGCAGGCCGGATTGTGCTTGAATGCTGTGCAATCCAGCCAAAAGCCACCCTCGTTTTCGTGGGTATAGTTATACTGGAAGGTGGTAACGCCTGCCACGCCCCAGTCCGTGTCGAAGGCTGTGCCATCGTTGGAAAACAGCCTTGTGCGGGCGACTTCATTATACTGAATGGTGGCATCCGATGTGGCACAAACCCAGACTCCGGCGATCAAATAGGTATCCTCTAGGCTGCCCAGCGCGCCCGCATCAAAGCAGCGGTTGTATTCTATCAAAGGTGCAACGCAGTTGGCCACGATGATCCCGTCACAGCCAGTCCGCTCGATGCGGTTGCCCCGCACAACGACATTGGTGTGGAAAATATCCTTCTGCACATCCTCATCTTGATTAACCCGGATGCCGCTGGTGAGCACATCGTGCACATAGTTGTTCTCGATCACGATGTCGTCCAGATGATTTTCCTGCGTACATTTGTGGGGAAAGGTGACATAGATGCCGGAGTTCCAGTACATATTTCGATAAAAGGGCATTTGCCGCCGGTTTTCCCCTGTCACTTCGGTGATTTCGCAGCCCTCAATGCGGATGCCGCGGGTGATGCCCACAGGCCGCCCCATCACCAGGATTCCGCAGCGGGGGAAGCGTTCATTGGCACGATTAATGCACTTGAGATTGCGTACGGTCCAGTGATCAACCCTATCAAGGCGGATTGCCGCCTGAGCGCATGCGCCGTCGATGCAGGGCGGGTCGCCTTCGTCATAGGCGTCAATGGTTATGGGAGCCTCCTTAGACCCTGACCCGGCGGGGGAGAACATGCCCGTCCAACTGCCACCGCGCCGGAAAAAAATGCGGTCGCCCGGCTCGTATCTACGCCGATGCGCTCGTTCGATACTGCGCCATGGGGCTTGTGGAGTAAGGCCGTCGTTTCCGTCTGAGCCGGTTCGGCTGTCCAGATAATAATCCATAATTTTCACACCTTCCTTTGCTACAGGTCATCCCCATTTGGCAGTATGAAATCATATTCTTCGTCCCTGTTGCAGACAAGCGTGTCTCCCTGCCTATGGAGTCGTCCCACTTGAATGGAGGTGCGCTTGCATTCCATCGGCAGGGGCATGCCGCGCTTCCAGCCTTCCGGGCGCAAAGGGTGGGCGAAATAAAATATATAGGCATTATCGCCTATGACCAATACATCTGCGTGATTGCCGTTGCTCTGGTCGTCTTGACGGCTGCCAGGGGCATCAAGAAGCATTCCGGCATATATCCAAGAAAGGCAATCGTCGCTTCGATACACGCATTGCCCGCGCCAGTAATCGGCGATAAGCCACCAGCTTCCTTCAAAGAAGAACACATTAGGCCCTTCATGGGGATCTCCGTCTATGGCGCAGCCTGAGTTTTCCCAGTGGTATAAATCATGGCTGTCAGCGCAGTAGGTATGGCTGCCATGGTTTTCATCCTTGTACCACATGCGCCAAATGCCGCTGGGCATTTTGGTCACGCAGGCGTCGATCACTCGGTCGGACGATAACTTCAGTTTGCTTTCCAGCTTCCATTCCCAACCGTTTGTGCTGGTGTAATGGATGATCGTGCGGGGGCGGTTCCAATTGACGGGCATGCCCTGCACATAGCTGGCGTACATGTGGTATCTATCCTCGTGCCAGAAAATTTCCGGCGCCCACCAGGTGTTATGGCCATGCTCAAATTCAAGACCGGTTAAAGTTCCGCGGTATAGCCAGTCATGGCCGTCGGGGGAGGATGCCACGCCCAGCTTTGAGCCGTGGATCGGCGTTGTGCCCGGGCCGGGCGCACTGTGCATGCGCTGAGTGTAGACAATCCACCACTGTTGTTCATCGCGGTTCCAGAAGATAACCGGATCGGCGGCACCGTTGTAAATCGGATCGTTGAACAAAGGAGCTTCGGGAATTCGCATAGTTATTCCTCCTTATCATTTTTGGGGATTCCAAAAAGAAAGGGCGGCGAACCGCCCCATTCTAAACGCAGGGTTGATGGCTATTTAGTCCGTTTTCCGGTAGATTAGTTGCCTAATGCGCGATCAATTGCCGTTTGCTGGGCGTCCACTGCCTTCTTATAGCCGATCTTCTCCAGCTCCAGCAGGTAGGCGTCCCATTCGGCGTCGATATTGTTGTTGATGACAAACTCCGCGCCCTTTCTGTTCACATATTCGCACAGATCAGTCCAGATTTCGCTTTTTTGTGCGGTCTCCTCAACTGACATGAAGAAGGGCGGCATGGGATCCGGGTCGGCGTAGGGCATCATTATTGTGTTAATATAGTTGACCTTGTGGTCGGTGTAATGCAGGTGCAGCTTTTCGCCATAAAGGGGTATGTCTATGTAAACCGGAGTGGCGCCAAAAAGACCGACGCTATCGCGGAAGGTGGTATTGTCCATGCCTTCCGGAGCGGGACCGGCTTCGTAAGCGCCCGCCTGTCCGCAGGTCTCACAGGGGATGAGGCGTACATCGTAGGGGCCTTCCAAGAACTGAACGGTGATATCCGGCTGGAAGCAGTAATCTGCGGCCCGCATGACAGCCTCGGGATTTTCACATGCGGTGGTAACAGCCCATTTGTCACGGCCGCCATAGCCCAAATTATACTGCACCACAGGATCTTCGCCATTCAGGCCCTTCATCGGGGGGATGAAATCGTAATGATCGTAGGCGCCGGGATCGGCAAAGCTGTCGCCAATATCCCAGACAGAAGCAACGCCTACTATGTATGGGTCGGTATTCAGCTTTGCTGCATACTGGTCCGTGCCATGAGTAAAGCCCTGGGGATCAAGCAGGCCTTCGGCGTAGAGCTCGCCCATCCACCTAACCCAGTTGCGGTACTCCTCAGATGCAGGAATGAAGAGAACTTTGCCGTCTTCATAGCCCATGTGATCGTTATTATATGGGTAGGGGCACTGGAAGGAGGCGGAGATGAAGTCCGGTGCAAAGGCCCAGCCCATAGGGTGGTTTCCGGAAAGAGAGCCCGCCCAGCTAAGGGGGATCTCATCGTTGGGATCGCCGTTGCCGTTGGCGTCTTCGCTGAGGAAGGCGGTCAAAACATCCTTGAACTCAGCAAGTGTTGTAGGCATTGATTTGCCCACATTGTCAAGCCAGGTAGTGTTTATGACCATAAAGCGGTTCATACCTCCCCAAGGGCCAATGCTGTAGAAGGGGAAGGTGTAGATATTGCCGTCCGGCGCGGTCATATAGGCCTTGAGATCGGGATTTTCGCCGTACCTCTCCATCAGCAGAGGACAATGCTGCTCTTGCAACTCCTGTAAAGGAATGAATACGCCTTCGTTTCCATATTTGATAATTTCTTCGTTTGTTACGGACATAAAGACATCTGGCCAGTCACCGCTGGCAAGCTTTAAAGACTTGATGTCCGCATAGCCGGTGGCTACCAGCTCCCACTCAAAATTGACATTGACCGCTTCTGACCAGGCCTGGACAAGCTGCATTGTATTCCTGTCCTCGGGGCTGTTCACGCTGCGGCTGCCAAAAATATGAATTGTGGGAGCCACTTCCGCCTGAGGGGGTTCAGTTTGCACGACATTGCTTGTGGTTGAAGTCGCGCTCGCCGTTCCGCTTGACTGGGGCTGGCTTGTTGAGTCGTCTGCGGGGGTAGCAGGCCCACAGGATGCGAGGGAGAAAATCATCAACATGGTCAACAGTAAGGCCAGAGTTCGTTTCATAATAGTTGCACATCCTTTCACACATAGATTTATTAGTAGATTATGCTTAACAGACAAACCGCCCGTTTCCAAATATGGTCTTTGCTAAGGCGTTGCAGTGCGTTTTTCGCAAACAGTATGGGGGTCATTGGTCATCCTTTCAACGCTCCGACCATGATGCCTTTGACGAAATATTTCTGCATGAAGGGATAGATGATCAGCATGGGCAGCGTTGATACCACGATGGAGCTGTATTTAATCAACTGAGCCTGGCGTTGCATCTCCATAATGGCCTTGGAATCACCGCCGCTTCCCGCGATGTTTAGCGCCGCGCTGGAGGAGGATACAAGCACTTCGCGAAGCACCAGTTGCAGGGTGAATTTTTCAGGTTTGGTTAGATAGATCATGGCGTTAAAGTATTCATTCCAGCGAAAAACGACGTGGAACAAAATGAGCACCGAGATGATCGCCGGCGAAACCGGCAACACAACCTTGAAGAAGGTGCGCAGGTTGCCGCAGCCGTCTATCTGCGCCGCTTCGACGATGCCGTCGGGAATTGAGCTTTGGAAGAAGGCCCGCGCCACCGTCATGTTGTAGACGGATAGGGTTGTAGGCAATAGCACCGCCCACATAGTGTTGTTCAGATTCAAATATCGCACCACCAGCAGATACGTAGGGATTAAGCCGCCGTTGAAAAACATCGTGAAGATGAGAAGCTTCATCACAAGCCCTCTGAGGGGCAGATTTGGGCGGGACAGCGCATAGCCGCCGCACAGGGTGACGATCAGATTCATCACTGTGCCAACAACAGTGTAGATGATGGTATTGCCATAGGCCCGCCAGATTGACGGCGTTTGCAGCAACTTATTGTAGCCCGACAGATTAAAGCCCACCGGCCACAGCAGGACCTTACCGCCGTTTACAGCGTTGGGCTCGCTCACAGAGGCGATCAGGAGCCAATACAGGGGGTATAGTATAATGAACAAAAAGATAAGGATGATGATCAGATTCGTTGTGTCAAAGAGCTTGTCTCCAAATGATCTGCCGATGCCTGACCGGCGCTTGACGGCCCTGTCTTTTCTTTCTGCCAACTGCATGGTGCCTGCCTCCTTACCAAAGCGATGTTTCGCCCAGCGAGCGGGCGATCCTGTTGACAGTGATCAACAAAATGCAGTTGATCACCGAATTAAAGACATTTACCGCCGTGGAAAAACTGTATTGTGCGTCCTGAAGGCCAACCTTGTAAACATAAGTAGAGATAATCTCCGAAGTGCTGGTGTTGAGCGGTGTTTGCATCAAAAAGGCCTTTTCATAGCCAACGCTCATTAGGCTTCCGGCGTTTAAAATTAGCAGAGTGATGATGGTGGGCATTATGCTGGGGATATCGATATGCAAAAGAAGATGTATCTGGTTTGCGCCGTCGCAGCGCGCCGACTCGTAGAGCGTGGGATCAATGTTAGTCAAAGCGGCTATATATATAATGGAGCCCCAGCCGACGTTTTTCCACACATCAGACAGCACATACAGATGCTTAAACGCGCTGGCGGAGCCGAAGAAATCGAGGTCAGGGCCGCCCAGGGCTACGATCAGATGGTTGACCATGCCGGTTCCGGGCATGAAGAATATGCGTAACATGCCAACCAATACCACGGTGGAGATGAAATGTGGCGCATAGGAAGCCGTTTGAAAGAATTTTTTAAAACGCGCAAATCGCAGCTTGTTTACCAACAGCGCCAGTATTATGGGCAGTGGAAACCCGGCCAGCAAAGAATAAACAGATAGGGTAAGTGTATTGCGGATCAGCACCGCAAAATTATACGAATTTACGAAACGCTTTATATGCTTAAGGCCGACCCATGTGCTTCCCCAGATGCCTTTCACAGGAGAGTATTCCTTGAAGGCAATGAGAACGCCGTACATAGGGCCATATGCAAATATCAACAGCAGAATCAAAGCGGGAAGCAACAAAATGTATAGCTCCCATGCTCTCCCCAATCGGCGCTTTGGCCGAGGAAAGAGCCTATTAACGGCTTTATCAGCGGTACTCATAATGACCTCCCGTCTTGATCCGTCTCTAAGCTTTGCTCTTTTTAGCATATTTGGTTAATTAAATGCGCTTATTTTGGTTATGAATAGATGATATCACAAATATTATTTCGTGTCAACAAAGTTTTATATTGATTTATATGCTTAAATATGATAAATTATTAAGTATAGCAGATGTGCAATCCTTAAAACTTGCCTAGTTACCAAAAAACGTCAAAACCCTCTAAAAATCGGTGGTAAATTACAATTTATTTAACCATAAAATAAGATTAATGTAGGATGTGGAGCAATGATTAAAATTGTGGATATCGCAAAGGACATGGGCTTATCGGAAGCAACGATTTCCAACGCTTTATCGGGAAGGGGCCGCATGAAGGCTCAGACCCGTGCGGCTATTATCAGCCGTGCCCAAGAGATGGGATACACCCCGCCGGTGCGCGCAAGAAAAAAGTCACAGAACTCGCTGATTGTTATTGCGGAGGACCTTAGAACCTCTTTTGTATGCCATATTCTGGAGGGAATACGCGAAGCTGCGCAAGAGGAAGGGCTGTTTCTGCCCATATACAACCTTGGAATGCAAGGAGTATCCGCGGACTCCATGCCCGAAGTCAAGGATATTAACCAAGCCGTCGAGGCGCTGATAGGCAGCCTTGCAGCACCGGTTGGCGGCGCAATCTATGTCGCACAATATCCAAGGCTTATGAGCGGCTTGATGGCCGGCATGTCTTTCCCGGTGATATCAGCCTTTTGCACTCGCGAAAGCGGCGTTCCCTGCGTTCATTATGATGATAAACAGGGCGCATACATTGCTGTGAATCATTTGATTGATTCAGGGCGGAACAATATCGCCATGATCAGCGGTCCCATCGACTCCATCGGCATGATTTACCGCACCAGCGGCTATCAGCGCGCTCTTGTCGATCGGGGTCTTGCCTTCAATCCCCTTCGTATGCGCATCGGTGATTGGAGCATGCGCAGCGGCTATGCGGTGACTAAATCACTGCTCAATGAAGATGGAAGAATCGATTCCATATTCGCCCAAAATGACAACATGGCTCTGGGAGCGCTTTACGCAATCCATGAAAAAGGCCTGCGGGTCCCCGAGGATATCTCCATCGTCGGATTTGATAATTCCAAAACTGCCAGTACCAGCATACCCCAGTTGTCCAGCGTGTCGCCGCCTTTTGTGCAGATGGGGCAACAGGCATTTCAGATGGCCATGGACATGCTGGAGAAAAAGAATGTTGGCAACATTCAAAACGTGTTCATTCCCTGCACGCTGGTGCACAGGGGAACAACTATTGACGTCGACGAAAAAACACAGGATTAATAAGATAAGGATGTCGTTCGTCTTACTTAACAATTATTGAAGAATAGGGGATAGCTGCTGAATGGCGGTCATCATTTGCAGGAAGCACATACCTGCAAAAGTCTTTCAGCAACAATTTTTAAGCCTTACGTAAGCTGATTTTAGGTGGGTTGATCAGGGCTTGAACCGGTTCGCCGCAAACATTAGGCTAAAACATAATTTATATCCGTATTACCGGCCATGCCTGCTGATACATGAAGTCAAAGCAGGATGTAAGGCCGGGCGGTATCCAATGGTTTAAATGTCCTGATTCGCGACCATCCCTGCCATGCTGTATGCTTTTGATATCTATGAGAATTGAAATGCGGGAAAACGGAAAACTCCCACACGGAGAAATGAAGAAAGAACAAAGCAAAAAATACATATTAAAACTATGGCGATAAATAAGCGAGGCCTGATGGCCGGTATATCATCTAACTAACGGAGGAGGATCGGGAAATGAAACATCTTTCATTGAGCGGCTTCACGGCAAGCCTTAGCGCCTTAGAGAAATGCGACGGAGGCTTTATTATGACCTGCGACGCATTGGAGCCTGCGCGTGCGGTTTACAAAGGAAGCCTGGAGGGCTTTGCACAGGCCAAATATCTTTACGCAGATGTTGAGTCGGAGCTTGCGCCACATGCTTCGCCGGTGGTTAACTTTGAGTTTTGGAGCCATGAAAATGAGACCGATCAACCGGATATGACAATACGTCTGACCTGTCTGCCCAAGATTAAAACGCGCCTGATCGTACCGCTGGAGGCATTGAATGCGCAAAAGATTTTCCTTAAACGCACCCCGGGCAGCTTTCGGGGCTTTGTCACAGGTGTGAAAGTGGAGCCGTCCCGGCTGGGCAGGTTCGCCATCGGGCTGAGGGAATATTGGTCCGAGCAGCGGGTATGCTTTAGCGAAGTTGCACTGACGGATGAAATGCCGGAAGTGCCGGTGCCTGATGTTCCGTTGATTGATGAGCTTGGTCAATGGATGCAGAGGGAATGGGAGGGCAAGTCCACCAGCGTGGAGCAAGTAGTTGATAGATTGCAGGCGCAGCTTGATGAAAGCAAGGCCTGCGCAGAATTTCCCGAACGGAGCAGGTATGGCGGATATACCGGCCTGCGTTTTGAGCCCTCCGGATTTTTCACCACCGCGCAAAAGGAGGGGAGACATTATCTGGCCGATCCCGACGGTTACGCATTTCTTTCCACCGGAATAGACGGGACCAGCCCCCGTGTGGAGTGCCCGGTGGAGGTTGTGCGCAGCTTTTTTTCCTGGCTTCCCCCTAGCAATGGCGCCTTTGAGGATGCCTGGTATATAAGCCGCGGCGGCGATCAGATGGTGGATTTCCTACGTGTGAACCTAATACGCGCCTTTGGCAGCAAATGGCTGGAGGCTTGGGCTCAGATTACCAGGGGCCTTTTTTGTCGCTGGGGCTTTAACACTCTGGGCAATCATTCGCAGCTTGCGCAATTGCCCGGGCAGAAGATTCCCTATGTGCACAGCTTGCTTGGGTTTCCCACCACGGATAGGCTGATTTACCGCGATTTCCCCGATGTGTTCAGCCGCCAATATGAGGCAAGCGCCCAGGAATATGCGGCCCAGCTTGCTCCTTTTGCCCAGGATCGCTATCTGATCGGCTATTTTATGCGCAATGAACCGGAATGGGGGTTTGCCGAAGATCTTGAGATCGCCGCGGAGCTTTTGCGTCACCCGGATAAGGAGCTTGGCTGCAAGCAGGAGTTCATCCGGTTTATGAAGGAACGCTATGGCGAAATCGATGCCCTCAACGCCGCATGGGATGTTTCTCTGGCGGAGTTTTCGAAGCTCAAAGAGCCAATGCAGCCTCCGGAAACCCTCGCTGCCAAGCGTGACTTGAACGATTTTTCCTACCGGATGATCCGCGAATACATACGGGTGCCTGCCTTGGCGCTGCGCGAGGTGGACCCAAACCATCTGAACCTTGGGATGCGCTATGCATTTATCCTTTACCCGAACCAGTGTGCCGGCAAGGAGTTCATGGATGTGTTTTCAATCAACTGTTATAAGATTGACCCATCTAAGGTTCTGTCGGACGTGACGAACATGGTCAAAATGCCGGTGCTTATAGGAGAGTTTCACTTTGGCTCCATCGACAAGGGCCTGGGAAGCACGGGTATAATCGGCGTGAAAACACAGAAGGACAGAGGGCTTGCCTATCAGCGCTATTTGCAGGCATGTGCCCTGAACCCTTACTGCGTGGGCGCCCACTGGTTTACGCTGTATGACCAGTCTTGCATGGGCAGATTTGATGGAGAAAACTACCAGATTGGTTTGTTGGACGTTTGCAACAGCCAGTATGTGGAATTTATTGACGGAATTATCAATACCCATCAGCTTTTATACCCATTGGCCGCAGGGCTTATAGCCCCACAGAATCCCTGCCCGGAGCCGGCAAAGAGCAACATCGCCTCATGATGCAGCTTGCTTCTTGGCTGGATCAAAATAGGCTGCAAAAATAAATACTTATCACTGTACGCGCAAGGGAGGTTCATATGAGTAAGACAAACGCACCGGTTACCGCACTGGTGGAAACGATGATCATTCCTACTTATCCTCCGCCACTGCCCGAGGAAGTGCCGATCTATGCTGAGTTCCGCAATCACCAGGGCACGACGGGCAACCCCTATCCTAACCGTCCCGTGACCCATGTAGACCAGAAAACCTGCCGGGATGAGCCTTATGAGGTTATCCGTATGGAGAACGATTATATCCGCCTTATAATAATCCCTGCGCTGGGCGGGCGGATATTTGAAGCCTATGACAAGACCACCGGATATGACTTTCTCTACCGCCAGCATGTGATCAAACCCGCGCTCATAGGCGCATATGGTTCGTGGATATCAGGGGGTATGGAGTTTAACTGGCCATTTCATCACAGACCTTCAACCTTCATGCCTGTAGACTATTTCATTGAGTATCAGCCGGACGGAACGGCCATCACCTGGCTGTCTGAGCATGACCCGGTTGACCGCACAAAGGGCATGGTCGGCATCGTGCTTCATCCGGACCGCGCATTTTTTGAAACGCGGATGAAGGTCACCAACCGCACACCCTTGGCGCATTCTTTCCTCTGGTGGGAAAATGCTGCGGTTTCGGTAGATGAAAACTATCAGATCATATTCCCGCCCGATGTTTCTTATGTTGTCCATCACCATCATCAGCGCCGTACGCGGCTGACCTATCCCGTTGCGCAGGGGGAATACGCAGGGGCATATTATGAGCAGCCCACGGACATAAGCTGGTTTAAAAACTCTCCCACTGCCACTTCCTACTTTGCTGCCGCATCAAAATACGATTTCTTCGGCGGCTATGACCACGGTAAAAATTGCGGCATCATCCATATAGCGGATCATCACACCTCGCCTGGAAAGAAAATGTTCACCTGGGGGCTGAGCGCCATCGCAAGATCCTGGGAAAGCGCTCTGACCGACAACGATGGCCCATATATCGAGTTGATGGCCAGCTCCTATTCGGATAACCAACCGGATTTTACTTGGATTGAGCCCTATGAAACCAAGAGCTTTTCCCAGTTCTGGTATCCTGTTTCAAAGATTGGGGCGGCTACCTTCGCTACCCTGGACGCCGCCATATGCGTGGACATGGAAAAAGGAAGGCTAAGCCTTCAAACGACAGGTTTTTTTCCTGATGCGTCCATCAAGCTTATATGCGGGGAAAACACCCTGCTAAGCCGACGGATGGATTTTGAGCCCGGAAAGGTATACAGCTTTGATTTTGAGGCTCAGGAGAAAAACATTGCTGCCATTCTTTGTGCGCAAAATGGCGAAGCTTTGCTGGAGTATGAAAAGCAACCTGCAGATACCTTGCATATGCCGGAAAAAATCGAGGCTATCCCCGTACCCTCACAGATGAAAACCCCTCAAGAGCTGTACCTGGCCGGGCTTCACTTTGACCAATACCGCGATCCCACCATCCGGCCGGATGTGTACTATGAAAAGGCCCTTGAAAGAGATCCGCAGTTTATACCGGCGCTGATCGCTATGGGTGAGTACTGTTATCGCCGGGCCTTTTATGACAGAGCTGTAAAATACCTGGAAAGAGCAGTTGATGCCCAGTGCCAATACAATAAAAATCCACCGGATGGCACTGCCGGTTATCTGCTGGGCAAGACACTCATTGCTCAAGAGGAATATGGCAGGGCTTACGACGTACTATCCAAAGCGGCATGGTCCGGCCCAACCGTAGCCAAAGCGATGACTGCCATCGCCGCACTTGACGGAAGAAAGGGAGATTACCGGTCTATGCTTCGTCACAGCTCAGAGGCTGTTTCCCGCGCCGTAGAGCATCCGGTGGCAATCATATATGCGTCGCTTGCAAGCTTCAAGCTGGGCGATGCGGAAGGTGGACGGGCAAGGCTTGAGAACTTGCTCCAAAGGGATCCTCTCAATCATCTGGCGCGCTGTGCGGCTTTGATCGTTGATAATCAGCCCATGGAGGCGCTTTTGCCGCTTATGCGCAGCGATCCATCCCAAACCTGTTTGGACATCGCCTTCGATCTGATGGCAGCGGGCTTTTTCGCGGAGGCGGCGCAACTGCTGGAAGCTATTTCATCGCCCACTACCGCGCTGGTGCATTATACTTTGGCAACCCTTTATGACCGGCTTGGCGACCCAGAAGCAAAAGCCATACAGATGGAAGAAGGCCGCATTAAAACGGAATGCGGGGCATTTCCTCACCGCCTGGAGGAAATCGCGGTTTTGCGCCGTTGCCTTGACCTCAGGCCTGACGATGCAAATGCGGCGAATCTGCTGGCCTGCGCCCTTTATGGCAAGGGCCATCACGCTCGGGCCGCGCAGCTTTGGCAAACCGCCGCTCAGCTTAAACCCGATCAATATATGTACAAGCGCAATCTCGCCATGACATATTACTCTTACCTTGGCCGCAGGCAGGATGCGATGCAGCTGCTAAAGGAAGCGGCCTTTTTAAACCCGGACAGCCAGCAGGTGCTCTTTGAGCTTTGCCATGTCATGTCGAGCCTTGGCGTTCCCGGGAAGGAGCGAGCGCAATATATACAGGCGCAGATCGGCAGGCGTCAGGCCCGCGACGACATCGCTTTGGAGCTGGTGAAGGCCCATAATGCAAGCGGCGACTACGAGACGGCACTCACCACGCTGCTCGCCCATAGGTTCATACCGGCGGAGGGCGGTGAGTTTGCTATTGCCTCACAGTATATGTTCTCAAAGCTGGCCCTGGGCAGAAGAGCTCTTGCGAAGGGGCTATATCAGGAAGCGCTGTTGCAGTTTAGGGAGGCCCAGGAACTGCCGCCATGCCTTGGCTCCGGCTTTTGGGGTGTTAATATGCTGGTTCCCGCACGCTATTATGAAGCACTGGCCCTTTCTAAAGCCGGGCAGGAAAGGGAGGCGAACCGTTTGCTTAAATCCCTTTTATCCCATGCCAGCCACAGAAGTGCTGACTATGTCTACTACTATGCGCTCAGCTACCGGCATATTGGCGATGAACTTCAGGCGCGGGAACTGATGAACCGGTCGGTAAAAGCCTGGGAAGCGCAGCTCAAGGCAAAGGACATCGGCTGGTATGGCACAAGCGCCGCATATCTTTCCTTCTGCAATGCGCCGTCAGCTCTGCGCAAAGCAAGTGCAAATTATCTGCTGGGGCTTTCCAAGCTCTACGAGGGTGATTCAAAGTCAGCAAAAGAATTCTTCAAAAAGAGCCTTGCGGAGCACCCGGACAACTTAAACTGCCAACTCGAGCTGGAGCTGCTCGGGTAATTCGAAAGGAGTGACACTCCATAAAGGCGATATCAGAACCGTCAAAAAGGGCGACGGCAGGCCCACCCACCCACGCCACGAAGCGCATGTGCTAAGCACATGCGCTTCGTGGCTCCCAAAGGGTCTTTCTGAAAAGCAAGGGGCGCTTACGCCGGCCGAAATTCGCCGTATATAAGGGTCAAGGGGAGGCATCCCCTTGCGGGAAAAGGGGGTGCGGGGGAAAAGGGCAGAGCCCTTTTCC
>JBMNOE010000055.1:0-3320 GCA_050942895.1 Christensenellales bacterium
CGGCTTTGACCATCTCGGATTCGCTGTGAATCTTCCTTTTCATAATGTTCTGCTTTTGACAAAGTTAATACTTTTGTCTAATTCAGAACTGTCCGATTTTTAGGGAAGGGTACAAAGCTACTTCCTATTCATAAGTTTACCATATGTTAGCTTACTAAGAAAAGCGATAAGTCTCCACATAAAATTAGATTTTGTAAATTCATAAAACTATAATTATTTGGTTATTAATGTAATATTCATTATTTTTGAATTTGCAAAGTGCAAACAGCAAAAGTGTGTTTAACTGATTCTTGCGGATAAAATTAGGGGATTTTAAGGAGAATAATGAGTTATCAGATTCCAGTATTGTATTCTTAAATATATGGTGCGAATATACGTTGTTCCATCTACTCCTATGGTTTCCCAACCCATTTTTGATAGACTAGTTAAAGCTCTTACACTTTTACTTTTACATATAAACCTTCTTTTGTGAGCTTAGATGATATAAATTGACTATGAGATTTTTTAAGTATTTTATCTTAGTCTTTTCTATGACTATTGTTTCTTGTGTTGAAGATAATCCTATTATACAAGAACCTGACATTCCTCAAATTCCTGAAGAGCCAATGTTTCAATATACAAAAGAAAAAATATTTCTGTTTGAAGTGAACTTGTACTCGGATATTATGAAATTCTTTAAATATAATACCAAAGTTAAACAGATAAATCCGAACGTATCCATACCTGATGAAGTTTTAAAACAAATGGAAGATTCTTTAAATTCCATAGTAACATATCCTACTTCTTTGAATAAAGGAAAGGCTATAGTAAATGATATTGTGTATGAAATTAATGAGCATATTTATGACAAATTTAGTTTGGGATTTTCTGTCTATGTAGAAGAGTCTGGAAAACCCCTTACGGAAGATAATTATGTTACAGAGCAATATTCTGTACACGGACGCGATTCAATTATAGCACTTTTTAATCGACAAAATATATCTGGCCATTTTACTACATTTGAACATAGACCTAATACATTCCGCCCTATAATAAGTTCTGAATTTAGATATGGCATAGTTGGATTTGAGGAAGGTCATAATGCATTTTTTAACATTTGTGATAAAAATATTGGGTATATTGGTGACTTACAAGTTCCATCTACTGCTTCATTTAAGGTACCTTTAGTAATACAGCAACCTGATATATATTTAAATGAGCATGCTCTTGTTTACGATCGCTTTAATGGACGGGAATATCTAGCTAAAGATGGAGTATTATATAAGACTATGGTTGTCGTTAAAAAGCTTGTTGATATAAAAGACTTTGATAGTACAGCACCCTCTCCAAACAAGCCTGATTTACTAAAGCAATATCCTGTTATACAGTTTTATAGAAATGGCAGTCTTTGGTTGGAGGCGTGGATTTCCAAATATACAGAAGAATTTGAATATAATAGAGCAACAAATAAAACAACGACTAATGTTGGGTTTGATTGTTATACGTTAAAGAATCGATATCATTATTGGATACAGTATGATTCTTATTGCTCCAAACAGTTTGTTATATATGTTTCTGATTTTTCTAAACCTGATGGAAATAATGATTTTACTCGCATAAGTGTAGAACGCATTAATATAACAAATGATAAAAAGGAAGGTGCTAAAAGCACTATCTCAATAGAATAATATAAAAATTGGGTGTTTACGGTAATTTTCTACATTCATTATGATTGCAGATGCTGTTGGACTAAAATTCGCTTTGACCTATGATAGATTATCTCTTGAACTAGCCTTTCGCTTGCTAGGGCCCCACGGTGAGTGGATAGCAATTCAAAAACCATATCGTTTAGTTCAACGAAATGGTTACTATTGGGTCAGGTGCCAACAGTCGAGAGTGTTAAAAAGATTGAAAAGACCAACCAACCCAAACAATTGAACCCACAAACGAAGAGTGGAAATAAGTGATTAGAATCTAAATCTACTTCTTAAATGCAAATTCCGATACTGATAATTTTTCTTTTTGCCTTATAAAGTCCCTAAATAAAAATGAGTAGTAAAGGGGGATATTTAAGAGTCCTTCGTCATATTCTAAATCTTTGAGAGAAAAACGAATGCTAAGTTCCGGATTATATTTTTGACGATATATTCTTAAACTAGGTGATTTTACTTGTTCTCCCGATTTTACTTCAATCGGATAAATTGCATTTTCATCTGAAATGATAAAATCAACCTCACTTTTCCCTTTAGGTTGATTTGGAATTTTTGTATTATTTACCCAATAATATGTTTCTGTAAAGCCCATGGAACGCAATTGTTGTAACACGAAGTTTTCGGCAAAAGCACCGCCAAAATTTGACCAAATATTATCATCGCCGATTATAACTGAGCTGGGTAAACCTGCCAACTGCCTCAGCATTCCAACATCCAGAGCATAAATTTTAAAATCCGACTCATCAGCATAAAAAGCGAGAGGTAATTTATCACCGTGAGGGATGAGATTAACTTTGTAAATCAACCCTGCATCAATCAACCAGTCGAACGAAAAAGCATAGTCGCGCCCACGTGCAGAGGGTTCAATAGTCTTGTAAACGAACTTATGATTTTCCTTGGCAAATTGTCGTGGTACGCTATGCCACAAATTAGCTATTCTACGAGATTCCGTGTTGGTTGTGTGTTTGCTAAAGTCATCTTTGTAGTCGGAAAGAATATTCTTTAGAATCATTTCTACAATGTCAATATTTTTACTTTCAATCCATGTAGATACGGCAGCCGGCATTCCACCTATAGCAAGATATTGTTGAAAAAGATCTTTGAATCCGCTTGTGATTAACGGTCTTTTTAATGATTCGATTGCATTATGCGCTTCAATAGTTTGATTTTGCATATTATTTGCCCAACAGAACTCCTCAAAGTCCATTGGATACAAACGTAATCTATTAACTTTCCCAACCGGAAATGACGTTCCACTATGTAAAGCAATGCCAAGTAAACTGCCTGTAGCTACAACATAATATTCAGGCGCCTCTTCTGCAAAATATTTTAATGAAGTCAATGCACGAGGCACTTCTTGAATCTCATCAAATATTATTAAGGTATCATCTTGATTTACAGGAGTGTTGAATTTTAAGGCTAGATAATCAATAATCCGTTGAGGTTGAATGTTGCTTTCAAATAAATTGATAAGCTCTGAATCGGCCTTTTCAAAATTTACATGCACTACCTTTTCAAAATATTTTTCTCCAAAAAGCGTTTTCAGAAGATAAGTTTTACCAACTTGTCTTGCTCCCTCTAAAAGTAGTGGCAAGCGTTTTTTGCTTTCTTTCCACTCAATTAGTTGTT
>JBMNOE010000011.1:0-82619 GCA_050942895.1 Christensenellales bacterium
ATCAAGGATGATACCAAACGGGATGGCTTCGCCTTGCGCAATGGAACTGGGGTCTCCTATCAAAAATGCTGTTCCGTATGCGGATATGGTAAGCGGAGATAAACCACTGGGGCCTGTGGCTCCCGTGCTTCCCGTCGCTCCGGTGGGACCGGTCGGACCGATGTCGCCCTGTATTCCCTGCGGCCCTTCCGAACCCTGGCAGCCTTGAGACCCTTGGGGTCCCTGAGGTCCAGGCACACCGGCAGGGCCTTCGGGGCCGATTGGTCCGGCAGGACCCTGAATTCCCTGAGATCCGGACACACCTTCTGGTCCCGCAGGTCCCTGTGGTCCAGCCGGACCGGTGGGTGCGCTCATTTATGCTCAAAGCTAAAAAGCCTTTGTTTACAACGGTTTAGAACCGTTTAATAATAATGTGTAAATCGTATAACCACACAAAAAAACGCTATCCCAAAGGCGGACGAGCCCATAGGATAGCGTTTTTGCTACCATCTCCAAGATGAATACGATTTCTCAAGCTTTTTTCTGGTGTCACCTTCGCTATGGTCACGACTTCCTAGAAATTCATCTTTTCGCTTGATCGTAGGGTCATACCAGTCCGCTTTTTGTTTTGCCCAGGCAATCCACGCAACTTCTTCTTCAGTTAGGGTATCTTTTTGCTCTACCGCAGATATATACGCTCTGATTTTACAAGCTATATCGTAATTCTCTGATTCATTGACAAGTGAGTTGGTCCGTTCCACTTCCAGATTATATCGCTCACGCCGTGCTTCCCTCTGCCGCTCTTCTTCCTTTCGCTTGCGTTCAGCAGCTTCCCGCGCTTCCCGTTGAATACGAAGAGACTCCGCCGCCTCATATAGCAGAACAAGAATATCACCTAATCGCTCTTCAACAACATAAGATTTGCAGTCGCGGAAACTCTTTTCGCTGCCTACTGCGAGAGAGATTTTCCCATTATATACATAATCATATTTTCGTATGTTTGGTTTTGAAGCCCAGGAGTGTTTTCGCTTTTCTTCTTCATATTTCAATAATTCTATGTTTTCTTCTCTTGTTGGAACATGATTGACCTTATCTTGAGATTCTGAAATAGAGAGCGAAACAGTCTCACCGTTGACAACGAACTTGAGATCATCTGTCAATGCACCACCGAGCGGCTCCAACGCTTTAATAAGTGCATCAAAAATCCGGCAAACGCGAGGTAATGCGGCCTCAGATATGGTATCTGCAAGGAATGGGACAGTATCTTTGTTTCGCCTATTCCAATACTGGTCATGCTTTCGGCTTTCCTTGAGCCATTCGACCACCTTTTTCCTGTGTGCAATAATCTTTGCATGCATTCGGGCTTCTTCATCAGGCAATATTATTTGCGTAGCAACGGAAAGAACAACGGATTTATCTTCTGGAGTCAGGAACTGGAGCAACTCCGTTGCTATTTGTGGCTGTGGTTCAAGACCTGTTCTAATACCCGGCTTTGTGGTTGGCTTATCACTGTGGGGCAAAGGGATTTGCTGTACTGGTTTGCCCGCCTTGACTTTTGCCCAATAACCGAGCCCTGGAGTCGGGATATCCAGAGATTTGCAGATCTTATGTATTGCAACATCGGAAACCTTATACAGTTTTGCAACTTCGGTTACAGGTTTTGCCCATACTTCTTGATACAGCTTTTCTCTGTTATATACATTATAGGTCTGCCCATATTGTTCATATGTTTCGACTGGCTCATGCTCTTCTGACACAGAGACAGCTTTTTGTTGGTCAACCTCTCCGGGCTGAGCAGTTTTTTTCGTCATAATCTTCTGCGTAACCTTGTTTGCCTTCGGTATAGTAGGAGCCGATGTGATTTCACGGGGTATTATCGTTTCGATGGTTTTGTATAGAGAAACTACAGTGTCCGCGGGTTCATTTAATGGTGTTTTCTCAACAGGCTTACCAAAGCTGATCTTTGTCCAATAGCCAGAGGGCGGAATAGGTATATTGGCCGCTTTGACCTGCTTCATTAGCTGAGAATAAGGAATGTCGAATTCTTTTGCGACGCCGGCAACCGAGATTTTCCATATCTTATCATAGAGCTCTTGCCGGGATAATTTTGCTACCAAGCTTTCAGCCAATTCGCGCACCTCCTTTATAATTGGTTTTGGCTCAGACCTCTCAATATCACCATCGGTAACAGATAGGTTTTCTGTTTCAATACTAAAGGATATATCCTCTATGACATTTTTCTCTTCTGGAACTTTGAAAATAATGGCTTGAAATTGTTTTATCCCTCCGATCCCTCGTTTTCTTTTAATAGAAAAAGCAAGTCCCGCTTCATCTCATCGAATTGGCCGATAATCGTATTCAGGTTCTTTTCAATCGACTCAACTTGTACCTCATTGATTTTTCCATGATTATAGGCGATTAGCCGCTCAGGGATGATTGCATATGTCCAACTATCTCTATAACGGTCTTCATTGTGAACAGCATAGCCGATTGGCAATACATTGTTGCGCATACCCAAGGTAAGGATATTGGGAGAAATGCCGAGATAATCAGCTGCGATTTTAATGGTTATCTTAGCCGCATTCCGAATTTCGTCGTCAGTATACTTCCCCATACGTTTCACCTCCTTTTTTTTGGGGTTCGTCAACTAAATATTACAACATTATTTGACAAAATAAAAGAACATTAGCAGTAGAAGAAAGCCACAGGTATGAGAGTATCTGTGGCTTTCTCAATTTTCAGTCCATCGAAAGGAGTTGAAGCAATGGCAGTTTTCCGCATAGAAAAGACAAGGGATTACACGGTGATGGCGAACCATCATCTGCGAAATACGGCGCTCTCACTGAAAGCAAAGGGGCTTCTTTCCCTCATGCTCTCCCTACCGGATAATTGGGATTACACCACAAAAGGGCTTGCCCGGATATGCAAGGATGGCGTGGATAGTATTAGTGCCACGGTAAAGGAGTTGGAAAAACATGGTTACATCGTCCGTGAGCGTATCCGTAATTCCAAGGGGCAGCTCACCACGATTGAATACACCATCTTGGAGCAGCCTAAACCGCCGTTGCCTGAACAGGAAAAACCTGAACGGGAAAATCCAGTTTTGGATAATCCAATCCTGGAAGAACCTGAACAGGCAAATCCTGCACAATTAAATACTAAGAAATCAAGTAACCAAAAATCAATAACTGATTTATCAAGTATGGAACCATCAAATCCTATCCAATCAAATCATTTTGAGCCGCAGGCAGTGGATGGGATAGGAATGGATGCGAGAGAAACATATCGTGAAATCATTTTGGAGAATACCGATTATGACATTCTCATTCAGGACCGTAAACTTGACCGTGATCGGCTGGATGAAATCGTAGAATTGCTTGTAGACACGGTTTGTTCCGCAAGAAACACCATCCGCATTGCCGGGGATGACTTCCCCGCAGAAGTCGTAAAATCCCGGCTCTTGAAGCTAGACTGCAGCCACATCCAGTATGTGCTTGACTGTATGGCTGCCAACACCACCTATATCCGTAATATCAAGAAATATCTTCTGGCGGCGCTGTTCAATGCTCCTGTCACTATCGGAAACTACTATTCATCCCTTGTCAACCATGATCTGTACGGCAGCGGTGAAAGGGAAAAATAATTTTGTGCTCACACTTTCCGTGCTATTCTGGCATTGGAAAGGAGGTGAGAAAATGAAACGGAAAAGGAACCCCCAAGGGACAATGGTAATGCTTCTTGAAACGGATTTACAAAAAAGTCTGCCCTTTGACGAGAATAGCTTGACCCCTTTGCAACAGCAGTATTATGCAAAGCTATCTGCAAATGAACAGGGGAAAATTCGTGCTGGATATGGCACTGTGATTGCCAGCCTGGAGAACAGAGAAATGCTTTGCAAGTTCAACATGGAAACTTACCAGCCTCCGCAACACGCTATTGAGAGCTTCGCCCGAATGATAATGCCGAGCATACAAGAATACTACTCTCACGAAGAAAATCGGCGTAAGTTTGAGGAAGATCAGGCGAAGAAAAAAGAGAACAAATAGCGTTTCCCTGAGCCGAATCTCAGAAGAGATTCGGCTCTTAAAATATAAATTCAAAAAGGAGGTAGCTCATGCAGGAGGAAGTAACCCAAAAGTCGATTGCCATATCCATTCAGGTAAGCAAACTCACCGCCTCTGTTCTCCAAAAGGCTCTTAAAAAGCTGCTCTCGGCAGGTAAGAATAAGCTGCAACAGCCTCATAAGGGCAAGCAGACCTTACGGCAGCTTATGAAGCAAAACGCAGGCGTTTCCAATATCGAAATCACCAACGACAATATCAAAGCCTTTGAGCAGACCGCTAAAAAGTACGGTATTGACTTTGCTTTGAAAAAGGATATTTCCGCTGACCCTTCCCGGTATATGGTGTTTTTCAAAGGACGGGATGCGGATGTACTGACAGCGGCCTTCAAGGAATTTTCCGCTAAAAATCTGGATAAGGAGAAAAAGCCCTCTCTCCGCAAAGCATTAGCCCAGGCGCGGGAGAAAGCAAAGCAGAAAACACGGCAGCGTGAAAAAGTGAAGTCCAAAGACAAGGGAGCGGAGCTATGAGTATCAAGAAAATCATCCTCACGAACCTGCCCTATGTGCTGTTCATCTGGCTGTTTGACAAAGTGGGCCAGGCGTTCCGGCTGGCGGGAGGCGCAGACCTCTCCGCAAAGGTGTTGAACCTGGGTAACGGCTTTGCGGCAGCCTTTGAAAGTTTTGGCCTCTCGCTTCACCCACTGGATTTGATTATCGGTATTGCGGGTGCGGTCATTATCCGGCTCATTGTCTACTTCAAGGGTAAGAACGCGAAGAAATACCGCCAGGGCATGGAGTATGGCTCTGCCCGTTGGGGCAACTCGGAGGATATTAAGCCATACACCGACCCCACGTTTCAGAATAACGTCATCCTCACCCAGACGGAACGCCTCACTATGAGCAGCCGCCCGAAGCAGCCGAAGTATGCACGCAATAAAAATATCCTAGTGATCGGCGGCTCCGGCAGCGGCAAGACAAGGTTTTTCTGTAAGCCGAATATCATGCAAATGCACAGCAGCTATGTTATTACCGACCCAAAGGGCACTGTGCTTGTGGAGTGCGGCAAGCTCTTGCAGCGGGGCGGCTACCGGATAAAAGTGCTGAATACTATCAATTTCAAGAAATCCATGCGGTATAACCCATTCGCCTATCTGCGGAGTGAAAAAGATATTTTGAAGCTCGTCAACACAATCATAATGAACACCAAAGGCGACGGTGAAAAAGCCGGTGAAGATTTTTGGGTGAAAGCGGAACGCCTCTTTTACTCCGCTCTAATCGGCTACATTTGGTATGAGGCCCCGGAGGAAGAAAAGAACTTCATTACCATGCTCGACCTCATAAATGCCTCCGAAGCAAAAGAGGATGACGACGAGTTTCAGAGCCCCGTGGACATTCTGTTTGAGCAGTTGGAGGAAAAGGATCCGGAGCATTTCGCGGTGCGGCAGTATAAAAAGTTTCTGCTCTCTGCGGGCAAAACCCGCGCTTCAATTCTTGTAAGCTGCGGCGCCCGCCTTGCCCCCTTTGACATTAAGGAGCTACGCGACCTCTTGGAATATGACGAGTTGGAGCTTGATACCCTGGGCGATAAGAAAACGGCTCTGTTCCTGATTATGAGCGATACCGATACGACCTTCAATTTCGTCATAGCAATTTTGCAGAGTCAGCTTTTCAACCTCCTATGTGATAAAGCGGATGATGTATATGGCGGGCGGCTGCCCGTTCATGTCAGGTGCATTTTAGATGAATTTGCGAATATCGGACAGATACCCAATTTTGATAAGTTAATAGCCACAATTAGAAGCCGTGAAATCTCGGCTTCTATTATTTTGCAGTCGCAATCTCAATTAAAATCCATTTACAAGGACGCCGCGGATACCATAGTCGGTAACTGCGATACGACCTTGTTTTTGGGAGGCAAGGAGAAATCTACGCTCAAAGAAATCTCGGAGGTGCTTGGCAAGGAGACCATAGACAGCTTTAACACTTCCGAGAACCGGGGCACGCAGGTTTCACACGGCCTCAATTATCAGAAGTTAGGAAAGGAGTTGATGACCCAGGACGAACTTGCGGTGATGGACGGAGGTAAGTGCATTTTGCAGCTACGGGGCGTGAGACCATTTTTATCGGACAAGTACGATATAACGCGCCACCCGAATTACAAGCACCTTGCCGACGCCGACAAGAAAAATGAATTTGATATTGAACGGTACATGAGAAGGAAAGCACCTGTTGTAAAGCAGGATGAACCTTTTGATTTGTACGAACTGAACATAGACGAAACCGAAAATAACGACTGATTATGAAAGTGAGGAAAACTATATGGCATTTTTTAATAGCGCAATCAGTGTATTGCAAACCCTTGTTATCGCTCTGGGCGCGGGCCTCGGTATTTGGGGTGTTATCAACCTCTTGGAGGGCTATGGCAACGATAATCCAGGTGCAAAAAGCCAGGGCATGAAACAGCTCATGGCGGGCGGCGGTGTTGCCCTGATCGGCATGGTGCTTGTGCCTCTGCTCTCCGGTTTGTTCGGTTAAACCGTGAAATATTCAATCCTACGCACCCTCCTGATTCATGCGGGAGGGTGCGGGAAAGGAGGCGGTGATATTTGATTTTAGACATGATACAAGAGTGGTTCAAGGAACTGCTGACTGACGGTATCATAAGCAATCTTACGGGAATGTTTGATACAGTGAATACCAAAGTGGGAGAAATCGCCGGAGAGGTTGGCATGACGCCTTCCGGTTGGAATGGCGGCATTTTTACCATGATACAGAGTCTTTCCGAAACGGTAATCCTACCGATTGCGGGTATCATCCTTACATTTGTTGCCTGCTACGAGCTTATCCAGATTGTGGTGGAGAAAAACAGCCTCCATGATATAGACACCTGGATATTCTTCAAGTGGATATTCAAAACCATGTGCGCGGTGCTGATTGTATCGAACACCTGGAATATCATTATGGGTGTATTTGACCTGACGCAGCATGTGGTAAATCAGAGCGCAGGGGTGATTATCTCCGACGCGGGCATTGACATTACGAGCACGATAGCAAATCTGGAAACAACACTTGCGGATTGGAGTATTGGGAGTCTCCTGGGACTGTGGTCTCAGAGTATCTTTGTGGGGCTCACCATGAATATCCTCTCTGTCTGCATTTTCCTTGTCATCTACGGGAGAATGATTGAAATCTACTTAACAACCTCAATCGGGCCTATCCCGCTGGCGACAATGGTAAACCGTGAATGGGGCGGCATGGGGCAGAACTATCTGAAATCCCTGTTTGCCCTGGGCTTCCAGGCGTTCCTGATTATGATTTGTGTTGGAATCTACGCGGTGCTTGTCCAGACAATCGCCGTGGGAACCGACATAACCGGAGCGATATGGAGCTGCATGGGATATACGGTGCTGCTCTGCTACTCCCTGTTCAAAACTGGCAGCATGGCAAAAAGTCTGTTTGCTGCTCACTAAAGGAGGCGATTATTTGGCCTATGTAACTGTTCCAAAGGATTTAACCAAAGTAAAGAGCAAGGTGCTTTTCGGTCTGACGAAGCGGCAGCTTGCGTGTTTCTCCCCGGCGGTGCTTATCGGAGTACCGCTTTTCTTTTTGCTCAAAGGGAGCCTTGGAAACAGCGCGGCGGCGTTCTGCATGATTATCGTCATGCTCCCGCTCTTTATGCTCGCTATGTATGAACATAACGGATTGACGCTGGAAGTGATTGCAAAGAACTCTATCCGCACAAAGTTTCTGCTCCCAAAGGAGCGGACATATCAGACCAACAATTTCTATGCCGTACTCATGCGGCAGCGCAATCTTGAAAAGGAGGTAAAGGCGATTGTCAGAAACGGCAAAGCGAAAGCTCACCCGCAGCGAGCGGCGGGAGATTGAGAAAATCATCCGCTCCGCACAGGGCGACGGGAAACCCCATTCGGCTCAGGACAGCATTCCCTTTGAAGTGATGTACCCGGACGGGCTCTGCAAGCTGGATGGGAAAAGCTATTCAAAGTGCATTGAGTTTGAGGACATCAATTATCAGCTTGCCAATGCGGATGATAAAACGGCGGTGTTTGAAAATCTCTGCGACTTCTATAATTATTATGATGCCTCTATCGGTATCCAGCTATCCCTTATTAGCCGGTATACCAATAAGGAGGACTTCCAGAAAACCATAGCCATCCCTCCCCAGGGGGATGATTTTGACGGTATCCGCGCGGAGTACACGGGGATGCTGCAAGGGCAGCTTGCCCGTGGGAATAATGGTCTTGTCAAAACAAAGTTTCTCACCCTCACCACCCAGGCGGATAACATTCAGGCTGCCCGGAGCCGCCTTGCCCGTATCGAGGCGGATACCCTCAACAATTTTAAGGTGATGGGTACGGCGGCACGGGTACTGGATGGCAGACAGCGGCTTTCCGTATTGCATGGCATATTCCACCCGGACGGTGAACGCTTTAGTTTTGAATGGGACTGGCTCCCGGCAAGCGGGCTGTCCGCAAAGGATTTTATAGCGCCTTCCTCATTTCATTTTGAAGCAAACCGCACGTTTCGTATGGGGAAAAAGATGGGCGCCGTATGGCGGCCCAAGTTCGTCCCCTTGTCGATAGAGTGCTTGCGGGTCCAGGCAAATTCAATATCGGCGGTTTCGGCGGCGCAGGCAAAGGAGGACACCAAAAGTTTCCTGTCGGTCTTGGCAGGATTGCAGATATAGTCAATCGCTTTTTTCAGCGTAGACTTAATAGGATGTGTCTTTGTAACTGCCATATCTGATCGAGCCTTTCTTTTATCTCTGCAATATCCGCTTCATAAGCGGGCGCTCCGGAGTTGAGGCGCTTGGCAATCTGGTTGATATTCCGGCCTATACCCTGGAGCTCCAAGGTAAACTCTTTGATATTGGCGGTATCTGTATAGATGATATATCCGTCAATCGCCATCTTGCGGAGGTAGGCACCAATACGTTGCGTCGGGAGCAGTGCCATCCTCTGTTCGATTAGCTGACGTTCTTCCTCTGTTACAGGGCAGCGGAGAACAATGGGGCGCTTGCGGTTTACCACTTCATATTCCTCCATTTCTATAAGGGTTTGGGATTATCCCAACAAGCATTTTTGACATTTTGGGGTAGGGGCCTCAAAATGCGAAAATTCGCAAGTGTGGCTACACTTGCTGTGCTTGCTATTCTACTCCCTATCGTACTTAGGTAATCCCCAATATCTCGTTTTTGCTACTGAAAGCAAAGAAAAAAGCTACCTTTTACAGTAGCTAAAAAGAAATGAAGCGGTTGAAAACTCACTTTTCTTCCGCTTCATCCAGTTTGATTGCTTCGCTTATTACGGCTTCTACCATAGGCAGATAAGTACGCCATTTTTAGTTTAAGCCGCTCATGATCGGAGCTTTCTCGTCTTCCCGTATCGGGATAAAAGTACCTTTCAATAGGGAGTTTGCAAGCTCGTACCAAAGCGCAAAAGAGCGTGAGGCTTGGTATATATCCGCTGTTTTCGATATTGGCAAGGTATCTATCATCCATCCCTACTTTTTCAGCTAAAGCTGAACGGGATAGTTTCAATATGTTTCGTGCCTCTTTGAGGTCACGCCCAAAATGCTCAAAGCCTGCCGGAGCCTTTTCTTTGGATCTATCGTTTGGCATAATAATCACCTCTGTTACATTCTATATGCCATACGTCTACATCAAAATGTTGTTCTATACCATATCCCTACATTTTATATGCCACCCCAGCCTTGTAAGCTTCGTTCAGGCGTAGTATAATTATTGTGGAGGTGTCCGTATGAATTATATGACTACAAAAGAAGCTGCTGCCAAATGGAACATATCTGACAGGCGCATACTGCAATATTGCAACACCGGACGCATACCGGGCGCGGCAAAAATGGGAAACACATGGCTTATCCCCAAAGACGCAGAAAAGCCCAAAGACGGGCGCAGAAAGGAGGCAAAAGAATGAGCCGCTTGTTACTGCTTGAAGATGATTTGAGCCTGATTGACGGTCTTTCTTATTCCCTGAAAAAGCAGGGATTTGAAATAGATATTGCCCGGACTGTGAATGAAGTAAGTAATCTTTGGAGTGACGGGAAATATGACCTCTTAATTTTAGATGTGTCTTTGCCCGACGGATCAGGCTTTGACGTATGTAAAAAAATACGTCAAGTATCAAAAGTGCCTATCATCTTTCTAACCGCGTCGGATGAGGAAGTAAATATGATTATGGGGCTTGATATTGGTGGTGATGATTATATTACAAAGCCGTTCAAATTGGGCGTACTGGCTTCAAGGATTAACGCGCTGCTCCGACGAACAAGGGGTTTTAGTGCGCCGGATACGGAAATCACTTCAAATGGGATTACCGTATTTCTATTGCAGGGGCAAGTGCATAAGGAGAATACCACGCTTGATTTAACGGCGGTAGAATATAAATTGCTCTGCCTGTTCATGCAAAATCCAGGGATTATCCTAACTAAAGAAAGGATACTGGATAAGCTATGGGACAGCAACGGCAACTATGTTGATGATAATACGCTTGCGGTATATATCCGCAGATTAAGGACAAAGATTGAAGCCGACCCCGGAAATCCCCAAATGCTGGTGACGGTTCGGGGTATGGGCTATAAGTGGAATGTCACAGGCGGGGGCGGTGTAGCATGAATATTTTTATAAACAGGGATATTAAAAGGCTTTTTATCATGCTGTCTTGCGTGTTCGTTGCATTTATCATTCTATCGCAGCTATATTGCTGGCTGTCTGCGGGTGCGTTCAATGTGATACTTTCCCTATTGTCATTGCTTCTTGCCACAGGGGTTTTTACCGGCTGTTACCTGTATTTCCACCGACAGCAGCAGATGATTGAAAACGCCATATCACAAATCAGTCTGTTTGTTTCGGGTGATAGCAGCGCAAGAATTGAAAGCGATAACGAGGGTAGCTTATATAAGCTATTCCATGAAATTAATACACTGGCGACCACTCTAAACGCCCATGCGGTACGGGAGCAGAACACAAAGGACTTTTTAAGAGATACCATATCGGATATTTCCCACCAGCTTAAAACGCCACTTGCCGCACTTGCGATATATAACTCTCTTTTGCAAGATGAATGTGAGGACAAAACGGCTGTACGTAATTTTGCCCTGAAATCAGAAAAAGAAATCGAGCGTATAGAAACGCTCGTCCAAAATCTCTTGAAAATTACGAAGCTCGACGCTGGCGCAATCATCATGGACAAGCATACCCAAAACATTTCCGACATGATGAATGACCTAAAAGCCCATTTTGAAATACGCGCCGATCAGGAAAACAAAGAAATTATTGTATCAGGCCGGGACGATGAAATGCTGCTTTGTGATAGGGACTGGCTGATTGAAGCGGTAAGTAACATAGTAAAAAATGCTCTCGATCACACAGACGCGAATAGCCAAATCCATATTGAATGGAATAGGCTACCGTCTGTTACTCAAATCATCATAAAGGATAATGGCAGCGGCATACACCCGGAGGATATACACCATATTTTTAAGCGGTTTTACCGTAGCCGGTTTTCAAAAGATACACAAGGCGTAGGGCTTGGCTTGCCGCTTTCAAAGGCTATCGTGGAAGCTCACGACGGCAGCATAGCTGTTGACAGTGTTCTTGATGGCGGCAGCACGTTTATTTTGAGTTTTTTGAACCTTACTAAATTGTAAGCTGAAATTCATCTGGGAGTAAGGAGCCAATGATAAGGTAATACCAAAACAGCGGAACAACGGTCAAGTTGTTTTGGAAAGGGTGATATTTTGAATTTATTAGAAGTGAATGCATTATGCAAAACTTATGGGAATGGTGATACGGCGGTTAAAGCCTTAAAAGACGTTTCCTTTTCCGTTCCCAAAGGCCAATTTGTTGCTGTTGTCGGTGAGTCCGGTTCCGGTAAAAGCACGCTACTGAATATGCTTGGCGCATTGGATACACCTACGTCCGGCAATGTTCGGATTGACGGCAACGATATATTTCGCATGAAAGACGAAAAGCTAACCATTTTCCGACGTAGGAATATCGGCTTTATCTTTCAGGCGTTCAACCTTATTCCAGAGCTTAATGTAGAGCAAAACATAACATTTCCTGTACTGCTCGATTACAAAAAGCCGGATAAGGCGTATGTCGAAGAAATATTGACTGTGCTTTCCTTGCAGGACAGGCGGGGGCATTTGCCACGGCAATTATCTGGGGGGCAGCAGCAGCGCGTAGCCATAGGCCGTGCTCTAATTACCCGTCCCATGCTTATACTTGCAGACGAGCCAACCGGCAATTTGGATATCAAGAATAGCAACGAGGTCATTTCACTACTCAAAACAGCGTCCAAACGGTACAGCCAAACCATCATAATGATTACGCATAGCCGAAGTGTCGCGTCTACGGCTGATCGTGTATTGCAAGTGTCAGACGGTGTTCTCTCCGATTTTGGAGGATATACCGAATGAAAAGCTATCTTGGTCTAATCCCGATTTCTGCAAAAGTGCATAAACGACAAAACCGTATGACGCTGCTATGTATCATCTTTGCCGTGTTTTTGGTGACGGCTATTTTCAGCATGGCAGATATGGGCGTTAGAATGGAGCAAACAAGATTATTGGATAAGCATGGTAGTCTGACACTTCAAGACTTGCTTAGTAGTACATTGGCACAAACGCTATTTCTGGCGGCTGCGGTATTATTTGCCCTGATATTGGTTGCGGGTGTGCTGATGATTTCAAGCAGCTTAAACAGCAACGTCGCCCAAAGAACAAAGTTTTTTGGAATGATGCGTTGTATTGGAATGAGCGAACGGCAGATTATCCGTTTTGTAAGGCTGGAAGCTCTTAACTGGTGCAAAACGGCGGTTCCGATAGGTGTTGTACTTGGAATTGCAATCACATGGGGGTTATGTGCGGCATTACGGTTTCTTGTCGGTGAGGAGTTCTCGGCAATTCCCCTTTTCGGTATTAGTCTGATAGGTATTATCAGCGGAATTGTCGTAGGGATTGTGACGGTAATTATAGCCGCAAGTTCCCCGGCAAAACGAGCCGCTAAAGTATCGCCTATAACGGCGGTATCCGGCAATTCAGTAAACGCAAAAATCCTTACCTATGCAGCAAATACCCGCTTTTCTAAAATTGAAACGGCTCTTGGCGTTAATCATGCCGTATCGGGAAAGAAAAATCTGGTGCTGATGATAAGCTCATTCGCGCTTAGTATTATACTTTTTTTAAGTTTTTCAGTTTTGGTACAGTTTGTCGGCTATCTTATGCCCCAATCGTCAAATGCTTCTGACATCGACATTTCAAGTAGTGACGGTTCAAACTCGATCGATCGTGCAATGCTTACCGAAATCAGCACCATGCAAGGTGTGGAGCGTGTTTTTGGGCGCAGAAGTTTGTTTGACGTTCCGGCAGGAATAGGGAGCGATAATCAACTGACAAGCACGGTTGATATGATTTCCTTTGATGAATTTGATTTGGATTGCCTTACAAAAGACAAGCTGCTTAGAAAAGGCAGCAATATTGCAAAGGTGTACGGGGACAGTCATTATGTGCTTGCAATCTGCGACACGAATAGTCCCTTAGAAATAGGCGATAAGATACAGCTTGAAAATGAAGAGCTTAAAATTGCCGGTCTGTTGAAATACGACCCGTTCAACAGTGACGGCAATGCAAACGGGCAAATAACGATTATTACTTCCAGCGAAACTTTTACCCGTCTGACTGGTATCAATGGCTATTCTCTCATTATGGCACAGACAACAAGCAATGTAACAGACGAAGATGTAGAGGCAATCAGCAGTATATTAGATGAAAATTGCACCTTTCAAGACAGACGCGAACAAAGTACCGCCGGTACTTACATAGCTTTCCAGATATGTATATATGGATTTTTGGTAATCATCACTTTGGTTACTGTACTAAATATTATGAACAGTATTTCCATGAGCGTATCTGCAAGAATAAACCAATACGGAGCCATGCGTGCGATTGGTATGGGCGAACGTCAAGTTACAAAAATGATAGCCGCGGAAGCATTTACCTATGCGTTATCTGGTTGTGTCGTCGGTTGTGTAGTTGGTTTACTAGTTAGCAAGCTCTTGTATGACACTCTCATTACCGACCATTTTAGTTATGCGACTTGGAGCGTGCCTATTGTTCCTTTAGCGATAATTCTTATGTTTGTTTTGGTTGCTGCCATTGTTGCAGTTTATACACCGTCAAAGCGTATTCGGAATATATCGGTAACGGAAACGATAAACGAACTGTAATTTGCATTGTTGAATATTTAATCCCCTGCCGGACGACGGCAAAAGAAAAAAAGCCGTCGAACAGCAGCCAATTTCTACGCCCAATTATGCGGCGGCTTTGAAAAACAAAGCCGTCGTTTTCCTTTTGAAAAAATGGACTTGCCGGAGGTGTATTAAAGTCACCCTTTTTTAAGGACACGGCGGTATCCGAGGAGGTATCGCCATGTCCTTTCTATATGTTCTGTCGCTATTAGGTAGTTTGTCAAAAAAAGCCCATTCTACGAACAATATATTTACGCCTCTCAATATGGCATATACAGTGTAGCGCTATGTAATACAGTCGCCCGGCTGGATTTAATCCAGTCGGGCTTTTTTGCGTTTAAGCAAGTTTTTCATCTGCTGGAGCCTTTCATAAAGTTTTCTCTTTCCCCGGTTGCCGTTTTCCAGTTTTCGGGATTACCCATGCGAAAGGGAGGAAATCACCCCGCCTTTGCGGCTGCGAAAGGGGGTGAAAAAATGAAAGACCCCTATGAGCTACGGATTCAGAACCAGTTTGGCGGTTTCTGCACCAGGGTTTTGAAAAACGAGGCGGCGCGTATACATAACGAGTATGCAAGGCAGCGTGACCGTGAAAAATCCCTGGATGACCTTACGCCTGGTGAGTTATCTCAGATTGCTACGGTGGACAAGCCCTTTGATAACGAGCATATCTTTGAAGTGCTTGGGCTGCCCGTGGTCGTAACGGGCAATCTGCTGGCGGAGGCCATAGCGAAGCTGCCAGAGGACAAGCGGGATGTTATTCTGTTGTCCTACTTCCTTGGTATGAGTGACCGGGAGATCAGCGAGCATATGAGCGTTGTCCGTCAAGCCATATCCAAAAGGCGGATCAAAACGCTCAAGGAGCTGCGCGAGTATCTGGAAAAGGAGGGATTTGAATGGCCGGAGATATGAATGCCCTGCCTCTGCCTGTTATTCAGGCAGCAATGGAGGGCGACGGTGAGGCGCTTGCATCTGTCCTCAATCACTATAAAGGCTATATCCGCTACCTTGCCATGAGACCGCTGAAAGACGAATACGGGAACGAATACCTGTGCGTTGATGAAGATATGCGGCTCAGGCTGGAAGCAAAGCTCATCCATAGCATTGTAACGGGCTTCAAGATACTGCCGACGTAATGGGCGGAGGGAGTGTTTCTCCCTTTCCACGCCCTCCCCCACACGCCGCGCCCGTATTTGTACTTTGACAAAGAAAGCTCCGCAAGATAACGGCGGAGCAGCATAAGGCATACGGATACATTCTGTCTGTGCCGAGCCGTACAACCGGTGCGCCATGACCTCCCCAGGGAGCGAGCGATCAATGCCCAGATTGCAAAGCATGCGTGGCAGCTTGCGGGCGAGGACACGCAGGCAGGACAATGATACTCCCCTATAGCCACAGCTTGAGCGTTAAAAGCGTCGCACGCAATGGGTAGGGCTCCGGCAGACCGTCGGAGGGGTGAAACTCCCGTGGAGCCGCGCCAGCGGCCATCCGCTTTATGCCTATCATACTGGACAATCAGCATGTCATATCTTAGAAATGGAGGAAACTTCATTTTTGATGTGGGCTTTTCTCCGGCTTCTTGAAAGGGAGGAAACGCCGGTGATTACAATTAAACAACTGGAGGATATGAGTAAACAGAATATCGAAACAATAAACCGGAAAGAACTGGCGGATATTACCGCCATTCACATAAGACAGGATTTGCCCCACAATGAAAAGGTGCTTGCCTTTTTGGAGGAAATCAAAAATCCATACTGCTTTCTCTGCGGGGATGTTCCCGTAAGAGTCTGCTTCTCGGATAGCGGGCCAAAGCTCGGCCAAACCCTGCAAGATTATTTCATTCGCATAAAACAGGGCTGACATTTTACCACAGTCACGGCATAATGGTATTGTGGTTATGCGGGAATGGAGGGTAAGATGGCACGCATACGAAAATCAATCTCGGACGGAAATTCCATATCAAAGAAAATCATTTGGTACATAGCACTCTATATTCGCCTCTCTAAGGATGACGGTAATGATGAAAGTCTCAGTGTGACAAATCAGCGCAAAATCCTCACGGAGTACGTGGAGCAGTTTTTTCAGGGCGAATATGTCATTGTTGACGAGTATATTGACGACGGTAAAACAGGAACAGACTATGACAGACCGAGTTTTCAGCGGATGATAAATGATGTTGAAACAAAGAAAGTCAACTGCGTGATCTGTAAAAACCTCGCCCGCGCTTTTCGTAATTATTCCAACCAGGGATATTTCATCGAGAGTTTCTTTCCTCTGCATGGCACTCGCTTCATCACGCTTGGCGACCCCAAAGTCGATACATACCTGAACCCGGAGGCCGTAAGCGGCATGGAAGTCCCCATAAATGGCCTGATGAATGACCGCTTTGCGGCCCAGACTTCAAGCAGCGTAAGGCGCACTTTTGATAACAAGCGCCGCAACGGGGAGTTTATCGGCGCCTTTGCCCCCTATGGATATGCAAAAGACCCGGCAGATAAAAATGCCCTCATCATAGATGACGAGGCAGCCCAGGTGGTACGGGATATTTTCCAATGGTATGTCTACGGAGACGGTGGGGGCGGTGAGAGTCTTAGTAAAGAAGGCATTGCCCGAAAACTTAATGAGATGGGCGTTCCCAATCCCACTCTATACAAAGTGAAAAAGGGGCTTCGGTACAAAAATCCTCATGCAAAGCAAAATGACGGTCTCTGGATGGGAACTTCGGTTTCAAGGCTCCTGAAAAACAGGATGTATATCGGCACTATGGTACAGGGCAAGCAGCGGGTCATCAGCTATAAGGTGCATAATGCAATCAGAACACCGGAGAATGAATGGTATCAAGTGGAGAACACACACGACGCAATAATTACGGTGGAGCTCTTTGAGAAAGCCCAGGAACTTTCAGAAAAGGATACCCGCACCGCTCCGAACAAAAAAGAAACCTACTTATTTTCCGGCTTTCTTAGATGTGCCGACTGCGGAAAGGCCATGACGCGGCGGGCGTCGGCGGGGCTTGTCTACTACAACTGCACGACGTATAAGCGCAAATCAAAGGATTTGTGTACCAAACACACAATGCGGCTTGATAAGCTGGAGAATGCGGTTTTGACTGTCATTCAGAAGCATATAGAGCTGGTGGAGGCCCTGGAAGACGCAATCGCGAATATCAATGCGGCTCCCGTGGTGCAGACGAAATCCACTCGCCTTGAACATATGCTGAAACTCCGCGAACAGGAACTTGAAAAGACAGATGATTTGATTTCCGGGCTGTATATAGACTGGAAGAGCGGCGACATTACCCGTGAGCAGCACCGCAAGATGAAAGAGAAGTTTGAAAAGCAGCAGGCGGAGCTTAAGGAGGCCATTGAGCATATTCAAGAAGAAATCGGCACAATGGAACGAGGGGTATCTTCTGACGACCCTTATCTGCAAACCTTTTTGAAACACAAGAATATCTGCGAGCTTTCGCAAGGCATACTGGTGGAGCTCATTGACACAATCTATATCCATGAGGGTGGCGCAATCACAATCCAATTCAAGGGTGATGACCAGTACAAGCGCATAGTAGACTTTATCGAAAACAACAAGTATACGTTGACCGTGGTGGAGAATAAGGTTGGCTGATAGAGCCTAAAAACCGTTCTCCATATTTAAAGCAAGTAATTTGAGCATAAATTATCCGCTCCGTGTTGCCCCTTGGGCCTATAGCGCCTTGTATTCCTTGTACTCCTGCTGGGCCGGGATTCCCACGGGGACCCATAGCGCCTTGACAGCCGGGATCTCCTTGCGGACCAATATCTCCGCGAATACCTAGAGGGCCTTGAGGTCCTATCTGTCCCTGCGGGCCACGTTGGCCCACAGGACCCGGGCACCCCGGATCTCCTTTATCGCCCTTTTCCCCTTGCGGACCTCGTTGTCCTCTAAGGCCCTCCGGTCCCATCGGACCAGGTGCTCCCTGAGGCCCAGGGTAGCCTACATCACCTTTTGGACCTGGACATCCCGGATCGCCCTTGGGACCGCGCGGGCCCTGTGGACCTTGTGGCCCTGGAGGGCATATATCGGGGCAACTTGATTGACAATCAAAGTTGTTATCTTCTTCGCTGCGCATAATTTCGATTCCCTTCTCGGTATACTGGGGCGGATTACCGCCCCCTCTATACATAATATTCAGCAGAGATAATATAGTTAATATGTTAGGCCTTGTTTAAAAATAGAAGCTGAACAATAGAATTGAATTATGCAAACTTAAGGTATGAGACGTTATGAGGTAACAAGCACAGAATGGGAACAAAGCAAAAATTTATTCCCACCCGAAAGGATTGGGAAACGGGGGTGTTCGGCAAAGAGTAACCGCGGCATGCTCAACGGAATGCCTTGGATCGCCAGGAGTGGCGCGCAGTGGCGGGAATTACCGTCCTGCTATGGGTTGTGGCGGATTGTGTATTCGAGGTTGGCAGCCGACAAAGACGCAGTTATGGTAACGATAATGCTACATTTGCGCGTTTACCTCCAGGAATGAGAAAAGGGCGCTCCCGTATAGGAACGCCCTCGAAAATCAGGTTGTTTTATTCAATTATTGATGTAAATACTGCTTCTTGATTGCCTTTAAACCCTTGATATTACTTGCTTTTTTCGAAAAATGCTATATCACCACCCGCACCACGATTAGAGCCATCGAATTCGATAGCTCTGATTTCTTTTTCTCTTGTTTTCCTTGATTTTCTCGCATATGTTTGGTGTCGGCACTAATCTTTATTATGCTACTTGAAATTAAAAGATCAGCGTGATATAATCATACAAATCGATGAGACAATATGAGCTTTTTGGAGAGACATATCGGAGGCGGATTAAGATGCGCTTATTGACAGTACAAGAAATTTTAAAAGAAACCGGAATTGCGAGGGCTACCCTATATCGAATGATAGATGAAGGGCTCCCTTTTGAGACGATTGGCGCAAATCGAAAGGTCTTTGAACTGGATAAAGTCAATTCATTTATTGCAATGCGTAAAAATGCCATAGCTAATGAACTGGTGGTCGGCAATGAATATTTAAATGATGACAGCAGCCGTATTTTTAAATGTAGCACCCAGGGTGGTATGCGCCGCTCGCATTCAACATTAGCATTGGTGCTTACTTCTCATCATGAGGATCCAAACAATGCGTATATTGATTACTGGCGAGACAATATTTTTTACTACACTGGTATGGGTATGGAGGGGGAGCAAGGCCTAACCTATGCTCAAAATAAAACCTTGGCTGAGTCCAATTCAAATGGCATCGTCGTATATTTGTTTGAAGTATTTAGCAATCAAAAATACACCTATCGCGGAATTGCAAAATTGGTCGCTGAGCCATTTCAAAAAGTAGAAATTGATTTCGCCGGAAATCCACGCAATGTATGGAAGTTCCCTCTAAAACTAATGAATCATGAGTTGTTAGATAATAGCTTCATAAGAAAAGAGCAGCAAATACTTGAGCGAAGTATTGCTCCGATATCTGATATTGAGTTGTCAAAAAAAGTTCACTCTTTTGACGGAATTGCTCGTTCAAGAAGGGCGGTAACTAGAACATATGAATACAATTTATTTGTTCGCGAATATGTAAATCGTCGCGCTAATGGCCATTGTGAACTCTGTGGAAATCCAGCTCCGTTTTCAATTGGAAACAAACCTTTTTTAAAAACGTACCATCTTACTCCTTTATCCCAAGACGGAGCAGACACACCTTCCAATATTTCCGCACTCTGCCCCAACTGCTATGAAAAGCTAAAAATGCTAAGGCCTCAAAAGGATCTTGAGTTTTTGAAACTGAATAGTTCAAAATAGAGCCATATTCTAAGTCTACTTTAATAATTACTTGGAATAAAGAGAGATTACTATTCATGTAAATACTGCGTCTTGACTGCCTCTAAATCCTTGATATTACTGGCTCTTTTCAAAAAATGCTGTAAGAACACTCGGACCACGATCAGAGTCGTCGAACTTGACGGCTCTGATTTCTTTTTCTCTTGTTTCCTTTGAATTCCTCGCTTATGCTACCTCATCTGATGAGTAAATGCTGTAAGAACACTCGCGTCTTAGTGCGAGTAATGTTAGACTTAAATTTAACCTATATGTTCTTTTTGACAATTGATATACATCGATCTACATATTCATTTAGGTTAGAACAGCGACATGTCTTTACCTTTTCTTGAAATTCACAGGCGGTCCTAATATCTAGATCTCCATGATTTGTTGGGAATATAAGTATATAATCTTTTTTGCGTTGTACTTCTATTTTCGCTGCTCTCATAGTAGCTTCTAAATTCGGGTCATTATAAATCGGTACAATGTATTCAAATAACCAATGGTCTTTGAACATTTCTTTCGAAATGAATTTACTCTTTTGATCAAGCGTACAATCGTCAACATCCATGATTATGAAAAGAGAAAAGCTTAAAAGTTTGCCTTTATTATGCTTCACGTCGTCGAATTCCCGAATAAAATTTTTAAATGATTTGAACCTGTAGTCGTTCAATATATCCATGACACTAGTGATCTGAATGCTGGTTTTTCCCTTATCTCGCGCAATAATGCCATGCTTTAATCTAAGGTTTGACTTAATACTGCTACAAATCCTATATTCGGATTGTCCATGTACGATAGCCATAACCTCCATAGCTACAGGTTCCCTCATTCTTCGTCACCATCCTTATCAACAAAAGATGAAGAATGGCTATTTTCTAAAACATCTTCCACAAGTTCTTGGAAATCAAAATATCCAGTATAAGGAATACCGTCATAATCACCTCGCAAATACTTGTTTCGAATATTATTAGTCTTTTGTGTTCGTTCTCTATATTCGGCTACACAATCAATCGTTTTGTTCCCGCTTGCATTTACACGGATTATATATGTGTTTTCAGGTGGGAGACTTTCCATGAGTAAAGTATTATGAGTTGTTGCTATAAACTGCCCTTCAAGAGAATCATTTAAGCGCTCAAGAATATTTTTCATAAGCAAATCATGGATGCCGCTATCAATTTCATCAATAAAGACCGATGCCCCCGCAACACCGGCAAAAAGAATAGGAAAAATTTCTAAAAGTTTTTGAGTACCTGTAGACTCTAGGGAAATGGGAATATCAATTAGATTTCCATCAATTTGCTTTTTGAAATACAGTTCATAAGAAAACTTATTTTCCTCGGGAGTGAAAACATAATAAGCAGATTTAATATCAGAATATAATTGAGTAAAAAAAGTGTTCAGAGCTGCTTCACATAGTTTAAGTTCTTTACTATTCTGGTTTTTTACAGAACCTTTATCCAATTGTCGCATAAATTTAAGTGGAATGGAAATCCTTGCTGTTTCACCCCTGCATTGTTTGCACCAAACCGAGAGCTTTCTTAGCCAATCTATCACTTGCAAAATATTTTTGTTTACTCTAGCTTTAATATATTTATAATTTTTAGTCTGAATTTCATTAAATAGTACGGCCATAAACGTATGTTTACCCCAGTATTTTTCAATCTCCTCGTGTAATTCTTTTTTATAATTAATGTCAGAAAAAATAGTAGGGCTTAATGTGGTTTGATTTTTGTTAAGAGAAAATATTACACCTTCTCGCTCATTAATCTGATAGCGAAGTTCTTCCTTTATGATTTTATGCTCTGAAAGCTCTAAAAAATAGCTGCCATCTGCTCCGTTAATTCGAAAACCAAACTTCAATGACATTGGCCGCTCATTCCCAAGCATTTTATAGTCATCAATTAGATCAGAAAGCGTAAAAAATTGCACGCGCAGCATTTGTTGCAGAAATCGCTCTTGGATGCCCTCGTCTTTCATAGAATCAAGTAAGGTATTATTGAAATCAGGGATGTCTTTTACTTTAAGTTGATTTTTCAAAGTATTAAGTGTCTGTAGTAAAAATAGCATCGATGACATAAGGTTGGATTTCCCGGAACCGTTTTCGCCATAAATAAAAGCTACCTTTTTGGGCTCCCTATATGCCTTTCTCAGATCAAATGTTATGTCCGAAAAAGATTTGAAATTCTTTAACTCCAAATAAGAAAGCATGTTAACACCTCCGCCTGATATATATTATACCACTTTTTTCGGTTAATACCACTGCTTTTAAAGAATTATTTTTAATGAAAGCGCTGTAGCCGCTGTTCACAAATGAGTATCTCCGTGATTTCACTTAATATCCAGCAAGACGCCAAGTAGATAAAACAATAGTGCCGCACTTTTTCACATCTACATCTAGAGACGAAAAAGGCGCTCCGCTGCCGGAACGCCCTTAAAAACACCTCTGAATTATTCAGTTTTTAGGGGTAAACACTGCTTCTTGATTGCCCAAAACCCTTAATTTTACGGGCTTTTTTCAATAAATGCTGTAGTACCACTCGCACCATTGAGAGATCATCGACTTTGGGTTGATGATCTTTCTTTTTCCTTTATTCATGCGGGTTTTCAGCTGGTAAGTCCCATAATTTCATTCAAAACTGCTGTGGAATTATGGGACTTGATCTGATGTAATCTAAATTAGCCTTAGAGGTAATAGAACCGTTATCCATTATGCCAAAAATGAGAGACGCAATATAAACTTGAATTTACAGGGGGCAACTATGCAAAAGAAAGATAACAAGAAGAAGACTTCTATTATTACCCCGTTTTTATGGGTGTTTACTACGGTAATTTGGACAGTTACTGTATATAGAAACATTAACACTGATGGAGTGTCGGGTTATCTGATTGCGTTACAATGTTGTACAATAATAGTATCTTTTGGAGCGGCAATTGCTAATTTTATCAGATATAAACGTAGCAGGAACAACAAAAGTGAGTGACCAACCCAAGTTATATTTTGCTTTATATACAATAAGTCCAGCCTAAAAATGTCAATTATACATTTTTTACGAAAACTACTCATTTGGAACTCTGTAAGCCATTGACATAACTGGATTTTTCCAAGTCCCATAATTCCACCCCGACCAGTGAAAGATCGTCGATTTTTATCGACGGTCTTTCGTTTTCCCTTTATTCATGCGGGTTTGCGAATGGCGAGTCCCATAATTCCATTGCAATGCCTGATGGAATTATGGGACTTGTTTATTATGTTGTTTTTAAGAGAAGATTCAGCCATATTAAATTAACCAAAAGGGCGATGTGCCAGATAAGCATTATTTACAAACTGAGCATCGCCCGAAAGTCCGATATAAGAATTGAATCTGCATCTCCTTGCACACAAAAACTAAAGCTTCATGATCACCACGGAGGATTTTGCGTACATCGCAAACCGCGTGCGGTATACAAATGCGTCTGTGAATCCGGATCTGGTGGTTTGAAACGCGCCCAGCGTGACCGGAAAATTGCTTGCTTGCGTACTGCCCGTAATATAAATGCTGCCGTCCGTACCGATAGCAATACCGTAAGTGTAAGTATTATTATCCCCGCCGATATAGCTTGAAACGGTAAATGCGGTTCCGTCTTCCGATACGATCGTCAGGAAAGCGGCCCGTTGACCTTGCAGGGCGATAGGGGTTACCCCGGGGGTAGTTGGAAAATTGGATGACCGCATGTAACCGGTTACGCATGCGCGGTTGCCGGAAGCCAGCGCTATCCCATACCCTGTGTCAGAATCATTGCCGCCTAAATAGGTGCTGTAAACTAGTGCCGAGCCGTCGACCGACAGCTTAAGTACAAAAGCATCAGCTCCGCCGCCGCCATATGTGCCTTGCGCCGCGCCGGCTGTCACCGGAAAATCCTCGAACGCAGTGCCTGTCACATAGGCGTTTCCTTGCTCGTCTACGCAGATGCCTTGACCCAAGCCGCCGCCGACAAAGGTGGAATAAACAAGACTGGAACCGTCCGGCGAAAATTTTGTTACAAACCCATCATTATCGCGCTGTGTGGTTGTCTGAAACGCGCCGGGAGTTACGGGGAAGCCTGCGGATGTGGTGTTTCCCGTGACATATACGTGTCCCGCCGCGTCGATTGCAATTTCGTATATATATGTGTCGCTGTTGCTGCCGCTGCCGCCAAGAAACGTGGAATAGATCAGCGCCGTACCGTCCGCAGAGAGCTTTGAGAGAAACCCGTCTCTGGATCCGCGCAAAGAAATCTGAAACGCCCCCGACGTGGTGGGGAAATTCGGCGAGGATGTGATCCCGCCCACATAAGCGAAGCCATCCGCATCCACCCGGATAGAATTACCGGCGTCGTTTCCGCTACCGCCAAGGTAGGTGGAATAAACAAGGCTTGCGCCATCCGGAGAAAATTTGGTGACATAGGCGGCGGAAAATTGACCGCCCGGCGCACTGGTCTGAAATGCCCCCGGCGTGGTGGGAAAATTGCGTGCGAATGTAAGCCCGGTAACGTAGGCGTGACCGGAGCTGTCTATCGCAATTGAATTGCCATAGCCGTAATCCCCGGCCCCCCAAGATAGGTGGAATAGATTAACCGGCTGCCGTCTGCGCTGAACTTTGTAACAAATGTGGATCTATAGTCAGGAGGAACTGTTTGAAAAGCACCCGGCGTTACGGGAAAACTTAACGGTGAAAGAGTTACACCGGTAATATAAGCGCAGCCTTCGGCATCTACCGCTATGCTCTGGCCACCGTCATTCTCGCTTCCTCCCAAAAGCGTTGCGTAGGGCAACAGGGGGTCGATGATAAGTTCCCGCGCGGGGTCGTAGCTTTCGCCAAGCCAGAATCCATAGGAAAGCGCTCCGTCCAGGCGGTAACCGCAGGGCACCTCCACACGCCGACCGTCTATCATTTGATAGGCGCCCGGGGCTTCTTCGCGCACTTCGCCATAGCAGTGTATCAGCACAAGGCTGCCGTCGTCACTAATGGACAAGCTCTTCGCGCCCTCATAGCTTAGCCGAATGACATCGGGATTTGTTCCGGGCGCGATGTGCCAGTCAAGCTTTAGTCCCTTTTCCGTGTGCCGCACGGTTAGACTGATGCCCTCCCATACCTCGTTATAGCTTAATTCCCCATAGGTAGGGATATTGCTTTTCCATTCATCCGGGTTGTTCCCTATAAAATAATTTACCTTTCCCTCGTATGGTTCGGCGCTCTGTACAGATAAATCGGGGTTCGCGTCCACAAACCCCAGTGACAAAGCGACGCCATGCATCCCGTCTGATTCCTCTCCGGTAACTTCCATGGCGTGTATGATATGTGATTTCATAAAATAAAACCGTGTATGCTTCGCGGAGGCGGCAAACAGCGCCTCTTTTGGATATTGCCCGTGATTTGGGACAAAGAAAGCCGGGGCTTTCAACGCGCTTTCCTGTGTTTTGGTTTTCATATCTGATCTCCTCCTATTTGATATTTTCCTGCGCGGACTAGTCGATGCGCAAGGTTACAACATCTCCCGTTACCAAGGACAAGATCGCTGAATCTGAAAACTCACCGACTACATTTCTGGTTGGTACAGAAGTGGAAATCGCCGTCACGCCGTTTACTGCCAAGGACAGGACATTATCTGACGGTTCTGTTAATATAATCGTAAATTGTATTTTATAATCGCCGTCTTCCGGAATATTGATTCCACTAGTTTCCGCCGTATGCGTCACATTGACCAAAAGGGCCGTTTTGCATAAACACAACATTGTTGCCTGCCTCCGCAGCCCAGTCCGACCCCGAAACAGGCGTATAAACATAGCCATAAGCGAGAATCGGGTTGGGTCCGGTCGGTCCGGTGTCGCCCTGCGGGCCTGTTTCGCCCTGTGGGCCTGTGGGGCCGATGTCGCCCTGCGGACCGGTGGGACCAATGTCACCCTGTGGGCCGGTGGGACCAATGCCGCCCTGCGGTCCGGTGGGGCCGGTAACATTAGGGTTCTCTATTGACACAATAGCCGAACCTTGCGTTACTATGATATCAAGTGTATTGGATTCGAAGATTAATTCTTCACCAAAGCCAAGAGCGGCTGTTCCTGTAGTACCAATAACATTAAACAGGATTCCACCGGCTTCAAATGTCCCGGTGGGGCCGGTATCGCCTGTTGGTCCGGTGGGCCCGATGCCTCCCTGTATACCCTGCGGACCTTCCGGACCCTGGCAGCCTTTTGCGCCCTGCGGACCCTCCGGACCTTGTACTCCGGCAGGGCCTTCCGCACCGATAGCACCAGCCGGTCCGGGTATACCCTGAGGACCCTGAGATCCTTCAGGCCCCGGAATCCCCTGTGGTCCCGCGGGCCCTGTATTCCCTCTTAAACCAATAGGACCCGGAATCCCCTGTGGACCAGCCGGACCGGGATTTGCACGAGGCCCCATGGGCCCTTGACAACCGGGATCTCCCTGTGGGCCAATATCTCCGCGAACACCTAGAGGGCCTTGAGGGCCTATCTGTCCCTGAGGGCCACGTGGCCCCGCCGGCCCCGGGCACCCCGGATCTCCTTTTTCACCTTTTTCACCTTGGGGGCCTCTTTGCCCTCTTGGGCCTTCAGTGCCCATAGGACCAGGTGCTCCCTGAGGGCCGGGGTAGCCTACATCACCCTTTGGGCCAGGGCATCCCAATCGCCCTTGGGACCGCGCGGACCTTGTGGACCCTGCGGACCTGGAGGGCATATATTAGAGCAACTTGATTGACAATCAAAGTTGCTATTTTCTTCACTGCGCATAATTTTGTATCCCTTCTCAGTATACTGGGGCGGACTACCCCCTCTATCCATAATATTCAGCAGAGATAAAACAGTTAATATGCCAGCATAATTTCATGATTTACTGCTTCTCAGGGAAAACAGCATAAGTAAAAACAATTTTAATTTTAAAGCTTTAAAAAGAGTCGGTCGATTTAATGGTATGGTAAAACACAAGCTATCGAACATATTTAGCTTTTTACGCAAAACACCCGAAATCTGATAGAATACTTTAAGCGAGGTGTTTTGTAATGAAACGATATGACAAGCAGTTCAAAGAAGAAGCGGTGCGCCTGTCACAAGAAATTGGTGTTCGGCGATCAGCAGAGCAACTGGGGCTATCCTACCATAGCTGCCCAGTTGGCGGCGAATCGCAAAGAAGTATGGAGAAGAAGCCTTTGTAGGCAGCGGCCGGCCCTACCTTTCCGACGATGGGATGAGCGCTCGTGAGCTGGAGCTTCAGCGTGAGGTCATCGAGCTGCGTATTGCAATGAATTACTTAAAGATGTACTTGGTTTTCGCCAGAGACCGGAAGAGATAGAAGTTGTTCGGGTACGCCTACATCAGCATGCACCGCAAAAGATGGACCGTGCAGCAGCTGTGTCGGGTTTTGAAGGTGAGCGAATCCGGATATTGCCGGAGCCTTAAGCCTGCACAGCGCAAGGTGCGGCAGCACGCTCTTTTGGTCAAGATAAAAGAAACCCTCCGACGATTCCCGGAAAACGAGAGTTATGGGGCCGGAGGATTCACCTGGCTCTGCACCAGCAAGGAGAAGATATCAGCTATTCCACAGTGTATCGGACGATGGGGAAGCACGGCTTGCTGTATAAGGCAAAGCGGTATCCTAACGGCATCACCAGGGAAGATGCGACCGCTCAAAAGGCAGAGAATCTCATTGCCAGGGACTTTACTGCCGATGCACCATGCCAGAAGTGGCTGACGGATATCACTGAGATACCTTGTCGTAACGGAAAACTACATGTGGCACCCATTCTGGATTGCTTTAGCGAGGAAATCGTGGGGCTGGACATGAATGATAACATGCGAGCCCGGTTGGATATATGCAGGCATCCTGCGATCTCCTAAGAGAAATAGACTATACTATCGCGAAAATAGCCCTGCGTGTTGGTTATCCAACACACCATCATTTTAGCAAAACATTTCGCAGGTTCTTCGTCTGTACACCCAAACAATACCGCGAATCGCTGAACTACTGGCGGGGCAGCGATGCTCAAACACATCTTGAAAACGGAAAATAGCGTTTGGGCTTTTGTTTTTTGCGTGAAGATGGGCGAAACAAGCATTGGTAAGTTTTCCGTAAGAATGATATAATCAATAAGCACAAAAAAATAAAAATACAGGGGATTTCTCTAATGAAAAAACAGAATGCTCAGCAGGCATATTCACATGAAAGTTCCGAGGCGAGCAACAGCGACATCGTCTTCTACGATATAAAGGAAGAGCCGTTCACAATCCATGGCTTGTATGACCCCAAAGGCCAGGATGCTTACAAGCGATTACCTGACAGTATAGCCCAAAGCACAAGCGACGGCGTTGAAAGGCTGTATAAAAACACGGCGGGCGGGCGCTTAAGATTTGCAACGGACTCAGATAGCGTTTATATAAGAGTGAAAATGCCAAGCTTGTCGTTGCGACCGCACATGACCATATTGAGCTGCGTGGGCTTTGATCTGTATTTGAATAAAAACGGAAAAGATATATTTGCCGGATGCTTTATTCCGCCTGCCGATGTGACTGGGGAATACGGCGCTATGGTTTCCTTTAAGGATGATTTCTCAATGAAAGAAATCACAATAAACTTTCCGCTCTATGGCGATATTGAAAGCGTGATGATTGGAATCAGAAAAAATGCTCAGCTTAAAAAGCACGGTGAATATAAAATAAGCAAGCCGATATTGTTTTACGGATCTTCAATTACCCAGGGGGCATGTGCGTCGCGCCCCGGACTATGCTATGAAGCGTGGATTTCAAGACGCCTTGATTGCGACTATATCAATTTGGGTTTTGCAGGGAACTGCAAAGGCGAGGATGCCATTGTTGATTATATGTCCACCCTTGACATAAGCTGCTTTGTTTGCGACTATGACCATAATGCTCCAAGTGCAGACCATCTTCAGAATACCCATGGCAATGTTTACAAAAAGATGAGGGAAAAGCAGCCCCAAATACCGATCGTTTTGATATCCAAGCCCGATATAAAGCTTGATTCTGATGAAGATATCAGGCGCAGGGCAATCGTTATGCAGACATACTTAAAAGGCGTTAAGAATGGCGATAAGAACCTATACTTTATTGATGGGTACTCTCTATTTTCAGGCGCTGACCGTGAGGATTGCACGGTGGACGGCTGCCATCCTAATGATCTGGGGTTTTACAAAATGGCAGATATTATTGGAAAAACACTTGAGACGGCGATGCGATAAAGGCGTAAATTTGGGGATGCTAGGGAATATCGCCTGATAAAGCAGCAGAATATCAGATGAAAGCTTTCATTGCTATTCCAATGTTGCGTTAATGCCGCCGAATCTAAACATATTAAAAGGCTTGTTCGACTTTCCCCGGCTTCCATGATAGAATAAATTACCGGATGAAAATGAGAAAATCTGATGAAAGGAGAGGAGGTATATGACTAAAAATGTGATTGACGATAAAAAAATACAAAAACTTGGATTAATGATGGCTGAAAGCGAAAACATAGTATTCTTTGGCGGCGCCGGCGTATCAACCGAGAGCGGAATCCCGGATTTTCGCAGCGTAGACGGCCTTTACCATGAAACATATGCCTATCCGCCGGAGATCATATTGAGCCATGATTTTTTCATCAGCCAAACGGAGGAGTTTTACTCTTTTTACAAAGAAAAGATGCTTTTTACCGGGGCAAAGCCCAACAAGGCCCACATCGCCCTGGCGGAGCTTGAAAGGATGGGCAAGCTGAAGGCCGTTATAACCCAGAACATAGACAGCCTTCATCAGGCGGCGGGCAGCAAGAATGTTTTGGAGCTTCATGGCAGCGTTTACAGAAATAACTGCATGGGTTGCGGGAAATTTCACGGGCTTGACCATGTTAAAGAGGCTCAGGGTGTTCCAGCCTGCCCTTGCGGCGGCGTTATAAAGCCTGATGTGGTGCTATATGGCGAGCCGCTGGGGGAAAGGACTGTGAGGGACGCGCTAAGCTATATCGAAAGGGCGGATATGCTGATCGTGGGGGGGACCTCCCTTAGCGTTTACCCCGCCGCGGGGATGATCGACTACTACCACGGCGATAAGCTGGTGCTGATCAACAAGAGCCCCACCGGCGCGGATAGAAAGGCCGGACTGGTGATAAACGGGCCCATAGGCGAGGTTTTAGCTGCGGCTGTTTTATAAAGCTGGCTCTAAAGCGGCAGAAAAAAGAAAAAACAGCGTGAAAGCTCACGCTGTTTTTGTAATGTCCCGTTTTTTAAGACTATTTCGAAACTATTTCAACAGATTTTCATATATGGCCATGTAATCTCTTGCGGAGACATTCCAGCTATAGTCTCCCTTCATGCCCCGCTTTGCTATGCCGGCAAATTTTTCGGGCTTGTTGCGGTAAATATCCACCGCGTAGCTGAGGGAGCGGAGCATGTCGTCGGCGTTGTAGCTGTAGAAGGTGAAGCCTGTGCCGCTGTCATCCGCCTCGTTGTAAGGGGTGACGGTATCCTTAAGGCCGCCGGTTTCACGGACGATGGGCACAGTGCCATAGCGCATTGAGATCATCTGAGAAAGACCGCAGGGCTCAAACTGGGAGGGCATCAGGAACAGATCGCTGCCGGCATATATGCGGTTGGCCAGGGGGAAGTTCATCTCGATGCGGGCGGAAAGCTTGCCCAGATACAGCCAAGCTGCCCAGCGAAAGAGGTTTGTGAACTTTTCATCGCCCATGCCCAGCACAACAAACTGCACGTTTTGCTCCATTATGGGCGCCAGGGCGTATTCCACCAGGTCCAGACCTTTCTGGCTTGAAAGGCGCGTTATCATGGATATCATCGGTATGTCCGGGTCCACATCAAGGCCCAGCTCCTTTTGCAGGGCCATTTTGTTCTCCTTCTTTTTTTCAAAGGAGGATTCATCATAATTATATGCCAGGTTTTTGTCGGTCAAAGGGTTGTAAAGGTCCATATCTATGCCGTTTATTATGCCATAGAGATCCTTGCTTCGCGAACGGATAAGGCCGTCCAGCCTCTCGCCGTAATATGGCGTTTGTATTTCGCTGGAATAGTTGGGGCTGACGGTGGTGATGGCATCGCTGTAGACTAAGGCGCCCTTCATGAAGTTGCACCCGCCGTAGAACTCCAGCTTGTCGTCGGTGTATATCCAGCTTCCAAGGACCAAAAGATCTTCGATCTGATTGATGGCGAATATGCCCTGATACTGAAGATTGTGTATTGTGTAAAGAACCTTTATGTTTTTATAAAGATCCAAAGAGTTATACTGGGTTTTAAGCAGCACGGGAATCATGCCGGTCTGCCAGTCGTGGCAGTGGAGGATATCGGGGATAAAATCGATATGGGGGAGGGCCTCCAGCACTGCGCGGCAGAAAAATGCAAATCGCTCCGCCTCCTCCGATCCGCTGCCGTATATGGTATCGCGGCCGAAGTAGAAATCGTTGTCCAAAAAATAATATTTTATGCCATCCTGTTCCAGCAGCTCGATGCCGCAATACTGGCGGCGCCAGCCAAGGTTCACATAAAAATACATCTGATGCTTTAGCTTATCGGCATACTCGCCGGCAAATTTCTTATATAGGGGCAAAACGACGCAAACCTCAGCCTTTTGCTGCGCGTTATTTTTTGCCACCAGAGCTTTTGGCAGCGCTCCAATGACATCGGCAAGGCCGCCTGTTTTGGCAAAAGGCACGCACTCGCTTGCTGCAAAGAGTATCTTCATTGGTTCACCTCTCCTTTCGTTTATACTTCTGTTTATACTTCCATTGACTATATGATTATATTTGCACAGTTATATCATCATGTTCTTTTTGACGATCAGCGGATAATTTTTTGTGCCTATCAGGCGCTGGCCTGATTTCACATATACGTTTTTGTCCAATATAACGTTTTCAAGTTCGCAGCCATCGCCGATGCTGCAGCCCTGCATTATTATGCTGTTCCTGATGATGGAGCCCAGGCCCACTCTTACGCCTCTGAACAAAACGGAGTTTTCAATGGAGCCGGAGACGACGCAGCCGTCGGCCAGCAGCGAGTTTGAAGCATGGGCCTCAGTCAGATATTTGGCCGGCACCTCGTCCTTGACCTTTGTGCGCACGGGGCGCGGGCCCATCAGCAGCTCGCGGCGGACATCGCCGTTTAAAAGATCCATGTTGGCCTCGAAGAAGTCCGTTGCGCTCAAAATTGTCTTGACATAGCCCGTGTGCTCGTAGGCATAGATGCGGTAATCGCCCAGATTGCTCTGGAGCACATCGCGGATGAGATCCGTGCGATTATGGGAAAGGGCATAGTCGATCACGTAAAGGAGAAGATCCTTTTCGATGATCATAGTGCTTATCATGATGGTGTGGTAGTGGGGCATCTGGGGGTTAATCTCCACGTCCCTGACCCGCCCCTCTTCGTCCAGGTCCAGATAAACCTGGTTTTCAGGTATGGGCGATATGCCTCTTTGTCTGCAGCAAAGAACCGTGACATCGGAGTTTCGCTCCCTATGATAAGCCAACACCTCGTTAAAATCAATGTTATAAAGCGTGGAGGAGCCGACAAGTATGGCGTATTTCTGCGGAGATCTGCGCAGATAGTTTATGTTGGAGTTAAGGCCGTCCAAAATGCCGGAATAATCGCCGTGGTTTTCGCTGGAAACGAAAGGAGGCAGCATGAAAAGGCCGTCTCTTTTGCGGGAAAGATCCCATTCGCGGCCGTCGCCCAGATGGTCCATCAGCGAGTGATAGTTGCGCTGGCACATGACGCCCACATTGCCTATGCCGGCGTTCACCAGATTTGAAAGCAGCAGATCGATAACCCGGTATCTGCCTCCTATCGGCAGCGCGGATATGGACCTGGAGCGGGTCAGTTCGCCCATTTCGGGCAGGCTGTCGCCGGTATATATTATGCCAAAAGCACTGTTCATAGCTGCACCTCCTAAACCTTATTGAAATAATCCTGGCTGATCTGCATACCGCCGGATATCTTTGTGCCATCGGGTACGACGACGTTCTTGCCGATAACGGTTACTCTGTCGTCACCGCCGATATTGCAGTTCTTGCCGATGACGGACCCTTCGCTGACTATGACCTTGCGCAGCAGGCAGTTTTCGCCGATTACCGTGTTTGGCATTATCACGCTGTCGTATATCTTCGAGCCTTCCCGGGCGATTACGCCGGCAAATATTACGCTCTGGTTCACAAGGCCGTATATCTCGCTGCCCTCGGTGATTATGGACTTTTCAAGGGAGGCATTTTTGCCCACATAATGGGGAGGGAAGCCGGGGTTTCGGGAGTATATGCGCCACTCGCCGTCGTACAGGTCGAAGAGGGGAAGGGTTTCAAGAAGGTCCATGTTGGCTTCCCAAAGGGCATCGATTGTCCCCACGTCCTTCCAGTAGTCGCTAAACTCGTATGTGAACATCCTCTTGCCGTCCGCCAGCATTTGGGGGAGTATGTCGCCGCCGAAATCGTTTTGAGAATCGGCCTTCAGCTCGTCTTCCTCCAGATACTGCTTTAGCACATCCCACTTGAAGATGTATATTCCCATGGAGGCCTTGTTGCTCCTGGGGTTTTTGGGCTTTTCTTCAAACTCGGTGATTGCGCCTGTATCATCCGTGTTTATGACGCCAAAGCGGGAGGCTTCCTCCCAGGGTACCAGCAGCGCGGCGGTGGTGACGTCCGCATTGGTGGATGTGTGCTGGGAAAGCATCTTGGCATAGTTCATCTTGTAGATATGGTCGCCGCCCAGTATCAGCACATTATCGGGGTTATACTGCTCGATGAAGGCAATGTTTTGATATATGGCGTTGGCCGTACCCTTATACCATTGGCTTTTCTTTTGGTTTTGGTATGGCGGCAGTATGAACACCCCTCCGTTGGACTTGTCCAGATCCCAGGCTCTGCCGGAGCCGATATATGTGTTCAGCTCCAGGGGCAGATACTGGGTTAAAACCCCCACTGTATCTATACCTGAGTTTGAACAGTTGGAAAGGGGAAAGTCTATCAGCCTGTATTTCCCTCCGAAGGGAACGGCGGGTTTAGCGGTGCGCAGCGTGAGAATCCCCAGGCGGCTTCCCTGCCCTCCCGCCAGTAGCATTGCTATGCATCTTTTTTTTACAGCCATGTCCACACCTCACAGTTTTGTTATTTCTTTAATTGGTTCTGTCTGCTTGTCTTTTGGGGTTTCGCCTTGGGGCGCTATGGCCTTTTCGGGCGATATCTCGGGCAATATAATATCATATTTGAAAAACATGCTGGCAAGGGGAGCCAGCTCGATTTGAACCGAGTAGTCAAGATCGGCGAAGGGAAGGCTTTCCGCCGAGAGGGGAAGCCTGTCCCCTTTTCCTGAGCCGCCGAACTCAGGCGCATCGCTGCAAAGAAGGGGAGTGATCCTCCCGGCGTAGGGCAGGGGGATGCGATATTCCGGCAGATACTGGGGCGTGAAATTATGCACGCAGATGATGGCGTTGCCCTTGCCGTCCATTCGCAGGAAGGATATGACGGAGTTGCCGTTATCGTGGGGGTTCAGCCAGCGAAAGCCATCCCAGCCGCCATCCCTTGCCCAAAAGCAGGGGGTTTCCCTGTAAAAATGGTTGAGCCTTCGGACATAATCGCGGATTTTTGCATGGGGCTCGTAGAGGGTAAGGAACCAGTCAAGCTGATCCAGCTCCTTCCACTCGATGAACTGGCCGAATTCGCCCCCCATGAACAGCATTTTTTTCCCGGGATGACTCATCTGATAGCCGTAAAGGGCCCTTAGGCCGGCGAACTTCTGCCAGTAATCACCTGGCATTTTATCCAGCAGCGAATGCTTGCCGTGGACCACCTCGTCGTGGGAAAGGGCCAGCACGTAGTTTTCACTGAAGGCATAGAACATTGAGAAAGTAAGCTTTTCATGGTAGTAGCTGCGGTAAATTGGGTCCAGCTTCATGTAGGAAAGGGTGTCGTTCATCCAGCCCATGTTCCATTTGAAGTTGAAGCCCAGGCCGCCGATATATTTGGGCCGCGTCACCATGGGGTATGAGGTGGCCTCCTCGGCGATCATCATTATTCCCGGGCACTCCCTGAAGCAAAGCTCGTTCAGCTTTTGCAAAAAGGCGATGGCCTCCAAATTTTCATTGCCGCCGTATTTGTTCATCGGAACACCCTGACCCTCGCGGCAATAGTCCAGATAGAGCATGAAGCTCACCGCGTCCACCCGCAGGCCGTCAATGTGGAATTCCTTCAGCCAATACATGGCACTGCTCAAAAGGAACGAACGCACCTGACCCTTTGTAAAGTCGAACATATGGGTGCCCCACTGCTGGTTTTCCCCCAGGCGCGGGTCCGGATGTTCGTAAAGAGGGGTGCCGTCAAAGCGGCGCAGGGCGAATTCATCCCTGGGGAAATGGGCGGGGACCCAGTCCATTATGACGCCGATTTCTGCCTGATGGAGCCTGTCAATCAGCTTCACCAGCTCCATTGGCGGGCCATAGCGGGAAGTGGGCGCAAAATAGCCCGAGACCTGATAGCCCCAGCTTCCATCGTAGGGGTATTCGGTCAGGGGCAGAAATTCCACATGGGTGTATCCCATTTCAAGCAGATACGGGATGAGCTCATCCGCCAGACGTTCGTAGGTGTAAAGCCTGTCTTCCTCATCCAAGCGCCATGAGCCTATGTGCATTTCGTATATGTTTATCGGCGCTTCGTGGGGCTTGAAGCTCTCGCGCCTTTCCAGCCACTGCGAATCGTTCCACCGGTGCAATGAAGGGTCATATGTCTTAGAGGCGGTGCCGGGGCGGGTTTCGCTGTGGAAAGCATAGGGATCAGCTTTCAGCACGGCCTTGCCGTTGGCACCGAAAACATTATATTTGTATGAAGAAAAGCATTTCAGGCCGGGCACAAAAAGCTCCCACACGCCGCCGTCCAGCCTGTTCATGGGATGGCTTTTAGGCGACCAGAAGTTAAAATCGCCGCAAAGGCTCACGCCCCTTGCGTTCGGAGCCCAAACCCTGAACACAAAGCCCGCTTCGCCCTCCCTTTCGCAGGGATGGGACCCCATGAACTGATAAGCGCAGGCATTGCTGCCTTCGGAAAACAGGTATAATTCAGTACCGGAAAACTCCGTGTGTTTCATCGGAATCATTCCCTTGCTTTTGATTTGCCGGCATGTTTTTAATCTTTCTTGCAGGCTAATTATACCAAAAGGCAGCACCTGTTGTCAAAGACTTATGAATAAACAAAAAAGCACCGGCGGGTTTTACGGGGGAGCCAGGCGGCTTGCGGCACACGCAGTGGCTGCTTAGTGCTGCTGCCTTCCGGCCCTGACACGGTTCACAGTGCTTTCGTTGCACAAGACCCGGCTGCCCCGTAAAGCCCGCCGATGCCACGGCGTTAGCTTCATTATACAGTTTTTGCTCTAATAGTTCAATGATGTTTATGATAATATGGCGTAAGAAGCATGTAAAAAATATAAAAACGCCATGCACAAGCTTTTAGCAACCGGCATGGCGCGTTAAACCCTATTACTGCAAAAGCGCCAGAACGAATGCAAGCACCACAAAGGACACCACTGCGATCTTTGTTAAAAAAGCCAGCTTGCCCTCATATGATTTGGACTTGCGCTTTCCAAAGAAAGTATCGGAACCGCCGGTGATGGCTCCGGAAAGCCCCGCGGATTTGTCCGATTGCATCAGCACCAGGGCGATCAGCCCGATGCATACCAGAAGGAATAGCACCGTTATAATTGTTGAAAGGACTTGCATGGATAAAACCTCCGAATACTCACATAGCCAAACAATTTTAGCACATTAGGAAAAAAAGCGCAAGCAGTAATTTTGCCTGCGCAGATTATATGATTTCGCTTGCTGTTTTCGCCGTAAGGCCTGAAACTGATTATCTGGAGTTCTTCATCTCCGCAAAGACCGACAGAGCATTTTTGCAAGCTTCCACAAACTCCGGCTCGCTTGTGGCGCCATATGCGTGTTTGATATGCTCGGCGGCCATGGGTTTTTTGATGGCCACCAAAGATTCAAGCACAGCCATGCGCACCGGCAAAACCCTGTCATGCAGCGCGCCGATGAGGGCGTTCATTGATTCGTCCGTGCCGACCCTGCCCAGAGCTCTTACCGCCTGCTCGCGAAGCTCCGGGTCCTGATGTTTGATGAAAGGCACAATTTTCAAGACCTTGCCTTTATCTGCCAATTTGTTGAACTTATCCTGCTTGCTCTTTGCCATAATCTTCCTCCCGCTCATTTTTATTAGTCCATATGTAAGAAAAACCATCTATTAAATTTTATTTTCAGCTTTAGCTTATAATACCATGTAAAAAGCTTATGTGTCAATATTTTTTGCCCTTGAAGATTCAGCCTTGCAGGCCTGTTTTCACCTCTTTAATAAAAACTTTTCTGAAAATGTCAAAAAACAGGAATAAAAATAAAAAGAGTGATGTTGTAAGCGGTGCGCAAAGGATGCTAAAATGTGGCTGCACAACAAAACAAATTAATACTTGCACATTTTATATATTGCATTTAGGGAGAGATAAGGATGATATCCAGCAGTGCAAACGTTCAAAAGCCATCCCAGTCTGCGCTTTGCAAATTCGCAAGGCGCTTCGGCAGGCAGAAATACATATTTGTTTTATTTATCGCCGGGTTTGTTTGGTACATAGTGTTCAAGTATTACCCGCTATGGTTTATCACGAAGGCGTTTACCAATTATGGGACGGTAGCCAACGCCAGGTTTACAGGCCTTGACAATTTCACAAGGCTCTTTGCCTCGCCGCTTTTTTTCAGGGCCTTTAAAAATACGCTTCTGCTGAGCCTTTATAATCTCATTTTTTATTTTCCGATACCTATAATATTGGCTCTCAGCCTAAACGAGATAAAAAGCAAGCTGTTCAAGCGTGTGTCACAGTTCATAGTCTATATGCCCCACTTTCTTTCGTGGGTTGTGGTGGGGGGGCTATTCAATATGATGCTGGCGCCCAGCGACGGAATAATCAACAAAGCGCTGGTGAGCTTGGGAATCGTGGAATCACCCATATATTTCATGGCTTCCACCAGATGGTTCAGGACCGTTTTGGTGGGAACTGAGATATGGAAAAACGCCGGATATGGCGCCGTCATATATATCGCGGCGATATCGTCGGTGGATGGCGAGCTTTACGATGCTGTGGCGGTGGATGGCGCCGGCTATTGGGGAAGGACTTGGCATGTGACTTTGCCCTGCATTCGCAACACCATCGCCACGGTGCTGATGCTGACGCTTTCAAGGATACTGCAGATGTTTGAGCAAATCCTGGTCATGTACAATTCAGCGGTAATGGATGTGGCCGATGTGCTCAGGACATTTTCATATGTGGAGGGGCTCAACAGAGGGAATGTGGGCTATGCCACGGCAATCGGCCTTTTCACTTCGGTGATCAGCATGTTGCTTATAATCGGCTGCAATTGGTTCAGCAAGGCGTTTCTGGATGAAGAAATTCTCTGGTAAGGAGGAATGAAATGACTAATAGCGCAGGAAGGAAAATGTTCATAGGCGCAAACGCGGCCTTCATAGCCATAATATGTCTGGCGACAATAATCCCCTTTTGGATGGTCATCATAACCTCCTTATCGTCCAATGAGGTTGCCGCGAAAGAAGGCTTTGTGTTCATCCCCAAGGGCCTTGAGCTGACCAGCTATGTGAATGTGTTTTCAAGTGGCGGTTATTTCAGGGCATTTATAAGATCTTTGTGGGTAACTGTGGTGGCGACCGCTCTTTCGATGCTGCTTTCCACCACCATGGCATATGCCCTTGCCCAAAAAGAGCTGATTTGGCGCAATGGCTTTATGAATCTGGTGCTGATAACCATGGTGATAGACGGCGGCATAATTCCTTTTTACATGGTGGTGCGCCAGCTTGGAATGATCAATTCATACTTTTCTTTAATAATACCGATGGCGATTTCCACTTACAACCTTATATTGATGCGAAACTTCTTCAGATCAATTCCTTCAAGCTTGATTGAATCCGCCAGGTTGGATGGAAGCAACGAGGCGGGCATTCTGGTGAAGATAGTGCTGCCGGTTTCGGTTCCGATACTTGCCGCGATAATGCTTTTTTATGCAGTTGGCCACTGGAACAGGTATTTTGAGGTGGTGATGTTCATAAACAGCTCCAACAAATACACATTGCAGGTGCTGCTGCGCCAGCTTATATTTCACAGCGAGGGCGATGGAACCTACAGCGTGATGGTGAACAACTTTAAAATGGCGGTGATGGTTATCGCCATGCTGCCCATACTGCTGCTATATCCCTTCATACAAAAGTACTTCATATCGGGTCTTATGCTGGGCTCGATAAAGGGTTGAAGCCATTTTTAAAAAGCTTTAATAGCCTCTTTGCACATTGTGACAACCGCTGCAACCTGTCTTGGAAGCCAAAAAAACCAAAGATCAAAAAACTAAAAAACAAAATACTGTTTAAAGAACTAATAAGGTAAAGTAAAAGGAGGAAAAAGAAAAATGAAGTTGAAAAAAGTGCTGGTTATTATGATGGCCCTGCTTTTGTGCATAGTCCCTCTGACTGCGTGCACCCAGGGCGAAGGAACAGGCGGAGCGTCCCAGGCAGGAACTGGGGAGCCGCCAAGGGAGGTTTCCCTTTGCATGAGCCAAATCCGCTGGGGAATAAGCGTGGACGACACTATGATGAAGCTGTGGACACAGGCCATGGAGGAGGCAACCAACACGAAGATTGAGATTATCGCCCCCACACATAACGACTATATGGACAAGGTTAACGTGCTTCTTTCATCGGGCGATTACCCGGATATCATCCGCCCGCAGCAGGCGTGGGACTATGTGAGCCAGTTCGCTGTGCGCGGCTATTTGCAGCCGTTGACGGAGCATATAAACAATGACTCCCGCTTTGCACAGCTTAAGGATGTGGATCTTTCCATATACCAATCGGGAAGTGACTATTACGGCATACCCGCCGGCAAGGGCAACTGCAAGATAATATGGTTTCGCCAGGACATGACGGAAAAGTACGGCCTTAATATCAAGGATGTGATGACAACGGACGAGTTCATCACGGAACTTAGCAAGGTTGATCAAAGCGAAGTAATACCCTTCAGCTTCCCCAAGCATATAGTGAACTTCCAGCTCTTTTACAACTTCTTCGGCGCTTACGGCGGAATTTTGCCGGATGACAATGGAGTATATTATGATGGAATACAGACCGATGAGATGAAAGAGGCCCTTCTTTGGGTGAAGCAGCTCTATGATCAGGGCCTTATGGATTCGGAGTTTATCACCAATGAAAACGCCAATATGCGCGAAAAACTCTCGGCTGCCCGCGCCGTTTCAGACATCGACTACTCCGCCCGCTATACATATTATGTCCAGACCGCGGCTGATGTGGGAGTCCCCACGGATTTCATCCCCGTCTATACCCTGGTAGGGCCCGATGGCGGAAGGGGCAACCTGAACGAGTCCGGCGGAGAGGCCATGTGCCTTTCGGTCACGAACAAGAGTGTCGAGGCGTCTCTTGATATAATCGACTGGCTGTTTTTCACCAAGGAAGGCAAGCTTGTGGACACGGTGGGCCTCGAGGGCGTTCATTATGACATAGCGGACGGCGTTCTGGTGGGCAAGGAAAGCGCTGTCGCGGCAGGCTATAACCCAACGCCCAACGCACTCAGCGATGGCTGGGCCGTATTATCCACTGGAGAACTGGGCTTTGGTTTTGACGGCATAAGCGAAGAGGTGCTGGCAAGCCAGCTTGAATACACCGGAATCGCTCTGGATGGCCAGAACCTTGGGCCGCTGATAAAGATACCAATGGGCATTTCCTCGTTGTACGATGAAAATGTCGCCTCGTATAATTCCAACCTTTACGAAATGGCGACAAAAATTGTTCTGGGAACCCAGGATATCGATACGGCATACGCTGAATATGCACGCTTTTGGAGCAGTATCAAGGGCGATGAAATGCTGAATCAGCTAAACGGAAAATAGCGGGAAGTAGAGCGAAAAAGTAAATAGCCATATCAGCGGTATGGAGCTATAATAGAAGAAGGAATAAAAACAAAAAAACATGACAAGGGCAGGCGTGCTGCGGCGGTGATTATTAATCCACAGGCTGCCGCAGCGCGGATATTTTAATGGATGGAGTATTGAAAAAGTTTGCGCGAATAGCAAATATGACAAAACTCACAAAGCTGATGGTCATGCTGATAGCCGCGGCGATTTTGCTGTCTACGGCTTTTGGAGCATTGTTTTCCCATCTGAACAGACAGAGCCTGTATGAGCTGGCTGCAAACGAAATGCTCAACAGTACCCAGCGCACCAGCGAATATCTTTCGATGCAGTTTAAAAATATTGATAGCATCTACAGTCAGTTTTCATTGGACAGGTATTTGCAGCAGCGCACCTCGGCCATATATGAAACGGATGCCTTCGACCGGATCGACTTTGGGAAAAGAATGGACACGGTCACATATACAAACAGCTTTATAGACACCATAGATATCTATCTGGCGGGCGTGGGCGAGTTTTATTCAAGCGATTATGGCATGACAGTGCATATCGACAGCAGGACGAAAAAATATCTTGAGGATATCTCTGCAAATGTGCAAGGGCTTATCTTTAGCAGCGAATACCGCCAGAACATATTTTACTGGACACATAGAAAGCAGGACCAGTTCACGCTGATATACCCCCTTTACCAGGGTAGCACGGGCAAAAAGATCGGCACTATGGCCTTTAGCATAGCTAACTCAACGATAATCAACCATCTGGGGTCCGCGGATGACAGGCATGGATTGATAATTGACAGCGACGGCGCAGTGCTTTTCTCAAAAGGGGGCATTGCGGATGAGCTGCTCTTGCTCCTAAAAGGCGAGGATCTTAAAAACAGCGAAGGAACAAAAAGCCTGAAAGCAGGCGGACGGACATATTTCATCGCCTCCCGGCCGATGGACTATCTGGGCTGGCAAGTGGTCGAAGTGATGCCTGCCGACGGAGTATCCGGGGGTTGGAGCAGGACATACATGTATGCGCTGATTCTCTCTGCGCTTACATTGGCGGTGCTGGTGACTGCCATGGTGCTCATACTAAGATATATTATCGGCAGGATGAGACCGCTTATGGATTTCATGGAAATGGTAAGAAGAGGCAATTATAATCTGGAAATGCCTGTAGAAAGCCGGGATGAATTCTCATATCTATATGACAGCTTCAGCTCAATGACCCGGCATATCGAAAGACAGTTTGACGAGATATACCGCTTGAACGTGCTCCAAAAGGAAGTGAACCTGAGGCTGATGGGCAGCCAGATAAACCCTCATTTCATTTACAACATCTTTAACAACATCGGTTGGATGGCTGAACTCGGGCGATATGACAGGCTTCAGGATCTGACCGATGCTGCGGCCACATTCTTCCGCAAGTCGCTCAACGGCGGCAATAAGCTGATATCCCTGGCAGATGAAAAGGAGAAGCTGGAAAGCTATATGTTGATACACAGCATCCGCTTTGGCGGAAGATTCGAGTATGAGGCGAAATTCGACCGGGAGATTTTGGGCTGTAAAATACTCAATCATCTGCTGCAGCCTTTGGTGGAAAATGCCGTCATCCACGGCGTTGAGCCCAGGGCAAAAAGCTGCAGGGTGGACGTGCGGGGCTGGCTTGAGGCAGGCGAGTTGATATTTGAGGTGAAGGATAATGGAGCTGGAATAAGCGAAGAGCGCCTTGAAAATATCAGGGAGGTTCTAAAGTCCTCGCAGGGGGCGGAGCGTGACTGCTTTGCTCTTGACAATGTAAACCAGAGGATAAAGCTTTATTATGGCAAAGACTACGGCGTTGAAATAAACAGCATTCAGGATCGGGGGACTATCGCCAGGATGCGGCTTCCTTTGAACGGAAGGACAGGAGGAGGAGGTGAGGCTCCATGAATGGACGAGACAGGGCGGACATGTATAAGATGATGATCGTCGATGATGAACCCAATGTGGTGGAAGGAATACGAGATTGCATAAAATGGGGTAGGTACGGCGTTGTTGTCTGTGCAACGGCCTACGATGGCGCCGATGCCCTGGAAAAGAGCCATCTGACTAAACCGGACATAGTGATAGCGGATATAAGAATGCCGGAGATGAACGGCCTGGACATGATAAACGAAATGAGGCGAAATCTTCCGGAGTCGGTGTTTATAGTGATAAGCGCCTTTGAACATTTCGAATATGCGAAAAGGGCCATAAATATGGGCGTGACGGCCTATCTTACAAAGCCTGTGCGGGCAAGGGAGATAGTGGAAAAGGTGGCCGAGGCCGTGGAGAAGCTGGATGGATATAAAAGCGCCGACGGGGTTGATGTGGGCGGCGATATCGCTGACTGCTATGATGTGATTGACCAAGCGAAGAACTTTATTGAGATGAACCGGCGCAGGCAGACCGATGTCTCTTTGGAGGAGGTTGCGGCCCATGTTTCGCTGAGCTCCGCTTATTTTAGCCGCCTTTTCAAAAAGGAGACGGGAATGCTGTTCGTTGAATATGTAAAGCGGAAAAAGCTGGATGCTGCCAAGGCGATGCTGCTTCAAACCAACATGAAGGTATATGCCATTTCCAAGAGATTGGGATATAAAAGCGTGCAGTATTTTGCCACAATGTTCAAAGAAAGAGAGGGTATGACCCCGGGCGAGTTCAGAGCGAAGAAGCGAGGGGATAAGAAATATAAAACGGACACAAAAAGAATTTGATAAGCTAATAAGCGCAGAAAGGAAATGAAAATGGATAACAGGAAGTTTATAGTTGAGGTTTCAACTAAAAACCTGGAACAGTTCAAAGCAGCGGCGGAAAGAGCCAAGGCATTGGGTGCAACCCACATGATGGTAGGGGAGCTGCCCCGAAGCCGCTGGATGTGGGAGATGGATCTTTCGGACCCATATCCAAACTGGTGCATGCGCCACACGCAGCTTTTTAAAATAGTGTGCCCGCCCCAGCTTAGAAAGTATCTGCCGACGGAGTTTATCGACGAATGCTTCAAGCTGGTGAAGGCCAGGTGCGATATATTGAAGGGGCTGGGAATGACCGGCGCCCTTCACAGCAACGAACCCTTCTGGCTGCCCGAGGAAGTCTACCGTGAGCACCCAAGATGGAGGGGCGCCAGGTGCGACCACCCCCGCCGTGCCAGAAGGACGTATTACAGCCCCTGCATAGACAACCCCGAAGTGCTGGACATGTACAAATATGCCGCAAAAGAGCTGGCAAAAGAAACGGGGATTGACTTTATATCCTTCGTGTCAAACGATTGCGGAGGCGGCCTTTGCTGGAGCAACGGCACCTACCCCGGCCCCAATGGACCGGAAGCCTGCAAACATCGCTCGATGAGCGAACGGATAGTCGGCTTTTTGAACGCTCTCACCGAAGGCGCAAAGGAAGCCGGAGTGGACATTACACTAAATTTTAATGCTAACATAGGTTTTAAGGTTTCGGAGGCCGGTGTGGACGAAGCCTGGCGCGAGGCGGCTGATAACCAAGTGATAAACGGCCGCAACAACAAGGGGGAAAATGCATTTGAGATCATCCGCGCGGAAAGCGAATGGATCAAGGGAATACCCAGGGTTTTCAAGATGGCCAGAAGGATCGGCAAAGCGATTAGCTCTGAAAAGCAGGTGATCGCCCTCCCGATGGTCAGCACCGATTTCAATGAAAGCTGGCTGTATCTGGAAAAGCATTTGCGCCAAATGCCCGACAGCTGGAAAGGCTACATGGACGGCGTTTACGCCATCGCGCAGGAGATCGCCGGGGACGAGGCCCATCTTCTTGCCGATGCGCTGTATTTTATCCACGAGGGCGAACTGCATTTTTCTCATGACGGGCTGGGGTTGATAATGTACGGGATAGTGCATCAGCGCTGGATCAACAGGCCATTCGTTCTGTTCCCGGAGGAGCTGACCGCGGATGAGCGCGACTATTACCGCAAGTTCCAGTTCCAGGCGCTGGATGAGACCCATGCCAATGATCTGATGGACATGCAAAACATCGAGTGCGCAAGGGGGTTTTCAGCTTCATTCCTCCTTGGCGAGACGGCAAAAAAAGCGACGGCGTCCTTTGGCGAAGCCATCGTTCTTTTAGAAAAGCTGGCTGAAAAAAAGCCGGAGCTTGGGGAAAAGGCGCTCCTTCTGGCAAGGCGGCTTAAAATATATAGCTGTCTGATGAAAACATGCGCTAACGCTTCGCTGTTCCAGCATCTTGTGGACGACATCGATTTCGATGCCGAACCCGCCCTTAAATGCGAATGGCCCACCCGCAACGATCCCAGGATAGAGCGCTTCCAGAACATAACGCGCTCGGAGATAGACAATGCATACGAGCTGGCGGAGCTTCTTAAGGGGTATGAGGAGAAAATATTCCAGGTGACAGATGAGGCGAACGAGGACATATTCGTATTTGGGCCAAATCTGGTTACGCAGATCCGCAAAAAGGCGGAGATCATGCTGAACCATGAGCTGGATGCAAACAGGGTTTTTGAAAGGCACAATATCTGATTTAATCTGATGAACGGGAAAGGGAGCGCCATCGATGCGGCGCTCCTTTTTCATTTAACGACGCCTTTTTTTAATATGATATTCGCGTAAAGAGCGCCCTCGCCCGTGGAGACGACCGCATAGGCGCTTTTCGCTCTTTCATAAAATGCGAATCTTTCCATGTGCTCAAACTTGCAGTTTTCCGGCTCATGCTTTTCTGCTATTCTTTTAAATTCTTCCCAGATCACAGGGTTTACATCGTCGCCGGGGGTCAAAGCCATCAGTGTCAGTGGCTTTTCCACATACTGGTCAAGGGGAAAAAGGCGCAGTATTGCGTCCAGGACCTCGCAGGCTCCGTTTCCATCGCAGCGAACGACTCTCCTGCCCATTGAGGCAGCGGGAAAGTTGCCGTCGCCGATTACGATTTCGTCGCCGTGGCCCATTTCCATAAGTATCTTCAGAAGCTCCGGGTTTAAAATTGTGGGGATATTTTTCAGCATATTATTCACCTCACATGCATTATACCACGCTTTTTGTTTAAAATATATCGAGATAGCCATGCTGAAAAGGTACATTTAAAAAAAGTTTAGTTTTTCTAAAATTGTATCTTGCATTATATTGTACTGTGTGTTATAATTGTGCCGAGGTGATGAAATGAACCCGCAGTTTAAGAAAGGCATTCTAGAAATGTGTGTGCTGCATGGCCTCATGCAAGGCGATAAATATGGATTTGAGTTGGTGAGTTTCGTTTCTGAGGGCGTTGAGATGTCCGAGGGGACGATTTATCCCTTACTTAAAAGGCTGAGGGACGATGGCTTGGTGACCACATATTTGGTGGAATCCAGCGAGGGTCCGGCAAGGAAATATTATCACCTGACTGAAAAGGGCACCCAGCACACCAAGGACTTACGAAAAAATTGGTTCCAATTCCTAAAATCTGTTGAGAAGATAATTGGAAGGGAGGATTCGAACTATGACCAAGCATGAATATCTTGAATCGCTTAGAAATGCACTTGGCGGCAGAGGCGGCCAAGAAGCCGAAGAACTTATAGGCGATGTTGGTCTGCATTTCGATGAGGCGGCTGAATCCGGCCTTTCAGAGGATGCTATCAGCGAGCGCCTGGGCCCGCCGCAGGAAATGGCAAACGAGTTTTTGCAGGGGATGCCCATTGGCGCGGAAGCAACCGCAACCCTCGGCACCCAGCGCGGGGAATATGAAAACCTACGCAAGCTGACCGTTGAACTGGGCCACTGCGATGCGGAGCTCTACCCTTCGACGGACGAAAAGACATATGTCGACATCGTGGACACCGCCACCAGCGACGACGAGCGCATAGAGGTTGTGTTTGAAAGCGGCCATCTGATGGTGCGCCAGCGCAGAAAGTACGTGCGTTTTCTGGCATTCTTCAGCCTGCACGGCGGGGAAAAGAGCAGCGTTCGCATATGGCTGGGCAAAGGTTTCGCCGGCGATGCCAAGGTTTCATTGGGCAGCGGCAAGATAACCGCTTTGCAGGTTTCCGGCAAGGAGATCAACCTTAAGGCGGGCAGCGGCTCGGTGGCTGCGGAGTCCATAGGCGCACAAAAAATATCCCTTAACACCGCGTCCGGCGGAGTGAAAGCCCTGAAGCTTAATGCTTCCCAGGAAATCTCGGTGAACACTGCCTCCGGCGGCATCACTCTGGATGAAATCTCCGCGCCCAATCTCAAGTGCAATCTTGCATCCGGCGGGGTGCGTATAACCAACTCCCGCTGCGCTAACGCTCACCTGAACACTGCTTCGGGCGGCATCAGCTTTGATAACTATGATCTATGCTCCGTAAAGGCCAACACGGCCTCGGGCAGCATAACGCTGAGGCTTCCGGCCGAGCAGCAGATGACCATACAGGCAAGAACTGCTTCCGGTGGAATGAACATCGGCTACCCGTCGAAGATATCCGGGGAAAAAGGCAGGCGCCAGTTCGTGGTTGGCGACGGTTCCTTGAATGTGAGCTGCACCACGGCTTCGGGCAGCATAAGCATAAACCCGCTGGATTGATCCCTCAGGCTCATATCAGCGTGCAAGCAATAACAACTTGCGGCTTCCTTCTCGGCCGCGCGGCTATATATTGCGGAGGCGCAGGCCTCTCCCCGTCTCCGATTACAATATAAAAAAACGGACGGTTCCTTAAAAGGGGGCCGTCTGTTTTTTGTCTGCTGACTAAATTTTAAGTTCCCGTTTGTTTTTAAGGCAACTGGAAAGGGGCATAAAAAAACGGCGCATACCGCCGCAAAAAAATGAACAATGCCTTATACACCCAGAGTGCCGCTCGCTCTATTTTGACACCTGCAAAAAGCAGGGCGGTGCGCTACGAATCTGCGCTGCCTTCCCCTGGCACGCCACAGGGCATGGGGGCGTGGCATTGCGTTATCGACCCGCGCTCCATTTGAGAGATGTAGGTTCAAAATAAGAACGTTACGAACACTCCAGGAAGCATATGGACTTAAACATTATATGAGCATTAGCGCCGTTATGTCAAGTTACAAAATACGGATATCGAAGTTCTGGGGGGCTGTCCTCAGCCCGTTATCGGCCATGGCATATATGGAAACACTGTAGGTCCCCGCCGGTGCGTATGGCACAGTGTAGCTGAGTATATAGGCCTTATCTTCCTTTTTGGCAAAGCGCAAAAGCTCTCCCGTTGCGGGAATCGACAGCAGAATGAAACCCAAGGTGATGGAAGGATCAAATATTTCCACATGGGCCTCGATGCTTACCGTGTCATGGGCCGATACGTCGGTGGGCATGTTCATGATTGTCAGTTGGCACGGGAAGGTTTCCATGAATAATCCTCCTAAATCACAGACGGTTTTTCAAATTGTCTTTGCCTCATGACCATTTTAGCATGTTTTAGACAATGCTTCAAGTCCGTGGCCGATTTATATTGTTTTGGATGCTGATAATTTATGCGCAAGGGCGACAAAATATTCAAAACTGCCCGCCCAAATTACGGAAAATTCCCTCAGCCCTGCGCTTTTTTTAAAAGCCTGCAAAAAAGCTGCAAAAAAGACGTATACTTTTCATTAATAACAAAAACGACAAACTTATAGAAAATTATTCCTTGCAAGGCTTTTTTATGCAACCATATTGGCTTGTACGGCGTTTAAGTATATGGTATACTTGCTCAAGGCTGTTTGATTTGATTTAAAATCCAAGGAGAAAAAAATGGAAACATTCTCAAAATCGAAGGTTTTTATAATTGCGCTGGTGATGATGCTGGCGTTAGTGTTTATCGGCTGTGAACCCGCAAGCCAGGTCGACGGTTCGCCGGAACCCACTATGGACACCAGCCCGCTTTCGCCCACTGCAAGCCAGGCCACCCAGCCGACAACCACACCATCGCTGACACCCGGCTCCAGCACCGCCAGTCAGGAGCCCTCGGCGAGCCCTTCGCCCAGTGCGCCCACCCAGACGGTAATCCCCGCCGCGAAGGATTTTGCACCCCTTGATCCGGGCTATTCCTTCACCCAGAACCTTTCCTCTATGTATAAGAACAGCGACTATGCCATAATCGCCACTATCGAGGAAGAGCTTGGACCGAGAAACATAATGGAAGGAACGGAGCTTGGCAAAACGCTGCCCAATGTAATTTTAAGCCACTTTGAATATAGGGTGACGGTTAACGAGGTTTTTAAGTCCAGCAAGACGGCGCCCATCGAGGTTGACAGCGAGATTGTCCTTTCCCAGCCCTTCGAAATAAAAATGAAGACCAGCGAACCCCTCGCGAGGGAGGAGCCCTTCACCCAGCTTGAAGTTGGCGAAAGCTATGTGTTCCTGCTTTCATACGAGGACTATTATATGGTCTACAACCCCTCCGCCACGGAGCCTAATATTTTGAAGATCGAGGGCGATAACCTGCGCTATATCACCGGCGTTTCAAGCTTTATGGACCTTTGGAAGATGGTGAACGGCGGGGAGACCATGACGATGAAGGCTTTCCGCGATATCGCAAAATAAATTTTACGCATATAACGCATATGAAAAAATGAAATCCTTTCCCATTTCCGGGGGAGGGTTTTTTTGATTTATCATACCTGCACTTTCAAACAATAGCATATAAGGCGGTGAAAACGCAATAATCTCAGTATAAGACGCGGGCTAAAGATGGCTATGGCTAAAAAACACAGCGAAAAAGGGAACCTAATATAACATTTTGACTTTTACAGGCCATTTGTTTTCGAAAAAGTCAAATGCCAAAAGTTTTGCTTTTATAATGAATCAGCAAGTCTATGCTGAATTTGCATGAAAAGCAATGCAAAATTTCCCTATGGGACACTAAAAACCAATTTTTAGGGCTCCATTGGCTTGCGGTAACGAATAAATTCAGTATAATAATAGGCAAAGACAAAAAATAAATAATCTGCCTTTACAGGTCAATTAAAAACAACCGCCACAAAGGAGGATGAAGATGAAAAGAATAAATTTGCAGCTATGCTCAATCAAAGAGGAAACGAACAAGGATTTCGAAAGAGCATTGGAAAAAGTTGCCGAAATGGGCTATTCCGGTGTTGAATTCGCAGGATTCAATGACATTCCGGCAGGTAAAATGAAGGAAATGCTGAGCAATAACGGGCTTGACGCACCGTCGGCGCATGTGGGACTCGGCCTGCTAAACAGCGAACTCGACAGCCAAATTGAATACCTGAATGAATTGGGCGCAAGATATATAATTTGCCCCTCTGCCGATATTAGAAACACAGAAAGCGCGCTTGAATATGCCGAGAAATTCAGCATAATAGGGGAAAAATGCAAGGCGGCGGGGCTGACTTTCGGCTATCACAACCATGCGCATGAATTCCTGCCCGACAACAAAAAGTATCCCATGGATGTGCTGTTTGAAAACGTCGACAGTAGGCTTGTGACAATGGAACCTGATCTTTTTTGGCTGGCATATGCGGGGCTTGATCCGATAGAATATATCACGAAAAACAAAGCGAGGATATCAATATTACACCTGAAGCAAATTGAAAACATGACAACAAAATTGAACGTGGACGCACAGGACGGCATTATAGATTTCAAGCGGGCTATGGAGATTTGCGGCACTGCCGAATTCGTGTATGAGCAGGAAGAGTTTACCGGGCTTCCCATCAACAGCGTGCGAAGATCCGCAAAATATTTTACATGGTAGATGATATCAAGGGAACGGCAGGCGGTTTTGAACATCCGTAAAACATGTCAGGATCATTGCGCTGGGGTTAAATAAAGTGTAAAATAACAATAGTTGGTAATGCGCATGAATATATGAATAAACGGAGGAAAGGTTATGGAGAGAAAGCTTAAGGTAGGTATCATTGGCTGCGGAGGTATAGCCAATGGCAAGCATATGCCGGCCCTTTCGAGGATTGACTGCGTGGAGATGACGGCCTTTTGCGATGAGATCATAGAGCGGGCGGAAAAGGCCGCTGCGGACTATGGAGAGGCGGGCTCGAAGGTTTACCTGGATTATAATGACCTTTTAAAGGACGAGAGCATCGATGTAGTTCACATACTCACCCCGAACAACATGCACTGCCCGATGACTGTGGCGGCCCTTAAGGCTGGCAAGCATGTGATGTGTGAAAAGCCCATGGCGAAAACCTACGCCGAAGCGAAGCTGATGTATGAGACGGCCATTGAAACCGGCAAAAAGCTGACCATCGGCTATCAGAACCGCTACAGGGCGGATTCGATGTACTTAAAGCAGCTCTGCGAAGAAGGGGATCTGGGCGAGATATATTACGCAAGGGCTCTGGCTGTAAGGCGCAGGGGCGTTCCTACATGGGGTGTTTTCATTGATGAGGAAAAGCAGGGGGGAGGCCCGCTGATCGACATCGGCACCCACGCGCTGGATCTTACCCTGTGGATGATGGGCAACTACGAGCCGGACATGGTGATGGGCAGCGTTTACAGGAAGCTGGCGGACACCGAGAACGCCGCTAACTCCAGCGGCCCCTGGGACCCGAAAAAGTTTACCACCGAGGACAGCGCATTCGGATTCATCCGCATGAAGAACGGCGCAACCATATGGCTTGAGTCGTCATGGGCGCTGAACACCCTGCTTGTGGACGAGGCAAAGACAATTCTTTGCGGCACAAAGGGCGGCGCAGACATGATGGGCGGTAAGGATGCTCTGCGCATAAACGGCGAAAAGAACAGCAGGCTCTATGTGACCACCCCCGATTTGGGTGCGGGCGGCGTGGATTTCTTCCCAGGCCGCAGCGAGACGGCTTCCGACAGGGAGGCCCGCATGTGGATTGAACATGTGCTGGACGATCAAAAGCCCCTGCTGGTAAAGCCGCAGGAGGCGCTGCTTGTGACGCAGCTCTTGGAGGGCATTTATGAATCCGCCAAGACGGGCAAGCCTGTATACTTCTAAGCTGCAATCGCGGCTTTGATTTTATTGCAAACGGCGCAAAGTCCGGAGGGAGCCTAAAATTCCTTCCGGTCTTTTTCTTTGCTGCAAAAATATTATTCTCCGGGTAAAATTTATAATCCGGTTGATATTTCTACTCTGGAACATGGCAACGCTTCGCGAAAGATGCTATTATAGGCTCAATAAAAGAACAATACGTGAAACAGCGCATGGTCTGCAAGATTATTTGTGCGTTAAGGCATTAAAATCAAAAAAACAAAAAAGCAGACGGAACTGCAAGGAGGTAATCTGTGATCAAGGCATTGGCATTTGGCGAGGCGCTGTGGGATGTTTTCCCGGGCGGTAGAAAGCTGGGCGGAGCGCCGTTGAATTTTTGCGCCCATCTTGCAAGGATGGGTGCGCTGCCCTACCTTTATTCGGCCGTGGGGGACGACGGCCTAGGAGATGAAATCCGGGAAATTGCAGCCGGCATGGGCGTCTTAGGGGATTTTATTCATATCGCCTACGGGGCGCCTACCGGTGTGTGCGATGTGACCTTCGATAAAAAAGGGGAACCTGTCTATAGCTTGCCCACGGGCGTCGCTTATGATAATATACCGGCCCTGGAAGAAAGCCTGCGAAAAATCGGCGCCATGTCCTTTGATTCGCTGTATTTCGGCACCCTTGCCCAGCGGGGGAAGAAGTCCAAGCTTGCGCTGCAAGAAATTATATCGCGGTGCCGGTTTAAAGAGATTTTTTGCGATATCAATCTGCGTCAGGACTTTTACAGCCCCGATCTAATTCGCTTCTGCCTGGAGAGCGCCACAATCTTAAAAATAAACCGCTTTGAGCGGGATGTTTTAGCCGCAATGGGCTTTGCTGCCGCGGGGGATGATTCGCCTGAAAGTCTGGCGGATTTCTGCCGTGAGCTTTGCATAAGGCAAGGCCTGAAGATCATCATAGTAACCCTGGACAGCGACGGAGCCGCCGCCTACAGCCGGGAAACGGATCAATTGCTGCTGTCAGGCCGGATACCCGCCCGGGAGATTTCACCTGTAGGCGCAGGTGACAGCTTTTCAGCCTGCTTTCTTTACAACCATTTGAAGGGATGCGACTTGCAAAGCTGCTTGGACCGGGCGAACCTTCTGGGGGCTTATGTGGTAGAATTTGAAGAAGCCGTGCCGGATTATTCCGCTGATTTGCTGCGAAGGATTATCAGCCCATAAGACCGCAGCGGTTAATATTTGTTTTAAGAAGGCATGGGAAAAAGGGAATAAAAATGTGGAAGGGACTTTGGTTCTTTGCTAAGTTTGGCTGGAAGCGTGAAAAGCGTTATATCATTTATCTTGTTTTGAATCAGTTCATTTCGTCCATGATACCCATCGTGTCCGTCATCATGCCGCGATATATCATCAACGAATTGATGGGCACTCAGCGCATAGAATATATTGCCCTTTATGTCGGCATTTTAGCGGGGTATATTTTCCTTGCCGGAATTGCATCGAATTATTTATCGTGGACATCTTTTGCATACCGCGCAAAGGTAGGCATGGCCTTTGACATGCTGGTGCATGAAAAGACGACCTCGGCTGACTACACGGATATCGAAAGCAGCGCATATATGGAGATGAAAGAAAAGCAAAGAAATTTCTTTTCGGCGATTTGCGCGGATTCAGTTATGTGCTGGATGTGGCAATTAAGTGCATTGGGAAGGCTTTCACACTTCTGGGCGTTGTCGCAATTGTTGCATCCCTGCACTGGCTTTTGGTGCTGCTTTATGTCGCGCTGGTGGCGGCTCAGTCAATCATCGAGGCCAAAACAAAGGAAAAGCAGGCTGATTTGTCGATGCAAATCGTCGAAAAAAACCGGCACTACATGCATTACGCCGAGGTTTTTGAGGACTACACTTTCGGCAAGGAAATTCGTTTGGGAGCGCTGTCAAAGTGGCTTATGCAAAGGGAAAAAGAGCACGGAGAACACGTCTACAGCCTTAACCGCGCCTACAGCAGGCTGGACATCAGGGCAGGCGCATAGGGCGCTCTGATGCAGCTTTTTCAGCAGTGTACAGCCTATGCTTATTTCACGATGCAGGTAATCGGTTCACATATCACAATCGGCGATTTCTCGATGTACATCGGCGGTGTTACGGCATTTTCGGGCGCCATGAGAGGCCTGATGAGCAATATTGTTGAAGTTAGGCAATACCGCAGTTATTATAACGCAATCGACGAACATCTTAATATCCCTGCTAAAATGCGCGATAATAAACACCTGCCGCTGCCAAGCAAGCCATATTGCATAGAGTTTCGCAATGTTTCATTTCAGTATCCGGGGCAGGAAAACTATGCGCTAAAGGATATCAATATCACGCTTAGAGAGGGGTGTAAGCTTTCTGTTGTCGGCGCAGGGGAAACGACCTTCGTAAAGCTTCTGTGCCGCATTTAATGCCCCTGCAAGGGTAAAATTTTGGTGAACGGTATTAACATCCGGGATATTGATTATGATGAATACATATCATTGTTCGCGACTGTTTTTCAGGATTTCAAACTCTTTGCGCTTTCTCTGAAGGACAATGTCGCGCTTAATAAAAGCGACGAAGTGTCAGATGATGACGTGGCGAGGGTTCTGCGAAAAGTCGGCTTTGGCGATAAGCTGGACACGCTGCCCCACGGCGTCCATACCCATGTATTCCGCCGCTTTGATGGAGAAGGTTTTGAGCCTTCGGGCGGGGAAGCCCAGAAGATCGTCCTTGCGCGGGCTTTATACAAAGATGCGCCTGTAATCGTTCTGGATGAACCGACCGCAGCTCTGGATCCACGCGCCGAATACGAAATTTCTGCGATAAAATTGCAGTGTTTGACGAGGGGAGCATCGTTGAGTATGGAACGCATGACGAATTGCAAAGGCAACGCGGCATATACGCCGAGCTCTTTGAGATGCAGTCAAAATATTATACTGCCACAGCCAAAGAAACCGAGTAGTTTTCGCTTTGCCTTTAAGTCATTGCCGCGAATGCGATGAAAACCCGTCTGATTTGCAGCACATATCAAAAGTTTTCCCAGATGTTCAGAAAAACGGATGAGAACCCATGCTTCACAGGAGGCCAGCCAGGCCTGCCAGGTGCGGGAACTCCGCTTTATGCTGCGGGATAGGGCCTTGATGCGAAGCGGGGCGTTCTTTATAAAGGCCGGATTGGCGTTTGGAGGCTTTTATTTGCCGTTGGGAAATAAAACCCTGCATTTTCAGGGGAAAACATATAATGCGCGTATGTATTTAGGGAATAACTCAGATAATACTTAAAAAAGAGGGGGAATGTCTCAGGCGGGGAGTGACCGCGAGAGAGCCCTTTCAGGCCCTGGATTTAGTTGACATGCTTGAGAAGTAACTATATAATAGATGCGTACATAAATCTTTCTATGTGTGTCAGAATTTTTTTATAAAGGAGTGTTTACACTTGGGCAAAAAAATGACGATCGACGGCAATACCGCTGCCAGCCACGTGGCATACGCTTTTTCGGATGTTGCGTCGATATATCCCATCACACCCTCTTCCACTATGGCTGAAGTCGCCGACGAATGGGCGGCCGCCGGCCGTAAAAACCTCTTTGGACAGATGCTAAGGGTCTCGGAGATGCAAAGTGAGGCGGGCGCTGCGGGAGCCGTTCACGGCGCGCTGGTTGCAGGCGCCATGACCACCACATTCACAGCTTCTCAGGGCCTTTTGTTGATGATCCCCAACATGTATAAGATCTCCGGCGAGCTGCTTCCCTGCGTGTTCCATGTTTCCGCAAGAGCGCTGGCCGCCCATGCCCTGAGCATCTTTGGTGACCACGCCGACGTCATGGCAGCACGCCAGACCGGCTTTGCGATGATCGCCTCCAACTCCGTGCAGGAAGCCATGGACATGGCCCTTGTTGCACATCTTGCAACGCTGAAAGCGAAGGTGCCCTTCCTTCACTTCTTTGACGGCTTCCGCACCTCCCACGAAGTGCAGAAGATTGATGTTATCGAATATGACGAGATGGCCAAGCTGGTGGACTGGGACGCGGTTAATGAGTTCAGGGCAAGAGCAATGAACCCCGAGCATCCCCATCAGCAGGGCACTGCCCAAAATCCTGATATATACTTCCAGAACAGAGAAGCCGCAAACAAGTTCTACGACGCAACCCCCGCCATCGTGGAAGAGGTCATGGGCCAGGTGGCAGAGCTTACCGGCAGAAAATACAAGCTCTTTGATTACGTGGGCGCGCCTGATGCCGACAAGGTCATCATAATGATGGGTTCGGGCTGCGAGGCAGCCGAGGAAGCCATCGACTATATGCTGAAAAACGGCGAAAAGGTGGGCATGATAAAGGTCCGCCTTTACAGGCCTTTTGCTGCGGACAGGCTTCTTTCCGTCCTTCCCGCCACCGCGAAGAAGATTGCCGTGCTGGACCGCACCAAGGAGCCGGGCGCTCTGGGCGAGCCCCTCTACCTGGATGTGAGCACCGCCATCAAGAACGCGGGCCTGGATATCGCCGTTTACGGCGGCCGCTACGGCATGGGCTCCAAGGAGTTCACCCCCACCATGGTAAAGGCTGTCTATGACAATCTGGACGCCGATCAGCCCAAGAACGGCTTCACAGTGGGCATTGAGGACGACGTGACCTTCACATCCCTTAAGCTGGGCGAGAAGATCAACGCCTCTGCCGAGGGTACCATCGCCTGCAAGTTCTACGGCCTGGGCGCCGACGGCACCGTGGGAGCCAACAAGAACTCCATCAAGATCATCGGCGATCACACCGATATGTATGCCCAGGGCTACTTCGAGTATGACTCAAAGAAGTCCGGCGGCTTCACCATCAGCCATTTGCGCTTTGGCAAATCCCCCATTCAGTCCACATATCTCATTGACCATGCGGACTTTGTGGCCTGCCATAACCCCTCATATGTCACCCGCTATGACATGGTTGGCTCCTGCAAGGATGGCGGCACCTTCCTGCTGAACAGCCCCTGGAGCGTGGAGGAGATGGAAGATCATCTTCCCGCTGAGATGAAGCGGATGATCGCCCAAAAGAAGCTTAAGTTCTACAACATCGACGCCATCAAGCTGGCAGCCGCTGCCGGCATGGGCGGAAGGATAAACACCATCATGCAGGCCGCTTTCTTCTATCTGGCAGAGGTCATTCCCTATGCCGATGCTGAAAAGTATATGAAGGAAGCAGTCGTTACCAGCTATGGCAGGCGTGGTGAGAAGATCGTTCAGATGAACTACGCCGCCATCGACAGCGCCATCAGCGGCCTTGAGGAAGTCAACTATCCGGAAAGCTGGGCAGGCACCGGCGAAGGCGCTGTGTTTGTTGACATGAGCGACGATGAGTACATCAAAAACGTCGTTCAGCCCATCAGCAAGCAGGAGGGCAACAAGCTCCCCGTTTCGGCGTTCGATCCGGCGGGCCGTGTTCCCACCGCCACCACCCAGTATGAAAAGCGCGGGATCGCCGTCCATGTGCCCGAGTGGCAGATCGATAGCTGCATTCAGTGCAACCAGTGCTCATATGTCTGCCCCCATGCTGTTATTCGTCCCTTCCTGGTGAAGGACGGCACAGAGCTTCCCGAGAACTTTGCTGTGAAGCCCGCCATCGGCAAGGAGTTTGCAGGCTACGGCTTCCGCATACAGATCTCTCCGCTGGATTGCACCGGCTGCGGAAACTGCGCGGACGTTTGCCCCTCCAAGGTTAAGTCCCTCATAATGAAGCCCATGCCCGAGCAGGCTGCAGTGCAGGCAGACAACTGGAACTTTGCCCTTACGCTGCCCACCTTAGAGGAGACCGGCATACAGGTGAACCTGAATACGGTGAAGGGAAGTCAGTTCCTCCAGCCCCTGTTCGAGTTCTCCGGCGCATGCCCCGGCTGCGGCGAAACCCCTTACATCAAGCTGATCACACAGCTTTACGGCGACAGGATGCTGGTTGCAAACGCGACGGGCTGCTCCTCCATATATGGCGGAAGCTCCCCCACCTGCCCCTACACCGTCAACAAGCACGGCCATGGCCCCGCATGGGCCAATAGCCTCTTTGAGGATAACGCGGAGTTCGGCTTCGGCATGAAGCTGGCGGTTGACCAGCGCAGAGAGAAGCTGGGCGAGCTTGCTCAAAAGCTGATTGGCGCCGAGTATGCCCAGGATGCACTCAAGGCTGCCGCACAGGCATGGCTGGATAGCTTCGACGACGCCGAAGGCTCCAAGAAAGCGTCCGCAGACTTCATCGCGGCCCTTGAAAACGGCATCGACATGACCGGCACCGAGTGGGAGGCCGAGTGGCTTGCCAACGGTAAAAAGTGCACTTGCGAAGCCTGCGTGCTGGCGGAAGAAATCCTTGCAAGCAAGGATATGCTCGTTAAGAAGTCCGTGTGGATCTTTGGCGGCGACGGCTGGGCATATGACATCGGCTACGGCGGGCTGGATCATGTTCTGGCCCAGGGCGAGGACGTGAACATTCTGGTGATGGACACCGAGGTTTACTCCAACACCGGCGGTCAGTCCTCCAAGGCAACGCCAATGGGCTCCGTGGCGAAGTTTGCCGCGGCAGGAAAGCGCACCCGCAAGAAGGATCTGGGCATGATGGCCATGAGTTATGGCTATGTGTATGTGGCTCAGGTTAACATGGGTGCCAACCAGACACAGCTCCTTAGGGCTATCAGAGAGGCGGAGGCCTACAAGGGGCCGTCGCTGATAATCGCTTACTCGCCCTGCATCAACCATGTGATTAACATGGGCAAATCACAGGCGGAAGGCAAGCGCGCCACCGAGGCGGGTTACTGGCCCCTTTATAGGTACAGCCCGACACTGGCCGATGACGGAAAGAACCCCTTCACATTGGACAGCAAGGATCCGACAGTTGACTATAAGGAGTTCATAATGAGCGAAGGACGCTATGCATCGCTGCAAAAGCAGTTGCCTGATGTGGCAGAAAAGCTGTTCACCAAGGCGGCAGAGGATGCCAAGGACAAGCTGGAAACCTACAAGCGCCTGGCGGAATAAACCCAACATATGTAACGATAAAAGACCGGTGCGGTGACGCATCGGTCTTTTGTCCCCAAAAGAAAGAGCGGAGAAAGGAGCGATTTTGTGGAGTTTTACCATGGGACGTCCGTCGCCGGGCTGAAAGAACTGAAGCCCTTTGCTAAAGAAGGCTCGAACCTACAGGAGGCCTGCGTTTATCTTTCCACCAGCAGGCAGGTGGCGCTGTTTTATATCTGGAACTATGAAAAAGACCCGGTCAGAAGGCTGATGATGGACATCAAGCCGGATAAAGTGGTGTTTCAGGAAATGTTCTCCGGCGCGCTGGCGCGGTTTTATCAAGGCACAAAGGGATATCTCTACCGCTGCATTGGCGAATATGAAATGAGCGAGAGCCACGGCGTTCAAACCTGCGCCATTTCCCGGGAGCCAGTGCCGGTTGAAAGCGTGGAATATATACCCGATGTATACGAAGAAATAATGAACTATCAAAGTCAGGGGAAGTTCGTCTATGAAAAATACGAGAGCCTGCCGCAATACCGTCATGACATCATCCGCGGCCATGTGATGAGATCGATTAAAAAAGAGGATCTGCTAAGCGAGCCCCGGCACCCAACTTCCCTTCTTTATCAGGAAAAATACCCGCAGTATTGGCGGGAGGCGGAAGTGCTCAGCAAATACGGCCTGCTATAGGGCGGCGCACGGGATTATTCCGTTAAGAAAGCCTGCAGTTCAGCCACGGAATCCAGTTGAGCAATCGGCACGCCGTTTTTCTCCAGCAGCACGACAAACGCCTGATGGGCTTTTGTCGCGCTTGCGGCAAGCATCTTTAAGTTATCTGCGTCAAAGCTGTTGATAAACCGCAAATCATCAATGGAGATTCCCAGCCTGCTCTGCACATTATCAAAGGTGTGTTGCAGGGATGCTGCCGACAATAAAGCCGTCGCCGCGTTGTTTTCTTCACAGCTCAAGTAAATCTTGTTCCAATGGGTCAAAATTTCTTCATACAGGCCGGCCAAATCGGAAAAGGGAATGGGCGCAATGGTTTCTTTTTTTACCTGGTTTAAGAAATCAGAAACCAAATTGATTAAAGCGCGGCAGGAATCTTTGGCCTGTTTTGCTGTGCCTATCCTTGAAACGGCATTGAAAGCGTCGAGAAATCCCTCCGGCAGTCGCTTAAAAGCAGAGAGCTCCTCGCCCATGCGTTTCGTTCCGAAGCGCAGATAGCGATGATTGAGCAGGCAGACCACATCGCTTATCGCGTAGAGGATGCCCCCGGCGCAGGTTAAATCGCCTTCCAAACACAGCTCGCTAAAGTATTGCTTTGCTTTGATCAGATGCCTTTCCGCCTTGCAGATAAGCTCCGGCGTCAGCTCGCCGTTTTCAATGTCGTGAACATGTTTTTTAAGCGCCTCATACCGCCGGCGGTCCTCCTCCGTCGCATAGTAAACCAGCTGGGATTCGGCGACGACCGAAACTTTCGGATCGTCAAAATTGGCGTACTGCTCTACTTTCTCCCAGCTTACGCCCCAAAGATCATTGCCACAGCCTTTCCAGATAAACGTTTTGGAAAAATTTCGGCCTTTCTCCGTTTTGGGAACAAAAATCATATCCAGATCCGATTTGTCGTTCGCGGTTCCGTTAACGCAAGAACCATAGATGAACATTATGCTGATATCGTCCGCATAATCTGTTTTTATTACTTGAAGAATTGCGTCAAGCAGCTCCTGATGATGGGGCTTCATCCGTTTTCCTCCGATTAAAGTTTATCTCTTGTATGCTACCAGACTTCAGCTTTTTCTTCAACGCCCATTTGCAAATCATATTTTTGCCGCTCAAAAGTCCGCTTCTCAAATATCTTCCCTGCTCATTTTAGAGCCTGAGGACAGGGGTAGGGCCTTGGTCGTGTCGATTACGCCTTGCAGGTTGATGAGCAGGTCGCCTTCATACCAATGCGTCCATTTGCCGCAGACCGCTTTTTCCTGATTCATTGCCGGCTTGTGCAGCGCGAAAAGTGTCTGGCCGATCCGTTGCGTGAAGCAGGCTGCAAAACGCCGATTAGTCAAGATGCCGATAATGACCGAATCCACTGACGTTTTCAGCGGAGGGACGCATTTCGGCTCAAATAAATCATAATACAACTTGGCTGCGCAGGCTTAATCAAAAACGATCAAGGCCAATCCCCATTAAAAGCATTCCAAACAGCAATGAACGCTTTAATCTTCTATAATAACCGGCGCTTTGGTTTCCTTAGTGCTGGTGCGGCGAACGGCGGTGATGTCTGCGTCTTTCACATCGTGCAGATACAGCGCCGACATGTTTTCCAGCTCGGCTGCGCCGCCTTCCTGTGCCACCGTCACATTGCGGACGGTCAGGCCGTCAACATGGGCGATGGCGAGATAGGCGGGCTTGCGAATATAAGCCGTATCGCGGCCGTCGTCCGCCCTGTCCCTGCCTCCGCCAATGGCCTTTGTGCGGATAGAATAGTCCGCCTTAAAGTCGCTGCGAAAGGTGATATCCGCCAGCGTCAGGTTTTCGATGTGAGAGGAGGGCATGCCCTGAAACAGTGCGCCGCTGCCGCTTTTAACCTGGATGTTCTGGAAGATGATATCCCTTACCCTGCCGGTTTTGGAGTCGTCCTCCCGCTTGTCGATATCGATATAAAGGGGGATAATGGGCTTGATATGCTCCCTGTTGGCGCACTCGACTGTCATGTTCGTGAAAGTCACGCGCTCCACCGTTGCGCCATCCTTGACAAAGATCCCCAAACCAACGGAGGAGTTTTTAATGGTGCAGTTGGTAAAGTGGATGTCGCGGAAGTCGGAACGGGACTCTGTGCCGATCTTGATTGCCGTGGCCGGCGATTCCAGTATGCAGTTGGAAACCACCAAGTTTTCCATAGGCGCGTTTTCCTGCGTTGTTTTCGGCACGATGCAGTCATCCCCCGCGATTATGTGGCAGTTGGAAATGATAACGTTTTTGCAGGAGTCCGGGTCAATGCCGTCGGAGTTTAGATGGTAATAGTTGTTGAGTATCCGCACCCCGGTGATCTTGACGTTTTCGCAAAGAATGAGATGGATCGTCCAAGAGCAGGAGTAAAGGAAGGTCACATCCATAATGCGGAAGTTGTTGCACTTTATGACCTTCAGCAGGCTCACGCGAAAGGGAAGCCGCTCGGGTATGCCCCACCAGACGCCCCAATCCTCCTTGCCGGGCCCAAGAATGGTTCCGCAGCCATCGATGGAGATATCGTCTTCGTCGCTGCCGTAGAGCAAAATTCCCTTCCAGAAGCCACCGGGGACATTGTTATAATCCTCTGGCCTGGTGCTGGCGCGAAGGACTGCGCCGGCCTGCAATGTGATCTGCACATGGCTTTTGAGCGTTAGACCTCCGCAGAGAAAGTCTCCCTTGGGGATGACGACCTGCCCGCCGCCGTCTTTAAAGCAATGATCGATCGCCTCTTGTATCGCACTGGTGTTGATGAAGCCTTCTTCGGCTCTGGCGCCAAAATCCAAAATATTGTATGCCATTTGTCATTCCTTTCATCATATCGTATAGATAAAGTAGTAGTCATAATCATTGTTTATAGATTAAACATGGGCAGGTATGGCTTGGCGGCTTCAAGCATTTCGTCCACCATATCGCGGATCTCCTGCATGCTCAGCACAGCGCTGGTTAATGGATCGTACAGGCAGGAATAGAACACTTTGTTCACATCGCCTTCCAGAGCGGCCTCGATTGCAAGCTCCTCGCATCGGGAAGAAATATCATTTAGCAGCGCCAGTTGGGGCGGCAAAGGGCCCACATGGATGGCTTGCAGGCCTTTTTTGCTGGCCAGCACAGGAACTTCAACGCAGGCACCCGCGGGCAGGTTGTCGATCAACCCGAAGTTGCGCATGTTGCCGTTGAACTCAAACATCTCATTGTCGCCAAAGATGGCGTTGAAAATGTATGCTGCATATTCTATGCCGCGGTTAAGCTCAACCGGAGCGTTCATCCAGTCTTCGATTGCCTGACGGCGCTTGGCCATGGCCTCTTCGCGGCGCTCCGGGGTGAGGGCAAGGCCCTTGTCGTTCCCTGTGCCATGAGTACAGTATTTTTCAAGCAAATCGGGGCGCTTGCGGAACCAGGAGACGTATTCGCTGTGATGGCCGGAGCCTTCGGGAGAGAAATAGCCCAAATGCTTGAACATTTCAAAACGAACCTGCTCCTCGTTGTAGACAATGGGGTTCTTCGCAGCCTCACGCAGTCGGGGGTATGCGTCTTTGCCGTCTACTCTGTAATCGATATAGAATGCCTGGTGGTTAAGGCCGGCGCATGTGTAAGTGACATCGCTCATATCCGCGCCGATCCACCTTGCGATCTTTTTTGCGGTTCCCTGCACGCTATGGCAAAGGCCGGTTATATGCAAATTGGGGTATACGGTCTGCATTGCGCGGCAGAGCATCGCCATCGGATTGGTGTAGTTGAGAAAGATGGCATCGGGACAATAGGTTTCGATATCTTTGCAGATTGCCAGCATCTCAGGCAGCGTACGCAGAAAATCGAACACGCCGGACGGGCCCCGGGTATCCCCGATGCAGATGCTTACGCCGTACTTCATCGGGATATCAATATCGCTGTGCCTATCCTCCCTTTTTCGGACAAGAATGGTGCATAGAACGCCGTCCGCGCCCTTAAGGGCCTCTTTGCGGTCCTTTGTGCAAATCACCTTGGCGGGATAACGGCCGGCTTCAACAATCTTGGTTACCATTTTTCGCGCCAGCTCAAGCTGTTGATCGCTTATGTCCACCAGCACCAATTCCGCATCGGCAAAGGCCGGAAACGTCAGCAGATCACGGCACAGACTGCGTGTGAAGTTAAAGCTGCCGGCGCCAATGAAAACAATGCGTTTTGCCATATGGTTTTTCTCCTCCCAAACACAGTTTACGCCAGCCGGTATAGGACAGCCGAACTGGCTAATTCTAACATAACCTGTTTTGAAGGCAGCAACCATGCGTTTGTTTCGGTTCTCATATGCAATTTTTTAATAAGATAATCATCGGTTTCAAGATTATGTGGTCTGGCGGATGACCGGCAGAATGACCGTAACCTTTGTGCCGACGCCCTCCTCGCTATCGATACTAAGGCCAAAAGGCCTGCCAAACTGAAGCGCAATGCGCTTGTTGATATTGCCAAGACCGACATGCTGGCTGCCTGCGCTATCCTTCTTGTTTTTCTCATAGTCTAATATATTTTTTCGCAGCAGGGCGAGTTTTTGCGCGTTCATGCCGACCCCGTTGTCCTCCACAACAAAACAGAGCTTGTTTTCATCGATTTGTTTTCCGGATATCCACAGCTCGCCCTGGCCAAGTTTTTGTTCCAGGCCGTGCTGCATTGCGTTTTCTACGATTGGCTGGAGAACCATTTTTAGCGTTAGCAGCGGCAATATCCGGTCGTCAACGTCGATATGGACATCAAATTTGCCCTGATAGCGGATGTTCATGATCAAAATATATTTGTGGATGCACTCGATCTCGTCCATCAGACTCACCATGTTTTCGCCCTTGATGCTGAAGCGGAAGATGTCCGCGATGGCGGTGGCGATTTGGTTGACCTCCGTCACATTGTATGCCAGGCCGATATTGCTCAGGCAATTCAGCGTGTTATAAAGAAAATGAGGGTTTATCTGACTTTGCAGGGCAAGCAGGTCCGCCCTTTGCTCGGCCAGCTTTGACTCGTAAAGCTCGGTTTGCACCTGAATGGTGTCCTCGGTCATCTTCTCCACCTTGTCAAGCATTTGGTTGATGTTTGCGGCAATGATACCGACCTCGTTATGGGATGGCATCTTAAGGCGCTTCTTCAGCGGCATTGATCCGACCTGAGAAAGAAACGCGACGATGGATGTGACCGGCTGCGTGATATTTCTGCTGATCCCGCTGCCTATGGCGATGAGCAGAACGAATGTTAAAATACCGATAATCAAACTGACGTTGAAAACAGGCGCAATATCGCTTGCCAGTTCCGACATGGGCATAACACTGACGATCTTCCAGCCCGTGTTGGCGATCATCTTGCACTGGACAATAGACTTTTTATTTTGATACAAAATGATGTCGTTGGCGCCCTCCTGCTCAGCCTTGTCCCAGAACACGTTTTGATACAGTTCGCCCGGCAATAGCCCTTTATTGCTGACGATGATGTGGTTTTCCTGATCAAGAATCATAAAGAGTGAGTTTTCGGTGATTTCGCTAAAATTGACCTGTTTTTCCAGCTCATGCGTATCCAGTATGATGATGCCGGTGCCCAGCCTGCTGCCGTGGCTGACTATGTCCACCGTTGAATAGATGGGGAAAATATATGCGTAGTAATAAAACGCCTCGTTGGTGCCTTTGACAATGGAGGTAAAGATCGGCACATTAAAATTATCGCTCATATAATCATAGCTGCTTTCCAGTTGGGTCAGCACGCCGTTGCTTACGCCTAGCGGGTCGGTGATCTTCCGGCCGCCGCCCTTTGCGAATAAAAACACGCTGTGTATGTTTGCATTGGCCGACTTAGCATGTCTTTCCAGGGCAAGGACATAGTTGTGCAGACGCACCGTTTCGGCGGGATCCTTGCAGACGAGCAGTTCCTGCACATAGACGCTGTAACCAAGCTCAAAGGCGCAATTTTCAATGCCGGCGGCAATAGTGTTGATATTGTTGCTGGCCTGGACCATCAGCCGATCCGCGTTTTCCTGGGAGCGGCTGTATGTCAGCATACGGAAGCCAAACAGGCATGTGCTGACGATGATGATCAGCATGACGGCGGCTGTAGCGATCAGCAGATATAGTTGAGCTTTTAGTTTCACTTACTTATCCTCTTTCACTCATTCATCCACAACTCCGGCCGTCTGCGGTATTCTGCCGGCGTATAGCCGATATTGCGCTTGAAGACTTTGTTGAAATAGAAATAATCGTTGTAGCCGGCCTGCTCACAGATGTCTGAAATTGATAAAAGTGAGTTTTGAAGCAGCATGCAGGCCCTTTTTATCCGCAATCCGGTTACATACTGTGAGAACGTCATGCCCATGGTTTTGCGAAACATTTCGCAGCAATAGCTGATGTTGAAATAGAACTGTCTGGAAAGATCCTTCAAATATAGGGTTTCCGTATAGTGATTGTTGATATAAGCGATCAACTCGCCAAACTTTTCATGGCCCACGATATAATCGGCGGAATCGTCGCTTGAAAATTGTGCCATAAGATAACAGCACAACTCCTTTAGATCGCAAAAGCGTTCAATCAACTCTTGCGCGTCGAATACCTCAATATCGGCCAAGCGCTGATTCTGCTCCATAAAATCAACCGAATGCAGCGCGAGGGTATTGCAGAGGATAACCGCGTCGGAGACGGTCATCTCATTGCGGCAAAAGACCTCTGGAAGCTGCGAAAAACGCTGCTGCAAAGCGCCGTGTTGGCCGGCCTCTATTCCGTCAATAATTTCACGGCACAGATGATTGACCGATTGCACCTTCGGTTTGCTATATCTTGAGATTCTTTTCTCTTTTTCTATAAAATAGCCATAGCTTGCTGTTTCGGCGTTTCTGATCAGCCGCGAGATGTTTTTGATGTCCCCGTCCAGATTGCTGCTTCCTGCATAGTCGACCAGGCCCGGCTTGCTTAAAAGGATGCGCTCGACCTGCTCGGTCTTGTCCTGGGCGCTATTGATGATATAAAAAAATTTGCGCTGCCCGACGCGAAGGTCAACGCACTGCGCGTCCTCTCCCAGATCAAGCAAAAAGCCGCTTGGGGGTACCTGCTTATAGCAAACGGTGACAGCCTGGTAGTTGGCGTAAGGGGCTTTGAAAAAACGTCGTTTTAACTGCTCCTGCCCTGTCCCGTTCAGCAGATCGGAGAAAAGAAGGATATCGCCTGATGTGAATTTGCTGGCCAGCTTTTGGCAGATGCTCTGCAATATCTGCGGAGCTTTTTGCATGTTCAGCGGCTTTAGTAAATAGTCTATGGCGCCTTCCCGCAAGGCTTCCTGTACGTATGAAAAATCAGCAATGCCACTGACGACGACGAAGCTGCTGGGAAGATTCTTCTCCCGGGCCCTGCGCATCAGCTCCAGCCCCGTTATGACGGGCATTCTTATATCGGTTATGACTAAGTCCGGTTTTTTCTCGCACAGCGTTTCATATGCAAGAAGCGGATTGGTGGTTTCGCTGATTATCTCAAACGCATTTTCACACTGTTCAATAAACTTTCTGACCCCAAGAAGCGCCCAGGGCTCATCGTCAACAATCAAGACACGATACATGTGGCGTTAATTCCCCCTCTTTTATGAAGCTGCTTTTCCACTGCGCGATATCAATCGCCGTTTTTGAAATTCCGCTTTGCTTTAGGGAGCAGTTCGGGCATGCGCTGCAAAGCCATATAGTCCTGCGCGGTAAGCGCATCTTCTCCCCTTGCTTTGTAGTAGGCGGCATAATGCTCATCCACAAGCAGGCCGTCCGCTTCCTGCCAGACGTTTTTTGCGGCAGCTACCGCCTGTGCGGCAGAAATGGCAGGATCGGCGAGAGCATGCTTTAAAATGTCGTTCACCATCAGGTCCGCGGTGGATTTAATCAGCGCCAGATCCGCGGGCAGGGCCGGCAATGCCTGCAGCCATTTGCGCGGGTCATATGAACCAGGCCGGTTTGCAACCTTCGTCACCTCATAGAGCAAACTGCCATAATCCTGCTGGATAGGGTCTTCGCTTTTAAGATAAACATTGAAAAGTGAATTCGTATAATCGCCATAGGAGGAGTTCGCATCAGCCGCGTCCAGATGGCTGCTTTTTACGACAATATAATCATAGGCGTAATTGCGCTCGATCTCGTTTTTCTTTGCGTCGATGACGATGTAGGTTCCCTCCTCATCCATGCTGTAATATTCGCCCTCTGGGCCGTATTCCAGCATTCTGGACACCTCTGCGTCGTACATCCAGTTGATGAATCTCAGGCAGGCGTCCACATCGTGCGCACTGGCGTTGATATATGTTTCGGTGGAAAATCCGCCGCCGCTATAGCCGGTAAAACTGCCGTATTGCGTTTCGGGCATTGCGAAAGTCTCCACAGCCGCGTGCGGATTGGCCTCAATGAAGTCCGAATAAAGGACATACCCCGTGTTGGGCGTGAGTAGCTTGGACTGAATATAGATGCCAAGCTTGCCGCTTAAAAAATCGATCTTGTCATCGTCGGAGCGGCGGATGAGAAAATCCGGATTGGTCAGTCCTTGGTCGACAAACTGTTCGGCGTAGGTCAGCCAGCTTTCGATCCGATCCCAGACGTAGACCAGTTCGCCGTCGATCATCGCGTATTTTTCAGGATTGGGAAAACCAAACATGTGCGACAGCCAGCGCTGTGCGTCAGACGTCATGTTGATGCCGTAGGTGTCGTCAATGCCGTTTCCGTCGGGATCATCATATGTAAAGGCATGGGCGATGCTTAAAATATCTTCCGGCGTCTGGGGCATTGAAAGGCCGAGTTCATCCAGCCAGTCTTTGCGGATCATCAAACAGTGGTTTGCGGAAACATTGGCGATCTTGCCAAAGCTGTATATTTTGCCATTGTTTGCGCCCACGAGCTTGCGAAGGCCGGGATAGGCCTTCAGAAGGGCCTTGTAATGAGGCACCTTATTGAGCATTTCCTCTGTCAGCTCCAGCGCATGGCCGGTCTGAATCGCCGTGAGCAGGGAGTCAAAGTTTGAAATAATGTCCGGCGCGCTGCCGGAAGCGAACATGATGTTGATTCTCTCGGCAACCTCCGCCCGAGGGATCGGAATCCAGTCGATCTGATCCACAGGTGCGTTTTCCCTGATCCACTCCGTCCAGCGGTTATTGTTCAAAGTGCCTTCCAAGGCGGACAAAAGCCCACGGTCATAGACCATTACGGTGATCTTTCCGCTTTTTTCCTGGGCCGGCATAGACGCCGCGACGGAACTTGCTGACTGCGCCGTTTGGGCCGGCGCAAATGAATCTGTGCAGCCGTTCAATAAAATGCAAATAAGAAAAATGAAGCAAAGCATGCTTTGGCGTTTCCCATGCGCTTGCGGACTCATATCATCACCCCTTGAAACGAGCCGAAGTAGCGTTCTGCGCAAATGGCAGTATTATTGGAAATATTCTTTACATGTAATTTTAGCATATAAGAGGGAGAAAAACCAATGATTTTCTTCGCTCGATATTTGTACTATCTTCGGTTGGCATTGGTATTTTTTTCAGATGTTTCCACTGCGTAAAAAACGCTGCGCCGAAAAACCGGCGCAGCGGCAAGGAGGAACCGTCTATCCTTTGATTGATCCTATAAGGGCGCCCTTGGCAAAATACTTCTGAAGGAAGGGATAGAGTATCAAAATCGGCAGAGTGGCGACGATGATCGTGGCCATCTGCATGGTTTCGGTCGGTACCTTTACGGAGGAATCCAACTCATCGCCACTGCCGATAGCCCCATTCGTTAAAATGACCAGGGAGCGCAGTAACACCTGAATCGGCCATTTTTTCGGATCGTTGATATAGAGAATCGCCGTGAAGTAGGAGTTCCAATGGCCCACCGCGTAGAACAGAGCGATTGCGGCAAGAGTCGGCATCGTGATGGGCAAAACAATGCGCACAAGTATCAGGGCGTCATTCGCGCCGTCGATCCTTGCCGACTCGGCCAACTCAACAGGCGTGTTGGAAAACGCGTTGCGGACTATGATCATGTTGTAGGATGAAATAGCGCCGGGGATCATCAGTGCCCAGAAGGTATCCAATAATTTTAAGTCCCGCACGACCAGATAGGTAGGGATCATCCCGCCGCCAAAGAGCATAGTGAACAGCACCAGAAAATTAAACACTTTGCGCCCAACCAGGGGTTTATAGGCCAGAGCATATGCCATCATAACTGTCATGACCATGTTGATGCCGGTGCCGGCCACAGTAACAAAGGCGGAAACGCCAAGGCTGCGCACAAAGGTACGAGTGGAAAAGATCTGCTTGTAGGCCGAAAGCGTCGGATGCTCCGGTATCAGAACGAAGCCCTTTTGCAATATCTCGCCCGCCGATGTGAAGGATGAAACAAAAATATGTATAAAGGGCAAAAGGCAGCTCAACGCGGCAAGGGAGAGGATGAGATAGTTAAACACTCTAAAAATTATATCGCCAACGCCTTCATATTTTACCACTGTGTATTCCTCCTTCTCAATAGATGCCGTCATTGCCGGCGCGCTTGGCAAGGCGATCGGCGATGAATACAAGAATGAGCCCAAAAATTGATTTAAACAGGCCAACAGCAGTTGAATAGCTGTAGGAACCGTTCAAAAGCCCTTTTTCGTAAACATAGGTATCAAAAACCTGCGCGACTTCGCGGTTCAGCGAGTTGGTCATCAGATAGATATGTTCAAAGCCGGTATCCAGAAAATCGCCCACTTTCAGGATAAGCAGTATAATGATCGTGGGACGAATGGAAGGCAGCGTGATATACCAGATGCGCTGGAAACGATTGGCGCCGTCGATATATGAAGCCTCGCACATTTCCACGTCGATGGCGGCCAGCGCGGCCAGATAGACAATCGTGCCCCAGCCGACGCCTTTCCAGATGCCCTGAGCCGTGTAAAACAGCCGAAAGGCGCTCTCGCTTGTAAGCCAGTAGACCTTATTCATGCCCATACGCGTTAAAAACATGTTGACAATGCCATTTTCCGGAGAGAAAATCACATGGCACAGCCCGACTACGACGACCCATGAAATAAAATGCGGCAGATAGATCATGGTTTGCACGATTTTCTTAAATTTCTCATTGAAAACTTCGTTTAGCATTAGTGCAAGCAAGATCGGCGCAGGAAATGACAAGCAGAGATTGTAAGTTGCCAGGAAAACCGTGTTTCTGAATAGCTGCTTGATCTGGTAACTGCCGAAAAAGTCAATAAAGTGCTTGAGCCCAACCCATTTGCTGCCCGAAATGCCAAGGAAGGGGTTGTAATCCATAAAGGCGATGCTCACGCCCCACATTGGCAGATACTTAAAAACGATGTAATAGACCAGTCCGGGCACCAGCAGCGCATAGACCCAGATGTCGCGCTTGATCCGTTTGAGCACCTGGAGCAGGCCTGCCCTCTTTTCAAAAGCAACTTCGGCTTTTATCATCACAAATCACTCCTCGAATATAAGGAGGTGTATGGAATGAAACTCTAAAATTCCATACACCTCGATCGTCATTGTTAGAAAGCAGAGAAAACAGAGAAAACAATCAAAGTCCATCTATAAACGGGATTCTTTCGTTTTGCTTACTTTCCAATTTGCTTATATGCCTCGGTGTATTCCGCGAGCACTGCATCGCCGCCACGGGCATGCCAGTCGGCGACAGCGGCTTTCAGGCCGTCCAAGTCGATCTGGCCCATTATGTACTTGACCATGGCATCTTTGATGATATTGTCAAGATCTTTGCCGTTTTTGATGGCGGTTTCGGAAACGAGGCCAACATTCTTGTTGAAGACCGCACGGGCAGTGTTTTCATCGATGAGCTGGGAACCGAGGGTGCGCACCTCGTCTTGGAGCAAAGGTAGCGCTGGGTTCACCGTGAATTTGAAAGTTTGCAACTGGCCAAGGTCGCCGCCGGTGTTGTCCTTGGCGTCTTTTTGTTCATCGGTTTTAGTTACCAGGCCATCGGCGTTGATGGAGTAGTGCAGGTCTTCTACGCCATGGGTAAGCAGGTTGTTAGATTCAAAGGTATTGAGTTTATCGAACACGCCCAGCAGATCAAGCAGGCGCTCTTCGGTCTTGGTGTTGGTTGTCGGAAAGCCATAGTAGGCTTTGAATCCGTTGTTTTCAGCGGCGGAACGGGGCTCGATGCCTGCGCCGCAGTCAATCCAGCCGATAATGTCGATCTTAACGTCGGGCTGGATGTCACGAATAGTGTCCTCAAACCCGACCGCGTCGTCGATTATGCCCACCATAGCGCCGGCCAATCCGCCGCGCATCAGGTTGTTGCGGCTGGAAGCGGTAACAAAGTCCTCGTTAATAACGCCGTTGGCAAACATCTTGCGGTAAAAATCAAGGCAGTTTATCCATTCCTGGGTGTCGCAGTCGCGGAAAAAGTTGCCGTTTTCGTCAACACCATATTCGTTGGGGGCACCGAACCAGATCATCATGGTCTTCATGGCGCCTAAGGAGGATTGCTCGACGAAGCCAAGGCTATCGGCCTGGCCGTTGCCATCGGGATCCTGGGTGGCGAAAGCATAGCACATATCATATACTTCTTCTATGGTGGCGGGAGCGCTGAAGCCAAGGTTTTCCGCCCAGTCCTTGCGGTAGGCAAAGCCCAAACGGCCGACCTGGCGGTCACGATGGAGGCCGTATATTTTGCCGTCGACCGACGCGAAGCGAAGCGTTTCCGAATCGGCCTGGGATAGATTTTCAAACTGCTCCAAGTACGGGCCGATTTCCCAGAAAGCGCCGGCTTCAAGCGCCATTTTCATGGAGTCGGTTGTCCAACTGTTTACGAACACGACATCTGGCAGCGTGCCTCCGGCGAGCATGGCGTTGAATTTTTCATCGTAGGATTTGTCCGGAGTGGGCAGCAGGTGGATGTCCGCGTTGACAAGCTCTTCCAGCGCGTTCAGGATGACATCATCGTCCTGAAGCTCATAGGCGGCAAAGCCCGCTACTGAAATGGTGAGTTTTACGGGCTCCTTTTTTTCGGGCTCAACCGGGTCTGCTGTTGCCGCCGCTGCGGAGGCCCCGGGATTCGTGGCCGCGGGCGCAGGCGTTTTTGTGGTATCGGAAGTTGCAGTCGGCTGCGGTGTTTGAGTGCAAGCGGTGAAAATGAGCGCCAAAAGAACGAGTAAAACAAGCAACGTTTTGGTGTTTTTCATAACGTACCTCCAAGAAAATATTCTATCTGCGTACGTTTATTTTAAATGATGATAATCTGAGTGTAAAAGAACAGGATTTGGTAATTATATGTATTTTGTTCCGTACTTTTACTTAATCAAGGAAAGATTGAGGCGAAAGAGCGTTTGAATCAACTTATAAAAATTGATTCAAAGACGATTTTCTTTCTCTCCTTTTCAAAGCATTTATAAAAAAGCCGCATACCCTGCGACGGCTTGCATTTGCCCATAAAGATGCGCTGTCAGCAATGATCGGTTGAACAGTATCGCCCATTCCGCGCTCATCGCTTGGCAGCTCTAATGACAATGCTTGCGGTTCTTTTTTAGTCACAGATTACCGCGCAATTTCAGGCGACACTCAACAACATTAAACAATCTTTGTTTTATTGCAGAAAAACGGAGCTGCCTATCAAGACAACTCCGCTCTCGCTTCCGGTTTGCTTGCGCTTGACTTCCAAAGGAAGGGCAGGCAATCCTTAGCTATTTTGAATTGAAAACTTCTCGTTCGATGGTCAAGCTACCTTTCGTAGGCCTTCACGATGGCGGGCATCAGCACATAGTAAAGGGGTATGGTCAAAAACCACATCCAAGCGGGGTGCCAATAGCGGGTTAGTGTGCCTGTCAGCAAAAATGCAAATGCCACCAAAATGGGGTATGAGCCGTCCAGCATTTTTTTAACTGCCCTAAGGGGACTGGTATTTTCCTCGCCACTCCTGATGCGCGAAAGCATTCTTATGCCAGGCGTCATCGTATAATAAAGGGGAATGGTCAAAAACAGTATCCAGGCGGGGTTCCACAGATTGAAGGCAAAGCCCAAAAACAAAAACAGGGCCACCACCAAAACGGGATAAACGCCGTCCAGAGCTTCCCATATAGGGCTTCGGGGCAGGGATTTCCCGCTTTCTTCGTCCGTTTCATCATCTTGTGAGTAGCTTTCGCCGCCGTAGATATCTGCGGAGCCCTCGGAAAAACTTTCGGAAAAATTTTCAGAAAAACTTTCCGCATAGAACGAGCTGTCCTGTTCGGTGTTCTGAGCGGTCTGTTCCTGCTTGACGCTGAAATCATCGCTGAGCAGGAGGGCGTCCAAAGAGACATTGTAAAGCTTAGCCAGAAGCACCATGTTATCCAGATCAGGGGAGGACTCCGCCCGCTCCCATTTCGATACGGCCTGCCTGCTCACGCCGATTTTCTCTGCAAGCTCTTCCTGGGAAAGTCCATGCTCTTTTCTGAGCATCATCAGCCTTGTTGCCGTTTCCAGATTCATATATCTCATCCTTTCAAATGCAAATGATTCACGGTATCTGGTATTATTTTATACTGAAAATCGCGGTTGCACAATACATTTTCGATTACATTTAGCCAAACATTCCGCTTAAAAGCGCAACCGCCGGTTGCGAAAGGCGATTTCATGTAAAAAAGGGACAGAGCTGCGGGAGAAACGCTCTATCCCTTTAGTTGATAATATTAGCCGCGGGCAGTTTACAGGGAAGAGAGATATGCGATCAGCGCCAAGACCGCCAGCCCTATCAAAACCGCGATTGTCACCCTAAGGGGCGAAACAGGCGCTCTGCCGCCGACTTTACCGGTTTGGCCGTTGACCATGAACTGGAACACCTTGTTTTTAAACTTAAAGGCTGAGGCCCAAAGGGGAAGCACGATATATTTGTATGTAATGTTGCTGTAGCTTGCGTTCAACTGCTTGATTCGGCTGTCGCTGGCGTTATGCTCTCTTTTTATCTTGCTTTCGACATCCGATTTGAGGATGGCTTCCATCTGCTTTTTTCCCGTTTCCAGGGCAGAATCAAGGCCGACAGAGTAGCGCTCGGCGGCAAATCCGGAAAGGTACTGGGGATTATACGGCTTGAGGCTTTCAAACTCGAAGGGCTCAACCCGCTTAAGTATCACCGGATCATGCCGGGTGGTTCCTATGACCAGCTCGTCGTCGATAAACCTTTCATATGTGCCCCGTGTGGGGTACCAGTCGGTTCTGGTGTGGGTTTTGCCGTCCTTCGTGTAGGTTTTTCTAATGCCGTATTCGCCCGTGTATGTGCAGTGGGCGTCGGCATCGAAAGTCCAATAGGGCATGTACATGCCAGTGAAGGCGTCGGGTCTTGCGCTCTCCTTGGCTGCCCTTGGGGTAAACCACTTGCGTTTAAGCCATTTTTTGAAATTATCGCCGGCTGTTTGGGCCGTGATCTCGAAGGGGATTACGCCGTTTGGCGGCAGGGAATCGTCCATTTGGGCGTCCATGACATGGTTTGAGCCGCAAAAGGGGCAGACATTGGCCACCTCAAGGGCATCGTAGATGGCCTCCGCGCCGCAGGAGTTACATATGATCTGCTTTTTTTCCTGACCCCATTCAAAGCTTTCGGTGTGGCCGGCCCGGTGGATATCCTGCTCGACAATGGCTTCGCCGCTTTCGATTACGCTGGCGCGGTATTCGCAGTAGGGACAGTACAACCCCCCTGTGGAGGGATCAAACTGCATGGTTCCCCCGCAGCTTGGGCAGCTTTTGTCCGTCTCCTTCAGTGTTTTCGCCCTTTCAATTTCTTCAAGGGAGTCAAATGATTTATACTCAACGCTCAATATTACACCCTCCTTAGCTGAATGTTCTGGTTTTCCGATCAGGAGGAGGCATCTCCCTCGTCGAATATATCGCCGCACTCAGGGCAGAACTTCGGCGGGTTTTCTTTATCGGCAGGTTCCCAACCGCATTTATCGCATTTATATGTCTTTGCGCCGGCAGGCTTGGGCTTGCCGCACTCCGAGCAGAAGCGGCCTTTGTTTTCCGCCCCGCACTCGCAGGCCCAGCTGTTCTTGTCAGCGGGCTTGGGGCTTCCGCATTCGGCGCAGAACTTGCCTGTGTTGTTCGCCCCGCAGGAGCAGGTCCATTGGCCGGCTGCGGGCTTGGGCTCGGGCTTGGGCTTGCCGCACTCGGCGCAGAATCTGCCTTCGTTCTGTCTGCCGCACTCGCATGCCCAGCCAGCGGCCGCCGGTGCTTGCGTTTGTGCTTGTTGCGCTGCCTGCTGTTGCTGTCCCATGGAGAAGAGCTGCCCGGCGTTCATTCCGCCTGCACCCTGGGCCATGTTCATGCCCGCAAAGGCCATCATGGGCCCGGCGCCCTGGTTCTTGGCTGCGTGAACCATGGCCTCGCTCTGAGCGCCAACAAGGCTTGCCGCCGCCATGGTGGGATCCCGCATCACAGCGCTGCGCTGGAGCTGCTTGATCATGTTCTCATCTTCATCGGATGCTTTGACGGAGCTGACCCCGAAGGAAGCTATGGCGATTCCGCGAAGCTGCGACCATTTCTGTGAAAGAACCTCGTTCAGCGCCTCGGACAGCTCGATGGTGTGGCCGGGCAGGCTGCTATAGCGGATGCCCATTGCGGAAATCTTCGCAAAGGCCGGCTGCAAGGCAGTCATCAGCTCGGTTTTAAGCTGGCTGTCGATGCGCGCACGCTTGTAATCATCCTGAACGTTGCCGGAAACATTGGTGTAGAAAAGAAGGGGATCTATTATGCGGTAGGAATATTCGCCGTGGCAGCGGATGGAGATGTCGATGTCAAGGCCGATATTCTTGTCAACCACGCGGAAGGGCACCGGATTGGGCGTGCCGTATTTGTTGCCCATGATCTCTTTTTTGTTGAAATAATAGACGCGCTGATCCTTGCCCGCGTCGCCGCCGAAGGAGAAGCGCTTGCCGACGTTTTTAAATGACTCAAGCAGCGATTCGCCGAAGCTGCCGTAGAAAAGGCTGGGCTCGGTGCTGGTGTCATATACGAACTGGCCGGGCTCGTCGGAGAATTCAACGATCTTGCCCTGGTCCACGATTATCATGAACTGGCCTTCGTTTATCGCCACTATGGAGCCGTTGCTGATCACATTTTCTTCGCCCTTGGTGTTGGAGGATCTGCGGGAGTTAACTCGCTTTTGCCCCTTTGTCACAAGAACGTCTTCAGGGATAGAGTCGCAGTAGAAATACTCACGCCATTGGTCGGCCAGCACGCCGCTGAGGGCGCCTATGCCTGCCTTTAACAAACCCATTTTATGTCCTCCTTAATTTATGTATATATTTAGAAATAAAGTTCAATATAAAACATATGTACCATTTTGATTGTTGATACTATCAGTTGGCCGTCATACTGATCCTGCCCGCCAACCCGCGATTTCCTGTGGAATTTGCTAAACTTATTATACCATGTTTGTCGGCGTGTAAATGACGGATGTTGCCCGCCGACCCGCGATTTCCTTCGGAAATTGCTAAACTAATTATACCATATTCTACTATAATATATCAACGGAAAAGGTGCGAATAGAACGCAAAGGGCTAATAGCGACCCGAAATATATTAGTTTTCACTCACTCTTGACAATAAAACGCCATATGCTATAATAAGGTCAGAGATGGTCAGGAAAATCTGACTGGCCTATATTGCACTATTTGATAGCGCTTTTGCAGCGCTATTGTATAAAGGAGGTGATGAATATGCCTTTGTCGGATAGCATAGAACAGTTTATAAAGGATCTTATGAGCGATTCCGAGAGCGAGCTTGAGGTGAAAAGAAACGAGCTGGCAGCATATTTCGGATGCGCGCCTTCGCAGATAAATTATGTTTTGGCCACCCGCTTTTCACCGAAGCACGGCTATATCATCGAAAGCCGCAGGGGCGGCTCCGGATATGTGCGCATAATAAGGATGATGAGCGACGGCGATCAGTGCCCCTTTATAATGGCGCTGATTGGTCATATCGAAGGGAAGCTGCGGTTAAGCTCCGCCGAGGCGATGATAAGCGCGCTGGTTGAGCGGGAGATAGTCACCGAAAGCGAGGCAAGGCTGATGCGGGCCGCCGTTTCAGAGGAGGCGATCAATCTGCCTGTGAATTCAAAGGATATTTTAAGGGCGAACATAATGCGAAGTATGTTGATATCGCTTGTCACAAAAAGCAGCGGGAAAGGAAACCGGGAGGAATAGAAATGTTATGTGAAAAATGCGGAAAGAACACGGCGACGGTCAGAGCGAAGACCGTTGTTAACGGTTTTATGACGGAGAAAAGCTATTGCGCGGCCTGCTGGTCCGATGAGAGCGAGCAGATGGCGGGTCATTTCTCCTTCAGCGACTTGCTGAAAGGGTTTTTGCAGCAGTCCGGCGATGTGCCGGTGCAGACGATATCCTGCCAAAGCTGCGGGATGGATTTTAAAAGCTTCAGGCATGGGGGGCTTCTGGGCTGTCCTGCCTGCTACGAGGCTTTTGAAAAAGAACTCACGCCGATGCTGAAGAAGATACATGGCAAGACTCTCCACGAGGGCAAAAGGCCTGCGGGAGAATACGGCCCCGCGCCGCGGGAAATGGCGGAAGAAAACAAGGAAAACAAGGAAAAAAGAGAAAACAAAAAAAGTGAAAGCGAGCTGGATATATTAAAGCGGAAGTTGGACGAAGCCGTAGCAAAGGAAGAATATGAAAAAGCGGCCATATACCGCGACAGGATAAAGGAACTGGCAAAGGAGGAATGAATGTGAGCGCACGCGATGACAGCCATGAAAACGGACAATCAAGCTATGACAAATGCAGATGTGAGCAGATGGTTCTTTCCACCAGAATAAGGCTGGCCAGGAATTTTGAAGATATGCCTTTTACCAGCAGGCTAAACCCCCAGCAGGCCGGTGAAGTGGTGGACAGGGCGGCTTCGGCCATAGCGAAATCGCCCATGAGCAACGACTTTTCGCTGATATTCCTCAAGAGCAACACCCCCACTGAAAACAACGCCTTGGTTGAAAAACACCTGGTGAGCCCCGATCTTTTAAAGCATGTGGACAGGGGTGCAGTTCTTTTAAGCAAGGAGAAGAACATCAGCATAATGCTCTGCGAGGAGGATCATCTGCGCATACAGGCGATAATGGACGGCTGCGAGCTTGACAAGGCATATGCCCTGGCTTCGCAGGCTGACGATTATATCGCCCAAAGCGAAAGATATGCGTACAGCGAAAAATATGGCTTCCTGACGGCCTGCCCTACGAATGTGGGCACGGGCATGAGGGCATCCTTCATGGTTCACCTGCCGACGCTGACCATGCTGGGTCAGGTTGAAGCCATCGGCCAGGCTGTTGGAAGGCTGGGCATGACTGTCAGAGGCTTTTACGGCGAGGGCAGCAGGGCCTTCGGCAGCATATACCAGATCAGCAATCAGGTGACTTTGGGCAGAAGCGAAAAGGAAACTTTGCGCGCTTTGGAGGAAGTCGCCATGCAGGTGATCGAAAAGGAGCAAAATGCGCGGGATATGCTTTTGGAGCATAACGAGATACAGATACGCGACAAGCTGCTGCGCTCCTACGGCATTTTGCGCTATGCCCACAAGCTGGGCTCTCAAGAGCTTTTGCAGCTCTGGTCGGATGTGCGCCTTGGAGTTAGCCTGGGAATAATCGACGATATCGACACCAAAACGGCGGATTCTCTGCTGCTGTTGCAGCCGGCTGAGCTTATACAAAGAGCGAAGAAGGAGATGACTGCCGGCCAGAGGGATATTTTCAGGGCCGAATGCGCAAAACTGATATTGTCGGGAAAAAGCGATTGATTTTTATAGCAGTTGATATTATAGATGTTTATAGATTAATTAAAAATGAAAAAATGAAAAACAGGAGTTGATAAAATGGCATTTCCGCAGAGATTCACACAGAGCGCACAGCGCTGCCTTAAGTATGCTGCCGAGGAAGCGCGCAGCATGGGGCATAACTATATAGGTACAGAGCATGTTCTTCTGGGCATAATCAAAGAAACGGCCAGCGGAATGGATATCGCGATGGGCGGCGGCCAGATCGCCGCGGAAGACCTGCGCAAGGTAATAATCGGCATGGTGGGACAGGAGGAGTTTGACCCGTCAAAGGGGATATCATACACCCCAAGGACGAAGCGGGTGCTTGAAAGCGCCGGCGCGGAGGCGGTGAAACTTGGCCACAACTACATCGGCGCCGAGCACATATTTTTGGCGCTGCTCTCCGAGAAGGACGGCATCGCATACAGAGCTTTGAGCGAGATAGGCGTGGATGTGGAGCGCAGCCGTCAGGCCATGGCCGCACAGATGAGAAGGCCGGGGGCGCCGCAGCCCGGAGGCGGGGGCGGAGGTTCCCAGGGAGGCGAGGGCGGACAGGAGAGCGACACTAAGACGCTGGACCAATACGGCAGGGATTTGACCCAGGCAGCCAGAGAAGGCAAGCTGGACCCCGTTATCGGCAGGCGCAAGGAGATAGAGCGCATCGTGCAGATACTTTCACGGCGCACGAAAAACAACCCCGTGCTCATAGGCGAGCCGGGCGTGGGCAAGTCCGCCGTTGTGGAGGGCCTGGCACAGCGCATAATCGAAGGCGATATTCCGGAGCTGCTTAAGGGAAAGCGGGTGTTCATCCTTGACCTTGCGGGCATGGTGGCCGGCACGAAATACCGGGGAGAGTTTGAAGACAGGCTTAAAAATGCCATGAAGGAGCTTCGCCAGGAAGGCAATACGATACTTTTCATAGATGAGATACACACAATCGTGGGGGCAGGCGGCGCAGAGGGCGCCATCGACGCGGCGAACATACTCAAGCCCGCCCTTGCAAGGGGAGAAATCCAGTGCATAGGTGCAACCACATTGGACGAGTACCGCAAGCATTTTGAAAAGGACGCCGCCCTTGAGCGCAGGTTCCAGCCGGTGACTGTGGGCGAGCCGACCGAGGAGGAGAGCATCGAAATATTAAACGGCCTTCGCGACCGCTATGAGGCCCACCACAAGGTGCGCATAACCGATGAGGCCATAAAGGCGGCGGTGACGCTTTCAACGCGCTACATCACGGACCGCTTCCTGCCGGACAAGGCAATCGACCTGGTCGACGAGGCGGCATCAAGGGTAAGGATCAATTCATACATCGCGCCTCCGGACATGAAGGCCCTGGAGGATAAGCTTGCCCAGATACGCACCGAAAAGGAGGAAGCCGTTCAGACCCAGAACTTTGAAAAGGCCGCCAGCCTGAGGGATGACGAGGCAAAAGTTCAAGCGGAAATGGCTGAGATGCGCAAGGCCTGGGAGGAGAAAAAGAGCACCGAGGGCGGCGATGTGGGCGAGGAGGAGATTGCGGCGATTGTGTCCAGCTGGACGGGAATCCCCGTGACGAAGCTGACCGAGGACGAGAGCAAGCGGCTTTTGAACCTTGAGGACACTTTGCATGGCAGGGTCATCGGCCAGGATGAGGCTGTGACTGCGGTATCAAAGGCCATACGCCGGGCCATGGCCGGTCTTAAGGACCCAAAGAGGCCTATAGGTTCCTTCCTTTTCTTGGGACCCACGGGCGTTGGAAAGACAGAGCTGTGCAAGGCCCTTGGCGAGGCGCTTTTCGGCGATGAAAACTCTGTTATACGCATCGACATGAGCGAATACATGGAAAAGCACTCCGTTTCAAGGATGATAGGCTCCCCGCCGGGCTATATCGGCCATGACGAGGGCGGCCAGCTCACCGATAAGGTTCGCCAAAAGCCCTATAGCATAATTTTGCTGGACGAAATCGAAAAGGCGCACCCGGATGTGTTCAACATTCTTTTGCAGATACTGGACGACGGCAGGCTCACCGACTCCAAGGGCAGGACTGTGGACTTTAGAAACTGCGTGATGGTCATGACTTCAAATGCCGGCGCGCAGATGATCTCCCAGAGAAAGACCCTGGGCTTTGGGGTTTCACAGACAGAGACGGCCTCCAGCTACGAGAAGATGAAGGAAACAGTGCTTTTAGAGCTGAAAAGAGTCTTTAGGCCCGAATTCTTAAACCGCGTGGACGAGATAATCGTGTTCCACTCCCTTGACCGCAGCCACACCAGGCAGATAGTTAGCCTGATGATGGATCAGGTGGCAAAGCGCCTCTCCGAAAGAGAGATTTTCATCCGGGCGACGGAGGCGGCGAAGGATTACCTTGCCAAGGAGGGCTTTGACCCCGAGTACGGCGCAAGGCCGCTGCGCAGGGCAATACAAAGGCTGGTGGAGGATAGCCTCTCCGAGGAAATACTCTCCGGCAATGTCTCAATCGGCGATAAGGTGCTGGTGGACAGCGACGGCGAAAAGATCAAGTTTTCAAAGCAATAACTCATAGTAAAGCTCAAAATAAAAAAGGCATCTTTCGGGGCGTTCACATAGGGATTAACTAAAAAACTTGTGTGACAGCTTCAAGCGGGGCAAAAACATACCAGCCATGTTCAAGCGTAATGCTTGGCACGGCTGGTTCTTTTTTTAGGTAACAATCCACTTTTCTAAATATATCAATCGTTACAAATCAAATAATAATAGCGCCCCCACTGTACTTTTTGAGTTTTACAACACCAGCCATATAACCGAGGAAACCATCATATTCGAGATTCCAGTTGTATATATTGTCAATTATTACGGGCGTTCTTAATTCAACTAATTTATATTTTGCGATTTGAACCGACACTTGCTGTAGTTCTTTCCAGTCAACCATGCCATATTTTAGACACCTTGCTATTTCTTTATCAACAATGGCAAGTCTTGTATCTGTATCAATAACTTTAAAATCTTGTTCAACTTGAGGAAAGTTTTGTAATCCTTCGTTTGAAATTAACTTTTTATGTTTTTCTGACAATCCATAGAGCGCAATTTCATCAGCGATAGATTGTGTGCTTAATTCCGGGGAGATGCTTGCGTTTGATTCAAAATAGTCCTTTAGGACAGTTGCAGCCTGCTTCAATCCGGGGTTAAGTT
>JBMNOE010000056.1:0-3156 GCA_050942895.1 Christensenellales bacterium
CCATCTCCACAACAATTAATTTCACAGTGAAAGATGGTCCTTTCTGGACGAACAAAGGTGGTTACAGCAATTATTTTGATTATAGCCATCAAGGTGATGAAACCGATCCGTATGTTTCGACGAATTTCACGATGACTGGCGATAATTTACCAACATATGCTTGGTTTAAACTCCAACCTACTCAAAGATACTATGCTGAGGCAACGATTAGTTTTGGCGAAACCACGGTCGATCCCTGGACGAGAGTTGGCATTGGTTCGGCGACAACAGATACCGATACCCGCGCTTTCTATTTCTCGGATAAGGAAGGACAAAAAACGATGATGCTCGATTTCCCAGTGGAATTTGGTGGCAATCAACACCAAAGCACGATTTGGCGCGTTAATGGAATCTATGCGATTGATAAAACCGACTTTAAATTAGGAATCTTACGCGATGGCAATGATTACTACTATACGATTAATGGTAAATTGTACTGGTTTGAAGAAAATAATCGCTTTACTGGCATTGGCAGCACTCCATTAATTATCGGGAAGGATGTAGCCTTTACTATTTTTGATGCCTATAGCACAGTTGATGAGGAAGTCATTACTGCCAAACTTAATTCAGATGCCTACAAGGAGAGGTTCTTTTCAGCGTCTTCCTTAGGCGGACAAGTAATTTACACTAAAGATACCGATAGTTGGCGATTTAACAATCTTGGACGTGAGGATTGGAATAACATCTGTATGGGGCAACAACGGGCAAAAGCTCTAGGTGATAAAGGTCTTGCAAAAGGAAATTTCAAAATTGAATTTGATATTTCTGCGGTCGAATTTGAAGAGACAAATATTGCTAACTCGATGGCTGGTGTCACCATGAGACGATATAACTCGTGGGAACCTGACATGGAATCCATCTGCTTAACAAAAGATCATATTCAATATCGGCATTGGAACTTAGAGTCACCAACCAACGCTTTTGAAACAGGTAAATTAACTGCAGTTGATTCAGCGACATTTGCTTTGGTTGATGTGGAAAAAACTTATCACATTGCAATTGAACGCACGATCCTTGGTGCCCGTAGTGAATTCAAAGTGACGATGGATGGTGAAGTGATTCAATTTAATGAAGCGGACACTTATCGTGTCAACTTTATTGGCAAGTATTTAGTTTCCTTTGGTGCTAACGATTGCAAAGCCACAATTTCCAACTTTACGATTACTAATCTTTAATTTGTCTTCATCGATATCAACTTTTTAAAGGAGAAAGAAAATGAAAAATAGGAAAATCTTTTCGATTGTCAGCCTTTTCCTTCTTTTAAGTGTCGTCTCATGTCAACATGGCAGTTCGCAATCGCAAGATTCAACTAGCATTGCCGCACCGACAATTGTTATCGAAGAAGTCGGTCAAACAGCAATTTATGTTGGTGATGAACTGCAATTGACGGCGACAGTTACCAATAATATCGACAATTTAACGCTCAAATGGAAATCCTCTAACGAAGAAATCGCTACTGTTAGCGATGCTGGACTTGTCAGGGCGCTCGCTCCAGGTAATGTCAACATCTGCGCTTATTTACAAGGCACAGAAATTACGAGTAATATCATTGCCCTTGGTGTTTTAATGCCGATTCCGATGACTGGAGTGGAAATTACGAATGTAATTGATCAGTATTTCCTCATTGATCAAACTCTTGATATCACCGTAGCGCTAACCCCAAATAATGCGCGTAACGACCTCGAGTTAATAGCTGAACCGAGTGCCAAAGCTGAAATTAACGGGATGTGCGTCAAATTCCTTGATGAGGGAAACATCACCTTAACTGTAAGAAGTCGCGCGAATAATGAAGTTCAAGCACAAGTGATGGTTCAAGTGTTAGAAAAGAGCCCTTTCTTGCAAATGTCAAAAGGCTATTCGCTCAATATGTCCTTTCAAAACATGTTGAAATTAGAAAATGCCTATATCGATGTGAAGGATTATAGCGATGAAAACGAAAACCCCTTCCATCAAGCGATTGCGAATATAACGGCTACTCGGTTTTATTTCGAAACGCGCATCAACTTACAAAACTATCGTGGTGGCGAACACGGTTGGCCATATGTCGGGGTGGGCCATGCGACCGAAGTTTCTAATTATCGGGAAGGCCGTGCTTTATTCTTCTCACCGATGGATGAACATAAAGTAGTGACAATGGATTTAGGCAAATGCTTTGCGGCCGAGGGAAGTCCTCAAGATCAATTCTCCTTGTCCTACCAAGCAAACGGCTTAAAAGATATGGATATCACCGCCTTAAAACTCGCGGTTTTACGTGATGAAAATGAATTCTATTTCCTCATCAATGATGTCCTTTATGGATATGAAGTCCGCGATTATACCAGCATTCCCACCAATCCAATCATTTATGGTAAGGATACTTATCATAAAATGAGCGATTGGTACATGACAACGGATGCCGATGTTATCAATGCCAAATTGCAAGGTCAAAATTACAAAAATATCTTTTTCCCTGGGAGAGATAATACTGTGGTCGACAATGAGAATAAAACGATTACCTTCTCTTGTAAGGATGGTAATAAATGGGAAGATAGTTACGCTGTGGCGACCTATGCTAAAACCATTGGTGATAAAGCTCTACTCGAAGGTGATTTTGAAATTGAATACGACATTACCGCGATTCATGCGACAACTAACGAAATTGCAAAGCGCTTGAGTTTAATGTTATTACGCGCTGATACTTATCCCCATCTTTATGATTGCTTCGGTGTCAATAACTGGTGGTGGGAAGACAATAACGAAGTCTATGGAGCCGAGTATAAAACTTGGTCCGAAGGACAACCAGCCTATTCCTCAGCGAACGTGGTTAATGGTCGTATTGGCGATGATGGCGTCCGGCAAAAACCTGCTGAACCTAACGATCACGTGGTGGGTCATTACAAAGTGACGCGCGTGATTGAAGGAGGAAAATCGGTCTTTACCTGGACTTTTACCCAAGCGGGAACGGATAAAACTGAAAATGTCTTTGCTTTCACTGGTAAAGAAAATGTCAAAGTGAGTTACACTGGTCGTTACCGGATTAATTTTGGTGCCGCTTGTGTCGATGGAACAATTGCGAACTGGACTTGGAAAAACATCGAATAAAAATGAAAAAGTTTGCTCTGCTTTTGCCGTTATTTC
>JBMNOE010000057.1:0-3107 GCA_050942895.1 Christensenellales bacterium
ATGCTTTTAGTTATCACTGGCGGCTTAGGTTTTGTCGTGATTTCCGACATCGTTAAAAATCGCCGAGCTCGTCAATGGCAAATGCTCACCAAAGTTTCCTTGACGATGACGGGAATTCTCGTCTTTGCTGGAGCGATTACCCTCTTCTTTAGCAATCTCAGCATGAACATCACCCCAATGGAAGCAGTTTTCCAGAGTGTTGTCGCCCGTTCGGGAGGTTTTGCGATTATCGATGTAGCAAAATTTTCCACAACTGGCAGGTTTATTTACATTTTGCTGATGTTTATCGGGGCCGGTTCTTTATCAACAGGGGGCGGAATTAAAACTTCCACTGCTTATGTGATCATCAAGACTGTAATCGGTTATATGCGCGGGCGCGAAGCACGAGGATTTAAACGCAAACTGCCGCAAAAACTCTTTGTTCAAGCGGTCACCCTGGTCATTATTGCCATTGCTTTTATTGCTTTGGGAGTGTTGATGATTAATGCTTTCGAAAAAGAAAATACCCATAACCTTTTATATCAGGAGCCTCGTTACGGTATTGAAGCAGCGGTTTTTGAAGGGGTTTCAGCTTTTGCGACAGTGGGAAATTCATTTGGCATTACCCCTTATTTGACTAATGGTAGTAAACTTGTGTTAATTGTTTTAATGTATGCGGGTCGAGTTGGTCCGATGACGGTAATGAGTGTCGTTAGCGATACGATGTATCGTGAAGAAAAATTACATTATCAATATGTTGAAGCCGAAATGATTGTCGGTTAGGAGGAAAAATTTATGGCTAAAAAGAAAACATTTGCCGTGATTGGTCTAGGGCAATTTGGCACTTCAATTGTCGAAGAATTACTGCGGCTGGATAAAGAAGTCATCGCTCTTGATATCGATGAAGAAGCGGTCCGCAAAGTGGCGAAAATGGTTCCCAATGCTTTCGTTTGCGACTCGACCAATGAAAAAGCTTTGCGGGAGTTGGGAATTCAAGATGTCAGCAGTGTGGTGGTTTGCTACGGCGATAATGTCGCCGCCTCAATTTTGACCACAACCATTCTTGCTGATTTTGGCATCAAACACATCGTCGTCAGAATGGATAATGAATACTACATTCCGATTATCAAAAGGCTCGGCGCTCACGAAGTTGTCACTCCCCAACGTTTAGCAGGAGTTGGCCTTGCCAACCGGATTGGTAATGAAGACTTCCTTGATTATTACAACCTAAGCGGAAATTACTCTGTGATTAAAATTACCGTGACCGAAAACTGTATTCCCGTCACAATTCAAGCTTTGAATCCGCGCAATGAATTCGGTGTTAATCTCATCTTGCTGCAAAGAGGCAATACCACTTTTGCGCCAAAGGCCTTAGATAAAATTAAACCTGGTGATATCGTTTTTGTCGTCGGACATGTACCCGACATCGAAGATTTCGGGAACTACATCAATCGCGAACCCGCGAAAAATCTCGATGCCGAATTTGAAAGTCCGAGCGAATTTAAAAAACGGCGGCGAAAAGCGAGCAAATCCACTACTAAAACCAAGACGAAAAAGACAAGTAAAACCAAAAAACAAGTCTGATTTGTGCGTAAAAAACAAAAAAACAGGGGTGTTTTTGCCCCTGTTTTTAAATTGGTAAATAAATTACTTAACTCTTTTCGATTTGGCCGAAGTCAATCGTCGTTTCGGTCGGACGACCAAAAATAATTAATTCGATAACTACATTGCCCGTCTCTTTATCGATGGAGAGAATTTTGCCTTCCATTCCTTCAAAGGGACCGTGAATAATTTTGATTACATCACCTTCGTGATAGTGACTATACATCGTATCATCAACTTCACCCATCCGTTTGAGCACTGGTTCAATTTGTTCGCGCGGAACAGGGAAAGGTTTAGTTCCTCCGCCTGAGGAGCCGACAAACCCAGTCACGTCAGGGGTGTTTCTCACGATGTACCAGGCCTCATCAGTCATTTCCATTTCGATGAAGACGTAACCTGGATAGAGATTTTTCATTTTGACTTTATCGGTTTTGATGCCGTCTTTAATCACCGGTTCTTCCACTTCCGCGACGACGACCCGATGAATTTTATCTTCTAATTGATAGTTAATTCTCCGCATTAGGAGGTTGTCACGAACAATGTTTTCACGTCCAGAATATGTACTGACGACATACCACTGGATATCTTTTTCTTTGTTTTCCATATTTCCCTCCTATTAATTAATTTTTAAAGATTTGGAAAGCTTCTTCAACAGTTCCTAAAAGACGACCTGCTGCGAGGTTTTCTAGCATTAAGATTAAAGCCGCAATAATCGTGATGGTTAACACGGTGGCAACCGCGACCAGAAAATCATTCCGTTTTGGCCAACGGACGCGCTTTCCTTCTTTGATTACTTCCTTCGTAAACTTTTTGATCCCCATACTTTCCTCCTAACGACTTTCTTTATGTAAAGTCACCTTGCCACAGCGCGCGCAGTACTTCCGACGTTCAAGCCGTTCAGTTGCTACTTTTTTCGGCGCGCGGGTCGTGTTGTAGTTTCGTGATAGACATTCAGAGCAAATTAAAATTACTTTTTCCCGCATAGTCACACTCCTATATATTACTACAATCGTTGTTTAGAATATATCATAAGATAAAAATTCGGTCAATAAAATGTGCGATATCTTCGACGAGATCTATAAAATTAATAAACCCTTTTAATCAGAAGGTCAATGCGCTTGAATTCAATCGAAATTTTTAATTAATAAAAAGCGTGATTTGCATTTTTTCATTGCTAAATCACGCTTCTTTTAGTTATTCAGTATCTCGACGTTTACGTTTGCAGGAGAAGATAATCGCTAAAGTGATTGCAGTGATTATCCCTAGGAAAATCCCCCCTAACATGTAATCAATTTTCAGCATTGAGAAATTAATACTCACTGGCGAAGCAGGATTTCGATTTAGGAAATCCGTATAAGTGGTCGTGCCGTATTTATTAACAATGTAGTCATAGCGCGCAACCGCTTTTTCCACATCGGTTCCAAGCGGATTAGCCGTTGCGTTTTTCAAAATATTTTTCGCGCTTTGATCTAAACTGGCACAGGTAAGTTCTAATACATACCATGATTTAGCACTAGCAAAGGTGG
>JBMNOE010000058.1:0-3045 GCA_050942895.1 Christensenellales bacterium
GGAGTTTTTCAAAATAAACCCCTTCGATCAATTCATTATCATCGAGTTGATCGATGTTTTTCTTCGCATATTTTTCCACCGGGGTCGGGCGTAGATCATCGATGACTAAAGGCAGAATATTATTGCTACTCAAAAGCAGATTGAGCCGGACATTTTCGGCCCGATGCTTGATCTTATCGAGGAAAATCATCTTTTGTGGATCGCTCTTGAAAGCTTTATAAACAAGTTGGACACGGCCCATTCTCTCGGTAACTAAAAGATAGTTGATATCGATGACGCGGACGTGGCCTTTTTCCGTGACTAAAACGAGTTTGCCCCGTTCTTCAGGATGATAGGCGAGCACTTCAACCATCTTCGTTTTCTTTAAGTTCTTTAAGGCGAGGACCCCACCGGCTTTTAAAGAAAGCGGCGTCAAGTCATTCTCATTAAAGTAGGAAGCGCGACCATCTTCCGCGACCACCAGCACGTTGCTATTGCCCGAAGTTAAGGTGGCATCGACCACTTCATCTCCTTTGGCAAGGCGCATACAACTAATCGGCCGGTTATAGCGCGAGACGTTAAATTCCTCAAGCGGGGAGCGCTTAATCTTCCCTTGTGCAGTCAAGAAGACGACGAAGAGATCTTTCCGGAAAGTCGAAATTGCTAAAGCGCGGACGATCTTTTCTTCACCTTTTAGAGGAATCAGATAATTGATATGTTTCCCTTCATCTTTCCAACGACCATCGCCAATTTGGAAGACGGGGATATATAAGTAGTTACCTAAGTTAGTAAAAGTTAGGATATAATCGGTGGTTTCGGCTTCGCCCATCGCAATCAGCAAGTCACCTTGCTTAACTCCTGGCAGCGCATTTTCACCACTGGAGCGGTAAGATTTTAACGACGAGCGCTTGATATAACCATCGCGCGTAATCGCCACCATCACCGTTTCTTTAGCGATTAAATCGCGCTTATCGATTTGGACGATTTCTAATTGATCTTCGATTAACGTGCGCCGCGCATCGCCATATTTGGCCACCAGGGCGCGTAAATCTTTAATAAGCACCCGTTCGAGTTTCTTTTCATCCTCTAAAATCGCTTTTAATTCGGCGATTTCATCATCGAGTTTGCTCTTTTCTTTCTCCAAGGTGGTGATATCGGTATTAGTTAAGCGATAGAGCTGTAAACTGACAATCGCCTCAGCTTGTTCGGGGGTGACGCTGAAAGCAGCGATTAAATTATTCTTCGCATCGGCTTTGTCTTGACTGCTGCGGATTATCGCCACCACTTGATCGACGCGAGAAATCGCTAGCATCAGCCCTTCGACGATATGCAGACGAGCTTCACTCTTGCTTAGATCAAATTGTGAACGCCGGGTGATAATTTCTTTTTGATGAGCGATATAGGCATCGGCAAAACCAAGTAAAGTTAAGGTGCGCGGGCGCCCATCGACAATGGCGACCATGTTCGCGGAATATCCAGTTCTTAATTGGGTCTTATTTAGTAGATATTCGAGGAGAATATTCTCATAGGCATCGATTTTTAAATCAACGGCGATCCGTAAACCTTCACGGTCGGATTCATCGCGGACTTCGAGCAGCCCATCGACATGCTTATTGCGGCACAAACCGTCGATCTCTTTGATGATTTGGGTTTTATTGACATTATAAGGAATTTCTTCGATGATAATTTGCTTTTGATCTTTGCTGATGTTAAACGAAGTCTTGGCTTCGACATCAACTCTTCCTCTACCAGTTTGATAAATATCATCTAATCCCGCGGAGCGATAGATGATGCCGCCCGTGGGAAAATCGGGTCCTTTGACAAAGCCGCGTAAATCGGCGACAGTGGCATTTTTATGATTGATGCGATAAATAATCGCTTCCGCTACTTCAATGAAGTTATGGGGAGGGATTTCGGTCGCCATCCCCACGGCAATCCCCGAAGCCCCATTTAATAAGAGATTGGGGAATCGCGAAGGTAAAACCGTCGGTTCCAAGGCCGAATCATCAAAGGTCAACTGCATCTCCACCGTATCTTTTTCCAGATCGGTGACTAACTCTTGGGCGAGTTCGGCTAATCGCGATTCGGTATAGCGATAAGCAGCTGGGCTATCACCATCAATAGAGCCATTATTCCCTTGGAAGTCGATTAAGGGATAACGCATCACCCAAGTTTGTGACATCCGCGCGAGAGCATCATAAATCGAAGAGTCACCATGGGGGTGATATTTCCCCATCACGGCACCGACGGTATGGGCGCATTTCTTCGTTGGCTTATTAAAGGTATTCCCCTCTTCCGCCATCGCATAAATGATGCGTCGTTGCACAGGTTTTAGCCCATCGCGAACATCGGGAATCGCCCGGTTTTGAATTACCTCTTTCGCGTAAATCGCATAGCGATCACCCATGATGTCATCCATCGCTTCATGGACGATTTTTTCTTCGATGACGCGTGGTTTTTCTTCGACTTTTTTCTTGCGTTTGACAGGTTTTTTCGCCATGATTACTGCACCTCTTCGATAAAGTGATCAACTGCATGGAAGTCGACATTCTCTTCAATCCATTTTCGGCGCACGGAGACATCTTTCCCCATTAAGATCGAAACCCGTTTTTCTACGAGTAAGGGATCTTCCACTCCGACGCGAATGAGCGTTCGCGTTTCGGGGTTCATCGTCGTCTCCCATAGTTGCTCCGCATTCATTTCTCCCAGCCCTTTATAACGGTTGATCCGATAGTTCGCCCCAATTTTAGCCTTTGCCACTTCTAAGCTTTGATCATCCCAAGCATATTCATAGACGATTTTCTTTTGCACTTCTTTATGCACCCGATAAAGGGGAGGAACGGCAATATAGACATGACCCTTTTGTAAAAGTGGCTTCATGTAATGATAAAAGAAAGTTAACAGCAAAGTTTGGATATGGGCCCCATCAGTATCAGCATCGGTCATGATGATGATTTTGCCATAGCGGATATCTTCAATGGCGAAGTCTTTACCGACGCCGGCCCCAATCGTATTGATCAAGGTGGCAAATTCTTCGTTTTTTAGCATTTTTTCGATCGTCACCGT
>JBMNOE010000059.1:0-2968 GCA_050942895.1 Christensenellales bacterium
AGATCAATCTGATCACTCCGATAGCGATCGAAGAAGGCCTTCGCTTCGCAATCCGCGAGGGCGGCAGGACAGTCGGCGCAGGCGTTGTCGCCAGCGTTGTCGCCTAAATATTAGAATAAAAAATGCGGGTTTTCCGCAGGGCAGACCTGTGGAGGGCCCGCTTTTATTTTGCGCCTTTGTTAATGCCTTTATTTGCGGGCGAATTTGCAAAGAGTGTTAAAAGATGGCAAAAAATACGAAAAGTTCTGAAAAAGCGGAAAGAATTGCAAAAAAACGCTGAGCGGTCTTGAATCTTTTCGAAAATTCGTTTAAAGTAAGAGCATCTGAGAAATAAAAGTGTTTTGATATTAGAAAGGTGGAAGATCAATGGAAAAAATGCTAACGAACGCCCTCATTGCGAACAGCGCATTTTGGGAGGGCAAGGACAACTGCCTTCTTCCCAAATACGACAGAGATAAGACGCCGGTCACCGCTATTTGCTTCTCGCCGGGCAGGATGGGCTACGGCCACTTTGGCGATATTCTGCAGGACATAATGGATGCAGGCGGCAACGCGGGCATGGTCTGCGGGGTGGAATCCTTCTCCCAGGCATATTACAATGGCCTTGTGGCCAACGATTTTCTCTGCACCCATGTCATATATGGAGACAAAAAGGGCGAGGAGACTTTGAAGATACAGGGTGCGTTCAAGACGGCCCTATTCCTTGATTCGAACATCACAAGCCTGCCCTGGGCAAGACTGCTGGACTATGCCAGGGATGAAAAAGTGACCTATGCCACCATCAATGCGCCTGAAAGTGTGTATGGCATGCGCTACTTTGACGGCGATTATGCCGAGCCATTTACCCAGAGCATAATCGATGACATGGAGAAGGGCACCGTGAACAGCGACCCCGCCAAGTGGACCTATTTTCTGAGGGAAAGGTTTCTCGCGGGCCTTAAATTCTCGATGGTAAGCAGCACCAACTTCTCCAAAAACGGCTTCTTCACAGCGGCGGTTGTGCGCACCATCGCCAAGGCTTGGGAGGAGAAGGGCTTCGCGCCCAAGGGCTTTGAAGCGTACATAGCCGACCGCAGCCGTGTGGGCTTCCCCAACACAATGGTGGACAGGATTGCCGTTTCGCCGGACGCAAAGGTTTTTGAGGACCTAAAGGCTGCTGATATCTCGTCGCCTGTGGTGGTCACTGAAAAGAACCGCTACTGGTGCATCGAAGATACTTTCCCCGCCGGAAGGCCAGAGTTTGAAAAGGCCGAAGGCGTGTTCATGTGCAAGGACTTTGCCGACGTTAAAAAATACGAGGATATGAAGCTGCGCATTTTGAACATGAGCCACACCACAATCGCCGGAATTGGCGTGCTGGAGGGCTATCGCGGTGAATACAGCATATACAGGGCGATGCAGGATCAGCGGATAGTTAAAATTATAGACGATATTGTCGCTCTTGTGAAGGCCGTTGTTGAAAGGCCGGAGAACATCAGCGTGGAGCAGTTCGCGGCTGATACCTCTGTGCGTCTTAATAATCCAAACATCCCCGATGATCCGATGCGCATAGCCATAGGCTGTTCCACAAAGATTCATCCCAGGCTTATGGAAACCTACTGGGAGGCCAAGGAAAAAGGCTACGCCAAAGAGCAGCTCGCTTGCGCCCTCAAGAGCGTGGCGGGGGTTCTGTGCTATACCTGCGGCAGGGATTTCAGCGGAGAAGAGTATGAGCTGGCTGAGGACCCCATTTACGATGTGCTGGTAAAATGCGGCAAGGATGCGCTGGAAGGCGTTCCCGCCGAGAAGGCATTCGCACCATTGCTCTCAGATAAATCCATAATGGGAAGGGATTTGTTTGAAGAAAAGGATACGTTGGATGCTCTGCTGGCGGAGATTAATGCGCTGCTTGCAAGGATAAGATAAAAGAAAAACGATAGATTTTGGCCGGAAGGATATTTTTTCTTCCGGCTATTTTCTCAAGGGGATATAGGCCGCCTGATTGCCCGGGCTTATGCTCGCCGTCTTAGAAAAGACTTCTGTAAAGGCCTCGGCCTTTTATCATTGCCGGTATTTCATGCAGCAAACACTTGGCCTGCTGCTTCTGTTTGTCAAAGATAAGGCAAGACAAGCAGAGGATGACGGAATGTTTTTGCGCCGTAAAGGTGATTTCTTGTTGACAAACACACAAAGAAGTGGTAACATACCATTTGCGCGGTTAGCCGTGCGGCCTTTAGGGCAATAACTGGGTGTGGCGCAGCTTGGTAGCGTGCTTGACTGGGGGTCAAGAGGCCGGAGGTTCAAGTCCTCTCACCCAGACCATAATCAGAGTCGTCGAACTTGACGACTCTGATTTCTTTTTCTCTTGTTTTCTTTGATTTTCTTGCGTATGCTACCCTATATGACGGGAAAATTCTATAAGAACACTCGCAATTAGGCGGTTTCAATGACGCCAATGTAATGGAAGTGTATCTCTATGACGTGCCAAGTTCGGGGTGTTGACAAACCCCAATAAAATTGAGATAAAAGTCAAATCAATGTTAAGTCAATGCGAAAGCGACAGTCACCGGAGCCGTTCCATCCATGTAAATGTTTTTGAAGAGGCAGTGAAAAAGCAGCGGGAAAGAGATGTAACGTCGACAGATTTCTCAAACAGCGCCAGATTTATGCGGGTAGATTTGCGTCGCAGAAGGCGCACCATAATTTAAGCAGCCTGTACAGGCCAGGGTTAGAGGCAGCTGAGGAACACTGTCTCTAATCAGCTATGGCATTAATGTCCCCCATAATATAAGGATTTCTCGTTGCCCCGGCGTGAGCACCACAGCCTCGCCTTGATCGGCGAAAAACTGTATCATGGTAATACCAAACGATCATAAGGAGTTACGGCGTTTTTGATTGCGAGCAAAGAGAATTCAAGACAGAAATCGCTACTCTTTGCTCGCAATAAACGTAGTACCTAATTTTTGATTGCATTAAGGGTGAGCACGTA
>JBMNOE010000036.1:0-16476 GCA_050942895.1 Christensenellales bacterium
ATTTCTGAACTTTTATTTGAGCGTCAGGATGTTCCGCAAGGGCTTTTTCTGCAAATGATTGATACAACGGTAGTGCTTGCGGCATTCTATCAAAAAACAAATCTACATTATTCTGCATTCGTTTACCTCGCTTCAATAAATTCCGGTTTATCGCTGCAAAATCAGCCTGTACCACACCTACATTCAACCCGACCACACAACCTCAAAAAATTCCGAAAAAACATCTACCCTGACCACTCGCGGGGCACTAACATCTAATCTGACCACTTGACTATGGAAAGGCGGCTTTGTGGACTTGTTCCCGCGAAGCGTTATTTTAGCGATTTTCGCACAACGGATTTCATAGTTATATATTCTAATAACCTTTATAAATAAGGGTTTCCCGCGCCTCTATCCTTTTGCAAGCCCAAAATGTTTTACCAAAGCGTCAAACATTTCTGCACGTGTATCATTTTCAAAATCTGTACGGGTATAGGTGAAAAAACCGGTATTATACCAATTGATTTCAATTGGAGGATGATACAATGCCCATGAGTTAAAATTTTTGAGAGTTGCATCAGGGTCTTTGCACATCTTGATCTGATCCTTCATAAACTTTTTGTCTGGGTCATCACGGTCAAAAAAGCGTGTTGTACAGATATCAGGTGGGTCACAAAGTATAATTGCCACGTTGTTATAATCAGATATATCTCGCAAAACATCGGGCGGAATATTCGTATCGACAATGATTTTCTTCCCGTTCGCCGCTAATTTTATCAACTCAAGAATTTCAATATCAATACACTCTTGCGAGCAATTGTACGTCCAATTCCAATGTTCCTCTGGCGTCATGTTTAGCCATTCTTCCCACCCGCTCATCGTATCGAAATAACACAACGCCGGTTGTTTCCAGCGTGACAATTTTGCTCGCGGAAATACATCATGATAATTTTCACCACAAAGCACCATGTCATAATGCTCTGAAAGCATTTTAACCATCGTTGACTTTCCTGCATAGCTGTGACCATTGATGAAATACACATTTTGCAAATAATGCTTTATAATATTGTCGTTGATTTGTACTTTCATTTAAACCTTCCTTTTAACGAATTTATTTCTATATTAAAATCAGCTATTTACCCTTGACATCAATACCACGCACTCGACGTGTGATACTTAGGTTATTTAGGAAACATGTCCATAATTAGCTGAAATGCTTGATTTTAAAGGCTTATTAATGAGCCAATCCTATTCTTGATATCTATTCGGTCGCGTCGCATTAGTAGGCTATTTTACATTTTTGACACGAGAGCAAACTATTTTTGAATATTCATAACAATATAAATCTTGTTCAACAATTTAAGTAAGAGTCCCACTCTGCTCTGATAATTGATATATCGAAATGAATCATCTCGTCGAATGTATAACGTTTGTTTAACCACTGGACGAATCTAGCGCCAAGGTAATATCCCACATCTGATTGTCCATTATATCTGACCCAATCTCCAAAATATCTTTGATTACCGCTTGTCATATTCGTTAAGTCATTATTAAAATCTATTTTTATATTATATATATTGGTATCACACCATTCCAGCCATCCATTCATATTCTGATGGAAGAAATTATCATCACCTATCAATCTCTGCTCAAAATACATAGCGATTCCTTCCATGAATAACTGCCACAAGAATGCTTCTGTACCTTTATACTCTCTTGTAAGTATGCCATACTGCATTTGATAAATATGTCCTAATTCATGATAGATCAATCCATACATGGCATTGATATCGCACCAATCTAATTCAATGATTTTTTCAATACCCAATAAAACATATTGTTTTGATTCTAAATTAACAACCCAACCGGCTCCATTACATAGGCCTACATATAAAATGATAGTTACATCAAGTGTTTTTCCAAAGGTTTGAACTATTTTTTCATCTAGACTTACCGTAACCTTTGCAAATGAATCAACTGCCTTTATTCTTTTTTCTTTATTCATCAGTACCGCATTTAAAATTGGTAAATAATCATTTTCAAAATTAAATCTACCAGATGCTATAGTATCCTTCATATCTTCTAAAAAAAGATTTCTGTGATTCGGTAAAATACTATCTATATATGCATCCCAAAGCTCCAGTTTAAAATTGCCATCTATAAATAATTTTTCAATGCTTTCGGCAGCATTTATTATTTTCAACATATCACTTTGTCCCCTTAGATTATTAGATACATATTAAGAATTTTTGTTCTTCTTCGAACTATATTTTTTACTGCTACGATGCGTACCGTCATCATCTGAAACGATATTGCTTCGTTTTTTCTTTTCTTCCTGAACAGCCCTGAACTCACTCTCCGTAATAATCGGAGGATGACACTCTTTCATCTGATATTCATATTCCTGTGTAACAGAGTCTAAAAGCGTAACCGTTCCTGTGTATTTCTCGTTTACTAGCATTGTCTCTATCGCTCGCTTGTTCCATTGTTCCTTGCCAGCAGGGGACGGAATACCTGCATCTGACAGTTTCTTGATGATTCCAAGCACACTGGCACCGTTCAGATACCATCTGAAAATATCACGCACAACCTTTGCCTGTTCATTGTCAATTACAAGTTCGCCATCTTTATTCTTGACATAGCCATACATCTTTCGTTTGTAGAGTCCGGAGGTTCCGTTTGCCGCTTTCATAGCAAGTCCCATACGGATATTCTCGCTTCGGCTTTCATTTTCAGCCTGAGCAAAGGATTCCATAACCGAAATCATAAGATTGCTGTCAACTTCATCAGTGTCCAGATTCTCTTGTTCAAAAATAATCCTGATGCCTGCAGCCTTCAACCGATTTATTGCAGATAGTGTCTCAACCGTATCCCTACCAAATCTACTGATACTTTTTGTCAGTACAACGGAAATATTGTGAGCTTCACATTCTTTAATCAATCGCTCAAACTCACGACGAGGAATTTGTCCCTTTGCTGATGCGATATCAATGAATACATCTGCCAATCGCCATTGACTAACATTCGCAACTGCTCTCGTTAAAGCAGAAATCTGCGCTGCAAGGCTATATAACTGCTCTTTTTCATTTGTACTGACCCTGCAATAGATTCCTACTTTCTTTTCTAGCCGATCATTCCTTGCCGGGATATACCAAAACTTTGAATCCACAAGCTCACCTCCTTATCTTGTATAGCCTATTTATGCCGCAATTTCACACCAATGATTGGTAGGCTATATTCATCCTTTGAATGAGTAATAACACAAGATATTGTGTACCTCTCGTTGTGACTTGCTATATATTGCGTGACATCAATACTACCGTCTCAACATGGGGGGTGTGGGGGAACATGTCGGCGGGGGCGAGGGAAATGGGACGGTAGCCGGCGGAGGCGAGGCGGCGGATGTCCCGGGCGAGGGTGGCGGGGTTGCAGGAAACATAGACGACTGTGGGAATGTTCGAGGCGGCGATGGCGTCCAGGGCGGAAGGGCTGCATCCCTTGCGGGGCGGGTCGATGATGAGGGCGTCGTATGCCCGCCGGGAAAGAAGCTTCGGCAGGGCGCTTTCCACGGTTTCGCAGATGAAAGCGCAGTTTGAAATGCCGTTTATGGCGGCGTTATAGCGGGCGTTTTCAACAGCGGGAGCCACGGTTTCGATGCCGCTTATATGCAGCGCGCCGGCCTTGGCTGCAGCGAGGCTGATGGTCCCTGCGCCGCAATAAGCATCGATAATGTTTTTGCCTTTCGGCTCAAGATATTCAATTGCCTTGGCATAAAGATTTTCTGTTTGCAAAGGGTTCACCTGAAAAAAGGCCTGGGGCGAGAGGGTGAAATCCAGCCCGCAAAGCCTATCTAAAACTGTGGCATTGCCATATAAAACATTTATTAAAGCGCCGGGATAATCCTGATTTTGCGGCAGACAGTGGACGAGGCTGGCAAGATTTCCAAGACCGGACACTTCATTGATGATGGCGCTTATCAGTTTATCGGCATGGTGGATGACCTTTTCTGCCGTAATTATGGCCACCATAAGATCGCCGGAGCGGGTGGTTCTGATCATTACCGAGGAAATGGATGAAGCAGATATATTATTTGAGGAAGCAAGCCAGCTTTCAACAGCAGCCTTTGCGGCGTTGGAGAGGTTGGATTGCAGCATACAGCCGCCGATATCCGCCACCCTTCGGGAGCGAGCCTCGTGGTAGCATAGCTTTTTTGTTTCAGGATTCACGCGGTAAACGGCCTTGTTCCTGTAGCCATATATCTGCGGCGAAGGGATTATGTCTTCCATTATATAGCTGCCCCGGGGCACGCGCCCCACATGCCAAAGAGCGCTTGAAACCATTTCCTCTTTGGCGGAAAGGGAGAGCCCGTACTCCATGTGCATCATGGAACAGCCCCCGCAGCGGCCGTAGTAGGGGCAAAGAGGGCTTGTTCGCTGGGGCGAAGGGCGGTGAATCTGTCCTAGGCGGGCGACGGCAAAGTTGCTGCGGGCCTCAGTGACTGTGGCGGAGATCTCCTCGCCGGGCAAAGCGCCCTGCACGAAAACGGGGAAGCCGTCGATCAGGCAAACGCCCTCGCCGCTGGAGCCAAAATTGGAAACCGTTGTTCGGATGCCTTCATTGCGCTTGAGCATGTGTTTGGTATTTCCTCCGGTTAAAATATTTACTAAAGTTTAGGGAATTAAAAATGGCGAGGAAGGGTCATGCCTTTGCATGTTTTGCATAACCTTCGCAGGGCTGTGGGTGGCGTAGCAATATATGCAGCCGCCGGGGCAGCTGTCGTATGCGCCGATGTCGACGCTTTTTGCGCAGCCGCAGCCTAAGCGCTGGTTTTTATCCCTGCCGGGGTTTATGTCTCTGCCGCTGATTTCGCTAAGCAGGGCGGCGTCTATGCAGCTTGAGGGGAGGACGCCTGCGGGGGTCATGTCCAGCTCTTCGCAGCAGGCAAACAGCTTTATTCCATGACGGGAAGCGATGCGGGAAAGCTCTCCTGCAAGGGCCAGCTTTTCGCTGCCGGAAGGATCGGCTATGTCCAAAGCGGCGGCTTGCTTTTTTGCGCTTCGGTAGAAGTCCATAAAGCTTATAATGCACCTGTCCGTGCTGCCCTCCAGCCTTTTGGCGATCTCATCAAAATATTTTACATGGTAAGAATAAGAGTATCTTTTGCTGATTAAAATCGGGTCGTAGCGCCAAACCAGGCTCTTGGGGCCGAAAACCCTCGCAAGGCTTGTGAAAGCGGGGATCAGATGCGTCGATTTAGAGGGTATGCCCGGCTCGATATCCCTTGAATAGGAGGTGAGGGTGAATTGAAAGCAGCAAGAATAATCCCGCAGATGATTTAAATTATCCATAAGCGGAAGGGGGTTCTTCGTCCATATAACAAGGGCGTCCACTGCATGGGGCGAAAGATCCACCCTTTTCACTTGGCCGGGGTTCCTCGGGTTTGCGGTCATGGCGTAGCCTTCCTTCAAACGTCCAAGGAACCACTCGCAATATTGGGCTGGCAGGTCAGTCCGCCGGCTTGCGCTTATTATCATGCTCCACCCGCAATTCCGATGACGACGATGTTGCGGGCAATGAGCAGCAGCATTATCGCCATTGACAGCGCCGAGGATATGAACATATATATCTTCACTCGCCTGCGGGATTTTTCAAAGTTCTGCTCACCTTCCCTTGCTTTCAAAAAGAACAGAAGCTTTCCGGGGAAAACCATGGGTATGTATAATATAATCGGCAGTGTGGCGTTGAGGGACAGCCAAAGGGGCGGAAGCGACGGCGCCAGGGGATGCAGCAACAGCGCCAGATTGGCAAGAAGCAGCAGGAAATAAAGCAGATTCATGCAGATGATTCTGCTACGGCTTCCTCGTTTTGAGCGGTCTTTGCCAAAACTGGCCGCGCAATTCTCGCATTTATCGGCATTGTCCGGGTTTTGAAACTGGCATAGGGGACAGGGCTTCATGGCAAGCTCCTTTCCGGGCTGTGCCCCGTTGATAAAAAGAAATGGAAGTAGTCTTTTCTGTAAAATAATTATACAGCATTGACGGCTTTTTTACAATTTTTCTTAAGCCGGACCCATCAAATCGGCGCAAATTCTGCTGTCAATTGAAAAAAATGCTTGCCTTTTATCTTTTGCCGTGGTACAATTTTCGTTGCGTTAACATACCAAGGGAGGGATTAACCGTGGGTAAGTTTTGTCAGGTATGCCAAAAGGGGACGATCTCCGGCAACAAGGTGAGCCATTCGAACCGCAAGAGCCGCAAAAAGTGGGCTCCCAACACGCAGAAGGTTCGCATAAACGATATGGGCACGACGAGATCGCTTTATATTTGCACCAGATGCCTGCGCTCGGGCAAAGTGGAGAGAGCGTAACGGGTTTTTCCTGTTTGGTTCAGCCTGAAAGTGCATGATGAAAGCACAGGACGTTTTGCTTTGGGGCAGACGTCCTTGTTTTTGTACCGGCGTTTTTATACGGCGAACTTTTGTTGGCCGCAGGCATTATCCGCGGGTATGTCTCATATCTTGTTCTAAGATACTATTTATGAACAAGAGGGATGAACATGCAAAAACAGAAAAAAAAGGAAAGAAACATTGCCATCGCCAAATCCGTGGCAAAGGGGACCTCCATCGCGGCAGGCGTTTCGATTGCGGCGATAGTTCTGCTGGCTCTGGGGCTTAAGGTGTTCAATGTCCCGGAGGAATATATAACGATAATCAACCAGGTTTTGAAGGCCGCAAGCATAGTGATCGGCACATTGTTCGGCGTTGGCGCAGGCGGGCAGATGGGCTATGTGAAGGGTGCGGCCATCGGCGGCAGCTATATGGCCCTGGGCCTTGGCACGTCCATGATACTATCAGCGGCATGGCTCACGCCCCTTTCGATAATTGCGGATCTGGCGCTGGGGGGAGCGGTGGGGGCCATCGGCGGCGCAATCACCGCAAACATGTCGCCCAAGGCCTCTAAGAAAAAGATCAAGGCCGCTGCATAATTTTATCGGGCGGGCTTTCGCTAAACCCCATCTTGCCGAAATCCTTACGGATGATTCTGAGGCAGACCGAAAGCCGCGTAAGCGGCTTTTTTTATCATGCCTGCCGGGGCGCTGGGGAACAAAGCGGGGGCTTTGCCCCACGTTTCATAAGGGGTTCTTATTGATCCTTGGTATGCGCTCTATAAAGATTGCGGGGTTTGGGGCGACGACCCGCAAAAAGGAGTTTCAAAGGGAATCCCTTTGGCGGGAGCGCAACGGTAGCTCCATTGAACGTCATCGCCCTTATTCCTCCAGGCGGGAAAAGTCCAGTATTTTAAAGCTGTTTTTGTAAAAGTCGATTATGCCCTCGCTTTTCATGCGCCCAAGCTCCCGGGACATCGCGCTGCGATCAATGCCCAGATATTCGGCCATTTCACTTCGGCGCAGTGGTAAAATGAACTGACTTTTTTTATCGGGCCCGCTCTTGGCGCAAAGGTATGCAGATAGCTTTGCCCTCACGCTTTTTTTTGTGAGATAGCCGATGTTTTCGTGGAGGGCGAAATATTGGCGGCTGATTACGCGAAGCATGTTGCGTATCAGCAGCGAATGATGCCCGCATGTGTCGGGGCAGAGCGTCAAAAGGCGCTCGTAGTCGATGAGCATCACCACGCTTTTTCCAACAGAATATATGGAAACGGGGCTGGGCGTTCCGTCGGTGCAGGCTAAGATTTCTCCGTAGATCTCCCCGGCGGTTTTTACGGCGATCAATGTCTGGCTGCCGTCGGACTTTATGCTGACGCCGTGCATGCAGCCGCTTAAAACAACGCCTATGCTGCTTGTCACCTCGCCGGAGCTGAGCACTATCTCGCCATCGCCCAGGGATTTTACCGCAGGACGAAGACAGCTAAGCAGGCCCTTTATTCCTTCATCGCTTAAGTCCTCGAATAGTTTCACGCTTTTGATTGCATCCCAATATCGCTGCAAGTGGGAAATATCGCTCATAATCTTCAGCCGCTTCCTCATTTGTGTTGCCATGGCAACACAATCTTTTTTTATATTGTATTATATTATATACAGAAGATCAATGCTTTGCCGTAGTCCCTGCCGTAAATTCAAGGAAAAGCATGTGCGCAATATTGTAATCGCGAAAGTTTGATTAATTACACTAAAAGCGGAGGTAAACCATGAGAAACAAAAAAGTACTATGGATCACCCAGACGGCGGTTTTCATCGCCCTTCTGCTGGTGGTTCAGTTCGTCACGAGAAGCATGGGCCAGTATGTGACCGGCTCTTTGGTCAATCTGATCCTCGTGACGGCAACCCTTACCGCCGGCCTTGCGTCCGGTTTGACAGTGGCCGTCCTATCGCCTTTCTTTGCATTTTTATTTGGAATCGGCCCGGTCATCCAAATCGTTCCGTTTGTCGCCCTGGGCAATGGCGCGCTTGTTCTTGTCTCCTGGCTGGTGCTGGGCAATGCTGATAACCCCGGCATTGCGCGAAGGGCGCTTTCCGTGGTGGCAGGTTCAGTCGCGAAGCTGCTTGTGCTCTGGCTGGGCGTGGTGAAGGTGATGCTTCCGCTGATGACGCATCTTCAGCCCAAGCAGGTGGAAACCATGACCGCCATGTTCACATGGCCTCAGCTTGTGACTGCCCTTATTGGCTCCACAGTTGCGATGATAGTGGTTCCTCTGGTGAAGAAGGCCCTGAAGAAGGGCGGCTGAAAACTAACGGCAATGGCATTTGCCAGTTGCCGATTATAATAAAAGCCTCGGGCTGCCCCAAAACGGCGGCCCGAGGTTTTTGTTTTTGTTTTACTTTGTTTTCGCTTTTTGCTGCCGGCTTTTTATTTTCAAAGGGGAAATGCGGCTTTTCATAACTATTGCGCCTGCTATTCGCCGATTGCAAACTCAGCGGAGTACAGCTTTTCCCCCACCTGCTTGACCAGCCTGTATTCACCCTGGGAAAGGCTGAACCTTAGCAGCGAAAGATCCGCCTGATATGACTGCGATTCGCCGCTTTCAAGCTTATATGCTATGGCGATCCAGGCGGTTGAATCCTTGAAGGGCAACTGATGCCAAGCGCCCCTCAGTTTCATCTCCACGCTGTAGGAGACGCCGTAATACACCTCCCTGTTGCTGCTGTTTGTTACAGTATAGGAAATGGTGTTCGTGCCTTTGGGGTATGACGATTGGTCCGTCGTCAGCCGGATTAAGCCGGAGCTGTCGAAGTCGCCGTCGAAGTATTGAGAGGGCTCAAGGTTTTTGCCGCTGGCTATGCAGCCCGTCAGCAGCGCGGCAGCTATAATGATAAAAACTGCCATCGCCATTTTTACTTTTCCTGCTCTTTTTAGCTTTGTCTTCATATCTATCATACAATATCTCCTCATATATCTTTATTATTTTGCTTTTCAGCTTCGCTTATGCAAAGGGTGAAAAATTTTGTCGGTTTTTATACGCGCCGTTATGAAGATATGTTGCATGACAACGGTTAAAGATGCTCCAAAAGATACCTGTGCAGTTATAAACCTTGTTTAAAACGGCATACTTGTTGTATAATGTTCTATACGGTTTTTAATTGCCGGGATATTATCAGGGCTTAAATGGCTTTTTCCATTATGAGCGACGTAAAAAGAGGAAGAAAACTTATGGCAAAGAAACTTAAAGCTTTTTCAATTTTAATAATATTTGCGCTGATTCTCTTGATGATGGCCTGCGGCATGCTCCCCGGGGTTCAGGAGACCGCCGGCCCGGAGATCGACATAGTCGCCCGCGAACTGCCGCAGTTGATGATCGCTTTGCCCCAGGAGATAAACGACTTCTACAGCGAGGGCTACGGCTATTTTCTGGACGAAATAGAAGACTACAGCTATGAGCACAGGTTCACATATGATGTTATAAGGTTTTCATCCCAGGATGAGCTGATTTCGCTTCTGGCTCCGGAAAGCGCGGAAAAATACGAATGGATTTACATCCACCCGGACGAAGGCGCTTCTCAGGGGCTGAAGGATGCTCTTGATGCACTGCCGCAGGAGAAGGTTACGGTGCTGTTTGGAAGCGGCATCGAAGGCTACACCCCAGACCACAGGGTTTTCATAGACTATTTTGAAATGGGCGTTAAGACAGGCGAGCGGATGACGGCGGATTTTTCCGGAAGGATATCCCGCGGTAAGCTGGCTGCGGCTTTCTTCAGGGTGAATGAGCCTTGGTATGACGAATATTTGCGGGGAATAAAGTCCGTGGCGGGGCAGCGCTTTGATCTGATCGAGATGGAGGCGGGCGACCCTAAGGCGGCGATGGAAAGCTTCCTCGAATCCCTCCCGGAGAGCGAGATGAAGGATGTCTGCACGATAATCTCCGGCAGCGGCGAACAGGGCAAGGGGGCAATGGAGGCAGTGCTTTCATTCAAGGGCAGCCTGGATCTTAAGGTCTGCCTGGTGGCATTCATAGGCGCCCAGGAGGAGTACATAGGGGATTTTTCATACAGCCCAATTGACCAGATAACCTATGATATATACCCCACGATGATGATAAAGGCGGCCAGATATCTTAAAGATGTGGTGACCGGCATTGCACAGGCCGAGCATTCCATCGTTGCGGATCTTCTTGATAAGGAAAATTTGGAACTATACAAACAGAGCGATGAATATCTTCTTCGCTTCCGCTGAGCCGCGAAGGGCTGTGTGAAAAAACAGCCCTGATAAATAACAGATCGCTTTTAAAAGACCCGAAGCCCATGCTTCTTTTTTGCTTTAACTATAAAAAGAGGCGGTTTCAGGGTCTTTTTGCGATTTTATAAAGGCAAAATGAAAAAACTCAGCGAATGCTTCGGCATCATTCAGGAAAAAATATTTATGAAGGGGTTTACTTTTTGATTTCTGCGTGGTAAAATCAAAACAAGAACATATGTTCGGAGGGTTTGTTTTGGACTTAATGCAGAAGATGGAGATTTTGGCGGATGCGGCGAAGTATGATGTGGCCTGCACATCCAGCGGCAGCAACAGAAAGGGAAAAGCGGGAAGCCTGGGCAATGCCGTGGCCTGCGGCATCTGCCACAGTTTTTCTGCCGACGGCAGGTGCATATCGCTGCTGAAAGTGCTGCAGAGCAACGCCTGCGCCTATGACTGCGCCTACTGCATAAACCGCAGAACAAACGACGAGATCGGGCGGGCGGCCTTCACCCCCAGAGAGCTGGCGGACATCACAATGAATTTCTACCGGCGAAACTACATAGAGGGGCTTTTTCTCAGCAGCGCAATAGTGAAAAACCCTGATTACACCTGTGAGCTGATGCTGAAAACCCTGCGCATTTTAAGGGAGGAATACAGCTTTGGCGGCTACATACATGTGAAGGCCATCCCCGGCGCTGACCAGGCGCTGCTTTATAGCATGGGCCTTCTCGCCGACAGGATGAGCGTTAATATAGAGCTGCCGTCAGAGGAAAGTCTCAGGCTTTTAGCGCCGCAGAAAACCAAGGAGGCAATACTCAGGCCCATGGCGGGCATAAGGCAGGGAATAAACCAGAGCCGCTACGAGCTGGTGCGCTATCGGGGCGCGCCGAATTTTGTTCCGGCGGGGCAAAGCACCCAGATGATAATAGGCGCAACGCCCGAAAGCGACAGGCAGATACTTCGCCTTTCGGAATCGCTTTACAAAAAATATTTACTGAAAAGGGTTTTTTACAGCGCCTATGTGCCCCTTGTGAATGCCGGCAATCTCCCCGCCATAGACAGCAAGCCGCCGCTTCTGCGGGAACATCGGCTCTATCAGGCGGACTTTCTTTTGCGCTTCTACGGCTTTTCAGCATCGGAGATACTGCCCGAAACCAGCCCGAATTTCAATGTCTATCTGGACCCTAAAAGCTGCTGGGCGCTGAACAATCTGGACAGTTTTCCCGTAGAGGTGGAAAGGGCGCCCCTGGAAATGCTGCTGAGGGTGCCCGGAGTGGGGACAAGGAGCGCCCAGAGGATAATCTCCGCCCGAAGGGAGATGGTCCTTAGGCCTGAGCACATGCAAAAGCTGGGCGTGGTGATGAAAAGAGCGCAATATTTTCTGACGTTCGCCGGCAGGGCGGCGCCGGGGGTTAAGATGGAGCAAGCGGCGCTTCTGCGGGGGCTGATGTCCCACAAGGATGCGCGCGCGCTGGAGCTGGACAGGGGGAAGCAGATTTCTTTCTTTGACTCGCCCGCGGAGGAGCTGAGAAAATGCATAACCGGACAACTGTAGCAAAAAGAGAAGGGGATATTTCCTACACATATGACGGCAGCTTTGAGGGGCTTTTGTGCTGCGTTTTCAGGAGTGTGCGCCAGCGAGAAAGGCCGATTTCGGTAATACCCTGCAACGCGCCCCAGATGCGGCTTTTTGAAAGTTTTTGTAATTTTTATATAGAGACGGATTTTCAGCAGGCGGATATCGTGAGGGACGCTATAGAGAAGAAGATATCGCCCGCCTCACTGGAACTGATCCATGTCGCATTTCTCTCATGTTTGGATGAAAAAGAGCTGCACATACTAAGATATCTGGAGCTGGGCTTTAAAGTCGGTCCCCGGGTTGATGCTATGCTGGCTCATCCCGTGGTGAGCATCATCAGCGAGTCTGTAAGGCATCTTCATAACGAGGCCCATCTGCTCAAGGGTTTCGTGCGGTTTTCCGATTATGGGGGAGTGCTTGCGGCGCAGATCGAGCCGAAGAACAGAGTGCTTTTTGCGATGGCGGGCCATTTTTGCGACAGATTTGGCGGCGAGCGCCTTATAATATACGATAAAAACCACGGGGAGGCGTTTGTCTGCGCAGGAGGCAGGGGAAAGATAGTGGATCTGGAGGAATTCGAGCTGCCTGCTCCGGGAGAGGATGAGGCTTTGTTCCGATCTCTGTGGATGCGCTTCCACCAGACTATCGCCATAAAAGAAAGGTATAATCCTGCTTGCCAAAGGGGACATTTGCCCCTGCGCTATAGGGGGAATATGACGGAATTCACCGAGGCCGGCCGCCAGTTGGCCGAAACAAAGACGAGCAATCCAAATGGTTTGCTTAAAAAGGAAGAAGCCGCTTCGTTGCCTGATGTCGACGACAAAACGCCGCTGTAAAAAATGGCTGGAACTTTTCGGAAGAAAAAACCATTTCACAAGGATTGGCATCCAGAGGGTTTTTGCGAAAGAATCGGAAAATAACCATTGTTTTAAATGGCTTAAATGAAATCCATTCCCAGAATCAATAACGTGCATATGAGCAAAATAAAACGGAAATTGATGTTGGAGAGATGGAATGAGAAATAAAAAATATGAAAAAAATGGTGACTATCAAAATCTATTGAAGAAATGGAACAGGGCCGTCGGCTGGATGATGGCCTTCACAATTCTGGCGCTGAACTTTACGCCCCAGGCCCAAAGCATCCGATCGCTGCCGGACACGGTCAGCTTTGTGAAGGGGCAGGAGATATCCTTCGACTTTGTATTGCCCATGACCGTTTCATATGAGGGCGAGGCCGCACAGGTTTTATCCAACGAAGGAGAAACACTGAGCGATGTGGGGGTTAAGGGCATGACCCTTACTTCAAGCCAGGAGGGAAAAGGAACTATCACATTGTCTCTGTTCGGATTTATTCCGGTCAAGACAATGACAGTCAGCGTGCTGGACGATATGGTGCTTATCCCCGGCGGGCTGGCAGTTGGGGTCACCCTTCGCACACAGGGGGTATTGGTGGTGGGCATGTCGCCGGTGACCCTTGAAAACGGTCAGCAGATTTGCCCGGTGCGGGAGGCGGGCTTGAACCCTGGGGACACCATAGTCGCTGTGAACGGCGGCGAAGTGACGGACACCGAGTCCCTGATAGGCCTCGTTTCAAAAGCGCAAAGGGAGGGCGAGGGCGTGCAGCTTACTGTGATGCGCTACGGTGAAACGATGCTCTTTGACGTGGAGCCCGTCAGCGACAGCTCAGGCCAGCCGAAGCTGGGGCTTTGGGCGAGGGATTCCACCAACGGCGTAGGCACTCTCACCTATTATGATCCGTCCACGAAGCTTTTCGGCGCTCTGGGCCACCCGATAACCGACGCGGACACGGGCGCGCTTTTGCCGGTCAGGAGCGGGCATTTGTATCCTGCAGAGATCGTGGGCACAAAGAAAGGCGAAAGGGGCGCTCCGGGCGAGCTGAAGGGCGTGTTCGGCACTGATTCGCCGTCCATAGGCACTCTTACCGACAACACCCTTTACGGCGTTTTTGGCGGCATCATCGGCAATGTGTCGGGGCTATTATATCCCGAAGGGCTGCCCGTTGCGGGAAGATCGTCAGTTGAGCTGGGAAAGGCATCGATAATTTCCACTGTGGACAAGGACGGCCCAAAGGAATACGAGTGCGAGATATTGCAGGTTTTTAGGCAGGACAGCATCAGCGGCAAGTCCTTGGTGGTGAAGATAACAGATGAGGAACTGCTGGCCAAAACCGGCGGCATAGTCCAGGGAATGAGCGGCAGCCCCATAATTCAAAACGGCCATATCGTAGGGGCGATAACCCATGTCTATGTCAGCGATCCCACCCGCGGCTATGGCATATACATAGAGTGGATGCTGGGCGCGGTTGAATAGCAAGCTGATAATGTTATAAGAGAGTGCATTAAAGAAAGAAGACAAAAGAAAAAGCAACGAAAAGACCTCCGGCGTCAGTCCCCGGGGGTTTGTTCGTTGGCATTGAATGCATCGCGGGCATATACATTATAAAAACCTCTTCAGCTTTTAGCAGTGTGCAAGCTTTTTATTGACCTTGCCGCTGGGCGGGTGTATAATGAAACTGTACTAAAATGCCTGAGTGATCAAGGCGGAAAACCGGGCGTCATAAATTGTTCACGCATTGTTCCTGCAAAAAGAGAACCCGGCAAGGCGTCGGCTCGTTGATCATATAAGGGCAGTCAGAGACCTCCTTAAAAGGTGGCAATTTAAAAAATGAACATGAATCGGGTGACGATATGAATAAAACGGTCATAATAAATGCATCATTGATAACTCCCCACGGCATAGAGGCGGACACCTGCCTTGCTTTTGAGGATGGGAAGATAGTTTTTGTGGGCGATTATCCTGTAAACGGTTCCCAGGTGATAGATGCGAAAGGTGAATATGTCTCCGCCGGCTTTATCGACATACACACCCATGGCGCCGGCGGGTTTGACTATATGGACGGCACTGTCCGGGCCATACACGGCGCAGCCAGAGCTTCGGCGGTGCATGGCGCGACGATGGTTTTCCCCACCTCTGTGGCGGCCTCCAAGGCAGAGGTTTTACAGTTCATAGAAACCTATAAAAAGGCAAAGCAGCAGCCCCATGAAGGAGCGCTGTTGGGCGGGATACATCTTGAAGGCTCATACTTTTCGCTGAAGATGGCCGGCGCCCAAAACCCGGAGTACATCGTGAACCCGGACCCGTCGGAATACACCGATATCGCCGATGCTGCGGGGGATGATCTTAAGCGCTGGAGCGCTGCGCCCGAGCTTCCCGGCGCATTTGAGTTTGGCGACTTTTTAAAGAAACGCGGAATACTGGTATCGGTGGCCCACTCAGATGCTTATACGCAGCAGGTGTTGGACGCGGTTAGCCATGGCTTCACCCATATCACACATATGTATTCGGCCATGTCCACTGTGCGCAGGGAAAACGCCAGGCGCTACGGGGGAGTGGTCGAGGCGGCGTATCTGAGCGATCTGATCACTGTGGAGATGATCTGCGACGGGATGCACCTTCCAAAGGAGCTTTTACAGCTTATAATCCGCATAAAGGGCCCTGAGAACATCTGCCTTATTACGGACTCAATGCGCGCCGCAGGCCAGGATGTCAGCGAGAGCATACTTGGCAGCGTTGAAAACGGCCAGCGCGTATTGGTGAAGGAAGGTGTGGCCTGGATGCCGTCGATGCAGAACTTTGCTGGAAGCGTGGCCACCTGCGATAGGCTTGTTCGTACGGCTGTTGAGCTGGCGGGGGTTTCACTTCGTCAGGCGGTGATGATGATGACGGAAACGCCGGCCAGAATTATGGGCATAGGCGATGTTAAGGGCAGACTGGTGGCGGGCTATGACGCAGACCTGGTAATCTTTGACAAGGATGTGAACATTTCGCGCACTATAATCGGCGGGAAGACGATTTATCAAAAGCCGCTTCGCCCATGAACTGAAAAAATGCGACCAAGCATATAATAATGTGCTTTAAAGCTTGAAAAATGCCCGTAGGTGTTGACAAAGAGCAGAGTTTTTTTGTACAATATGATAAGTGTGCGGGTGTAGCTCAATGGTAGAGTTCCAGCTTCCCAAGCTGGCTGCGTGGGTTCGATTCCCATCACCCGCTCCAAGCGGCGGATTGCCGCCATCAGACCTATGAGCTTCAAGGGGCGCAGTGCGCATGAGCTTGCACGGTTTTGTAAAACATCCTTATAAGGAGGCAAAAGAGAGAGAAATGGCAAAAGCGAAATTTGAGCGCAATAAGCCGCATGTAAACATCGGAACGATCGGCCACGTTGACCATGGCAAGACGACGCTGACGGCGGCTATCACGATGGTATT
>JBMNOE010000060.1:0-2926 GCA_050942895.1 Christensenellales bacterium
AGGACTGTTTCAAGGCTGTTTTGTTTAGCTTCTGTAGCCGGTGCAGATATAATTTTCGCAAGGATAGCTGCCAATGTGGTCTGGGTAGCAAAGTCCTTGCCTTTTATGGCCTGTAGCTCAGATATAGCGCTGTCTTGCTTTGCCTCCGTGGCCGCCCCGGCGGGGAGTGCAGACGCCTCCACATCCACTTTACCAATCTTGTTGCTGCCAGCCGGGAGCGCATCAACGATCTTTCTCAGACCGGTGGTACCGAGCTGGGTCAGCAGGGCCGCTAGGGCCTGCGCTACCTCAGTGTCCCTAACCCCCAACTTGCCCCCGGTAACATCCACCGGAGACCCGCCCGGACTGTACAGTATGTGTCGGCTTGCCCCGGACCCGCCTTGCAGCACTTCGTATTCATCTGCCGCCGGGTTATATACCTGCGGTACCGGGTTACCGTCTACGTCACGCTTGATTTTTTTGGTGTTAAACGCCACAGTGTCTACCTCCTAAATCATTCATTATCTGGATGCTTATATAACCGTTATACGGAAAAGTTTCACGTCGGCCGTCTGGATACGTCACCTGAAACTCTGCCCGGTATATCCCGCTTGTGTCTGTCTCCCCGGGCACCCACACCACCCACACTTCGCCTTTTTCTGCGTTCTGGATATGAGCAGCCCGGCTGATAGTAGCCGGGCCGCTGAGGGGGGCCATTTTAAATTTTACTTGGCAGTCGGTGAGGTTGACCGGGTCACCGTCGGCATCCTTTAGGACAGCCCGGATGGCGTGCCGGGTGTCACCTCTTTTAAGTGTCACATCATACATTTTTTACCTCCTCGTGTTCCTCCAGAGTTTGCGCTACAGAAAGGAAATAGGATGTAGTGTAGACATCAAAAGTGCTCAACTCTACGCTATTCCCTATCGGCTGTATCTCCACGCTGTTCGCCATGTTCCATCACCCCCAAAAAATAAACCCTTCCGGGCATAAAAATAACGCCGTTAGGCGTTCTACCTTCTTACCTCTACGCTTATCTGTGAGATTTCCCTCTTCGCCACATCGACCAAAGTTGGAACTGAATTCCCAAACACTGCGTCTAATCTAAATCCACTACCCTCATATATCTCAGTAATCTCTGTGATTCGGCTATCCATGGTAACTCCCCAGTCTTTGTTTTGCACCGTGACAACATCCCCCACATCCCAGTCCTGCTGATATTCAAATGGGCCTTTATGTTCTTGCGTCATCATGCTTTCAGACAGGAAATATGTTGTTGTGTAAACGTCCAGGTTAATTTGCACTGGGTTAATGATTTCAGCTTGAAAGGAGATAACCCGCTGATGCTCCGCAAGTTTTGCTTCACCCCGTCCCGGTAGGTCGTCCACGTCCTGGACATCCCTGGCATCAACAAATACCACATGGCGATCAAGGCCGGTGGCATCACTGCCCAACATGATGACTTCTCTATCCGCCCCTTCACCTTGACCCGCTACTATTGCATAGTTGCCGTAGCTGGTCAAACTATCAATATATTCCTGGCTTTTGATGTTGTCAAACTCTGGCGAGAAGATGACCGGTGGGTTAATATTCTGATTTACAGAAAAATTCCTTCCATTATATGTGTCAAATACCCACTTCCTTGAATTGAAGTCAGGATAGATATGCCAACCAAGGCCAGTGAGTATGCTTATTTGCTCCAGCTCATCTCCCAGGTTCTTGTATCGTGTTTGCCATTTAACGATTTCTCCCCTTTGCTGGTCATCACCAATCACAAGAAACGGAAACTCCATCCCCGGTATATCTAAGCAATTCCGCTGCACGTAGTGTTTCATCACCGTTTCCGCATTGCCTTCCTGGATGTCGTAGGCTTGCCCGACAGGTGGGACGGTAATGCGCTGATGAAAGATTGCCCCCAATTCGTAGCCCTTAATGGTGAGCATTTCTACGCCCCGTTCATCAGCCCTAATTTCCTTGTGGCGGACGATGCCGGTTTTTAGTGGATCTGCCCCTAGCATGATCAGATTGTTGATGTCTAGCTGCTCCGCATTTTGCACCTTCCGATTCGTGACCAGCTGGAACTCACCGGGGGAGTGGTAGCTGCGGCAAAAGGTAAGGGAGAGATAGTTGTCTACCTCTCCCAGTAAGTCTAGTGTTGAGGATAATATCCTAACTGGCTTCATTTAATTCTTCCTCAACTATTCCTGCCATATATTCTGCCACAGGGATTTGATAGTCTATTGGTAAATTCTCTATACCTCTTAGGTCTGCCTTGATTAAAAATGCATAAACTGGAATCATATACTTTTGGACCATTACTTGTCACCTCCAAGCTGTGCTTTTAACATTTGCACTTCTTCAAATAGATTAGCTACCGCTTCATATAGAACTGCCTTTTCAGGATCTATTTCAATTCTTGGTTCGCAGTAAACTTTTCCCGTTGCCTTGTTATATAGAATTTCTTCTCCTCTATTAAATGCATCTATAATATTTGGATCACTTACTTCAATTTCATATTCATTTTCTCTTAGAATTTGAGGGGTTGTAGAATTACTTATTAAACGAGTAATATCTCCACTTTCCTTGTTTACTATAATTTTCATATCTATCACCTCTTTATTAAATGCCTGTAAGCTCAATCTTTTGATATCCATATTCCCCACAGATTTCGATATATCTAATTGATGGTGGATTTGACGAACTGCTAGTTGTTAGGGCTATAGCTATTTTACTATTAGGTGCTACTGAATCTAAATCTATAGTTACAGGAGTATAAACATCCCCTGTAACACTTGCATATCCTATTCTATTTCCATACGAAGAATTGTTTTCATATATGGTAATAAATGCATTAACTGTTGCGTTATTAGTCTTGATTTCACACTTTAATCTATACCTTCCACCTTCTGATATATGTGCATAAATCGTAGCAGGGCCTGTTTAAGCTGA
>JBMNOE010000037.1:0-16403 GCA_050942895.1 Christensenellales bacterium
AGGAGGCAAAAGAGAGAGAAATGGCAAAAGCGAAATTTGAGCGCAATAAGCCGCATGTAAACATCGGAACGATCGGCCACGTTGACCATGGCAAGACGACGCTGACGGCGGCTATCACGATGGTATTGTCAAAGAGGGGCGGCGCGCAGGTCATGAAATATGACGAGATCGACAAGGCTCCTGAAGAGAAGGCAAGAGGAATCACGATTAACACCTCGCACGTTGAATATCAGACGGAGACAAGGCACTACGCCCACGTTGACTGCCCCGGCCACGCTGACTATGTTAAGAACATGATCACCGGTGCGGCTCAGATGGACGGCGCGATTTTGGTTTGCTCGGCGGCGGACGGCCCGATGCCCCAGACCAGAGAGCACATTCTTCTTGCCCGTCAGGTTGGCGTGCCTTACATCGTCGTATTTTTGAACAAGTGCGACATGGTTGACGACGAGGAGCTTTTGGAGCTGGTAGAAATGGAAGTACGCGAGATGCTTTCCAGCTACAATTTCCCCGGCGACGACATCCCCTTCATCCGCGGCTCCGCGCTTGAGGCGATGGAAGCCGTGACCAGCGGAGCAGACGTTGAAAGCGACCCCCGCTGCAAGAGCATATTCGAGCTGATGGACGCTGTGGACGAATACATTCCCACTCCTGAGCGCGCAGTTGACAGGCCCTTCCTGATGCCTGTAGAGGACGTGTTCTCGATCACCGGCCGCGGCACAGTGGCCACGGGCAGGGTTGAGCGCGGTGTTGTGAAGATCTCCGATCAGGTTGAGATCGTCGGTCTTACGGACGAAAGCCGCACGACGGTTGTAACGGGCGTAGAGATGTTCCGCAAGCTTCTTGACCAGGCTCAGGCGGGCGATAACGTAGGTCTTTTGCTCAGAGGCGTGCAGCGGACGGACATAGAGCGCGGCCAGGTACTGGCGAAGCCGGGATCTATCAAGCCCCACACCCACTTCAACGGAGAAGTATACGTGCTGACGAAGGAAGAAGGCGGCCGCCACACCCCGTTCTTCAACGGCTATCGTCCCCAGTTCTACTTCCGCACAACTGACGTGACCGGCAACATCCAGCTCCCTGAAGGCGTTGAGATGGTAATGCCCGGCGATAACGTTCAGATGGAGATCAATCTGATCACTCCGATAGCGATCGAAGAAGGCCTTCGCTTCGCAATCCGCGAGGGCGGCAGGACAGTCGGCGCAGGCGTTGTCGCCAGCGTTGTCGTCTAAATCGTTAACTTTTAAAATTTCGGACTGCTTTCGCCGGCTGAGGGTCTCGCAGCTTTTGGCCGGCGGGTGTGGCCGCATCAATGGAGGTGCACATAATGCGCGTTAAGGTGACCCTTGCATGCCAGGACTGCAAGCAGCGCAACTACAACACCATGAAGAACCGCAAGAACAAGCCCGACCGTATAGAGTTCAGCAAATATTGCCGCTTTTGCAAGAAACACACAGCCCACAGAGAAACACGTTAGGCGGTGCGATATGGCAGATATTAAAAAAAAGCAAGACAGCGAAGCAAAGGTGAAGGATTCAAAGAGCAATAAGAAGGACGTTAAGAAGACCAAAAAGCCGAGAAAATCGCCTATAGCCTTCGTGAAGGAAGTTATAGCCGAGCTGAAAAAGGTGACATGGCCCACCAGGAAAGAGATAGGCTCTTATAGTCTGGTGGTAGTGGTATTCATCACAGTCATGGCGGTTGTTCTTTTTGCGCTTGACTCTGTGTTCGGACGACTTCTTGACCTCATACTGTCACTTTAGGAAATTGGTAATTAAAGATGCACTTCGCGACAGATTAGGGAGAGGAGAAAGCGAACATGTCCGATCATATCGGCGAGGCGGCATGGTATGTGGTTCATACCTACTCCGGCTATGAAAACAAGGTCAAAGCGAACCTTGAAAAAACAGTTGAAAACCGCAATATGCAGGACGTTATCCTTGAGGTAAAGGTTCCCGTGGAGGATGTCGTCGAGGTGAAGAAGGACGGCAAAAAGCATATCGTCCAAAAAAAGATATTCCCCGGCTATGTCATGGTGAAAATGGTGATGACCAACCAGGCATGGTATGTGGTGAGGAATACCCGTGGGGTGACGGGCTTTGTTGGCCCCGAGTCCAAACCGATTCCCCTCACAGAGGCGGAGATCGACAACATGGGCGTCACCGGCGCACCGCAGCTTCGTTACGGCTTTGAGGTGGGCGATATGGTGATGATTACCGACGGGCCCATGGAAAACTTCAACGGCGTAATATTGGAGCTGGACTACGGCAGCCAGAAGGCGGCTGTGGAGGTCTCGATGTTCGGCAGGGAAATACGGGTGGAGATGGAGTTCAGCCAGGTCTCAAAGCTGTAAACGCCCGTTTTGGTGCGCCTGCTAATAAGGAAAGGCCCCAAAAAACATTTGAGAAAAAACCAGTGGGGGCAGCACTCCGCTGCAAACACCACGCACGCTTCGGTGTTTTTGCTGCTTGCATTTAATAATCATGCAAAACAGTGAAAACAGTGAAAATCCGAGGCGACAAAACAGGAGGTAAAAGATTATGGCAAAAAAGATAACCGGCATCGTGAAGCTGCAGGTTGTAGCCGGCAAGGCGACTCCCCAGCCGCCAATCGGCCCGGCTCTTGCTCAGCATGGGATAAACATTCCCGGCTTCTGCAAGGAGTTTAACGAACGCACACAGAAGGAAGCAGGCCTCATTCTGCCCGTGGTCATTACGGTCTATCAGGATCGTTCCTTCACATTCATCACCAAGACCCCGCCCGTGCCGGTTCTGATAAAGAAGACCCTCGGCATTGCAAGCGGCAGCGGTGTTCCCAACAAGGAAAAGGTTGCGACTTTGACCAAGGAACAGGTTCGCGCCATAGCCGAACAGAAGATGCCCGATCTTACTGCGGCAAGCATTGAAAGCGCCATGAGCATGGTAAAGGGCACTGCCCGCTCAATGGGCGTTTTGGTAGAGGAATAGGAGGTCACAGGAGATGAAGCACGGCAAGAAATATCTGGAGTCGAAAAAGCTTATAGACTCCGCAAAAGCGTATGACATAGACGAGGCTTTGGATCTGGTCATCAAGACCGCTAAGGCGAAGTTTGACGAAACAATAGAGCTTTCTCTGCGCCTGGGCATTGACCCCCGCCACGCTGATCAGCAGGTCAGGGGCACTGTGGTTCTTCCCCACGGAACAGGCAAGGTTGTCCGCGTGTTGGCCATTGCCAAGGGCGACAAGGCCCGCGAGGCTGAGGCTGCCGGCGCTGATTTTGTCGGCGCCGAGGAGATGATCGCAAAGATCCAGCAGGAAAACTGGTTCGATTATGATGTGATCGTCGCCACCCCGGACATGATGGGCGCCATAGGCCGGCTGGGCCGCGTGCTGGGACCTAAGGGACTCATGCCCAATCCTCGCTCCGGGACAGTCACCATGGACCTTGAAAAGGCCATAGCCGACATCAAGGCCGGTAAGGTTGAGTATCGAGTGGACCGCACAGCCATCGCTCACGTTCCCATTGGGAAGGCCAGCTTTGGCGTTGAAAAGCTTTCGGAGAACATGCGGGTTTTGATGGACGCTGTTGTCAAGGCGAAGCCGGCGGCGGCAAAGGGCACCTACTTGCGCTCCGTGGTCGTTTCGGCGACTATGGGCCCTGGCATCAAGCTCAACACCGCCAGATTCAGCTGATAAAATAAATAACTGCTTATAGCCGCTCCTTTTTTGGGGCGGCTTATACGCTTAAAAACCAAAAAAAGTTCAAAAGAGTATAAAGCAAGAAAAAATCGATAGAAAATTTAATATGCTGTTGACTTTTTTGATGCATGATGGTATATTATTTTAGCGGCCTTATGGGGCGGCGATTTCGCGAGAATGGCGGAATTGGCAGACGCGCACGGTTCAGGTCCGTGTGAAAGCAATTTCATGCAGGTTCAAGTCCTGTTTCTCGCACCAAATAACCCACCATCAATTGATAAACTATCGTTGACGGTGGGTTTATTTTACATTAGAATGGTATAGAAGAATATTTATATTATGCGGGGTAAACATTCATGAATGTTTTGATAAGAAACATAAATTTACAAACAGACATACAAGGCATACGAGAGGCACATGGTAGCGACGAACATTGGGGTTCAGATAAAGCGTGTTTTATGTCTAGTAAAACCAGTTTAGAGAACGGATTTTTTATTCAAGTAGCGGTATGCGATAAAAGGGTTGTATGACACGCAGAGTGGGTTATATCTGATGAACCCGATTGCCGATTTCTTTATCTCGGAATGTTGCAAATACATGAGAGCTACCAAAAAAGAGGCATTGGTACAATGTTGATAGAGTCGGGAGCAAAGTATGCGAAAGATAATAACTGCGCTTTTTTAAGAACCATGCCGAACACAGAGAGCGGTGCGATATTTTTCTATCAAAAATGTGGTTTTACTCAAACCAAAAACAGTAACAGCACATTGAAGTTAAAAACAACAGATGCTCCTATACAAAACGCCGTTTGCATTGATAAAGTTCCTTTCGTTACAGTTAAAAAGATGCCATTTTTTGTGGGTTTATATCAACACGCTTCGGCTCACATGTGGAAAGTTTACAACGCACAACATGAATGCGATGATAGAAAAGTATCGTCTTTTGCTATTGGCGAATCCTACATAAATATTGGCGCGTTTGAACCAACCGAACGAGCGTCCGTTACTTGCTGGTGTAAGCAAATTACTCCTACGTTAATAAATGAAATATTAGCTGTAGGCGGCAGTTTGGGTTATAAATTTTTGACTTTTTGTGTTTTGTGTGAAAACGTACCTTGTTTTGATGCCTTTGATTATGAAATGTCGGAAGAACACGATGTTTTTATGGAGCGATTTATAATTACAACCCCGTAGTATAAGCATTAATAAAACAAACCCCAATCATTTGCCGAGCGCCTGATATGGTGTGCAAGAATTGAAATCGTTAGAAATTGCGCCTCCTAAAAATTGGGCGTGGTGCATTTTATCAACAGGTAGTACCTTTGCCAAAAATAAAAGCCTGTAGATAAGTAAGTCTGCAGGCTTCTTGTTTGCGTATGTTTACTATTTAAATATCGCTGGCAACGGTTTGGCAACCGATTTTTTGTCGCAAAGCTGTGATGAAAACATCCATCTCTTTAGCGTCACGGGCGCTCTCTTCTTTGTCCAAATGAACATAGGTTTCCAGCATCACCTGGGCGCTTTGCTTCATCCATTCATTGGCCTGCTCCACCGATATACCCGCACTGCGAAGCAGCGATGCATTATTGTGTCGGAAGCAGTGGGCGTAAGGATGGAGATATTATACGACTTAGCTTCCGAATCCTCTTTGCGTGGGCGATATTTGCGGTTTATAGGTTTTTCTTCCTTGTGTTTGATGGTGTTATCCGCATCATAAAGGGCTTTTGCAATTCGCTTCCACTTGCGCGTGTAGGAGCGCAAAGACAGCTCCCTTTTAGACTGGCTGCCTTTAAACACCAGACTAGTGCCCGGCGTGCTAGGAGGATAGATAAAGCGGCTTCGGCATGAGGATATGCCGCTTGTGGTCGTCATAGTCCGGCGGGGCATCCCTGTGTAGTAGATCATGAGCAGCAGTCCGTCGTCGTGGTTTTCGAATACCTTAAACTCGGCAGTTTCCTCTTTTGTCAGCCTGCGCCGTCCTTTGGATCGCTTTGCCCGCGGAAATTCGAGGATAACGGTCGTATCATATTCGATTATGCGGTCTGCATAAGCCTGCCTGAAAAATCATGCGCACAACCATGCGGCATTTTGCAATATGGATGGCTTTTGCTCTTGCCTTTTTGGCTGTCCAGCCGCGGCCGGATTTTCTGCGCGGTGATAGACCGCATATAACGGTGGCCGAATATCGGCACAATATGCTTGTTTATTATAGCTTCATAGTTTGGCCGGGATGCATACGAAAGGGTTTCCTTCTTAACCGCGTACCAACCTGCAACAAAGTTATAGAAGGTGAGCGTTCCGCTGTCCATCAGTCCGTTGGCGTAGCGACTTAAGATCGCCCTTCAAGCCTTGGACTTCCATGTTGTTTTTTCGGATATCCATCAGGATATTTGTCCGACTTGACTTTTGCGCGGCGCTTGTCCGCTTTGTCTTTCATTGTTGAGTTCCGTCAGCACAGTATTATTTAGTAAGTTTCTTGATTAGATCAGACAGCCCAAAGGAAGTTCGCTTATATACTGCATTATAATTGGCCTTCTTTGGTTCTTTAATAAGACCCATGCCTTTCGTGCCGTAGAAGGGAATGACTGCTGATTTCGCCTTGCGCTTTAGCGCGCCTGCCATCCTGGCCAAAAGGATTTTTTCAGCGATGGCTTTCGGAATCCGATTTTCATATATTCCTCCTACCTTATGCAGTTGTTGCAGGGATCGTCCTTGCCGGCGACAATGGCTTCACTGAGGGTACCGGAGCGGATGTTGGTAGACCGGGCAAGGGAGCGGCAGCCGGCGGTGCTGTGGTGCGACTTTCCGCCGTCCACCCAATAATATGTGGCGCCGGTTCTTTCAGTAGGCGTTGGCGATGGGGTTATAATGATTATCTGCGGCGTGGGCGTGGGCGCGGCCGTAGGAGAGGGAGTTGGGGCCGCAGTTGGCTTTGGGGTGGCGGTTGCAGTCGGTTTAGGCGTCGCCGATGGCTTTGGCGTGGCGGTCCTTACAGGCGTGGGGGTGGGCAGCCTCTTTTCAAGCTCGGCTATTTTCTCTTGCAGCTCCGAATCGGAAGAGACTGCCTCCTGCTCCAGTAGCGCGAGAGCGGTGATGTATTCACTCTCTTTGGCGGCGAAATCCTCCGCCAGCTTTTGCAGGGCTGCATCCTTTTAGGCAACCCCCTGATCGTAACCCTCCTGACGTGCCCCCAGCAGATCATTCGCCGTTATGGCGGGCGCAGCCGCGCAGGCGCTCAGAAAGACCAAACATAAAACCACCAAGCTTACAACTGCTTTTTTCATCCTATACTCCCTCTTTTGTCACACGGCATCCAAGTAGTCGCCGTTTCGGACGCTTCGTTTTTTGCATATGACGCATTTGGCCGATACTTGAGTGGCTGTTATGGGAACACTTTTGCTACAGTGAGGACATGTTCCTTCCAGCTCCCCTTTAAGCTTGTTAGCTCCCCAGCCTATGAGGCCAATTCCGGAGAACAAGCAAATCAGGCCTATGAAGGGCAAAACTAAAGTCGCTATTCCTGTGATAGTGAACACTATTCCAAGTAAAACCATAAAAATACCCAAGCCTGTCTGCTTCTCCTTTCTTATAATCACTGTTCTACCGACTTTAGGCGCAGGAGAGATTGCGGATGCAGTTGTGTCTTCGCCCTGTAGTGGGCAGCCACACGCCGGACATGTTGCAGCTTTGTTTGAAACCTCGCGCCCACATTCCGTGCATTTAATCGACGCCATATTTGCCTCCCTATATCTCTCCGCGAGCATCGCGGTAGTAGTGCAGTGCTCTTTGTATGAAATCGAAGGATACGCCAAAGTGTTCTGCCAGTTCCCATGTGTCGGAAATGCCAACATCAACGGCAGCATTAAGCTTGTCCTAGGGAACAAGTTGGCGGTCTCACGGAAGGCTATGCCACGTCTGTTGAGAGTGGCGAGCCTCAGGATGTGGCGACGATCACATTCTCGGAGACTGCGCCCACCGGGGATTAAGCCGGCGGCTGAATAAAATAATGGTGCTTTTATTTGGCTGTGATGTAGGGCTTGCCTGTATCCGGCTCGAACGCCGCTTGGTGAACTGGATGAAAAACGCCTTAATAAAAACTATAACGGCAGTCTGTAAGGTAATTCACTACTTCAAAAGCTAATTTAGAAGGAAACCATTATGGAATTCGACATTACGCAGATTGTGCTGGCGCTGATCGCTTTAGTCGCGGCAGCAATTACGACGTTTTTAATTCCGTGGATACGTTCGCTCACCACCACGGCGCAGCAGGAGCAGTTTGTGGCATGGGTGTAGATATAGTCGCGGCGGCTGAGATGCTGTATGTCGGCACTGGGCGGGGCGAGAAAAAACGAGAATACGTTGAACAGTGGCTGGCAGAGCGGAGCGTTACGTATGACGATGCAATCGTCCGCGCGGCAATCAAGGCGGCGGTGTGGGGGTTAAAGGGGTAAATAGGTGAACGGCTTCGCTCGATTTAACTGCTACTAACCTGTTACAAACGGTAGGATTCTGACCCCTTTTTCAAGCGGTCAATTTGCTGAACAATCCTGTAAACATCGGTAATTCGGCAATTAATGAAATAAAAAATTATGGTATAATAAAACCGAATTTTTTAGCTTGTCCTTAGCGCAATGAGGCAAGCGAATAATATTTATATAATTAATACGTGTGCGAAATTTGTACGCCTAATGTAAAGCAAATTCCTATAAATCTTTTAGACTGTTATTTACGGAGATATTCACATGAAAAGCAGTAAGGCATTTGACGATGTAATTCTTTACCTTGAAGAAATCATATTAAACGGTTACGAAATCGATTATAACGAAATATCAAAGATTACTTTGAGTCCAGCGGCACTGTTTCAACGTATCTTTATTTTTGTATCGGGTGTAAGCATTTCCGATTACGTAAGGAAACGCCGCTTAACTTTGGCTGGGCATGATTTGAAGGATAGCGATATTTCCGTTTTAGACGCAGCCTTAAAATATGGCTTTCAATCACATTCCGCATTTACGAGGGCTTTCAAGGAACAGCATGGTATTACACCGTCAGAAGTAAAGAAGAAAACTGCTAAACTAAATGATTATCTTCCGATTAACTTCTCAAACATGAGATTTATTGGAGGTAGGCGTATTATGGCAGAAATGAAAAGAATTATTTACAAAGAAGTAGCAGAACGCTTAATGGTTGGGCTGTATCGTGAGACATCTTTTATGGATGGCGGCAAGGTATGGCAAGAGTTTTTTGCGAGCGGGGTAACTGATAAACTGGACACACTAACAGAAGCCAAATGTTGTGATGATATTGATGCAAATGATGGTATAGGATTGATGTACGATTTCAAAGATATGCATAACTTCAATGTCATTATTGGCGATTTTGTAAGGACTGGTGTGAAAATACCTGATGGGTTATTTGCAAAGCATATACCCAAAGGATTAACGGCGCAAGTACAGATTGAAGGCAGCAATATAGCAGATATCCTTGATTCGGCATACCTACTAATCACGGAAGCTGTTGAAAAAACAGGCAGGGAAATTGACCATGATAATTTTTACTGGTGTGAAATATACACCTGCGAACGTTATAGTGAGCCCTTGAAACGAGGGGAAAGGGTAACTATTGATTATATTATACCTATAAAAGCAGAGACTATATAGCTCAATGTGCATTATAAGCGAACCTTGTTGCCTCTTTTTCTCCTACCCTGTTCTTTGGAGGAGGCCCGGAGGTGCGGTGTGCGTAGCCCCGCAAAGCCTACGACAGACGCGCACCAGTGGAGCTGGTTTGCCGTACAATGAAGCGGCAAACCGCGGCGAAAATCTGGTGCTGCTGGCCCTGGCCCTGATGGCCGGCAATCTCGTGGAAATATTGCTGACGGGTTTGGCCTTCGACTCCGCCACCGGCTGTTCGCTCCGCAGCGCGCTGGATCAGCTGGAGAAAAACGGCTATCTCACCCTCGTGCAGCGGCAGCAGATTAATGCGCGGCTGAACCCGGGCGCGGGGAATGCGAACTTTAATAATATTAAGGTAAATCAAAGATAACAGGATAAGCATATTCCTGGCACTAACAACTATAAGCAAAGCATCGAAAATGGTGTGAATCGCAGCATACTGAAAGAAGACCCGCAACGGCTGCTTGATGTCCATGCAGGTACTGGTACGCCAATAGGTAAAAATAAAGAGTAGGTAGATTTTGGCAAAGTTATCGGCAAATACTACGACACAACCACTGGGGCATGCACAGATACAACAAAAGATATAATTTACTACAATAGCAGCGGTAGCGCACATATTGTTCCGTCTAATCCGACAGGAGTGCGTTGAAGATAAAGAGATGAAAAAATGAAATACACTGAGTTAATGGCTGTTTTATCTGAGATAAATGAAAACAATCAATCTATCATTATTTACTTTGACAACGGTCTTGTATTCAAAAGTTTCCGAAACACAGGGGGTGTTTGAATCAAGCAATTGCTTGGAAATGGACGACGAACAATATTTCGAGTACTATGCGTGTGGAGTAGAGATTACAGAAATTATGAGATTTTCAGAAAGCAATAATTATGAAGTATGCGGGGTAGCGGTTGGAAAACTCATTGAAGTTTCTGAATTAAATGAACCCATTAGGATTGAGGCAGAAGGAAAAGGTGTGATTTGGCAGAAATAAACTAATTCCAAAGGGCCGCTCCCTATATTGCTCTATACGCTTGAGAAAAACGGGTACCTTACCTCCGCCCAGCAGCGGCAGATCAGTGCAAGGCTGAACGGGGGCGTGGGGAATGCCATCCAAGCCACACAGCACGGATCACAAAGATTAACAGAACGGGGCTTTACAGCAAGTGACATATCTTTAACGAAGTCAACTAATATAATAAAAACTCAGGCAAATGGTGCAAAAGTATATATAAAAGAAGTTAGCTCGGATAGGTTCAATGTAATAATTGAAGGCAATAAGGGAGTTGTTATCGCCTCGAAGAATATTAGCCAAAAAGCGTTAGACAGATTATCGAATAATTATGGCTGGAAGTGAGGATGGGTGCAATGGAAAAACAAATGTATCAATGTTGCTTTTGCGAAAATGATATTACTTCGAACAAACTTGATGTTACTGGTATAGTTATCATTACTAATTGGGACAAAGGAAAAGACTTACAACAAGAGCAACAGTTATTTTGTCATATAGAATGCCTGAAAAACAAACTATCAAAGAATGTGCTGCCATATCTAAAGGATACAGTTGAGTGATCCGTTTGCGTATGCATATACGTGAGTAAATTTCATGTTTATATAGCTTTTACAAACGCGACGATCTGTAAAGAGCATCTTCGATTCCAACACTCTAATACGTACGCGTTTTAAAAACCATCTTTGCGCAGGAACAGAATAAAGTGGCAACCTTTTGGTAACGAATTATTAAAAGCATGCAATACATGTATTTTAAAATGCTTATTTGCAAGCAAAAGTAATGCATAATCTTTAATCAAACTTGACTGTGGACCAAGAGGCCGGAGGTTCAAGTCCTCTCACCCAGCCCCCCGAAGTCAGTCATTGGAAAATGGCTGTCTTTTGCTAGCATGGGGATATCGATTGTTTATCAGCCTATTTTTTGCTTGCTTTTTTGTGTAAAGGAAATTGTCATGGCCATTGTACGACACGTTTAACATATCAGATCAAAAAGTAATTTAGCATCAGAAGCCAGCAGTGCTAAAATCATATCCGCATCTTAATGAGATAAGGAAAACGCACTGGAGCTATCGTTTGAGTCTAGAACCGTGAGCAGTTGGAGTGTGGGATATATTGCAAAATTGCGGGCAAAATAATTTAGCAAGTGATTGCATTAGCCATTATATGTTACCTTGTGGGCTTTGGAGGATAAAATGAACCCTTGCTTTATACCAGTGATCTGGCCGGAAGATCAACCTTCTGAAGAGGCTGAAAGCTATCGGCATTGTGTAATATGCACGCAAAAGTCCCGTATCATTTGGGGGGAAGGAAACCCTAAAGCGCCTATTCTTATCATTTTAGATAATCCGGGAGCTCGCGAAGATAAAGACGGAAATGAATATGTCTGCGGAACAAGGCAAACCTTGCAAACTGCCCTGCACCAAGCTCGTCTGGCGGCAGATAATGTTTACTTAACATATTTGCTGAAATGCAGGCCTCTGAGCCGGTATAACAAAGAAGAAGCAAGGGATTTCAGCAAGCCGTTTTTGATTCGCCAAATAGAACAGATGCAGCCGAAGCTTATTGCTTGTTTAGGAGATGTCGTCACGCGTGCGATGTTTAACGATGAGGGCGCTTGTGTAAAAAAACTTAGAGGATTGTGGCATGAGATGCTTGGATTTCCCTGCATCGTCTCTTACCATCCGTTGGCCGTAAGGCGGCGTCCTAATCTGATGCCCAGATTCATGGAGGATTGGAACATGCTTGCCCAGAAGCTTTAATTTCGCTGCAAAAAAAGATAATTGATACTGCTTTGCTTGCAGTTACTGACATCCACATATGGGTAAAGTACGCAAGGCGCTTATATGTTGTCAAAGGCAAGCCGGTTACATCTATAGATATTTGGGCGCCTATGTTTATGGTGAACATATCCGCTGTTCAATTCAGAAGGCATATTGAGTGTGAAGCATGTCCAAGCAGCTTGTTAATCATGTGTGTGGGCGTAGTGTTCAAGGGCTTTTTATTAAAAACCTTGTTTTTTAGAGCTGCAAGTTCTCTTTCGCGTAAATACTATGTACGCCGTCAGTTAGCTGGGAAGTGAGTTTGGCTATATCTCGGTTGACTGATTTATTATGTAGCTCTTAGAACCATAGGATATTTTAAGCACACTCAAATTGCACCTCATTGAAAGAACTCAAAAATTAGGTATATCCTGTTATTTTATATAAAAAATTATTTAACACTAAAGCTTTTAGTTAAATTTGCCTGGCTTTTTTTGATCTGTCCCAAAACAGCTTAAATAAATGCCCGGCTTTTATAGCGCTGCAATATCAGCTTTAGTCCTATGGTGTTTTCCGTTAGGGGGTTGGATCGCGCGTGTTGTGGTCTAAACATGATTTCAAACGCAAAAGACCAGGCTTTGAGCTGCGTTTTCAATGATGTGCTGCGGCGAGGGGTTGTTTGCAACCTCCAAAGATATATAACCATCATATCCAATGCAATCAAGGGCGCGGCTTATGCCCACGAAATCGGTATGGCCTTCGCCGGGCAGACACCGATTGCTGTCTGCAAAATGGACATGGGAGAACTTTTCTCCATATAGCTTGATCGATTGAATCATATCCGTATCCTCAATATTAGAGTGGAAGGTGTCGTATAGTATGCCGACATTTTCAAGGCCATCAAGGGAGTTAAGAAACTCATACACTGCCTGGGTTGTGTTCAAAAGACAGGTCTCATAGCGATTGATTGGCTCCAAATTGATAGTGATACCGCACCTTTTGGCATATTCAGCCACAGGTAAAAGCTCATGCCTTAAAAGCGTAAGCTCATCGCACAAGGGAAGTCCGCCGCCCTTGCCTCGAAGAGAACCGATAGTGATGTTTGCCCCGCCAAGGCAAACGGCAAAATCGACATGATCCAATAAGCGCTGGCGTGTGGCCTCACGCACCTGTCGGGAAGTGCTAGTAAGACTTAAGCCTTCAAGGCCGGCAGCCTGGCCTGTGGCGATGGTTGAAACCTTTAAGCCGTGGATGTTGATTTGTTTAAAAACCGCATCCGCATCCAGAAGACTTGGATCGCTTACAACCAGCTCCACACCTTCAAAGCCGCAATCTCTAACCCATTGAAGCGCCTGAGGAAAATGTTTTCCCGAAAAGGGGGAAAAAGGCGAGTCATATTGCACTGAAATGGAAGCGCTTTTTTTCACCATAAGTTAGGCCTCCTCTAGATTCTACTGTCAAGCAGCATTTCGACAAGCTCCATAGTTTTGACGGACTCCTCTATGCTGCAAAGGGGAGTGGTGCGCTCCCTTATGCTTCTGATAAATTCTGTGTTTTGTTTCAAATACCCATAATAGACATAGTATTCGTTGCTTTCAGCCAGGGCGATTCCATCAATCCGCTCAAGTTCTGTTCCGCTATTACCGCCGGAGGCGAGAGAAAAGGAGGCATTCTTGTTGTAAATCAACTCTGCATTACAGGCGGCGCTTCCAAAGCCAAGGTTGATATAGGCGCTAATGGTATCGCCGAATATTTCAATTCCATGGGCGCGCCCGCCGGTGTTGTAATTTGCTTGAAGAACGCCCGTTATCCCGTTTTCAAAGGCAATCAACGCGTTCCATGCGTTGGGCACTGCACTGTTATACTGCCCTTGCATGGTCGCTGCCTTTACCGGTCTGGAACCCGCAAGCCATAGCATGGTGTCGATAGCATGGATAGTATCGCATACAAAGGAACTTGCACATCCGCCGTAAAAGGAAGCGTCGCCATGCTTTACGAAATAGGCATTGATCTGGTTGATACGGGTTTGTTCCCTCATAATATCCGCGACATGGCTTAGTAGGGGGATGTAACGGCGGTTAAGGCCGACCTGCATGATGGCGCTGCGTTCTTTAGCCTTCCTAAAGAGCGCATGGGTTTGAAAGGCAGTAATGCCCGCAGGCTTTTCGGTGAAAACATCAAGGCCGGCCTCTAGGCAATCCAGACAGATTCGGAAAATCTGATCTGGCTGTGTTAGAACAAATACGGCATCAAGGTTTTGCTCAGCAAGCATTTCCCTATAAAGGGCATATACTCCGGGTATTCCATATTGATTGGCCAGGTTCTTGGCTTTATCGATTTCAATATCGCAAATTGCTTGAACCTTGATGTTTTCAATTCGTGCCAGACAGGGCAGATGAATGTTTCTTGCGATCGCGCCAGCACCAATGATGCCTATACTGATATTTTCCTTGCTCATATTAGCACCGCCTTAAGCTATGTTTATTTTTTAGGATGCTTGAATTATACATTTATGGAAGCCTTTAATCAAGCCCGCTAAGCTTTGAATCAAAAAACCTGGATATTATTGATAAAATTGAATATATAGGCAAAGGCTTTACAGCGCTGACTTAGTCCGGTAATGTTTCATCGTAAAAAAAGCATGGTTGATTGCAAAACTTGAATATTTACACCGGGGGTATCTGCGGCATATAATTACCGTGTCAAGATGGCTGAACAAAATATAAGAAAGCCGTATGCTTTGCAGCTAGTGCTACCAACTATTTCAGCAGCGCGCTATTTGTTTTTATGGCGCTGGCCCTTCAATGATAGATTCCAGAAGATGAGCTCATATATAAATATAATTAATGAAAGGACGAAAGCAATGAAACTAAAAACGGTATTTTTACTGATGCTGGCATCAATGCTGACATTATCAATTGCTATGTCAGGTTGCAGACAGCAGGAGGGCCGATTGCCTCAACAGAGCCAGACATCGGCCTCACCGGCGGTAACCTCTGCGCAGCCTTCTAGCGTAGCGGCAGATCCCCAAAAGGAGGACGGCGAACATCCTTATTGGATCACCCAGGAGAAGTTGACGCTGACCATGTTCGCTCCCTTTGACCAAAAGTCCTCGCAGGTCATGCCCGATTATTCCGGCAAAGAGATAACGGCGATGTTCGAGGAGTATACAAATATAAAAATCGAATATCAGTTACCGCCCGTTGGGCAGGAAAAAGAGCAGCTCAATCTTTTGTTGGCGTCCGCTACGCTACCGGACATGATATATGCGCAGATGGCCAATATCACCGGCGGCGGCCAATATTTGATGTCCAACGGCCTGATAATTCCCGCAACAGATCTGGTAGAGGAGCATATGCCCAAATTCAAAGAAATCATAGGCAGAAACCCTGTTTTAGATAAGCAGCTACGTCTGGATAACGGCGATCTTTATTTCTTTCCCTGCATAAGGGAAAGCCGTCAGGTTCAGACTCACGGCGGGGCTTATATGCGCAAAGACTGGCTGGATCAGCTTGGACTTGGTCTACCCGAGACGATTGGTGAGATCTATACGGCGCTCTCCGGGTTTAAATCCATGGATGCCTCTTGTTTGCCCTTTGTGCCCTCGGGATTTGCCCCCCATTTTCTATCTAACGGCGGCTTGGGGCATGTGCCGGGACGGAATGTATCTTGACGATGACACAGTAAAATTTGCGCCGTCGCAGCCAGAGTGGAAAGAGTTTGTGACAGAGATGGCAAAATGGTATGCTGAGGGTTTGATCGATCCGGATTTTGCCGCAAATAACGGCACAATTGTGCAGAACAAAATGGGAAGCGGCATCGGTGGCATGACCTATGGCAGCCTGGCAGGCAGCCTTGGAAGGCAGGCGGCGCTGGTGGAGGAATCTGTGGGGGGGAATCTGGTGGGCATTTCCAATCCTCGTTGCGAGGATGGGACCACATATGCTGCTTATCCTGAATACTCCATGTTTCACACCAATTCAGGCGCGGTAATAACGACGCAGTCCAAGCATGCGGTTGAATGCGCCAAGTGGCTGGATTTCCGCTATGGAGAAATAGGCCACATGATGCTCAATTTTGGCGTGGAGGATCTTTCTTACACCATGGTGGACGAATATCCCACATTTACGGACCTCATATATAAAAACCCAGATGGTCTTGCCTATGATGTTGCTATAGCCAAATACTCGATGGTTGGAAGCACCCTTGATAGCTTCGTCCAAGATCCGCGTTCCTTTGCGCAAAACAGTCTTCCCACCCAGCGACAGGTGGATGCAAA
>JBMNOE010000061.1:0-2869 GCA_050942895.1 Christensenellales bacterium
AGCAAGGTAATCAAAAAATGCAGTTAATTAAAGTGATTTTTCAATTTATGGCCACAATAAAAAGGCTTAAAGTGTTTATTTAAAAGTAAATGCTTGGTATAATTAAGTTATATTTAATCGTTTCAGATTATGTTTTCAGTGTGTTAAGAAAGAAGGAATAATATATGATTTTAGTTAATGATTTAAAAACAGGTCAAACATTTCAATATGAAGATAGTATTTTCACTGTTTTAAATACATCTTTAAACAAAACGGCAATGAGACAAATGGTAGTCAAGGTACGTGTAAAGGATTTAAGAACAGGTACCATTAAAGATATGACTTTCACTGGTGGTGATAAAGTTGAGCCAGCGATGATTGAAAAGAAAGAAATGCAGTATCTGTATGATGCAGGTGAGGGCATTGTTTTTATGGACAATGATACATATCATCAGATTGAAATCAGTAAAGAACGTTTAGAGTGGGAACTGAATTTTCTAAAGCCACAGGAAAATGTAATGATTACAATGTTCGAAAATGAAATTTTAGGTGTCAGCCTTCCTGATAAGGTTGCTTTAAAGGTAATTGAATCAGAACCTGCAGTAAAAGGTGATACAGCTACAAATGCTAGAAAAAATGCTGTTTTAGAAACAGGATTACAAATAAAAGTGCCTTTATTTATTGGAGTAGATGAGGTAGTATTAGTAACAACAGATACTGGTGAGTATTCAAGTCGCGCATAGACTATAGGAGGTATATTTATGAATGGAAGAAGCAGGTTAGAAAGATATCAGAATCTACGTTCAGGTAAATCAAATGAGACAAACGTAGATGAAAAAACTACTGTTCAAAAAGACCAGACTGGTTCCAGGGTAGGAAATTATCCTAATTTCAGAAGTGGCTATTCTCGTCAAACAAGTAGGAGCAGATTATATCAAACAAGTGAATATGATTCTTTGTTAAAGGAACACGAAGAGTTTTTAAAGAGTTTAGATGAACAGTTTGGTGTACTTGATCAAAGTGTTTTTTCAACTGTAGAAACCACTGAAATGAAACCTGAAAGCATTCAAAAAACAGCGCATACTACTGCAGCTCCACATGAATACAGCCAACCAGTTCAACAACAGAGCCAGCCTACCCAAAGAGTAATGGCTGAGCAGTATGTACAACAAACATATGGTCAGCAAATGCCTCAACAGGAATATGTTCAGCAACCGTATGTTCAACCCGTTCAGCAGCAGTATACTCAACCCACACAAAGAGTAATGCCTGAGCAGTATCAGCAACCATATGGTCAGCAAATGCCTCAACATGAGTTTATGCAACAGCCATATGTTCAACCTATTCAGCAGCAGTATACTCAACCGACCCAAAGAGTAATGGCTGAGCAGTATGTTCAACAACCTTATATTCAGCCAATGACTCAAGATGAGTTTATGCAACAGCCATATGTTCAACCTGTTCAGCAACAATATACTCAGCCTGCTGGAAAGGAAGTCTCTGAGCAATATATACAGCAGTCTGTTGCTGTGCAACAGGGATATGTACAACAGCCAGATACTGAATATCAGTCTTATGGTCAACCATATATTCAACCTGCCGTTGAAAAACCGGTAGAAGAAAAGATAGAAATACAAAATGAATTTAGTCAAAGAACAATAGTAGATCCTGTTTCTGAACTTGAACAACCTCATTTTGTTTATCCTGATACTTCTTTAGAAGTAGAAGAAATCAAAGAAGAAATTGAAGTTGAAGAGCCAGCAATTATAGAAACTGTTGATCAAAAAATTGATGATATTGTAGTTTTTGAAACACAAACTGACGTACCGATTGCAGAAAAAGAAGAAACCGTTAAGAGTTTTACTATTAGAATGCCAAAGGAATTAATTGAAAAGGAAACTTATTCTGATACAGTGGAAGAACCAGAAACTGATGAAGAGTTGATTGAAGAAACAATTGATTCTCAGATAGTAGAAGAACTAGAAACTGATGAAAAACCTGAAGAAGTTACAGATCTTTATAAATTTGCTCAACAGTCACTATTGAAACTTTATCCTGATTTAGATGTAAAGAAAGAAGAAAGTGCTGAAGTTACTGCTATAGAAGTACCGGAAGAAATACCTGCAGAAGAAACCGTTAAGTCTTTTACTATCAGAATGCCAAAGGAATTAATTGAAAAGGAAACTTATTCTGATACAGTAGAAGAACAAGAAACTGATGAAGAGCCTGAAGTAATTTCGAAACCTGAAATCATAGAAGAAGGATTAGATTCTGATGATGAATTAATCAAGGAAGCAATAACTTATGAAACAGAAGATGAAGAGTTAGAGATAATCGATGAATTGATCGATGATGTTACAGAAGCTGAAAAAGCAGAGGAAGAACCATTTACTTTTTCATCAGAAGAAGAAATTGAAGTTGAAGAAACAGAAAGTTTCGATCCTATTTCGCAAGAAGAAAGCATTCAGTTTTTCGCTGTGATTGATGATATTGAAGAAGTTTCTGAAGAAGAAATTTTAGAAATTGAACCAATTGAAGAAATTGAAGAAATGTTTGCAGATGATGCTGCTGATTCAGCTTTGGAAATTCAGCCAACTGATGAAACAGAAGATTATGGTTTAACTTCTGTTGATGAAGAAATTACTGATATAGATGTAGTAATTGAACCTGAAATCATTGAAGAAGCAGCCGATTTAGTTAAAGATACAGAAACTGTTTTAGAAGATGTTGAATCAGAAGATAAAACACAGGAAATATTTATAGTAGATGATACTGAAGATTACTTTAATGCTGAAAAAGTTGACGAAAGCTTATCTGTAGAAGAAGAATCTATTACTAAAGAAGATTTGATAAAGGATTTAGATTTATTGGATGATGACTTTGATGCAAA
>JBMNOE010000038.1:0-16099 GCA_050942895.1 Christensenellales bacterium
ACGCGGCTTTCAAATGGCAGCCGTTTTACGGGCTGCCTTTACATCGCCGAAGCGAAAGCTTGTGAAATAGATCTTTGCGTGATAAAATAACAAGGGAAAAGAAGGGCATTTGGCCCACGGAGGTTAATAATGACATTTCTTCGCAGGCTTTTTGGAAACACAAACGAAGCTGAAATAAAAAAGATCAAAAAAACGGTGATTGAGATAAACGATCTGGAGCCGCAGATAAAGGCGCTATCCGACGATGAGCTGCGTCGATCCACCCAGCGCCTTAAGGATCGCCTTGCGCATGGCGAAACATTGGACGACATACTGCCCGAAGCCTTTGCCATCTGCCGTGAAGCCATGTGGCGCACATTGGGCATGAGGCATTTCGATGTCCAGCTGATCGGCGGCGTAGTCCTGCACCAGGGCAGAATTGCAGAGATGCGGACCGGCGAGGGCAAGACCCACACCGCCGCTCTTGCCGCATATTTAAACGCTCTTTCCGGGAAAAGCGTCCACATAGTCACGGTGAACGATTATTTGGCGAAGTTTCAGGGGGAGGAAATGGGCAAGATATACCGCTTTTTGGGCCTGAGCGTAGGCGTTATAATCAACGAAATCGCGCCGGCGAAGCGCAAGGCTGCCTACGACTGCGACATAGTCTACGGCACAAACAACGAGTTCGGCTTCGACTATCTGCGCGACAATATGGTCGTCCACAAGGAGGACATGGTGCAGCGTGGGCTGGACTTTGCCATCGTGGACGAGGTTGACTCCATCCTCATCGACGAGGCCAGAACGCCGCTCATCATCTCCGGGCAGGGTGCGAAATCCACCGATCTATATGTCACCGCCAACAGCTTTGCGAAAACCGTCCGCCCCGAGGATTACGACTTTGACGAAAAGAAGAAGAGCGTCACATTGCTGGAAAGCGGCGTTGAAAGGGCGGAGCGCTATTTTAGTCTGGAGAACCTTTCGGATATCGACAATACGGAGATAAATCATCATATAAATCAGGCGCTGAAGGCTAATGTGATAATGAAGCGCGACATCGACTACGTTGTCAAGGACGGCGAGGTGCTGATAGTCGATGAATTCACCGGTCGGCTCATGGTGGGCAGGCGCTATAACGACGGCCTGCATCAGGCCATAGAGGCCAAGGAAGGCATTGATATAAAGCACGAATCCCAGACATTGGCGACAATCACCTTCCAGAACTATTTCAGAATGTATGGCAAGCTTTCCGGTATGACAGGTACCGCCAAGACCGAAGAAAGCGAGTTTAACAGCATTTACAATCTGGACGTCGTCACCATCCCCACCAATAAGCCCATGATCAGGGAGGATATGGCCGACAGGATATACCGCCGCGAGGAGGGCAAGTACCGCAATGCCGTGGAGGAAATAATTGAGCGGCATAAGACGGGCCAGCCGGTGCTGGTGGGCACAGTTTCCGTTGAAAAGAGCGAGCAGCTTTCATCCATGCTGAAAAAATCCGGCGTTCCTCATGTGGTGCTGAATGCAAAGTTCCACGAAAGGGAAGCGGAGATAGTGGCCCAAGCGGGTAAAGTTGGAGCGGTGACAATCGCCACGAACATGGCCGGCCGCGGAACGGACATACTTCTGGGCGGCAACCCGGAGTTTTTGGCCATGAAAAAGATGCGCCAGGAGGGCTACGAGCAGGAGATTATCGACGCGGCGCGCTCCTTTGCCGATGATATCAGCGACGAAGAAAAGGCCGCTAGGGAGAAACTGCGCGCGTATATAGATGAGTTTTCCGTGGAAACAAAAAAAGAGCATGACGAGGTGGTGAAGCTGGGCGGGCTCCACATAATCGGCACTGAACGCCATGAATCCCGAAGGATAGATAATCAGCTTCGCGGCAGAGCCGGCCGTCAGGGGGACCCGGGTTCTTCCTGCTTCTATCTTTCACTGGAGGACGACCTGCTGCGGCTGTTCGGCTCTGACAAGATAATGCCCATGGTGGACCGCCTGGGCATCGGCGATGACGACGCAATCGACGCGGCGATACTCTCCAAGCAGATTGAAAACGCCCAAAAGCATGTGGAGGGCAGAAACTTTGACATCCGCAAGAGCGTGCTTGAATACGACGATGTGATGAACCAGCAAAGGGAGCTGATATACGGCCAGCGCAGAGAAGTGCTCGAGGGCAAGGATGTGCGCGGAAGTATTTTGGATATGCTGAAAAAGCTGGTGGATGAAACGGTATTCAGCTTCTGTTCAAAGGACATCCACCACAGGGACTGGGATATTCATGGCCTTTCAAGGGAACTTTCCAAATATTTTGCCGTCGATGACTATTTCTCCGCTCTTAGCAAAGCCGGTATTTCAAATATTAAGCCGGAAAAACTTGCCGAGGAAATGAACGAGCGTGCAAATGCGCGTTATATGGAGCGGGTTAAGGCTTCGGAGGAAGCGGGGCTTGACTTCCACGAGATAGAGCGGGTGGTGCTTTTGCGGGTGGTTGACGATAAATGGATGACCCATATCGACAACATGGATCAGCTTCGCCACGGCATCGGCCTTCGGGCGGTGGGCAACAAAAACCCCGTTCAGGAATACAAGTTCGAGGGCTTCGATATGTTCGAGGCAATGGTCGCAGGCATACGCGAGAGCACTGTTGCGATATTGATGAACATGTCCTTTGAAAGGCCGGTGGAGCGCAGGCAGGCGGCCCGCCCCATGAGGGCTGTCCATGCCAACAGGGATCAGCCTGCCGTTAGAAAGCCCGTCCGTGCCGAGAGAAAAGTCGGCAGAAACGACCCCTGCCCCTGCGGAAGCGGCAAGAAATACAAGAATTGCTGCGGGCAGGGTGCCTGATGCGGGGGGCTCTGCGCCATCCCTCCCTCAGAGGGCGCCGCCCTCAGGCTCCCGCTAAAGGGAGGCTCCCTTTAGAAACCCCTTATCAAGGCGATAATGGGATCAAGAGCTTTGGCGCTAAATCTGTGAAACTCTGCTTTTTAATTAGCCCGGAAACAGGAGTTCATATTTGATTTCGTAGAAATTTTCCCCGCCGATGTTGATAACTCGATCAATACCGGCGTTTTTCATGCCCATTTTTTCGTAAAAGCCTCTGGCGCGGACATTATCTTTTAGCACCCAAAGATAAAAGGACGGCATTCCTTGCCCTCTCATCCTTTCTGCGGCAGCGGAAAACAGCGCCTTCCCAAGGCTGTGACGCCACAGCTCCGGCAGCACATAAATGGCCCTAATCTCGCCCGTATTCGTTGGGGCTTCGTCGCGTGCGGGGCCGAAGCTCACCACACCTGCCACCGATCCTTCCCATTCAGCGATCAGATTATTTTTTGGAATTATGCTTTTGGGTGCGCAGCTTTCAGGTGTAAGCAGGTCCAAATATGCCGCCGGGAGAATGCCCCGGTAGCCTTCCTTCCATGAAAGGCAGTAGACTTTTCCTAACGCCTCGCGGTCATTTCCGCCTGCTTCCCTAATCATATTGCTCCCTTTTAGCTCCTTTCATAAAGCGCATGTAAAGATAAAAAAAGGGCGCATCTTTAGCGCCCTTTCTCTTAGTTTGTTTTAAAGTCCGGTGTAATTTTTTACATTGTAATAGCTGATGCCCTGGACGATTTCCTTCAGCATTTCATCGTCGTTGGGGTAAAGGCCCTTCTCCACCCAATCGCCGATAAGATTGCACATTATGCGGCGGAAATACTCGTGGCGTGGGTATGAAAGGAAGCTGCGCGAGTCGGTGAGCATGCCGATGAAGTTGCCCAAAACCCCAAGATCCGCCAGGGTATTCATCTGCTGCGTCATGCCGTTGTAATGGTCGATGAACCACCAGGGCGCGCCGAGCTGCATGTGGCCTCTCTCGCCTGCCTTTTGGAAGCAGCCCATAAGCGTGGTGAGGACATAGAAATCGTTGGGGTTGAGGGAGTAAAGCACGGTTTTCGGCACTTCACCCTGCAGGCTATCCAAGAATGCGCTCATGTTGGAGGAAATATGGGCGTCAAAAACGGCGTCGAAACCGGTGTCCGGGCCCAACTCCTTGAACGACATGCTGTTGTTGTTGCGGATTGCGGACATGTGAAGCTGCATAATCCAGCCCAGCTCGTTATATTTCCTTGCAAGGCGTGCCATCACGAATGTAAAAATCTTGTCGCAGCTTGCCTGGCACACCTTCTTGCCCGCAAGGCGGTCGGCGACAATCCTGTCGGCCTCATCGGCGGTGCAGGGATTATAGGGAAGGCCCATGGAAGCGTGGTCGGAGGCCCTGCAGCCGTTTGCATGGAAGAAATCAATGCGATTCAGCAGCGCTTCCACCAGCGTCTGCGCGTCCTTAATATCAACGCCGGAAGCGGCGGAGAGCTTTGCGATATATTCGGGATAATCGTCCTTTTCAAGGCCATAAGCTTTGTCCGGGCGGAATGCGGGGTATACGTTCACCTTGAACTTGCCTTCGTTTTTAAGGGCAATGTGGTATTCCAGGCTGTCGGCGGGATCGTCAGTGGTGCAGACGGTTTCCACATTTGAAGTCTCGATAAAGCCGCGAACCGTGTTGACGCCATTTGCCATTTTTTCGCAGACAGCATCCCAGATGGCCTTGGCATTTTTTTCGCACAGGGTCAGAGTCACGCCGAAGTAGCGCTGAAGCTCCAGATGCGCCCAGTGATAGACCGGGTTGCCGATGCAAAGAGGCATTATCTTGGCGAAGTGGAAGAACTTGTCGTAATCGCTGCCGTCGCCGGTGATGTATTTTTCTTCAACGCCGCAGGCGCGCATCAAGCGCCACTTGTAATGGTCGCCGTTGAGCCAAAGCTGTGTGATGTTCTCAAAGGAAGGGTTTTCCCAGATTTCCTTCGGCACCAAGTGGCAGTGATAGTCAATTATCGGCAGATCCTTGCACATATCGTAGAGTTTCAATGCAGTGGGGGAGTCCAGCATGAAATCATTGCCCATAAATTCCTTCATAACAATCGTTGACCTCCGTTTTGTGTTTTTTACATTTAGTATATTCACTGAATAAATTATACCATAAGCGGATGATAGTTCGCAATTCTTTCTTGCGGTGTCGGCGTTTTAATGAGGCGAAATGAGCAGTAATATTTTATTTGTTTTTGCGGATAGCCCTTGATTTTTTTTCTTAACTAATGTATAATGACTTGGCTGTCAAAAGCTTACCATTTGGAGAGTTGGCTGAGCGGTTGAAGGCGCACGATTGGAAATCGTGTTTACCCGGTAAGGGTAACTAGGGTTCAAATCCCTAACTCTCCGCCAAAGAATCACCGCAGTTTTAATACCAAAATTGCGGTGATTTTTTAACTACATAAACGTTAAAAAATGAAACTGTAACAAGGGTTATCTATATGATGGAAGGTTAACTAGGTAAATGGATTACAGCAAAAATATACAAAATCAATTAGATAGCGTTGGAGCGGTTATTGAACATTGGGAGTATAGAATATTACCGTCTGTTCGATTTATCGGTATTGAGTTTTTTTACGGCAGCGATGACTGGGCGATAACACGCCCAAAGGTCGTGTCTGTTCTTGACAAAATGCCGGAATATGCTTCTGGTTTTGATTATGACTTAACATTGACTCACCATTTTGGCAAACCGGTAGACGCTGAGCGTAATCATGATTACATTGGGCGCTTTATGAAAGCAGGTTCGCCTGTGCCTGATGGTTTTGTTCATTGGGATTTTGTTCCGGACGATAGAAACATACCATATCTTACTTTTTGTTCGCAATTTGCTTTTTCAGTGTTTGCAGGCGACCACGATGCCATGCATCATCATGAGGGCTTTGATGTGAACGCATTATATGATATTACTCGAAATATCATACTTGAAGAAAAGATCACCATTCCTTATCCAGAAGTTTATTGGACAGCAGAAGTGCAATTTGACCGTGCTAATGGAACTGTTTATAACCCAGAAAGCCTTTTTAGCGGAGAAAATAAACATATTGAAGTCCGTTGCGGTTGGTTGTTTTCAACTTATTTGAACGAAAAGAAACAATCTAACAGTAGATGAAGAGCATGATGTGAAATAATGCATTTATGCTCTTCATACTTTCGCTAACTATTTATACCTTTGCTAACGTTTTGTCAATAAAAATGCAAACTATATCATTGTCGCTGATGCAAATTCACATGGCAGAGGTTTTTTGCAATTAAAGATAGGAGGCAGCGAAATGAAATATCCCAAATTACTGCAAAAAGGCGACACCATCGGCATCTGCGCACCATCTACCGGAGCGCCGGGTGAGGTTTTATCACTTCGACTTGATAACGCAATTGCAAATATTAAGGCTTTGGGTTATAAAGTAATTGAAACCGCTTCGGTCCGTAATGAAATCAAATGCGTTAGCGCTGACAGCGCAACCCGTGCCGCGGAATTTATGAGCCTTTATGAAAACCCAAACGTAGCCGCGGTTCTGCCTCCGTGGGGTGGCGATTTTTTGATGGATATGCTTCCGCTTTTGGATTTACAAAAACTGGCTTCTCTGCCCGCAAAATGGGTTTGCGGCTACTCAGATGTCACCACGCTGACTTTCCCATTGACACTCATCAGCGATATTGCTACAATACATGGCACTAATCTGATGAACATGGGGTATGCTCGTATACATGAGGCTGATTTAAGGGTCTTTGATGTTATGTCAAATTTAGAAACAGAACAGAAAAGTTGGGATACTTGGGGCGGCTATTCAAGCTGGGACGATTTCACGCAAGAAGTATATAAACTTGATAATACATCCTCATGGAAATCGTTACAGGGGGATACTCACGTTTCTTTTAAGGGGCGCATGATTGGCGGGTGTATGGATACCCTGTGCAAACTGCTTGGAACGCGCTTTGCCCCGGTGGATGTGTTTTTAGACAGATACAAAAACGAAGGCATTGTCTGGACACTTGAAAGCTGCGAGATGGCAGCGCCGGATATTTACCGGACACTATGGCAAATGAGAGAAGCGGGATGGTTTAAATGCTGCAATGGAATTATTATCGGCCGCCCGGACGGATATAAAGATAAGCGTGACTTCACACTGATTGATGCTTTGGAGCAGGGGCTTGGATGTTTGGATGTGCCGGTTATTTATGATGCAGACATAGGCCATGTCCCGCCGCAAATGCAGATTGTTAACGGCTCTATCGGCAGGGTTGAGTTTTCAAACGGCAAAGCGACCGTCCGGCAAAGAACAGTGTAAAGTGTGCTCGCTCAAATTCATGTCCTTTGCCGGAAATAAGAAAAAGCAGATTTGATGCGAAAAGCGGATACGCAGCCATCGAAAGAACAGTAAGATGATGAAAGATTGGAGAATAGGTAATTGTTATTTTATCACTGATTGCGGCATGGCTCTTATTTATTCTTATGAAGGCGCCGTTATTTCACATCACAATCTTTGATAAGGACATTCTGAATTTTTATGCAGGATATGAATTTTCCACCATAATTATCAGCGCTGTTTTTTGCTTATCCTTGTATCTGCTGGTTGACAAGCTGCGGCTGGGCTGTCTTAACCTTAAGAAAATTGATGAGCAGTCCGCCCTGTCCCTTTAATCGGATTAAAGCCAAAGGAAAACGAGGGCTTAAAAGCGATAGGCCTGAATATCGGCTTAATTATCACCCTCGTAACAGGCAGCGTGGTATACTTTCAAACCCTATCCGGCAACGGCCTGATCTTTCGTTCGGTTCTTTCCGGAGCTATTATGGCGGCCTTTATCTGATGGTTTCTTGCAAAATCCATTAACGAAAAAAAGGGCTTCTTTTGGGCATGGGCCATCCGTTTTGCACAGGATGTCGCCATCTTATTTTCTTTTAATAAAGAATTAAAATAACCGCAGCCATTTTTACCTGACCTTGTGGTTTTCCCAGCTAAGTTGAAAGCTGACGAGGCGCTGCGTTTTGGTCATATCGTGGAAGCTTTTCATAAATTAGTCAAAATCAGAAGCAAGCAAGCAGTTAGTTGCAACAAAAAACCCATGCATCAGCTCGAAATGAGTGCATGGGTTTTGTATGGTCTTTTTGCTATTCGTCGCCGCCCGGGTGGTAGTTGACCTCTATGCGCACAAGAGCGCGCCTGAGCTGCACCTGATAGCTCTGCATCTTCAGGCCGTCGGCTCTTTCCTGCATGAGTGTAACCATCTGCTGGCGGTCGGCCTCGGCGCGCGGCAGGTCAATTTCTCCCGGCCTTTGGGCAATGCTGGTGACGATGTTGACCGTGTCGTTTTCAACCATGGCATAGCCGCCGAAAACAGCGATTTTCTGCTCAGCCTTGTCGCCGTCTATTACGCGCAGTATTCCGTCGCCCAAGGCCGCTGACAGGGGTTCATGACCGGGGAGAATGCCCATGTCGCCATCCACACAGCGCATGACGATCATATCGGCCGTTTCTTGAATTTTCACTCCGCGGGGGGTGACTACCCGCAGGTTTACTTTCTTTTTTTCCATATTTTCATTTTCCCCCAAGATTTACCTCACCCGTTTGATATTCTGAAGCGCTCGACGACCTCGTTTATGGTGCCCGCATTAAGGAACATCCCCTCGGGAATTTCATCATGAACGCCCTCGGTGATCTCCTTAAACCCGCGGATGGTCTCGTCAATGGTGACATATCTGCCAGGTATGGAGGTGTGTTTTTCCGCCACAAAGAAGGGCTGGGAAAGAAAGCGCTGTATCTTTCTTGCCCTGCTGACGGTAAGCCTGTCGCCTTCGGACAGTTCATCCAGCCCCAAAATGGCCACGATGTCCTGAAGATCATTGTAGCGCTGCAATATGCTCTGGACGGAGCGGGCCACATTGTAATGCTCGGCGCCGACAATGCTCTGGTTCAATATGCGTGAGGTTGAATCCAGGGGAGACACCGCAGGATAAATTCCCTGTTCGACTATGGAACGGGACAGAACGGTTACTGCGTCCAGATGGGCGAATGTGGTGGCGGTGGCAGGGTCGGTAAAGTCATCCGCGGGGACATATATCGCTTGAACGGAGGTGATGGAGCCGCTTTTTGTGGAAGCGATGCGCTCCTGCAGCATGCCGATTTCGTTGGCAAGGGTGGGCTGATATCCCACAGCGCTGGGCACGCGGCCCAAAAGCGCTGAGACCTCTGAACCCGCCTGCACGAAGCGGAATATATTGTCTATGAACAAAAGCATGTCCTGCTGCTCTTCATCGCGGAAGTATTCCGCCATGGTAAGCCCCGTAAGCCCCACGCGCATACGCACTCCCGGGGGTTCGTTCATCTGGCCGAACACCAGCGCCGCTTTGTCCATAACTCCGGATTTGATCATGTCATAATACAGGTCGTTGCCCTCGCGGGTACGCTCGCCAACGCCGACGAATATGGAATAGCCGCCGTGCTCCATGGCGATGCTGTTGATCAGCTCCATTATAAGCACCGTTTTTCCGACTCCCGCGCCGCCAAAAAGCCCTATCTTGCCGCCCTTAGGGTAGGGGCAAAGCAGGTCTATGGCCTTTATGCCGGTTTCCAGCATTTCAGGCACAGCAATCTGATCAGCCAGGGCAGGGGGCATCCTGTGGATGGGCCAGCGCTCCTCGGTTTCCACCTCCGGTTTGTTGTCGATGGGTTCGCCCAGAACATTGAGCATCCGCCCCAGCACCTGTGAGCCTACAGGCACCGATATGGGCGCACCCGTGTCCACCGCTTCCATGCCGCGCCTGAGGCCCTCCGTCGGATTCATCGATATGCAGCGAACCTTGTTATCACCAAGATGCTGCACCACCTCCAGCACAACTGTGGCGCCCTCGTGCTCCACCTCTATTGCGTTGTAAAGCGCAGGCAGCCCGCCATCAAACCAGACGTCCAGCACCGCGCCGATTATTTGCACAATTTTACCCTTATTGCTATTTTTACCCTTTTCGCTCTTTTTTATATCGGCCAATATGTTTTCACCTCATTGCAATATATTTGCGCTGCTGACGATTTCATTCAGCTCCTGCGTTATGGCAGCTTGGCGCTTGCGGTTATACATCAGATTAAGATCGTCGATGATCTCGCCGGCGTTTTTGCCGGCGGACTCCATATTCATCATGCGCGCGGCGTGCTCGCAGGCCATCGAATGGGACAGCGCCACAAAAAAGCACATGTGAAGATACAGCGGCAGCATATGATCTAAAAAGGAAGCGGCATCAGGCTCATATTTCATCCCGACTTGCTTCTCGCCTTTTTTTAGTTCATCCAAACGGCTCAGATCGCCATAAAGGGGGAGCAGCCTTTCCACCCGGGGGATATGGCTCAGCGTTGATTCAAACTCTGTGTAAGCCAGAAAAACCTCATCCACATCGCCGGAGGCAAACATCTGCGATGTGATCTCACCCAGGCTGCCCGCGCCCGTATATATCTGCGCCTCGGATGCGTCTGTAATCCTGCAAAAAACGTTTTTTTCACGCCGCCTGAAATACTGGCAGCCCTTTGCGCCGGTGGAGAGTATTTTTTCGTTCTTGCCGTCGCTCATGTGTTTTAATGCCGCGTTGCAGATGTTGACATTATAGCTTCCGCAAAGGCCCATGTCGCTGGTGATAACCACATAAGCGCTCTGCTTCACCTGACGGTTTTCAGCAAAAGGATGATTTCTGATCTCATCAAAACGCTTTAGGTCGTCGATGGTGTTTTTCATATCGCCGTGCATGGCAAGGATGCCATCAAGCCTCGACCTTGCTTTGTGAAGCTTTGTGGCAGAGACCATGTCCATGGCGTTTAGAACTTGTTTTGTGGTGCGCACATTTGCCATGCGCTGCCTGATATCTTTAATCGAAGCCATGGCGCGCTCCTTTAGCCAAAGCCATGCCGCTCTTTGAATTCACGGATGGCCTCCTTGATATGTTCCTCCAGCTCAGGCGAAACGCTTCCCGTCTCGTGAATCTCCTCCTCGATAAAGCGCTTCTCCTTTTCGACAAAGCTCAAGAAGCCCTTTTGAAACTCCTGCACGCGGTCGATGTCCACATCGAGCAGATGCCTGTTCACCAGAGCGTAGAGTATAAGCACCTGTTTCTCAACGGACATGGGCCTGTACTGGGGCTGCTTGAGCACCTCCATAATGCGCTCTCCCTGATTCAGACGCTCCAAAGTGTCCTGACTCAAATCGGAACCGAACTGGGCAAATGCCGAAAGCTCGCGATATTGGGCAAATTCAATCCGCAGCGGGCCGGCGATGTTCTTCATGGCGTCTATCTGTGCGGAGCCGCCGACCCTGGAAACGGAAAGCCCCGGGTTTATGGCAGGGCGGACGCCGTCGTTGAACAGATCCGCTTCAAGATATATCTGCCCGTCTGTAATGGAGATCACGTTTGTGGGTATATATGCGGAGATATCGCCCTCCTGGGTTTCGATGATGGGAAGCGCCGTCAAAGACCCGCCGCCATGGGCGTCGCTGAGACAGGCTGCCCGTTCCAAGAGCCTTGAGTGCAGGTAAAAGACGTCGCCCGGATAAGCCTCGCGGCCCGGCGGCCTGCGCAGAAGCAGGCTGATGGTGCGGTATGCCACTGCATGCTTTGAAAGGTCGTCGTAGACGATCAGCACATCCTTGCCGGCGGCCATCCATTCCTCGCCGACGGCGCAGCCCGCATAGGGTGCGATGTACTGCAGGGGAGCGGGATCGCTGGCGGTGGAAACCACCACGGTGGTATAGTCCATCGCGCCTGTTTCCCTCAGCACCTTGATGATGTTAGCAACCGTGGACGCCTTCTGCCCGATGGCCACATATATGCAAAGGACGTCTTTATCCTTCTGGTTTATAATCGTGTCAATGCCGATCGTGGTCTTTCCGGTCTGGCGGTCGCCGATTATCAGTTCCCTTTGGCCCCGGCCTATCGGCACCATGGCGTCTATCGCTTTGATGCCGGTGTGAAGGGGCTCGTTGACCTCTTTGCGCATTATAACGCTGGGGGCATTGCTCTCGATTTTTCTGTAGGACGAAGTGACCAGAGCGCCCCTGTTGTCGACGGGCTGGCCCAGCGCATTTACAACGCGGCCAAGGAGGGCGTCGCCGACGGGCATCTCGGCCATGCGGCCTGTGAGCTTGACGGGATCCCCCTCGCGGATGCTGGCGTCCGGGCCCATTAGCACCGCGCCTATGCTGTCTTCGTCCAGGTTAAGGGCGATGCCGTATATCCCGCCGGGAAACTCCAGAAGTTCGCCGCTCATGGCGCTTTGCAGCCCATAAACGCGGGCGATGCCGTCTCCCACCTGTATGACGGTGCCGGCCTCGGAGACATCCAGCACGGATGAAAAAGCCTTTATCTGCTCCTTTATCACCTTGCTTATTTCATCGGGCTTAACAATCATTCGATACCCCTCTCCTGACGATTTCTTTCATGTTCTTTAACTGCGTTCTAACCGTGCGATCGATCAAGCGGCCTTCCATGTGAATATACATTCCGCCGATTACGGCGGGGTCAACTCTGGCAACAAGATCAACCTGCTTGCCTGTCTTCCTTGCCAGCAGATCCCTAAGCTTTGAAACCTGCTCGGGGCGAAGCTCGGCGGCGGATACCACTGTCGCAGTCAGCTTACCCTTGTGCTTGTTTCCCATATCAATGAATGCGTCCAGCGAGGGAAGTATCTGCGTTTCGCGGCTTTTATCGATGGCCAGATGCAAAAACCCCATCAGCTCATCGGAAACTTTCTCACTTTTTTCGCCATTTTCGTTTTTTTCATAAAAGAGCTGCTGCAAAAAGGTCTTCTTGGCGCTGTCCGGTATGCTTGGATGGATAAGAAAGCTTTCCACCTGCTCGCTTTTTAGAACATCGCGGATGAGGGCAGCCTGCTGCATGTTTTCGTCCAGCACATCACCTTCGACGGAAAGCTCCAACAGCGCATTGGCATAAATTTCTTTTAGCTCAGCCATTTCGTTTCCTCCAGTTGGGCCATGGTTTCGTCAAAGAGCCTGTCCTGGGTGGCGCTGTCGATATTTTGGGCCACAAACTTCCCTGCCATAAGGGAAGAAACTTCAAGGATATGCAGCCTTGTTTCCTCTTTCAGCCGCTCCCGCTCGGCCATGGCGCCTTCATGGGCGCGGCGCCTTATATCGTTGGCCTCCCGCTTGGCATCCTCGATTATATGTCTGCCCTGATCGGCGGCCTCAAGCCTGGCCGCTTCCAAAATCCGGATGCGTTCCGTATCGATATTGATGAACTTTTTCTCATACTCGGCCTTAATTTTGTTCGCCTGCGCCATGCCGTCCCGGGCTTCGTTTAACTGGCCGCTGATCTTGTCCGAACGCGCGCGCAAAAACTTCTGCACAGGCTTGTACAGAACAAAACCGAGGACTGCCGCCAGCAGGCAAGCGTTGAACAGCTGGAGTGCAACATCGAAAAAAGTTTGCATATCCAGACCGAATATCCGCTGCGCGTCGGCGGTCATAAAAATGGCAAAATTATAAATCAAATACGGAAACCTCCTTTCTTAAATCGCCTGCGTTTTTACAAAATACAAAGCAACGCCCGTCAAAGCGAGTTTTCGCAGTTTTTGTATAATGCACGCTGGCACAAAGAATCATGGAAGGATGAAAAAGCGTCATCACACCATGTTTTGCAGATAAATGTTTACCAGCGGGTTTGCAAAGAGCATTATTATGGCTATCAACAGGCCGTAGATACCCGAGGTCTCCGCCATGGCAAGGCCGATGAACATGGTGCCCCTGATGTCACCTGAAGCTTCGGGCTGACGCGCTATGGACTCTATGGCCGACACAGCGATTCTTGACTGCCCAATGGTTGTAATAAAGCCGTTAAAGAGTGCGAGTGCCGCTGAGATGTGCGCTATCGCAATTATAAAAGCCAAGGGATCGTTCATAGATTATTCCTCCGATTCATGTGTTGATTTTAAATATACCTGCCTTTTAGGCATGTTATTCTTCGGTCGCCTGCTTGATGAACATGAGGCTCAACATGCAGAATATATATGTTTGCAAGGCGCCTATAGCAATGTCGAAGTATGCATGAAGCGCGGCGGGTATGGCGAAGCGGAACACGACGGGCGCCAAGGAATATACCAGCGTCATAAGTATCAGCCCGGAAAGGGTGTTTCCAAAGAGACGAAAGCTCAAAGAGACCGGCCGCGCCAGTTCACCGATGAGGTTTAGAGGAAAAAACACCGGGTGCGGCGAGAAAAAACTCTTTAAATATTCCTTCCCGCGGTATTTTATGCCCATAACCTGTATTAGTATGAGTGTCATAAGAGCCAGAGCAAAAGTGGTGGCCCAATCGGCGGTGGGGGGCCTCATGCCAATTATGCCGGACAGGCTGCATGTAAAAATAAATATAAAGAGAGTGAAAAACCAAGTCCCCAGAGACATGAGCCTCTCACCGACGGCGCTCAGCATAAAATTATCGAACAATTCGACAGCCGCCTCTATGATGGACTGAAAGCCTTTTGGTATCTCCTGGAAGCGGCGGAGTTTTATGCGAACAAAAATGGCGAGAGCAATCAACAAAGCCATGATAATCCATGTGTTGACTATGGTCTGTGTGATCCACAGCTCTGCTCCGCCTATATTTATGCTCCATATGTTTTCAATGCCAAATGTCAAATCCTATCACCTCTAACCTAGGTATGCAAAAAGCGTACGCCGCCTGTTATTTCTTTACAAACCAGCGCTGAATGTACACCGCTGCCTGAAAGGCCAATATTCCGGCTGCCGCGCCCCAGAGACTTATTCCCGGAACAAGTGCGGCCAGAACCAAAACTGCAGCCGTCAGCAGCAGACGCAGCACATGGTTCAAGCGCGCATAATTGCTGGCGGCTTTCTTTTCCATGTTAAGGGCCTTGTCCACTGTCTTGTCCAATATTATAACCTTGACGACACTTGCTGCACTGCCTAAAACCACGCCATATACAAAGGGCAGACAGGAGGACGAGCGATAGTAAATGACAGAGCCCGCAATAAAAAGGGCGGCAAGGATGCAGATGATAAGAAGAAATCTTTTCGCAAGGTCGGATATTTTCATAGTGCACCTTTCAGGATGATTGTCATTTGCGACTGCCCAGATCAAATACCGATTTAAAGGCGGCCCCTGCCCCAAGGAAAGAAAACAACAGCAAAAACCAAGGTGATGTGTTCAAGAGCCTGTCTAAATACCTGCCCAAAAACACGCCAACCAGCACGCAGGCCGCCATTGTGATGCCAATTTGTGATAAAAAAGACAGCCCCTGCAAAAATAACCTTCTTTGCCGTTTATCGTCCTTTTGCGGCTTCTTTTCCAGAGCGTTTTCCCCTTTCTGCGCCAAAGCTAGAAAGCCTGTTAATAAAACATGGTAAGAACAAAGCCATAGAATGCGGCGGCAAAAGCAGGCTGCATGTGCCGGCAGGAAGGGCGTCGCGGAATGGTAGGCCACTTTTAAGCTTTGTCCGGTTATTGGGTTTTCCGGTGAGCAAATGTCCGCATTTCCTGACGACTGTTATAATTATAACACAGTGTGACAGCAAGTTCCAGTCACATTTCTGCCTTTTCTTTGCCTTTGTAAAAAATATTCCATGCCTAAGGCCATGGAATATTTTGTTTGGTCTTTGTCTGACTTTTTATTCGGATTCAGTCGGAGTTTCTGCGTCCCCGTCGGAATCAGCCTCTTCAACCTGCCTGTGGATATCGGTGATTGAAATCAGCATCGTGTCAAGGGGGCTTAAAATTTCAATATTCTCATTCTTTGCTATGTCAAGATCGCCGACGCTGATGCTGTCCCCAGGCTCTTTTCCTTCCAGATCAATTTCAACCCTGTCGAACAAGTGGGCCGGAAGCGCCTGATATGCGATCTCGGCCTGGAGCAGATTGACCACTCCGGACACCTTTTCCCTGTTCAATAAAACAACCCCGGCCGTGCTTGAGACGATTTCTCCGGCCACAAGCTTTTGGAAGCTCAGATGCTCCAGATTGCTGGTCGCGGTGACATATGTGATGTCCCTTAACAATGTCGGGTATTTCTGACCGTCTATAGTAAGTTCCGCCCTGCTTCCAGTGGAATTTGTCCTCAAGAACTGCAAAATGTCCGCCTGGGAAAACTGGATGCTAAGGGATTCGTCAAGATCCTTGCCATATAAAACAGCGGGTATAATTCCCTTGCGCCTAAGTTGCCTGGGCTTAATGCTCTCGTTTCGTTTTTCTGCCTTTAAG
>JBMNOE010000039.1:0-15711 GCA_050942895.1 Christensenellales bacterium
GATATTTATTGAGTTTTCATCATACTCATGTTTTGCACAAAAAAATGTTATTTCAAAAGATTCCATATCAGCTCTCCTTTAACTATTGAACATTTCCATTTTTAAGTAAATTCATAATTTGCTGAGCACTTAATTTCCACCCACCTACAAAGTTTCCAGCCGAATCGACCATAACGTTAACTCCTGTTGCTGAGTCATAGTAGTGAGTGACTTGTATCGTTCCTCTGTATGTTCCATTTATCGGGTTTGATACACTATTTACATGATTATTTATGCTCTTGTTAAAAATCTCACTATTTACCTTGTTCCAATTTCCATTTACTCCAAAATCTGAGGCATGTTTAAATTCATGCTGAAGTTTAGATTGTGAAATATCATTTAGCTTAGGAACCTTACTCCCCGCGCCCTTAGTATACTCTGTCGCCAGGGTGCCTGCAATCCTATTCCTGTAATCAAGCGCATAGGCCGGAGAAGGGTTGTGCACGGCCACCGCCGCCTGGCCCAGTTTAGATGCTCCATACAGCAGCATCAGCGTGCTGGCCGCATCCATTAAAGCCTGAAGCGAAAACGGCTCCTCCGGAAAAAACGCTCCCTTCACCATATCGAGTATGCCGCCCAAGAGGTTGTTCAATATGTTGTAAAGGGTTGGATCGTCTAACATTGCCCGCGCTCTTTGCCGATTCCCGCTGATAAACCCTGACAGTGCACCCCAGAGAATGGCGTCCAGGTGATCATAGAAGCTGTCTGCACTTCGGAATCTTTCCCTGTTTGCGTTCATCTGCTGGTTGAAAAGATCGACCACATCGTTGGGAATCCTTCTGAACGGCGCAAAATAATCATGCCAATACTCGCTCCACAGCATATGCTCTCCGTCCGAACCGTATACGATCAACTCCAGCTCGCACCGGCAATTCGGATGCAGCGGCGGCGTGATTTCAAGCCGCTCAAACTCCTGCGCAGTGCCGGTTTTCCCGTCATGCTGAGTACATGCCTTGCATGTGCTGTCGTCCCCATCGGCCTCAAAACGGTACATGAAAACCGACTTTTCCAGCAGCAGAGCATTCGTCTTTAAAATATGCGCAAGCCGCTTTAAAAGCATGTCCGCAGGCAGATTTCTCCTCAGCCCCCGCCTTATTTCCTCCGACAGCGCATTTTTAACCGTGAGCGAAAATCCGTTCACTTTCCGCCGGTGCAAGTCCGGCAAGTCTTTCAACAAAGATTCCCTGTACCCATCCACGATATCGTACAACCGCGACTCGAAGTATTCCAGCTTTTTCGGCATGAATCCATCTCGGATGGCCGCCTCGTTAGCGCCGGCCCCAACAGGCAGCGTGGCATATTCATCCCGGTGCATCCTGTAGATAGCCGACTCGGACAGTTCAAAATTTCCATTCATCCCCCTCCCATCTGCTATGAAGTGCATCAAAAGGCGCAGGATATTCTTTCGTGGCGAAAGACATATCCAACTTTTTACCCCGTGATTTGTGGCACAGCAAAAACGGATGATTGGACTGACCCAAAGTTTTGGAAAAAGCCAATCTTTCTCTCGGTATTACAATCGGGATGGACAAAGTAAAAGCCGCTTGTGAATCGGCAAAACAAAACCCTGCCGAGGAAAACAGCTTCCGGCAACTTCGGTTGAACCAGTGGGTAAAGCAGTCGGTGCGTTGGATGCCGATGGACAGATCGGACAAGTGTGCGTTCCCCGTGGATGAAAAGTCGCTTGAAGGACGTGTCTGCTACAGTGGGCTTGACCTCCTCCACTGACATCACAGCTTTTGTTCTGGTCTTTCCACCTTTGGATGAAGATGATAAATACAGTGTTATGCCTTTCTTTTGGATGTCGGAAGACAACATTTGCCTTCGTGTTCGCCGCGACCATGTCAATTACGACTTGTGGGAAAAGCAAGGCTTTTTGAAGACTACCGAGGGCAATGCGGTTCATTACGGTTTCATTGAGGAACTTGGTAAAAATATAACATCCGAGAGATCGCCTTTGACCGCTGGGGCGCAATACAGATGGTGCAGAACCTTGAGGTCTGAGGCCTGTGTAAGGATTCTGGATGAGGCCATTGCAGGACTCCTCTCAGAGCTGTTTATGCTTGCGCGACAGTAAATGCCCGGTTGTTGCTCTCAAAATATGGCTGCAGCGGACGTAGCTTTTTGTTTTCATATTTTTTATATATTAAGCAAAGGATGAAAATGATTTCAACAGCATTCATTGCTGTCGCCAGCACGAACGGCCAAAAATGCAGCTCAATAAATAGCGCGGCAATCGGAATAAACACATGTAACACCATGTAGGTTCTCGACACGTATAACCAGCAGTAGGGTATTAAATGCGCGCCAAAGATAATGGCTATAACCATAGGCATCTTTTCCGGAATTACAGGATAAATCCACATGGCAATCAGAGGATATAGCATTTGATTTATGGAAAATAAAACCACAGATTGGCCAGGGGGCTTTCTTTGTTTTGAAAATCAACCTTAATTATTTTTGAGATAAAAATGCAAGAGGGGCAGGATTGAGCATGAAGCAGCAAAAGTATACGGACTTGAAACCATCTATTAAAGAAACGAAGGTAAGCATGTTTGATGTGACTGATATAATTCTGACCTTGATTGCCCTGGCGGCGGCAGCGATTTCCGCATTTCTTATACCGTGGATTAAATCCCGCACATTTGGAAAATTTGTTGCTGTCCCAAATGCAGTTATAACACAAATCCAAACTACTCTATCTATTGACACGGTAATGAGAATCCTGAAAGTCCGGATTGCTATGCTTTTCGCATTTCAGAGGAAAAACATGCCGTTTCAAAGGCGTTTTATGCGCCTTTTTTGCAATCTACCGTGCCATAATGCATCAAGATGTGAAGTTTACCCCGCTTTCAGCCGGTTTGATCCGACAGAAGCAGGGGTTTTCCATCTTATAGATATAAATAGATATAAAAATGGCAAGACATCTTCAGAATCCATTTCAGATTTATATTGCGAATGCAGACAAGAAATAATCCGGCCGCGAACGCAAGCAATACGCCGCAACATAGCTTCGACGGCAGAAGGTTTGCCGATTTGTCATAGCGTTAGCACCGTTTAGAATCTCCGCTCCGCAGGTGAGTGGCAGCAGGAAGGACAGGGCCGCAGGAAAACGAACAGGTCACACAAGAAAAGCATTGAGAAACGGAAAAAGCTAGAGAGAGTGCCTTAAAAACCTGCTTTCAGATACCTCTATGAACAGGCCAGGCAAAGTTGACTTTATTTCGATCAGCAGCACAGCCTGTCAAGTGCCGCCCCGTTCAACTGGCTAAACCCCGGACAAGTGAAGTATTATTGCGCGGCGGCAGAATCTTCTTGCCGCTGTTGCTCCTTGGTGCTTGCAAATCCGGTCTCCTTCGGCACTGCGCGCCCATAAAGAACTGTCGTGCATGAGATTCTCAGGCACGACAGCCCCGGTGCTATGACCGCCGCTGTATAAAGAAGGGTTGGCTTTTAGCCAATACCGGCCGTCTATGGTCTTTGCTTCGTTCTTGGGAGCGTCCGGCAAAGAGAGTCATTTCTTGTTCCCCTGATACCATGCGTTTGCTTCGTCCAGCCATTTGCTCAGGCCAATCGTTTCCAATTCATCGCCGATGAACTTATCCCACTCGGCGCTAAAGTCTCTCTGACCAGTTATGAATAGATTATAGGCTTCATCGTATTTGGTCGTAACATTTGTGCGTATAGTAAGCGCATCGCCTGAGAGAACGCCATAGCATGGGTTCACATAGTCCGGCGCACCCAGGGCTTCCGCCGTTGCGTTGGCGTCTCCCCAAGCATAGAGCTGCGCCTCGCCGCGTTTGCAGAAATCATAGCAACTGCTCTCGATCAGGTTGATGCCATTGCCTTTCAAGCCGGGATCGTAGGGATCGTCGTTGCCTGCAGCAAACTGACCGATCCTGGTGTAGATGGGCAGTCCGTCCTTATCATAGCTAAGCTCAAAGGTTACACCCTCGATGCCCCATTCCGCAAGAGTCCATGCTCCTTCATAATCGCTGCAGATCCGGTCGAATATCAGGAGAATGCGTTCCATTTTCGGCTGATCTACCTGCATGCCCACGACCTTCATGCCGCCGGGATACGCGCCGCCGACGGGAGCATAAGTCTTGGGGCCCTGAAGCATTTTACCATAGTCGTAGAAAAGTCCAGGGTTCTGGTTGGCAAAACCGATGCTGTTCACACTGCTGCCGCCATCGCCTTCGATGATGGAGGGATTGACATGATAGAAGTTTCCCGGAGCGGTAAAGCCGATGAGGCCGTTCCAAAAAGCAATGGAGGACGCCCAGTACTGTCCCTTGTTTTCGCCGGTGATGAATTCAGGGTCGATCAGGCCGTCTTTATAGAACTGCACAAGCTTAGCAAAACCTTCCTTGAATTCATCTGTCAGCAGGTTGATCGTGACATTATCGTTTTGATCCAGCACATAGGTAATGCCAGTGCCTCCGAAGCTCCAAAGCCAGCGATCCATTCCGAATTTGCTTATGGCATAGGTGTCATCCTTGCCATTGCCGTCAGGGTCCTCCTTGGCAAAGGCGTAGAAGGCCGCTTCCGCTTCCTCAATGGTTGTCGGGATCTTGTCAATGCCAACGGCCGTCAGCCAGTCGCCGCGCCACAGGTTGGGGGTGGTATAGGCGCCGGTGACGCTGCCTATCGGAATGCCATAGACCTTCTCATCGATGGTGATCAGATCCCAGACATTACCAAGAGACTTGAAGGCGTCGACCGTAAGCTGATAGAAGTTTGGCGAAACGGTTTCAAGCAAATCGCGTGGGATCTCCGCCAGCACACCCTGGTCATGATAATCCTTATAGAAGGTCTGGTTTGCCGCTGAGAACAGATCCGGGATTTCACCGGAGGCCATGCGCACAGCGAGCAGCTCGTTCATATTGGTGCGGTCCAGGTACCAGTAATCCAGCGTGACGTTGAACATTTCTTCGATCGCTTCTGTTACCGGAGATTGCGGGTCCACCGGTTCGTCGCACTGGGGAAGAACGGACAGCGTGATGTTCTGGCTCCAGTCATGCACGTCGGAGCTTCCGACTTCCTGTGCCGACGCCGATCCGTTTGATGCGGCCGACGTTTGGGCAGGCGCTGAAGATGCACCGCTCTGTGTTGCCTGGCTACCTGGCGCGCTGTCTCCGCTGCACCCGGCAAAGAAAAGCGCGACGGTAAGCGTAACAGCAATCAGCCTTATGTGTCTTTTCATGATTCTCCTCCTTATTTTATATCCATATTGTGTACTGCCCCTGCCTGCGTAAGGCGGCGCAGATTTCACCAACTATCCCTTGAGCGACCCAACCAGTATACCTTTGACAAAATACTTTTGCAAAAACGGATAAATGCAGATGATAGGCAACGTAGCCACCATGATGGTCGCGCATTTGATTACCTCGATATACTGAGAAAGGTTTTGGCGCTCCGACATCATGCTGGTGTCAGTGTAAGAGGGGGAAAACTCAATGACGATTTTTCTCAGCACTGCCTGGAGCACATATTTTTCCGGGTCCTGTATGTATATTAGGCAGTCGAACCACGCGTTCCAGTGGCCAACGATCGTCCAAAGCAAAAGCGTCATGAGTATCGGCATCGAGAGCGGCACCACGATACTTAACAAAGTGCGAAGCTCACTTGCGCCGTCGATGCGCGCTGATTCGATCAGACTGTCCGGCAGCGACATAAAGTAGTTGCGGCAGATGAGCATATTGTAGGTAGAGATCGCTCCGGGCAGCACAAGGGCCCAGATCGTATTATGAAGCCTCAGCCACTTGGAAACCAGCAGATATGTGGGGATCATGCCGCCGCTGAAAAACATCGTGAACACGACAAACATGGTAAACCCCGACCTGAATACAAAGTCTTTTCTGGACAGCGGGTAAGCGGTAAGCACGACTGCCGCCATGCTGATGGCAACGCCAAGCAATGTGCGCAGGAGCGTGTTGCGATATCCCGACCATACGAGACGATTGTTGAATACAGCTTGATATCCGTTCATGTCCCATTCTTTTGGAAACAGCTGGAATTCCATGCTGCTAACAGCCATTGGGCTGGAAAAGGAAATACGCAGCACATCCCAAAACGGGTAGATCATGATGACGGACAGCAGTACAAACAGGAAATAATTGAATATGGCGAACGCTCGCTGACTTCTGGATGCAATCATGACTTCCTCCCTTACCACAGTCCATATTCGCTGAAATGCTTTGCAATGGCATTGGTGGCCACAACCAACGCAAAGGAAATCACATTTCGAAACAGCCCCACCGCAGTAGAATAACTGTAGCGGATGCGTTCCAGGCCCTGCCGATATGTGTATGTGGAAAGAACATCGCCCACGCTGTAAACCGTCGGATTGTAAAGATTGAACACCTGGTCAAAGTCGTCATTTACGATCCCTCCCACAGCAAAAATGAGCATGATTACAATGACCGGAGCGATGGACGGGATCACGACATGAACAACCTGCTTCAGCCTTCCCGCACCGTCAAGGGCCGCCGCTTCATAAAGCTCTGTGTCCACACCGCCGATTGCCGCAATATACACGATCGAACCCCAGCCAATTCCCTTCCATATGTTGGTGGCCACAAGCACTGTGCGAAACCAGCGCAGGCTTGCGATAAAGTAGACCGGCTTTCCGCCAAGAGCCATAATGATGCGGTTCACTACTCCCGTTGACGGTGAAAGCAGATTTATCGTGATGCCCCCCAGCACTACCCATGAAATAAAATGCGGAAGGTAGGAAATTGTCTGAACGACCTTCTTAAACCGAAGATTGCCGATTTCGTTGAGCAAAAGCGCCAGAAGGATGGGCGCGGGAAAGCCGATGGCGAGCTTATACGCACTGATCATCAGCGTGTTTCGAAACACTGCGAAGAATTCCGGATCGCCAAAGGCTGTTTGAAATTGCTTAACTCCCACCCAACTGCTGCCCATAAAACCCTTAACGATTTTGTAGTCCTTAAATGCGATTACAAGGCCGTAGATCGGTGTATAGCAAAATACAATATAATACGCAATGGCCGGAATGAACATAAGCAGCAAGGCGCGCTGTTTTCCAAGACGTTTGAAAAACAACCGCGTTTTTGCAGCACGCGAAATAACAGTTGCAACAGGCATCATAGTATCCCTTCCGTTCAATAGCAAATATATTTTTCAGTTCACTTGTTGGCCTCATTGTATAAGAACGTATGTATTTTGAAAAGACGAAAAAAATGATATATACATAGATTGCATGATCGACATTATACAAACAATCAAATTGTTATCATTTCAACGTTCACCATTTTGGGAATTATGGTAGAATAATTGTAAGCTGGACACATATAAACGAAAGAGGGATTTCCTTGCATTATGATGTGAAGGGGAAGCTGTCCAAACTATTTAGGCGAAAGAGACGAAATTACATCGTCAGAACAGCGACCACATTCTCGCTGTTCTTTGTGGCTCTGATTATACTTTCCTCTTTTAGCATCATCACCTTAAAAAACGACGAAGTGGAAACCGAGCTTCGCAACGCCTATGGCGCTGTTCTGCGCCAGGTGCAAATTTATTGCGACACCAATATTATCAACAAAGTATCATTTCAGCTCTACGAAAACCTGGAGTCCAACAATCTTTTGGTAACGAGGTTTTTGGAAAAAAGCGAAAACGACCGCACTTCCACATTGCTTGAAATATATGATTTTTCCGTGGGACTCGTGAAGCTGAACGAATACATTCACAGCCTCTATCTATACCGGGAGGCCGATGATTCCCTCATATCCTCAGAGCAAGGATACATCACCCATGCCACCACAGACAGTAAGTATCAAAGCCTGTATAATTCCATCGTGCTGCGGGATTTGATGCGCAGCGGCAGTCGTAGCAAGTGGTACACGGCGGAGGAAAACAGAAGACTTCTTGAAAACGAAGATTCCCCCTATCTTCGCTCATATGTTCCGACTTTGACCTATGGGGTTCTCCTGCCCTATTCCCGCGCCGTCAGCAGGAAGACCGGCTGCCTGATAGTGAATATAGATGAGGGTGCAATTAAAAGCGCAATGCGACAGTTTATGGGCAATAATCAATCAATTTTGATGCTGGTGGACGAGAGTCTCCAGCCTGTCGTCATCGAGGGCGACGCGTCTATTGCCACAGGACTGCTGGCCGGCATGGATGATCTGATCTTGCAATACGAAAGCGGGAGCCGGCAGCAATCCTTTGATGCCGTTTCATATAATCTGGCATGGACATCCTCCACCTATGGAGGATGGCACTACATTTACGCAGCACCGGACTCGATGATCCGCCAGCAGATCCTTCGCTCAACCTATTATGCTCTGCTGATTCTTTTAGCTATAACCCTTCTGGCCTCAGTCGGGTTCACGCTTATCTCCAGAAGAATGCTGCGGCCCATCCAGAACCTTTCCGAATGGGCGGCAAACCAGTCGTTTCTTGTGACGCATCCGGGGCGAAATGTGTTTGAAAGCCTGCGCAGCCGCTTTGCCGACTTGGAGGACACCATCCTTAAAAACGAAGAGAGCATCATAAACCGCAGCGCCAATGATCTCATCTATGGCGCGGCGGATATTAACGAGATTAAAACCAGGCTCAACCTTGTCAACATCCGCTTTGAGAATGGCCCCTACTGCTTGGTGGGTTTTCACGTGGACCAGAATAATATGAAAGAGTCAGACAATGTCCAAAGAGAGTTTGTGCTTTACAATGCAATGCAAATCATCAACCGCATATTGGCGGATCAGTTCGAATACACCTATTCCAGCATTGCTACAAACCGCATCGTGTACATCATACAGATCGCTCCGGCGGAGAGGGTTTTCAAGCTGTCCAGGTTGCTGGAGGAAGAGATCCTGCGCAATCTCGGCCATATGTTCAACATTTATCTCAGCCTGCCCGAAGGAGATCTTAGAAAAATGCCGGAACAGTTGCGAAAAATGAACGCCGGATTCCAGTATGGGTTTTTATTTGGCAGTGGGAGGCTCTTTCGGCAGGAACAGATTGATCTGCATGAAAAGAGCACACTGAAACTGCCCCTTGAACAGTACGGGCTGGCTTTGGCAAAACCAGTCCAACATTCGGTGCATGAAGCGTTGGCTGATCTGCGGCAAACGGTTTACGCCGGCACATTTTCCGTAACGGCGGTGCGCACGGGGTTGCTCAAAGCGTTCCAGATGCTTCACCATGCCATGCACGAACAAGACCCTGACTTTATGAGAAAAAATGAGGATTCATTGCTGGCAGCCTATGTGCAGCTTTCCTCATTGGATGAGCATACAGACTGGCTCAACGACCTTGTTTCACAATTTTACGACCGCATGGCAAGCGCGGAAGACGCAGTGCAGGCAAATTTTGCAGGAAAACTGATCGATTATATCGATGAAAACATATTGAGTAACATTTCCTTAAGCAGCGTATCGGAGGCCTTTGAAGTCAGCGCTGGGCATATGAGCCGCATCTTCAGGCAGAGCTTCGGCGTCACCTTCCAGGAGTATGTCAAGGACAAAAAGCTGCGCAAAGCGGCAGAAATTCTCATCAAAAACGAAAAAGTGGAGATGCAGGAGCTCGCCTTATGTCTTGGCTATGTAAATATGACCTATTTTATTAAAGTTTTCAAGGAAAAGTTTGGGTTAACTCCCTTGCAGTACCGCAGAACTCATAAGCATATGTAACAGGAGGTAACAAAATGATTAAACCAGCGGAACGGCGTGACATTGGATCATATCTGGGGAAGATTGGGCAAGCGCGCTATCCTTTGCGCATCCCCATCGAGGGCTGGACGGCAACGGAGGCTGAATACTGCGCTCCGGGAAACACAAAAATGATCGGAGGGACAAAACCGATCCAAACAGGAGAATCCTGGTGGGCGCAGACTTTGTATTTTATGGCAGACGTCACGGTAAACAATGTGTTTGACGGCCTGCCTGTATATCTGAATTTTCTCTGCGATGGCGAATGCCTGCTGTTTGTGGATGGGGAGCCTGCACAAGGGCTGGACCTTAACCATACTCTTTGCCGCCTTGGCGAGGGTTGCGGACAAACCGTCGGGCTTTGCGTGGAAGCCACCAATCGCTGGCAGAATCACGCCCACGCTGTCCAGGGGGGCGTGGATTATCCTGCGCAGGTGTTTCGTAAGGCCGATCTGGTGACAGTCGACGAGGATATTGAGAAATTATACTACGCCCTTTCCTGTCTATATGAAACAGAGACAGATTTTGCCATGGGATGGCTTTTGAAGGCGCGGAGGCTTGTGCACCCGGATGCGTCGAGGGATGAGTTTCTTGCGTCAACCAAGGCGTTCTTGGCAGAGCTTTTGCCGGCTCTTGAGCAAACCCAAGGCGCTAAAAGCAGCCGCACAATCCTTGCGGCGGGGCATTCGCATCTTGACATCGGATACCTGTGGCCTGTCAAGGAAACGGTGCGCAAGCTGGGACGCACTCTTGCCAGCATGCTATACTTGCTGGACACTTATCCCGAGTTTCACTTTACCCAGAGTCAGGCAATTTTGTTTGAGTGGGCAAAGAGATATTTTCCTGAGCTGTATGTGCGCTTAAAGGAACATGTAAAGCAGGGCCGGTTTGAAATCGTGGGTGGCATGTATGTCGAAGCCGATGCCAATATGGTATCGGCAGAAGCGTATATCCGTCAGTTCCTGTATGGACAGCATTTTTTTATGCAGGAATTTGGTCATATGTCTACTGTGGGCTGGCTGCCGGACACCTTCGGTCTGTCGGCCATGCTGCCGCAAATCTTAAAGAAAAGCGGACTAACATCGTTTTTCAGCGCCAAACTTCGCTCCAACGTGCACTATGCGTTTCCCCACACCCTTTATCTATGGGAAGGGCTGGACGGTTCCCGGGTGACGGCCAATCTTTCTCCCCATGGCACATATAACGGGCTTATGACGGTGGAGGAGATCAAAAAGGGCGAGAAAACCGATACGCAAAAATCCCCCGAGAACAACATGCAGCTCTACTGCGTCGGCCATGGCGACGGCGGCGGCGGCGTTACTCAGGATATGCTGGAACGGGCCCGCTTCTATGACAAAATCCCGTTGCTTCCGCGCCTTAAGTGGGCACAGGCAAGCCAATACTTCGCCGGCGTGCAGGAGCAAGCGCTTGACCTGCCCGTGTGGCGCGGAGAAAAATACTTCGACCTGCACCAGGGTACTCTTACCACGCAGGCAGCCCTGAAACGGGGCAATCGCAAAAGCGAATTAGCACTGCTGTCAGCGGAGATTCTTGATGTCATGGCGGGAGGCGGCCAAGCGGAGGTGATCAAGGAATTGTGGAAGACGCTTTTGCTCAACCAGTTCCATGATATTATTACCGGGAGCTGCCAGAATTGCGTAGCTGACGTGGCAAATGAGGAACTACGCCAGTTGCTTATGTCCGCGGCTGATCTGCAAAAGGAAAGCATGGGGAAAATCGCCGCGGAAAAGAGTGACGGCTTCGTAACAGTGTTTAACACGCTGTCCTTTGACCGCAGCGGCTATGTCGATATAAATGGCGAAACCTTGTATGCTGAAAACGTTCCTGCAATGGGGTATCAGGTTTTAAGGGTTGAGGAAATGCGCCAGACCGGAGTTTCGATCGCAAAAGCAGAGGCTGGATCGATCGTCCTGGAAAATGGGTTCGTGCGTGCTGTGATCAGCTCCGATACGGGAGAGATAACAAGCATGTTTGATAAGCAGGCCGGCCGAGAAGCCTTGAAAAGCCCGGGGAACCGCTTTTTGCTGTATGACGAGGTATATGAGTTTTATGATGCCTGGAACATTCACCACGAAACGCTTTTGCACCCGCAAACAGTGAACACTCCCTGCACTCTGGAAATCGTGGAAAACAGCGGCGTTCAGGCCGTTGTCCGGCTGTCACGCCGAATCACCGATAAATCCTTGCTTACGCAAGAGATCGTGCTGCCTGCCAAGAGCCACCGCATGGAATTCCGAACACATGTCGACTGGCGTGAAACAGGAAAAATGCTCAAGGTGCTGTTCGATGTAGATGTATATGCTCCCTGCGCGCAATATGATTTAAGCTATGGAAACATTGCTCGGTCCACAGGCGATAACATGGATTATGAAGCATCCCAGATCGAAGTATGCGCGCATAAGTGGGCCGACCTTTCTGACGCAAAATTTGGCGTGGCACTGCTCAACGACTGCAAATATGGCTATAGGATCAAGGGTTCGCAGATATCGCTGACGTTGCTGAAAGCACCTAAGTATCCAGACCCACAGGCGGATATGGGCGCACATGTATTCACTTACGCCATCTGCCCGCACAAAGGAGATTTCCGCGAAGGCTGCGTGGACCGGGAAGGTTACGATCTAAACCAACCGCTGATCGCCGCGGAAGGAATGCGTCCCGGCAAGGAGTGCAAGAGTTTTCTCGCCATCCATGGAAGCGGAGTTTATGCCGGCGCGTTGAAATTCTCTCATGATAAAAGCGGCGATTTGATTCTGCGATTATATGAAAATCATGGCGCGCGTGCGGAGGCGCAAGTAGACTTAAGCTCACTGAGTCCGTCGTCGGTTTGGGCCTGCGACATGATTGAGGGGAAGGAAATGGAACTGGTTATGACAAACGCGCAGCTCCAGCTTGCTTTCACCCCCTATGAAATTAAGACGATTCGCTTGCGGCATTGAAAACTAGCACTAAAATCAACTGACGCTTTCCAAAACAAATACAATAATAAAGCAGCTGAGGAGGAAGAATATGATTAGAAAGTCCAATTATGCAAACACGACCCTCACTGGAGGGCTGCCTTTACGCAAGCGTATGGCGAATATCCGCTATGTTATGGAGCTGGACGATGAGGTATTGCTGTACAACTATAGGCAGGAGGCAGGTTTAGCCAGTTTGCGCGAATTTCCTGAAGACTTCCACTATGGATGGGAGATGCCAACCTGCCAGCTAAGAGGCCATTTCACGGGTCATTGGATGTCCGCAGCGGCCAGATTGTACGCAATCACCGGCGATGACAGGATCAAGGCGAAGCTTGCCTATATGGTGCGCGAGATCGCCAAATGCCAGAAGGAAAACGGCGGACAGTGGTGCTTTACAATCCCTGAAAAATATCTGTGGTGGATTCGGAATGGGAAGCGCGTATGGGCTCCGCATTATACAGTGCATAAGATTTTGATGGGCCTTTGCGATGCGAAGGAATACGCCGGTATTGACGAGGCCGTTGGTATCCTGAGCGGCGCCGCCCAGTGGTTTCTTGCATATACCGACGGTATCTCCCGTGAGGAAATGGATGATTTGATGGATCGCACGGAAACCGGCGGCATCATGGAAGCCTGGGCGGATCTTTACCGGATAAGCGGCGATCCGCAGCATCTTGAACTGATGCGACGCTACGAGCGCCCGCGATATTATGAGGCCTTGCTGCTGGGCGAGGATGTATTAACAAACTGCCATGCCAATACAACCATCCCTGAGATTCTCGGGGTATGTAAGGCATATGAAATTACGGGAGAGCAGCGGTACCTTGCGATCGCTAAGGCATACTGGAATCTTGCAGTGGAAGAGCGCGGGTACTATGCCACCGGGGGGCAGACGAGCGGAGAGGTATGGTCGCCCCTTAAAAAGCAGGCGGAGCGCCTTAGCAACAAAAACCAGGAGCATTGCACCGTCTACAATATGATGCGCTTGGCCGAATTCCTCTATCGGCAGGAAGGCGGCGTTCAATATGCCGATTATTGGGAGCGGAACCTGTACAATGGAATATTTGCTCAGGGTTACTACGAAACGCACTACCGCTACTCCCAGAGCGAGGACATCGAAAACAACAAAGAAATCCTCACCTACTTCCTTCCCTTGGAGGCAGGGGCCAAGAAGCGGTGGGGAACCAAGCGCGATCATTTCTGGTGCTGCCACGGAAGCCTTGTGCAAGCAAATGCCACAATGCTTCAGGACGGTATTTATTATGCTGCCGGCAAAGAAGCAACGGTATGCCAGTACTTTCCCTCTGCAACGGTGCTGAAAGCCCGTGATTTAGGCTTGGCCGCTGACGTTTATCTTGAGCAGGCTTACTACGACGGCGCCTATGCTACACGGCCCAAAGCAATGAACCTGAAACTATCCATACGCGGCGCGGGACAGATCTTTATGCTGCGCATCCGTATCCCGTGGTGGGTGGACGGCAAAATGCAACTGCATACGGAGGATGGGAAGCAGATTTCTTATACGGAAAAGGAAGGATACGCATGTATTGATAAGGAGTGGCGCGATGAAACGATCTGCGTTCATATTCCAAAAACAATCACAGTGCATCCCCTCGACGACCGTCCGGACTGCGCCGCGTTCCTGGACGGCCCTGTGGTGCTTGCCGGTCTGACAGAGCAGGAGATTGCACTTTACGGTGATATTGACCAGCCCGCAGGCCTTTTTATCGCCGATGATGAACGCCAGTGGGGCGTGTGGAATCTGAACTGGAGGACAGTGGACCAGCCAGTCAATATACGCTTTACCCCTCTTTACAACATCTGCTACCAAAGGTACACAACCTATTTCCCAATTAAAAAGAATTAGAAACAACTGCGTCAAACAAGCAGTCAAAGCGCGGCGGGCACATGTACCTGTCGCGTTTTTGAAAATAAAAACCAATGCTACCGATGATTTGGAAGGCCGCACTCTGCCGAAAGCTCTAACCTGGAAAGAATAAACAATTTTTAAGCGCTATTTAGCAGCTTTGCTGTAACATGGCTTTTGTCAGCAGAGAAAAGGCTTGCCGGATAACGCAAAATGCTAACGCCTCAAGGGGTTAGGTCGGAGTATGTGTTTTGCAACGAAGAGGGAGAGCAGATAACTCAGGTCAAATTCTATAATCGCTGGGTACGATTTCGCAAATATCACCAGATAAAACTGCTTCCCCTTATGAACTGTGCCATACATTTGTTTCTTTAATTCAAGACCTTCCTGACAGCGTAATAAAGCCCGTTTCTGGGCACAGTTCAAGCTTTGACACGTGCAGAGCTTATGCTAACGCCGTAGATGGCAGAGACATCCAGGTGGCAGAACTGATTAGCGAAGCCCTGGATGGCATCCTACAAGGACGCTCTAAATCGCAAGTGGGGTAAAAAGAAAAAGGGAACACGAGTCTTTAGCTATATGCCCGTATTCCCTATGGTGCAAGTGAAAGGACTTGAACCTCCCGAGTGGCGCATGTGCTTTGCTGCTTTTTGCAGCACACCGCCATTACTCAACACCGGCCACCAGCGCAAGACACAACCCCAGCAACCCAATTGCCGCTAAAGCGAGTTAAAAAGTGGGTATGAAAAACCGGACAAAACAGCCCTGCCACGTGCTGCCCGCTGCCGCCGTTACCTATGCGGCTCGTCCGGATCGATATACCACCGCCGCCCTATCTTTTCCAATGTCTCAAATCCCCCCGCGAGCGCCTTGCGCCTGACGTTCGGGTAGTGTTTTTTGTGAATCCGAGCATACTCGATCTGGGTTACCCTTTCCAGCCGTTTACAGCCTTTTGTTATGCGCTGCCATTCGCCAGCACTTCCCCGCTTTTCGCGCCGAATTTGCTTTTTCGTGAATGAATCGTGGATGCGGCAATGGACTTAGTCTGCAGAAAATCACAAGTAAAATGGCAGGCGCTCTTTTATATCGCATGAGTCAATGGAGATTAACGATACTGAATCCCAAATTTCTTCTAGATTTTTGT